>JBQMRO010000001.1:0-902 GCA_052174475.1 Arsenophonus sp. NC-CH8-MAG3
AATTATCCAATTTTTGCTGCGCAAAAAGGCTCTATGGGTCGTCGTACTTTAGGTATCGGAGTCATTAATTATGCTTATTATTTAGCTAAACATGGTGTTCATTACTCCGATGGTAGTGCTCGCCGAGAATTTATGAACGCTGTACATTTTTCCCAACCAAGCTATTTCGAGTATCCTTCGGTATGCTCATATTTAAAATGCATAAATATCTTGCATAAGAGATTTCTATGCACTAATCCCTTGCATAAGGTCATGGTTAAGTGTCCATGGTTCGACCACGTCTGGTAAGATCCTAAATACATTAAATACTCTCGAAGTAGTTGAATCCAAGCTTGTTGAAATAACCAGATATATATTTATTTGTTCATGTAAATCAAATTTGTTTGTAAAATTGTTCTAAATTTTCATGGAATATAAAACTGTCCCAAACGAGATTAGATATCTTAGTTTTGACATGGGCTGATATTTGGTAATATAATAAACGCATTTTGATACCATTTCTAGTACTAAAGTACTGCAACATTATACTTGAATGTTTTAATATTCTTATTTGTTGGGTTAACAGCCATCCTTAATTATTGTTCTGTGATTTGCAAACTGTTATAATTTCTTTTGAGACTAAGCTTTTCGTCTGTTAAGACATCTTCAGGTCTCAAGACAAAAGAAATTATAACAAATAACTTGAATGTTTTGATCAATATTCGGTTATTCCAGCACAGAACGACAAAATCAGACAACCTGATAAAATGGTGATGATTAAGACTGTTCCATCAATTTTATACATAGATGGTTAGAGGTTAGAAGACTTAGAAAATTAAAAGACTTGCAACTCAGAAGTGCTAGACCGTTCCATCAATGAGAGCATTTCCAATTTCGTACCGTTGGCATTCTCGTGTAGGCGA
>JBQMRO010000002.1:0-341 GCA_052174475.1 Arsenophonus sp. NC-CH8-MAG3
AGGCGATGTATGTAGGTATATTATATTCACAATGTTTTTCTATTAGCTCTGACAGAGTAAATATACAATCTATACAGAATCTCCCTTTGTGGAAACCATTCTGCATTTCACTTAAAGAAACCTCTGCTATTGGTACTTTTTACTTTTAGTATGTATTTAATTTGTTACACACAGACACACACGCGCAGGGCCGTCTTAAGCCAAGTGGGGGCCAATAGCACAAAGGGTTCCCTTTCGACGATAGGGATGCCCAGTGTCGTATTATTATGGCAGATATTGAAACAGAAAAAAGAATTATTACCGTAATAAACGCTTATTTTCCACAAGGTGAATGCCGTGAT
>JBQMRO010000003.1:0-708 GCA_052174475.1 Arsenophonus sp. NC-CH8-MAG3
ACAACTTTGTTTGTTAACAGTAGCTACTTTTCTTAGCAAGGTGATAATAGCGAGCATGTTTCTTCATCAGGGATTCATGAGTTCCTAGTTCTACTATTCGTCCCCTGTGAATTACCACAATACTGTTTGCATTTTTGATTGTTGACAGCCGATGAGCTATTATAATGCAGGTTCTTCCTTTTCTGGCTCTATCCAATGCTTCTTGTACAATCTGCAAAAATACACTGTTTCATAAAGATTACTGTTTGAAACATATATTATTTTTAAGAGGCAACATGTTTAAGCATAAATTAAAGGGCTGTTATGTACCTTTTCATTCTCAGTATCAAGTGCAGATGTCGCTTCATCAAGAAGAAGTATTTTGGGATTTCTTATAATTGCTCTAGCTATAGCAACGCGTTGCCTCTGACCTCCTGACAGTTGTGTACCTCTCTCTCCCACCAATGTCTCATAGCCCTTCATCATATAATATGATATACATGAGCATTATATAAAATTATTGTATTTACTTGTATGTAGTAATTATACAAAATATAAATATGTAGTGAATACAATGTAATTTATGCATTAAATATAAAGTTCACAACATATATATAAATTTTACTTTTTTCTTTTTCGTACCTTTCAAGATGTTTTGTGTCGTTATTGGGACATGTTTCAGGCCCTCTGTGGACCCATCTTCAGCCAATCCTTTCTTGTGTTGTACTT
>JBQMRO010000004.1:0-6800 GCA_052174475.1 Arsenophonus sp. NC-CH8-MAG3
TCTTGATTGAGTTGTCGAGGACAAATGCACAAAGGATAGAAGATATCAATTTTTAATACCCTGTTGTGTGTCCACTACAGCATAAGTATAAGTGGTAGCCAGAAATAAAGCATTAAATTGCGCAAGCCAGTTATTGTTGAAAAGGCAAAGAAGATGGGGATAGTGAAAATAATGTGTTGTAAGTTGTAATCGAGTAAAATATGAACCTGCTTTGCTAACCACTGCGTCAATAGGTTTGGCGTCATATCAACTATAATTTTTGACTTGTAGCCTTGGAAGAAACGGAGACGGGAAGATTTATTAGAGGTATAGGAGTAACTTTCAGGATTAGCACACCATGATACAAGTGCTGTAGGAAAGGTTCGCTCTACAAATAGATGTACCACGAGTTGACACTTTCAATATAGTTTAAGAAATTTATTTCAGTTATAATCAATATTGAAAAGTAGTTTAGTTGGATTGAGAATTATATACATATGCATCTGCATCTCTTGCTAGAAAAAATAGAAATTCTTATGCTATAAGCATTCGTCAGGTATATCTAATCAATTATCTTTTTGCTTACCACAGAAAACGAAGAAGACGGGGATCATAACCTAGCTCCTCCTATAGATTATAAATTCATTGGCAAGCATACTGTTAGTCATTTGATCCTTAATTTAATTTTATTCAGCATCATCAAATTAAACATAGGCGTTCTAAAAACTCCGAGTAATTGTAACTAAAGCCGGATAATGCTTGTGTGTAGAGAAAAAATTGAGAAATTGGGATCGGATACATCGCTATATAGGCTCTATTTTTTTTGATGTCATGAAAAGTTTAACCAGTTTGTTTATTATTTATTTCGGGAGTGTGAGGATCATAAAGCGCTTCGAATAAAAGGCGGTGTAATACCTGAAATCGCGTGCTGTCTTCCAGATTTTAGCCGGTTTATGCTTTTTAAAAGATTTATTCCGAGCCATCTAGACGAATTCCTAAAAAGATTAATACCGAAAATATAAAACAGTACTCAGCTAATAAAGATCTCCGATGCAGCATAGAGTTGCGCAGATACTTGCATCATAGTATGTTACGGTTATAAACATGGTAAGTATTCTGTAATAAGCAATAAACGAGATAATAAAATAGTAAGATAGGTATATAAATACAAACAGGTACAACAGGTACCAGTACCTGTTTTAGTGAATTATTAATTAAATATATTATTACCGCGAAGTAATAAGTAAATATTTTGGTCACCACGTAAAATGTTTAATGCTAATGCACTAGGCTTAGTTTCAATAACTTTACGAAGTTGATTAATATTTTCTATCCGTTGTTCATTAGCACTAATGATAAGATCACCTTTTACCAGACCAAGCATTGCTGCAGGTGAATTAGAAGAAACGCTATCGACCTTGACACCTTTAGTGCCCCTGATTGTATTATTGCTTAAAGTGGCTCCCATTAGTAAGCTGGTTAAAACTTCGGCTTTTGTTCCGCTAGAATCACTATCTTCTAAGGTAACATTTACTTGCATTGGCTTACCTTTGCGTAGTACCCCAATAGTGATTTGTTTACCAATTTCACTGGTGCCAATTTTAGCTCTCAACTCAGCGAAGCTATTGATATATTTGTTATTAATTGAAACTAAAATATCACCAGATTGAATGCCTGCTTTAGCTGCTGCAGAATTTGGTATCACTTCACTGACAAACGCCCCTTTTTGCACATCAATCTTTAATGCTTTCGCTACATCAGAGGTCATTTCAGTGCCTTTGATCCCCAGTAATCCACGTTTTACTTCACCATGTTTGATAATTTGATCACTAAGGGATTTAGCCATATTTGATGGAATTGCAAAGCCGATACCAATATTACCTCCAACAGGCGTTAAAATAGCGGTATTAATACCAATAAGCTCACCATTGAGATTAACTAATGCGCCACCTGAGTTACCTCTATTAATAGATGCATCAGTTTGAATAAAATTTTCTAGACCTTCTACATTTAAACCACTACGGCCTAATGCAGAAATAATACCTGATGTTGCCGTTTGACCTAAGCCGAATGGATTACCAACAGCAACAGCAAAATCACCAACTCGCAGTTTATCGGAGTCGGCAATTTTAATTGCCATTAAGTTCAATTTTTTCAGATTTTCTGTACTTGAATCTTTGATTTGTAATAGAGCGATATCTGTTTGAGGGTCACGTCCGATAAGCTTAATGTCAATTTCTCTACCGTCATTAAGTTGAATTTGGATACTATTAGCGTTATCAACGACATGGTTATTAGTTAGAATATAACCTTTTTTAGCATCAATAATAACCCCCGAGCCTAATCCTTCAAAAGGGCGAATACTCTGTTGCTGGGAGGGAAAATTAGGCCCAAAAAAGAATTTAAATTCTTCGGGTAGCTGTTGATTTTGAACACGTGTTCCAGATACACGAATGCTAACTACGGTAGGAAGTACTTTTTCTAGCATCGGTGCTAAGCTAGATAATTCATGACCAGATGATAAAGTAACTGGTGGCATTGATGCAGAATAACTCACTGCAGGAACATTTATGAATGAAAGACTAGCAGTCATAGCTAATATAGTTAAAAAATATTTCTCTTTTTTCATCATGAATTCAATTCTCTTACATACCTAATTTATTTAGGGTAATTTGCTTTTTGGATAGATTAAAAGGCCTCACAGCAAGTCTAAGACTTTAAATTATGCAAAAAAGTTCAGTTAACAGATAGTGGTAATCGTTTTTTTACATCTATTTACATGATATTAATGTTTACAAAAAAATAAATTCTACTCAAGTTAGTTCCGCTACCATTAAAATTAAGTAAAGATGCAATTTTGTTAATATATGTAACCTAATTTGCTTTTATATTGAGCGAAATAAACCAGAAGAGCCTTCAGAGTAATCTTTCGGTGGTAAATTAATGTTGGCTTGATTATTATCTAATTCAGTTAAACGATAGTTAAAAAAGTTGTTTTGTATTGGAAGATCAGATATCAATTCATGAGAACTTTTCGCCATATGTTGATAAAGTTTACGATAGTCTTGTGCCATGTTATCAAGTAATTCTGCACTACATGCAAAATGGTTGATTAATTCTTTACGATATTCTTCTAATTCATGGTTTTTCTTTTTAAGTGCATCTTGCAAAGCTTTTTGATTACGTAGTTTAGTATTCCCAAAGCGAACTACTAGTGCACCAATAATGAAACCAGCGATTAGACCGATTAATGTATATTCCCAAATCATTTTGGCTCCTTTATTTAAGAAAGGAAAATTTATTTTATAAAAATGAATTTACAGTATAGCAGCTCACTATAGATGTTAAAAGGACATAAGTGAAATCCGGAAAAGTTATTATTAATGATTTTATATTATTTTATGTATTAAAGATTATCGATATCATGTTTATAATTGGTTTCATTGATCAACAAAATTATGATTTTTTAAAGAGTATTACGTTGATGGAATTGTTGACTCCAATTAAACTATACAACAGTTTTTTATTACTAGTAATTATTAATTTTATGAAGTGTAAAGTACAGAGATAACAATTTTAGATATTATTCATCATCAGTTATTTAATAGAGCAAGTATGAATAAAAGGCTCATTACAGAAGCCCTTTGAAATAAGATAAGATTGATTCGAAACCTAATTATCACTTTCTCTATGCAAAAGACAGAAATTTTCTTGTGCTAAGAAAGAATGAAAGACTAACTTAAGTATTAAATAAAACTAAGAAATAGGAGCCAAACAGAATTGAAATGGTCTGAATAAACTGAATATCTATCATTAAATATATCGTTAGTAAGAAAAATACAAAATAAGATGTTACTTGTTAAGTAGTAGGTTAATAACAGTTAGAAAAGGTTAAAAAGAGTGTTTATCCATTACAATGGATAAAGTTATCAGTATAGAGTGAAAATCCACTCAATGTATACTCTATTTTATGAAGCACGGTAACTCATTAATCTTTTAATGTTCATGTAAATATTAAGAAGCAGTGAGAATAAGATGTCCAAAAAGCGAAAGTAGTCAGGCTGAAAGGCAGCTAAAAATCATAACAGGATTAATAGAGGTAATTAGTTCATTCTGAAAGAGGCTGAGCTGGAACGAGAAACTTACTAATAGAATTCTTTATTAATATAATGAATTAATTTAGAAAATTATATTTCTATGAGAAACATAATAAATTAAAACTATAAACAACTGAAATGATATCCTATTGACTGTCGTCCTGTGACAGCCATAATTAATAATCTAAGGTAAAGGATATATATGGCTTTAGCAATAGATAATTTAAAGAAATCCAGAAATTTGCAAAGGTTTATTATAAAATCAAGAAATAAGCATCTTCTAAATATCAGGAAAGTTACACAGATTAATCGGAAAAAATACACGACCATAGTAATAATCGGTAATTGAGTCCATAAAGGACAAGAACAGTTTTATAAATTATTAATACAAATAAGTTAATAAACTTATACCTTAATAAGAATCTACATAGCAAAAAAAAGAATGGAGAAAAATGCTTGAATTATACTAATTCTGGTGTATGGAATTTCGGAGATGGTGGTATAGCGTATAATACTGATTAATTTAATAAATAACTTTAACAACAGATAAATGATATCCTATGAAAAGTCTAGCATACAGGTATCTGCAAAACCAGATATTATTTTTGATTCCTTGTATAAAATCATCCGTAATGGTATGTACTAGGAATCTGATAGACACCAATGTTGAGGTTGATCTTAAAACCATACTGCAATAACGTGCCGCAGCCCTTGTTGACGAATATTTATGCTGTAGTCTATGACGGTTATATGTTACAGCAAATTATACAGCCTAGTATAGGCGATATTGAAATTAAAGTGCTTAAAGTTAAAGGGAAATCGCAGAGAAGAACAGAATGTTCTTAACAAATCATTGATGCCGGCTTATCTGAAGCGTACAAAAAGCGGCGAAGAGGTTTCCTTCTATCACGGTTTAATATCTGTTAGGTATCTCCACCTATGATTTTCATAAATTCCTGAATCACTTCTCGGTTAAAAGCGAGAAGGTTTTCTACTGATATCATTAGTAGGCTAAAACAGCAATGACTTGAAGAGTAATAGGCAATAGTACCTGTGTCATTTAAGCGATACACGATACATTTATTTCTAAGCTGATAGCATATACTACGCTAGTCAGGCTAACTGATTCCCTTTGTTTACTAGTTAGTATTGATATCACTGCATGAACATAAGGAGTGCATGCACTCGAAGATGTTTATTGAAAATCAGAAGCGAACTGAACCAAATTTTAATACCCTGAGAAGTACGTGGCTTAACCGTATCTCCCCGACTTGCTGAAGGGAGGTATATGATGGTACCATTAGTTTTTGGAATCCAATAGAAAAGATATTCCCGGTATGCAGCATCAATTTTATTAGGTAAATAAAATAGCTTATGTGCTGGTTTTACTACCAGAAGACATCCAATCAAAAGTTAAGGGTGAGCTACAGGAAGTCTGTTTACTAGAGAGTCGCGATGCTCCTGATAAAGCTCTTGATATTTTGTTAGCAAGGTTTTTAGTGAATTATTATCCTGTAGCGATGAAGAAGTTAGAAAAGAATAGAAAAAACGCTGATATTCTATGATTTTCCGTCATTGCAGTAGACGTCAATAAAAATGACAAATTTGATTGAATCAGCTTTCGTAACAGTGAAATATGAAGCCGATGCGCGAAGCGCTATGGTAAACGTAGTACACTACAGTGTGAGTGGTGGGTTTTTAGCTACTACTCTTATGAAATGTTTATAATCTGAGTACTGTTTTATGCTTTGTGGTATGTTAATTTTTAGGAATTCACCCAGATAGCTCAGAATAAATCCCCTAGAAAGCGTAAACCCACTAAATCAAGACGACTACTCGTAATTTCCAGTGTATACTGGATTTTTATCCAAAGTGCTTTATGATCTGATTTTTATCAGAAAGTAATTATGGTGAGTCTACTGATCTTTTATCATAATCAAAAGAGGCTGTACAGCAATGTGTTAAGGGATTACGTCCCTAATTTTTAGGCATAGTATTACCCACTCTATTTCCAATTACCTGGAGTTTTTAGAACGCCTATGTTCAATTTGATAATGCTGGATAAAATTAAATTAAGGAGCAAATGACTGACAAGTATACTTGTCAATGAACTTATAATCTATAGAGGGCTAGGTTATGATCCCCGTCTTCTTCGTTTTCTGTGGTAAACAGAAAAATAATTGATTAGATATACTTGACGAATGCTTATAGCATAAGAATTTCTATTTTTTCTAGCAAGAGATGTAGATGCATATGTATATAATTCTCAATCCAACTAAACTACTTTTCAATATTGATTATGACTGAACTAAATTTCTTAAACTATATTGAAAGTGTCAACTCGTGGTACATCTATTTGTAGAGCGAACCTTTCCTACAGCACTTGTATCATGGTGCGCTAATCCTGAAAGTTACTCCTATACCTCTAATAAATCTTCCCGCCTCCGTTCCTTCCAAAGCTGCAAGTCAAAAACTGTAGTTGATATGACGTCAAATCTATTGAGCAGTAGTTAGCAAAGCAGGTTCATATTTTGCTCGATTGCAATTCACAACACATTATTTTCACTATCCCCATCTTCTTTGCCTTTTCAACAATAACTGGGCTTGCGCAATTTAATGCTTTATTTCTGGCTGCCACTTATACTTATGCTGTAGTGGACACACAACAGGGTATTAAAAATTGATATCTTCTATCCTTTGTGCATTTGTCCTCGACAACTCAAT
>JBQMRO010000005.1:0-79889 GCA_052174475.1 Arsenophonus sp. NC-CH8-MAG3
GCTTAGCTAAAGTAAACGTAGATTTTTGCTAATCTGAAGAGCAGTTCTGATTTAAAAGTTGTAATTGCCTAATACTATCATAATCATTATGATAGTGCTTCAGTATACCCACTTCTCTTTCCTAAACTAGTAGTTACTTTGCTATAAATAGGGTTGCGCAACGCGGATCTATAGTGATCCGAGACCAAAGATATAATCACTCTTTTTTTAGAATTCTGATTTACAGTATAATAATATAATTATAAATACACAGGTATCGTAATTTTTTGTATATAAACAAACTAGATAATTAAATAAATAGTAAAGTAATTTACTTTCTATAACCTATATAGTATGATATATTAAAATAATTTTTTCTTAAAGTAATAAATTCAACTTAATTAAGTTATTTTTTAATAATAATATTCAACTGTTTTTTTAATATTATTTTAATAGCTAAACTCTTAAAAAGAATGATAGTAACACACTGAATCACGGAAACGAAGTATAGATAAAATCATCCAAGAATAAACATGAAAAAAGGTCTATATAGGTCTGATATCAGGTGCTAGCCTCAATAATTTTGAGGTTGTTTAGCTGAGATTGATGATAAATGTTGTTCAGTTAGATTTGATTTTTCTTCCTATATTTAACTAAATTTAAAATTTGAATTTTATCTATTATATCAAGGTCAAGCGGTAATTTTATCAACCATAGGTGATAATTGATTATCACCTAAGCTTGATATATGCTGAAGCGATCAATAACTTATTGAAGCAGCAATATTACTGGCTTACTGATAGTGCTGTAATAGGATGTTATGGATAAACTTCTTAGAGCTAACCTGCTACTACAACGGTCTTTTACTCTGCAAAATAGCGATAAAATAGAATTGTTGCGTTAACCAACGTTGCAATAGTAGGAAATTTTCGTCATAGAGATATGACGAATGGTAGGGAAGGCGCACCTTTAGACCTGCTTTCATAACAAAGTAAATCAGTCATCTTGCTGAAGATTATTTCATTTTAAATATTGTATGGCATCGCTAATCTTAATACTTTTTTTTTAAAAATTAATAATTAAAAGTTATGGATACTAAGCTAGGAAATGTTCTGTTGGATATCTGGATCAATTAACATTTAAATAAACCTTATGATAATAAGGTGATTGAGCGTGTTCAGAGCAGGTTAATGAATCGCTTTTGATTGAAAAGCTTGTTAAATCCCTATTTAAACGGCTAACGCTAAATAGGGCTAGTAGAGAATATTTTAATTCTATTTGGTTACAAATAGATCTGATATCGTACTTAAATGTATCAATACAAGGATATGCAAGCACTTTAGAAAAATCAACCATCCATTCAATTTTTTAACAGGTTTTATTTTATAAGAAGGTAGATTGTTTATTGGTTTGCGGATGGTATAGCTAAGATAGCTATCTTTTTGTAAATTAAATGAATTATTAATCAATACTGTAGTCCCATTAACAGATAAATGTGCTTTGAGCGGTAATAATATAAAAGCTTTGCCTTTTGCTTGATTACTTATTCCATTTTATCCGGTTTGCCAGACTATTTTACCCTCTGTTATTGGTGCTAATTCAGTAAGTACCATTAAGCACAGTTTATTCGGCTAATGCTGTATAACTTAATATTAATACAGAGGTAAAAATGGCAGAAAAAATTCAATTGGATATTGCTAATTTAAGACGGGAATATACTCAAGGGGGGTTAAGACGTAAGGATTTAACTGATCAACCATTGGTTTTGTTTGAGCGTTGGTTAAAGCAAGCTTATGAAGTAAAATTATCTGATCCAACAGCTATGTGTGTTGCAACAGTAAATAGCGATGGACAGCCATATCAACGAATTGTATTACTAAAACATTATGATAAAAATGGACTGGTATTTTATACCAATCTATCTAGTCGTAAGGCACAGCATATAGCTTACACCAATAAGGTAAGCTTACTATTTCCCTGGTATCAGCTAGGGCGTCAGGTCTCCTTTCTGGGTAAAGCAGAAAAACTCTCTGCACTTGAGATAATAACATATTTTTATAGTAGACCAAAAGATAGTCAAATAGCAGCTTGGGTTTCACAACAATCCGCGAAAATTTCAGCTAGAAGTCTATTAGAGACTAAATTTTCCGAATTAAAACAAAAATTTAAAAATTGTAAAATTCCATTGCCTAGTTTTTGGGGTGGATATCGTGTTAAATTTAACAGTGTTGAATTTTGGCAAGGTGGCACTAAACGTCTGCATGATCGATTTATGTATAAATGGAAACATGATCATTGGCAAATTGATCGTTTGGCACCATAAATAAAAAATGATTTTTAACTAGCACTTATTTGCTTTGCGTTTTTATTCTATTGTATTTTTATATTATATTTTGATATAATAAAATATTGATGGAGTCATTGATGTTTCGCAAGAATTTAATTGAGCAATTGCAAGAGCGGGGTTTAATAGCTCAGCTGACGGATGAAAAGGCATTAATAGAGAAATTATCCAAAGAATCAGTGACACTCTATTGTGGATTTGATCCAACCGCTGATAGCTTGCACTTAGGGCATTTAGTTCCTTTGCTATGTTTAAAGCGTTTTCAACAGATGAAACATCAACCGATAGCTTTAGTAGGTGGGGCGACAGGTTTAATTGGTGATCCCTTTTTTAAGGTTACTGAGCGTAAATTAAATACTAATAAAACGGTGCAACAATGGGTAGAAAAAATTCGTCAACAGCTTTCGCTATTTCTTGATTTTGATTGTGGCAAAAATAGTGCAAAGGTAGTTAATAATTATGATTGGTTTTGTAAAATGGATATCTTTACCTTCTTGCGCGATGTCGGCAAACATTTTTCAGTTAATAAAATGATCAGCAAAGAAGGGGTTAAACAACGTCTTGAGCGCAATGATATTGGAATCTCTTTTACTGAGTTCTCCTATAATTTATTCCAATCTTATGATTTTGCTAACCTTTGTCATCAATATAATGTTGAATTACAGATAGGCGGCTCTGATCAATGGGGCAATATTATTTCAGGTATTGATCTCACTCGTCGTTTATATCGAAAACAAGTTTTCGGTTTGACGGTTCCGCTAATTACTAAATCTGATGGAACTAAATTTGGCAAGACGGAATCAGGGGTAGTTTGGTTAGATCCGCAAAAAACAAGTCCATATAAGTTTTATCAATTTTGGATTAATACTGCTGATGTGGATGTTTACCGTTTTCTTAAATTTTTTACTTTTATGCCAATTGAAGAAATTAACGCTTTGCAAGAAAAGGATAAAAATAGTGGTAAAGCGCCACTAGCACAGTATGTCTTAGCAAAAAAAATAACTCAGTTAGTTCATGGCGATGAGGGCTTACAGATTGCTAAGCGGATAACAAAAAGCTTATTTTCCAATACAATTTTAGCCTTAACTGAAACAGATTTTGCTCAGTTAGCACAAGATGGTGTTCCGATGATTAAATTAAATTTAGGGGCAGATTTACAACAGGCACTAGTTGAATCAAAATTAGTTCCTTCTCGCAGCCAGGCTAGAAGGATCATAAATTTAAATGCGATCACGATTAATGGTGAAAAATGTGTTAACCCTGAATATATTTTTACTGCAGAAGATCGCTTATTTGATTGTTATTCTTTGATCAGGCGTGGTAAAAAACATTACTGTTTAATTAATTGGCAATAAATGAGTACGATAGAAGCGTAAATTTAATCCCCATAAGGGAGATTTAGCTAACATAGCGAATAACTTATTGATGTTAATTAATATTAATTACAAAGATATTAATCTTTGTTTAGAAAAAAATAATTTTTATCTTAAAAACATAATTTATATCAAAAATAAAATAAATAGTATATAGTAGTGTTCTATCAATTCAGTCATTATATTGTTTTACATAACATCAGTAAAAATGCTGTAGTTTTTCCTATGCAACAAGTGAGAATTGATGTTTGGCTTCTAAATACGGTCTGATTTTCTAATCATATACAATACTACAATAAACAGGTATTGTTATAATATCTGAATATTTAATAGATATTGTTAATGAAATTCTAAGATTTATAACAAATATTGTAATGAAATTCTGATGAGTTATATTGGTTCTGTTAAACAAAAAAGCTATTGTTGATATTCTTAAATAAATAAAAATAAATAATATTTCTGCTTGATATTTCTTTAATTCGATCATGAGGGATCGAATTAAAAGGGTTGCATTTTTTGTCTGAGTGTAGTTAACATTTTTATGTTATGAAGATTTACCTATCTGTCATATAATGATGACTCTAATACTCTATTAGAGTAAAATATAAGTTAGAAAGATCGATAGTAATGTTGAATAAGCTCTATTAGTAATAGGTAAAAAATTGTATAAAAATATCAAATAGTTTTGATAAAACATATTATTAATATAATAATATTGACTATTTTAAAATGTTATTAATAATTAAATCGTATAGTTAGCATATTAGTCAGTTGTTGACTGGTATCAGTAAACAATAACCAATAGAATTATTGATCTCTATTGCAGTTGTTTAATGTTTCCTAAATTATTAAATTGTAAATTACTACATAGTGAATTAAATAGTGTAGCGACAACGGTTTATGAAATAAACTTAAAGATAAAAGTCATGGCAATATGAATCAGAACTGATTTCTGAACAAGGAAAAATGAAAAATTCAATTTATTATTTTGAAGCGGCACAACTTAATTAACGATTTTATCGTAGGTCATTTCTCTTTAAGCTAAATAAAATCTAAAGAACAACAAACAAAGGTAATTTTTTAATAAATTTTTAGTTATTAACGTATATTGTAATCTTTTAGATTGGATAATTTATTCAGTAATATTTTAGTTATTAGTATTAACTAAGATTAATACTAACTACTGTAGCTCAATGATAGATAATAAATAGATAAGTATTTATAATAGATAAAGTATTCACCGCTAATAAATTTATGCTTAATTGTTCCTTCTGGAATGATAGAGGTGTCTTTTGAATCATTCAGGTTTAAATTTAACTAGTTTTTCATAGACTCCAATAGAATTTTACTATCTGATACTTATTGTGGTATTTTCTAATTGTACAGCTAAACACATTGATGCAGAGAGATGTTAAGCTCTGATTTATACCTGTTTCTAATATATAGAGTTTTTAAGATGCTGGCATATCCTGCTGATTAATTTCATGAATGATGCCAACATCATAAAGATAATATACCATGAAAAGTATATCACAGTATACAGGTATCCGCAAAACTAAATATTACCTGAGTTCCATTTTGTATGGAACTTATCCGTAACGATTATTTACTACCGCTAACTATATAAACTCCTATTAACGATGTTGAAATTAAAGCTCCTAAGATCAGGAATCGAAGCGGCAACGGATACCTTTAATATCTTCTTACTGTCACCTTATCTGAATCGTGCAAAATCAGGGAAGAGTTATTACCCCCTACATGGCCTGATAGTTTTGTTAGGTATCTCTACTGATGATTTTAAGAAGTCTATTGGTGATTCTTAGTAAAAAGCACATGTTCTCTCTAGAATACTATCAGCAAACTGAAGCAGCGATAGCTTAAAGATCATATGTAATAGTGTCTGCATGATTTAGTAATATGCACTATTTTTATTTCTTGGCTGATACCATATACTGGTATGGTAGGCAAGCTGATTTTTTGCTTACTAGTTAGTATTAACATCACTACATAGACATATAAGGAGCTCATTTTACTCAAAGATGTCTATCAAGAGTTAGAAATGAACTATTAGCCGAACTTCTCAATAACCTACTAGTGGAGAGTTTAACTATATTTTCCAGGTTTGTTAATGGAAATGGTGTTATTGGTTTTTGTAATGCAATGGCAAGATATTTCAAGATATGAATTACCAGTGCTATATTGGTTTAGGTTTTGGATAAATAAAATAGCTAATTCGTTAACTATTCATTTCCTAAATGCATCTTAACGAAAGTTAAGGATGAGCTTTTTGGAGGTTTGGCTAACAAAGAATACTGTGATATTGCTAACAAAGTTCTCGATGTTTATTAGCAAGATTTATAACGAAATTATCCCTTTCAGCGATGAAGAAGTTCAAGAAAGAGTGAAAATAATGGCTGATATTTTATGATTTTTCTCACTGTACTAAGAATCAATAAGAACGATGAATATAATTTAAATATCAGCTTTTGTGACAAGCGAACCCCTATGAAGCTAATAGGGGTGAAGTGACGTGCTTCTAGAAAACAACCATTTCAATGCTATTTAAGCTGCTTTCATCTGCTCAGAAAATCTGGAACCGGCTAAAGGGAATTTAACTTGCTGTGATTCTGGTGGTAAACAATATCTAATTAATAATAAAGAATAGATTTATAAAATATCAGAGTGTAACGTATCCTGAAGAAGATGCTTATAATACTATATTGCTGATAACTCTATTAACGCTTAGCATATCGTTAATAACGGCAGCATTATATCTCTAATACAGAGATAGATACAACAAAACTATCTAGTAAGAATTTTGATAAGCATTTTATTAATCACCATAAAATTAATAGTAACGCAAGGAAAGTTAATATTAATTTTAAGAATATCTATTTACAATCTGGTGATCTAGATGAAAAGATAAATATAATAAACTAATTTGTTAAATATATAATAATTTAACTGGTTAATAACATATCAGTTGATATGTTTATTAGTAACGGTCATTGTGGCAATAAGGCTCTATCTCACCGACTTTTTCACGTTTTTAATAATTTTAATATCCAGAGATATTTTGTCAGATAAGGTTTAACTAAATATTACAACTATTCGTTTACTCACATAGCAATTATAGTAATTGCTTTATTGTGTAATATCTATTATTGGTTAATAGATAACGATATATAATTTATAAATTTTATAATCATAAATTAGAAATAACAGCACAATTTCTGCCTGAGATACCTTCATCAAATACTTTACTGCTGGTAAAGTTGTTTTATAGGTTTCAAAAATATCAACAAACTCACTATGTTTTGTACTCTGATATTAATCAGGTAAACAAAATTCATAATAACCTTGCTTGACACTGGTATTAAAAATTTTGATACGTGCTTCATGAGAATGAAAATGACCACTAAAATAATAATTTTCTTTATTTCATAAAGAGTTGCCAAGCGGATATTTTGATGATGAAATATGACTTCAATTTTTTAGCTGCTAGCTGTTAAAAGCATGGGCAAAGAATATCATTTGCATAACCATATGAGATACCATAAAGATAATATTGTGGTATTGTGCTTTTAATCGTTTAATAATTTAATATTATGCTAATGAGTTCGCTCTAAAATTTTATCTATACTGCATAAAATTAATTCAACTAATTTAATAAAAAATTTATGTACCACAGCAATACTTCATCAATATATTTTCTCGTTACTGCTTCGTCAATTCAGGAAACAGTAGAGTAAATTAATTTTTATCCGTCTACGCGAATCTGTTGCTAATTTAGTAATTAGTTTACCTATTTTTGTTAGCAATGGATCATGTAATTTAATGGACAAGTAAATGTAACCCTAATAGCAAAACATCAGCCTACACCACCGATATTTAGGATGTAAGCAAATGCGATTGAAAATAGGAATGTAACCAAGTTTACTATCTGTAGCCTCTTCTGTATTCATTAATACAGTTAAATACAACATATAAAAAATCTAAAGCTGAGATATATAATAATATATAACCTTATAATTTACAAAAAAAATAATTATAAGAGTAAATCAAATGTTATTTGTTAATCTGTTAATTAACAAAAGCACTATTAATTGCTTGTTAACTTTGATTTATTCTTTTTAACGGATGCTAAAAAAAGTTGACGATCTTTACCTTTTAGTCCGCCTGAATAAGGTAAATTAGCAGTTAATGGATTAATTGCTCGATGATTAAACCATACCTCATAATGTAGATGAGAGCCAGTAGTACGTCCAGTGTTACCTGATAAGGCAATGCGTTCACCTTTTTTTACTCTCTGACCTGGTTTAACTAATAATTTACGTAGATGCATATAACGAGTGCTATACTGACGACTATGGCGAATAGTAATAAAATTACCAGCTGCTCCACTATATTTTGCCATAGTAACTTTACCATCACCAACCGCTAAGATAGGTGTTCCAACGGGCATAGAAAAATCTACTCCATGATGAGGAGTAGAACGCCCTGTTACTGGATTTATGCGACGTAAACTAAAAGGAGAAGAGATTCTAAAGGTTTTAGCTGTAGGGTAACGTAAGAAGCCTTGCTCTAATCCATTAGCTTCACTATCATAGTAGTGACCATTTTCTGCTCGAAAAGCATAATAATTTTTACCATTAGTCACTAAGTGAACCCCCAACAAATGACTTTGTTCATTATGACCATCAAGTATTTCACGACTTAACAAGACCGAAAATTTATCGCCAGACTTTAATTTGCGCAAATCAATCTGCCATTGTAGTGCTTTAGACGCTGCACGTGCTTCATTATATGTTAAGGTGGCATTAATCGCGCTAGAAGTAAAATTACCGTTTATTTTACCTTGAATAAACTTATCAGCCCATATACCTTGACGAATTTTTTTTTCTTCATTAAAAGTATTAGAGGTACTTTGACGGGTATAAACGCGCGTTTCACGCTGCGAAATAATCCATGTTAGTGTCTGTAATTCCCCATATTTATTCAATTTCCATCTTAACATTTGCCCTATTTGTAAATTACGTAAAGCTTGGTATTGATTAGATAGTGCTGCGACATCGCTTGCATCTAAACCGTACTGAGTTAAAATACTAGTAAAATTATCACCGCTTGAAATAACATGTTCATTGAGTGTATCAATGTTTTTTTCATTAGTTACCATTTCATGTAGTAACTGTTCGCTGCTATCAGAGATAGCATCATCAATATCTGAGTTATCTACTTGGCTGATATCAGTTTCATTTTTATCTTTACTACCGAGAACAAAATCCAATTTTATTGGCAATTCTTGAGAGATATTTTCATCTTTATTATCAGGTTGAATGATAATAGGCCGCCAAATGGCGACAGCTAATGTTGCTACGGTCAATGTGCCTAGCATTATTTTATGCGGTTTAGGAAGATTGCCATATACCTGAAAGATAGTCTTTGCCATCTGCTGCACGTATTAAATTCCTTCTAATTCTTATCCAGCAGGCAACTCTTAAATTGATTAGATAACGCTGTTAAAAATTCCACATAACTATCCTTACTTAATCTGATACCGCTCCCTAATGGATCTAATGTTTCCATCCGTACATTGGTACCTTTTATGACAGCTTTAATTACTGCTGGCTTGAATTGTGATTCAGCAAAAACGCAAACTGCTTTTTTCTGAGTCAACATTGTTCTTATTTGATATAGTCTTTTGGCGCCAGGTTGAATGATAGGATTAATAGTAAAATAACCTAATGAGGTTAAATGATAGCGTTTTTCAAAGTAAGCATAGGCATCATGAAAAACAAAATATCCTTTATCTCTATCCAAGAGTAATAACATCTTAGCAAGATTTTTATCTGTTTGCGTTAATTTCTCATCGAATTTACGAAGGTTTACGTCCAACTGTTTTTTATATTTAGGATATAAAACGATTAATCGGTTGTAAATAATGTTAGCAATAATATGCGCAATGTCTGGTGACAACCAGATGTGCATATTATATTCACTATGTGAATTATACTCACCATAAGGATGGTCATAAGATTTTTTTTTATTTATTAATGTATTATTATTACTTAATTTTAATAAGTGTCCTTTTATAGTCAGATCTTCGGTTAACGTAATCCGTTTATTAGTAGGTAACTGTGCTAACGGTTTCTCTAAAAAAGTTTCTAAACTTAATCCAACCAAAATAAAAAAATCAGAAGTTTTTATTTTTTCTAAATCAGAAGGTTTTAAAGCATAATCATGGGGTGAAGCACCATGAGGTAATAATATATGCACATCAGTGATACCATTAGTAATAGCTGCGGCAATAAAACCTAACGGACGGATTGAAGTAACTACGTCAGCATGGATAGTAGGTAAGAAACTGAGTAACAGTCCAGCAAAAATATATTTTTTTTTCATAACTTTAAACATTTTTTATTTTGTATATGTTAAAAGAATAGTTTCTATATTACTAATATTAGTAATATTACATTATAATATTTTAATCATTTTGCCAGAATTATTTACTATGCAAACGCTATTAAGCTTAAAAAATGTTGCTGTTAGTTGTGGTTCATATCAAATTATCAAAAATATCTCCTTTGATTTACATGCTGGAGAAATATTAACCTTATTAGGAATAAATGGTGCTGGTAAATCTACGTTAGCTAAAATAGTCCTTGGCCTAATTATACCAACTCAAGGAGAAATAATTTATAAAACTAAATTACGCATTGGTTATCTGCCACAAAAATTGTTACTGGATATAACAATGCCTTTAACAGTTAAACGTTTTATGACATTAAAACCTGGAGTGAAAACTACTAATATTATTCCCGCTTTAATACGTGTCAGCGCCGATCATCTTGTCGAGCAACAAATGCAAAAACTATCAGGTGGAGAAACTCAACGTGTACTACTTGCCCGTGCGATACTTAATCAACCACAATTGCTTGTTTTAGATGAACCTACACAAGGTATAGATATTAACGGTCAAGTTGCTTTATATAATCTGATTGACAATATTCGCAACGAATTAAATTGTGCTGTTTTTATGATCTCACATGATCATAACCTTGTTATGGCAAAAACTGATAAAGTACTATGTATTAATAAACAAATATGCTGCTCTGGTCGACCAGAGGATGTAGCTTTAGATCCTAAATTTATTGCCATGTTCGGACAGCGTGGGATAGAGCAGATAAGTATCTATCGCCACCATCATGATAATCATCAATATGATTTAAATAATAATATTAATAATAAACCTATAGGGAGGAATCATCATGATTGAGTTATTACTACCTGCTTGGCTAGCCGGTATGTTGTTAGGTATTGCTGCAGGACCATTAGGCTCTTTTATTGTCTGGCGGCGTATGTCATATTTTGGTGATACTCTCGCTCATGCTTCATTACTTGGTATTGCTTTTGGTTTATTACTTAATGTTAATTTGTTTTATGCCATTATTGCTATCACGCTTATTCTTGCAATTTTATTAGCCTGGCTAGAAAAGCACCAGCAATTAGCCATTGATACCCTATTAGGTATAATGGCACATAGCGCCCTATCACTTGGATTAGTAGTTATTAGTTTAATAGACAATATTCGTATGGATTTAATGGCTTATTTATTTGGTGATTTATTATCGGTAACCACCGAAGATGTTTTTTCAATAGCGATAGGCGTGGCAATTGTTTGTTCAATTATTGTCTGGCAATGGCGTAATTTACTGTCAATAACAGTTAATCAGGATTTAGCTTTTGTTGATGGTGTAAAAATACAGCAACTTAAAATACTATTAATGATACTTACTGCCATTACAATAGGTATTGCCATGAAATTTGTTGGTGCTTTAATTATTACTTCATTATTAATTATTCCTGCGGCTACGGGTAGCCGATTTGCTAAAACACCAGAGCAAATGGTAGTTTCTGCTATTATTATCGGTATGTTTGCCGTAACAGCTGGACTTGCTCTCTCTGCTTATTACGATACAGCAGCAGGGCCTTCTGTTGTGATCTGCGCGAGCGTTTTATTTGCATTAAGTTTACTTTTTAAAATAAAAAGCTAATGGTTTAAATGCATTAAAACTAGCGGTTAAAAATTTATTCATTATAAATTAATGATAATTAATAGTGAATTTTATTTTTCTATCAAGAATAGAACTTGTAATTAACGCTAATTATCCAAGTACTAAATTTTATATTTTCTAAATTAGAAAGTATAAAAGATAATTTATCTATGCATAAGAAACGTTAATTGATAAGTTTTTGGCTGGATTAATTTTTGTAGAGAAGCACAAAAAACTATTTTAGTTTCAGTATCATCTTTAAAAGATGAAATTTATGTTTATTTTAGTTCAATTTTATCACGAGCTTAACTATTTTTTAATAAATGCTAATTTTTATTAAAATAATAGTTTTTAATAAAATTTAATGCTGAACATCATTTAGTTTATACTTGAATTCTTCATCTTTAAATTACGAATGACTTTATGCATAATCTAAAAATAGATATTTTTTATTTGCTGAATAAATTTTAACAAAAACACATATAAGAATAATAACAATTATAGATGTAATCTAGATTACATCTATTTTTTTTAATTTTATATTAAAATATTTAATTTAATAATTCTTATAAGGTAAGAAATAAATTAATTACGATATATGTTTAAATTAAATAGCTTTTGTTTAATTCGATTTTAAATTTTAAATTTAAAATCGAATTTACTTCTAATATTAGTTATTACTAAATTTAAATTATAGACCTTAAATAAGAAGTGATCAATATGTTTTCTATAACAGTCGGGATTAAAATATGGATGTAAATTTTATCTTAGCTAAAAAAGATTAGTAATTATATTTAATATCTTAATTATAATGTTTAGTTAGTTAATAAAAAATAATTAAGGTTTTATAATAGCAGCTATTGCTTGCTAAAAATGTATTGCTAGCATAATAAATTATCCATACACCTAAAATAGCTTGATAGGTGATAAGATATAGATTTATTTGCCAATCTGTTGTAATAACGATCAGGCTTAGCGCACAAATGGTTTGTAAATCTGTTCTCTATCCTTAAAATAGACGTTACCCACATTGCCATATGTAGCAATGTTCAATTCGCTTAGCGCGATAGCAGCTTTTTGAATAAACGAGAAAAACTCAGAAACCATTAAAAAAGGGTTGTTTTCTTGAACTAAAGTACTTCCAGTGCATCGACTTCGTAATTTCATTGTCACAAAAAGCCAATTCAATCAGCTTCGTTGTTTTTATTGATGCCAGTGTGTGACTGGATGTTATAGAATAAGAGCAGCTTTTCTCGTTCTTTCTCCAGATTCCTCATCTCTTTAGAATTAGCTAAAAACCTTACCAACAAGACATAAAGAGATTTATTAGCAGTATCGCGCTCTCTTTACCCATAGCTCTGGCAACTCATCCTTAACTTCGATTTCATGCCTTTGGGCATGAAACTAGCACATCAGCTGTTTTATATACTCAATAGTATTGATATAAACATGCACAGGAATGTCTTTATCATTGTATTCAAAACCAAGAGGATCCACTCTACATTTCCGTCTCCATTAGGAGATTTGAGAGATACAGTTAATCCACGGGCGCTTGCAGTGCATTGAGAAGTTTAGACTAGTTGCCTTTAACTCTCAATAATCATATGTTACTGTAACAAGCTTTTTATATCCATTTCAAGTGACTCTGATACCTAATCAGTAGGCAAAAGCGATAAACTTACCTGATAAAACGTTAATGTCTTCAGGCAAGTAATAAACAATAGGTATATCACTTAAATCATGTAGGCGCCATTGCCTATATTTTATAAGCCATTTATGTCTTAGTCTACTTACTGATGGTGTTTGTAGAGAAATAATCCGCTTTTCGATGAAAAGCGGATTAGGGCTTCATAAAAATTACTGCTAAATAATGTCTCACATATACAGGGCATGGCAGAAACTTTTTAATATTTTACGCGCCTAAGATAAGGCGATAGCAACAAGTTTTAGAAGTATATTTTATTACCACTCCTATTCCACTGATATTAAACACTTTAATTTAAACTTAACATGTCAATACTATTCTGTATAGTTTATTATACCAAATAATCATTATGGACGATAGAGTTTGCCGGCTATCGAAAAGGCAGTATTTACATGATTGTTTCAGCATGGCTTCGAGCTCCGTCTCAACAGCGGAGCTTATCAATTATCTGCGCCATTTTTAGATGAGTTCATGCAAAGGAGAACAGGTGATACCTGGTTTCATGAATATATATAGGGTAACTTTCATAGCATATATCTCTTTATTGTTGAGATCATGCATGAAATCAATTAGCAGAATAATTAGCTTACCATCAGTGAACACCAATATATCAGAAATGAGTATAACTCGATGAAAATTATTTTCTATATATATTTTCATTTATTATTTATTGTTTTTTATTTAGATAGATTAGATTAATTATATTTTTTCTAATTTATAGAATTAAGTTGTTATTAGTATAAAACTAATTAGTTTTTAGATTAATATTCGAAATAATTTATTTTATGATTTGTTATCAACAATTATTGTTTTTATACTATTAATATAATTATTTTCCTATAGGCTTTTGTAAGCCTTATAGCTAGTTTTTTACTTTCGAAGATCTATTCATTTAAGTAATAAGGTAAAATAGATAATAAAGTAAAAATACTCATCTAGCTGTTAATGACTCAACAGGGTTTTTTGAATCAAATTTATTTAGTATTTACTAGCAAAATAAATTTATTTACCAATTTACTACGATTAAATTTCAGGTATAAAAATTAATTATAACCAATTGATTTTATTAAATATCGAACGGCATGAGAGGATTTGAACCTCCGACCCCCGACACCCCATGACGGTACGCTACCAGGCTGCGCTACATGCCGATACAACTTCACTATCATACTACTTTTTAGATTAAAATCAATAGTAGTACTTACTATTGATTGATTAATGATTATTAATCAATATTAAAATTTGTAGATTAGTCTAAAGCCTTAGTAGTTTAGTTAAATTAGATTTTTTATCTTTTATGATGTTTCCTTTATTATCAAAGATATAAACCTATTTATTTTTATTAAAGTATAGCGTTTTCTTAGGAAAATTAATAATCGATACTTGTTCATCACCTGATAAAACCCATGGTTAATTACGTTTATAGGTAAAAAGATCCTCACCTTGAGAATAGTTTTTTGTAATCATTTACATATAGAAAATATTGCATTAAGGTAATCATAATATCTTGATGACTGGGTAACTTATTAATTTCTGTGTTGAGGTATATTTTAGGTCAATATATCCATAAAACTACCTTCATTTGTTTAAAATTAAATTTACTGTTAATGAACCACTACTTTATTGGTTCATGAGTTTCGGTATTGCTACTATTGGTTACCATAATGACTATACCGGTATTGTTTAATATATTTTTTTGTTTTAACATATCAAGTATGCGTTAGATCTCATGATCTAATTCTAATTTATTATCATTTTGCAATTTTTTATTATCAAAATCATTAAAATTAAGAAAAAACCACTGAATATAATTTCAGATATTATCTACCCATTTAACCTATTCATCTGTAGTTTTATAATCATTACTGGACAGTATTTTAGGTAACAAAAAATCCGCTATAATTGCATAACGGAATAATGCCTAGCTTAAATTCACCCGATGAAAATAGATTAAATTGATAGTTTTGATATTTGAATGCTTCAAATAGGGCGGAAGGTTTTCTGTTATTAAGTATATTATCTAAATAACTAGGTAATAAATCATAGAATAGGCTAAATAACGCGTGTTAATTTTGAATACATGCACTGATATGTAGGTTGAATTGTATACTGATTGCTTTAACAGCAATTAATGATGGCATATCTTAAGTGCTATTTGATAGGAATATTGTTAACTACAAACACTAATAAATTATACTTTAGTATCTGTTTTAGTAACTAAAAGGTTTAAATAGATATTTAATAGATACTTCTGAAGAGTTATCTTTTTGTTGTATTTTGCGTTTATATTTTATCTTATCAAGATAACCTTAACTTTTAAGAAATTTCGTGTTCTCATTGTATGAGATAGCGGATAATTAGCTTATTAGATAGCTATTGGGCGATAAAAATTTGCATTAGCTAAATATACATTAAATGTCACACAACAAATGCTATGATAAAGATACTTGCCAGTGCGGGGGGGGGTTAGTAAATAGTTGACAATTTTAGGATACGTAATTTTTGCTAAATTTCTAGGTAGAAAATAATATCTCAATTAAAAATAATTGGCATATAAATAAATATTAATTGGCATTCTCCTGGCATTTTTATTATTTTTAGGATTTATTAATAATTCCCATAGTAGTGGGATTAAATGGAGGTTTTAGCACGAAAAAACAATCTAAAAATAAGAAAAGCCAGTATATTTCTAGTAAAAATAATGTATAAAATTTAGTAGTACTGTAAAGAAAAAATGAAGGTAATAGGAAAGATAGTTAAAAGATAGCAGGCAAAAATAAGAAAGCTAAAATGCCTAATCCAATTTACAATAGCGTAATTGCGGCCAAATAACGTACTCAGTCAATCAAAAATAAACAGATATCGGCTACTTAATATTAAAGTGAGTTTTTTATTAAAAAACATAAATCCATGCCCAAACTTATCATTTTGGATATTTTTATGATAGTTTAAGAGTTGGTTGCGATGTAATGTTTATCTGCTAAATTAGTGAATTCTTTCTTTATTAACAGAAGAAAGAAACGCCTGATTAAAAGATTTTATAATAGTTTTACGCTTGAATCAGCGTAACGGTTATAAATTAAGTTTATTACCATATTAACTAATTCTATTCTTGATAGAATTAGTTAATGCTTTATGTATTCTAATATTAGAATAAGTCTAGGAGAAGATGTTCAATTTGCTCATCACTATAACGGGGTGATTATGAAATAATTAAATCCTTAATAAATAAAGCTTTATATTTTAACGTATTGTTGCATTTTTTTCTGTAGTAATTATCTAATTAAATTAGATAAATTTATTTAAAAATATTTTAAAATAACCTATCTCTCTAGGTTAGGGAGCGCATTATAATGCCAATAATACAAAAATTCTATATGAATAGGTACTAATTTGGCTGTGTAAAGGTTATCGATGTTTAGATACATTGATCTTTTTTCTATAAAGAAAATAAGAAATAAATGATTAAGCTAAATGTTATTTAGATTACTTTACAGAGTTATTAGTAAATCTGGTGTATAACGATCAGATTCCACGCTATGATGCTTCGTAAATTTGCTTTTGTCTGCTAAGAAAAACTGATATCCAACTCAAAAAAAAGGGGGGGGAGCTTAGGCTGCTGATCGATCTTATATAAAGAAGGTTTAATTTAAAGATATAGAACAGATTTATCAAGCATCAGAGTGGATATCGCACCCTGGTCGTCATATATAAAATTTACTAATAACTTTTATAGACAGACGAAAGAACAGATTTAATTCAATCTCCTTAGCAATATGAGTAAGGTTGTAATATAACTATCATCCTTAGTCCAATTTAGAAAATTTATAACCATTTTTAATCGAAAATTACTGGTTATAACCAGTAACATAGTTACTTTTAAGGTAACTGATTTATCATTAATATTTTTTAAAATGTGTAATTAGACGTTTACGTTTACGTAACTGTGTTGGTGTTAATTTATTTTTTTTACCAGCATAAGGGTTATCACCTTCTTTAAATTGAAGACGAATTGGTGTCCCCATAAACTGTAATGTGCGGCGAAAATAGTTCGTTAAATAACGTTTGTAAGAGTGGGGTAATTCAGTCACTTGATTGCCATGGATCACTACAATCGGTGGATTGTAACCGCCAGCATGGGCATATTTTATTTTCACTCTACGGCCTCGTATCAGAGGTGCCTGGTGCTCTTCTTCTGCCATTTTCATAATACGTGTTAATAAGGACGTGCTTAATCGCCGTGTTGCTGATTCGTAAGCTTTATGAATAGGCTCAAATAAATTATCAACACCTCTACTATGTAGAGCTGAAATAAAATGCACTTTAACAAAATTAATAAAACCTAATCGCAAATCCAGCGTATCTTTTACCGATTGTTGATCTTCTTGTGACATACCATCACACTTATTAACTATAATTACTATAGAACGCCCAGCATTTAAAATAAAGCCTAATAATGATAAGTCTTGATTAGAAATTCCTTTTTTGGCATCAATAACAAGTAAAACAACATTAGCATCTTCAATTGAGTGAAATGTTTTTATCACTGAAAATTTTTCAACGGTTTCAGTTACTTTCCCTCGTTTACGAACACCCGCTGTATCAATCAGTACATATTTATATCCATCTCGTTCCAATGGAATGTAAATACTATCACGCGTTGTACCTGGCATGTTATAAACAACTACTCGATTCTCTCCTAAAATACAGTTAGTTAAAGTTGATTTACCGGCATTTTGCCGACCAACAATTGCTAACTTAATTGGTAGTGAACGCGGATCAATGGCTTTTTCTTCACTATTGTCGATCGCTTCTTTTTCTTTCTTAGGCAGCCAAGAAGCTGCATTAGCTTCTTCCTCTGTAAATGATTCAATATCATTGGCTAATTTTAGTGAATAGGGAGAAACTACTTTTTCAATCAATTGAGTAACACCACGTCCATAAGATGCAGCAATGGGATAAATATCTTTTATGCCAAGTGTATAAAAATCTCCTAAAACTATATCAATATTCAAACCATCAATTTTATTCGCTACCAGGTAACTATTTTTCTTTCGAGTGCGCAAATGTTTTGCAATCTCATAATCTGACGGCATCAATCCTGAACGAGCATCAACCATAAAAAAAACAATGTCTGCTTCTTCAATTGCCAATAAGGATTGAGAAGTTATGTGGGTTTCTATTCCCTTTTCTGAATTACCGATACCACCGGTATCGATAATAATGAATTCCTGTCCTGCAAACTCTGCTTTCCCGTATTTTCGATCACGAGTTAAACCAGGAAAATCAGCAACCAGCGCATCCCTAGTTCGAGTTAATCGATTAAATAAAGTAGATTTTCCTACATTTGGACGCCCTACGAGCGAAATGACAGTTATCATTTTAAGATGCCTAATAAAAATTAAAATCGCCATTCTCATTATATTCATTGGAATACTAAAAAATAAAACGGATATGGAAATTAGCAACCGTTAGTTCTATTTGGAAAATAAGAAAACGTCAGATAATTAACGTTCAATAAGGTATACAGTTCCATCTTTTGCCTGAATAAGTAATTTATCATTGGCAATAATTGGATGGCTGCGTAAACCCAAATTATTAATTTTATTTTGCGCAACAAATTGACCATCTTGAGTATCTAACCAATGAAGATAACCTTCCCCATCACCAACTACTAAATAACCATCATAAATAATCGGTGCAGTTAAATTGCGATGTAGTAAGGCATCTTGAGTCCATGATGTAATACCATTATTTTTGTGAATTGCTAGCACACGATCATTTTGATCAACTAAGTAGATAATATCATTGGCAACAATAATATCATTCACTGTCCCTAAATCACGCTTCCAGATAATTTGGTTAGAGCGCATATCCATTGCAACTAAATCACCATTATACGCAATAGCAAAGATAGTGCTTGAATTGGTATCAATAACTGGCGTGATATTAACATCATGTAAACGATCAATGTCAGTTGCACCACGGATCTGAGAAATATATTGCTGCCAAGCAATTCGCCCTTGATCAAGTATTATGGCAGTAATACGACCACTGCTACTCCCAACAATGGCAACCCCATAAGCAGTAGCTGGCGATGACTTTCCTCTTATTGATAATGTAGAAGTATCTAAATTAATACTCCATTTATTTTCTCCAGTCTGTGAATTTAACGCTTGTAATACACCGTTACTGGTATGGATCAATACTAAACCATCACTAACTACTGGATGGGAAAGCGCTTCTCCGGAAACATTGGTTTTCCATTCTATTTTCCCATTAGTTTTATTTAATGCTATAACTTTGCCGTTTTCTGTTCCAATATAAAGCTTATCTCCTGAAACTGTTAATCCGCTAGAAAGTAAGGCTGGCAAATTAGCTGTGAAAAACCCAACTTGTTGTGATAAATCAATTGACCATAACATTTCACCTGAATCAATATTTATTGCTTTCACCATTCCTTTACGATCAGCTGCATATACAACAAAATCATCATAAGCCGGTGAAAGTTTAGAATAAAATTCTCCACTACCATCTCCTATTGAGCGATGCCAGATGATAGAAGGGGTAAATTTATTGGTAACTTCAGGTAGAGGAGAGATTAAGATAGAATCTTTTTCCGTTGAGCATCCCATTAATAAAATCACTACCAACAAATCAACTAAAAGCGTTCTAGCTAATTGCATGTAATTATTCCTTTTAGCTTGGAAAGCTACTATTGATTTTCATTTTTAATATTTCCTTCATTATTTCAGATCCACTTGATTCAATTCCTTTAGAATAAGCCGCATGAGCGGCAGCGATATCACCTTTTTTTAGTAAAGCGTTGCCACGAATATCTTCAGCAATCATACTCCATCCTTTATTATGAACTTGAGTTAAAGTAATCAGAGCTTGATCTGTCTTGTTTAAAGCTAATTGTACACGTGCTAATCTTATATTGATTAAATCTTTAAGATCATCTATTTTTGCCTTAGCTAGGGCATTTAGTAATGCTTTTTCTGCACCAATAATATCACTTTTTTCCACTGCAATTTTAGCTAATTCAATATTTGTCAATACACCATAAATATTATTTGTTTCATTAGCAAATTGCTTGCCAGAAGCGAGTGCTTGTTTTGAACCTGTTTGCAATTGAGAAGAAATTTTCTCAAAAGTTTGAGCACTTTCTTGCAAACAATTTGTGTGATATGATTGCCAATAATTCCAAGCAATAATTGCGATAAATCCAATAGCTATCCAAGTTGCTAACGCTTTAGCATTGTTGATAAAAAAGCATTTGATAGCATCTATCTGCTTATTTTTAGTGGTATAGATTTCCACAGAGTCTCCTTTAATCTAAAAGATTAGTCAAACTTACAGAAATATTTTTCTGAGAAATTTTTTCCTGTTCACCCGTACGTAAATCTTTTATTGTGACTTTACCAGATTGATACTCATCTTCACCTAAAATTATGGCAATTTTCGCCTGGTATTTATCTGCTCGAGCTAACTGTTTTTTAACATTACCACCGCTATGATGAGTCATCAATTTCAAATCTGGTAGATTATCGCGAATTTTTTCCGCCAAGACTAATATTGCCTGTTGACTTGCCTCACCACAAGCAACTAAATAAACATCAACTAAGTTATGTTTAGCAACAAAATCTGGGTTAATCTGACGTACCAATAATACTACGCGCTCCATTCCCATTGCAAAACCAACCGCGGAGGTTGCCTGCCCGCCAAGTTGCTCTACCAGACCATCATAACGACCCCCAGCACATACAGTATCCTGCGCCCCTAATGCATCAGTAACCCATTCAAATACAGTACGATTATAATAATCTAAACCACGAACTAAACGTTGATTAATTCGAAATTGAATACCTGCTATATCAAGTAATTTACAAAGTCCAATAAAATGTTGTTTTGACTCATCATCAAGATAATTAGCAAGTAATGGAGCATTATTAAGTAGTTTTTGCACGTCAGGATTTTTTGAATCAAGGATACGTAATGGGTTAGTCGATAGTCGACGTCGACAATCTTCATCCAATTTATCTTCATACTGTTGTAAATAAGTAACTAATGCCTGACGGTATTTTGCTCGGGCTGCTAATGATCCAATTGAGTTTAACTCCAGTGAAACATATTTAGCAATCCCTAGTTCACGCCACCAACGTGCTGTCATAATGATAAGTTCGGCATCAATAGCTGGCCCAGCTAAACCAAAAACTTCAGCACCTAATTGATGAAATTGACGATAACGTCCTTTTTGTGGCCGCTCATAACGAAACATGGGGCCTAAATACCATAGACGTTGTTGCTGATTATATAGTAACCCATGTTCGATCCCAGCACGTACACAACCGGCTGTATTCTCTGGACGCAGAGTTAAACTATCACCATTCCCATAATCAAAGGTATACATTTCTTTTTCAACTACGTCAGTGACTTCACCTATTGCGTGAGAAAATAAATAGCTTTTCTCTACTAGAGGAGTTCGAATCTCACTAAAACAATAACTCCTAAGGATTTGTTTTAATTTATTTTCAATTTTTTGCCAGAATTTAATATCGGCAGGAAGACAGTCATTCATACCGCGAATAGCTTGAATCTTTTTAGCCACTTTATTTCTCTATTTTAAAATTTACCATAATTTTAATTATAAAAGTGAATATTAATAGGGTGCAATCTATAAACAAAATTAGCTTATCATTTTATGATCTATAATTGATAATTTTTATTTTTATATACAATTTAGATTTATTATGACAGTTGGTATCTTTCAACTGAAACTAATAAGGTATTTAAATAATAAAAAAGCACACAAACACAAAAAGAAACTTCATTTTTCCCATCAACTAATTACCTAGTTAACGCAAAGAGTAACAGCAAAAATCAACTATTCCGCTACAATTAGCATATCAATAAATTATGCTAATGCGTCTATGTATGTATGTGCAAGATAAATTATTAATAAATAGAAATAATATACTTAATAAATAATGCATTAATAAAATATTATTTATAGCATTGATTATTATCAATACTAAAAATATATACTATTCAACCATCTGAATTCAGGTATTCCTTTAGGTTTTTTAAAAACAAATGCAACGTGTTTTGCAGATGAACTGTAAAATTGCAAATAGATTAAATTTAAGGAAAGTTACGATGATCGCCAATGCTTATATCTCCATTTAACAGAAGAGGATTTAAACTTTATAGAAATATTTTCTAGCCAAAAAAAAATTAGAAAATTAGGCTATTTTAGCCTTGAAAAAATACTATCAAAAATTAATAATAAAGTTATTATTTAAGCTTGATGATATTGACAAATGTAAGCAGTATGTTGAGAGTTATACTCATTTCTGATCTATGTGATCTCGGAGATGGTGTGGCATATGTGATATATCATGCTGATTGATTTCATGAATAACTTCAACAACAGAGAGATGATATGTCATGAAAATTCTACTCTACAGGTATTTCCGAAACTAGATATTAGTATATCTCTTTCCATAAATTTATTTGTAATCGCGCTAGCTAACTTTATAGACGTACCGCTGTTGAAGCTGAGTTTGAAGTCATGCTGCAACAACATATTGAACGGTTGATTTATTGGGTGCTATTATTGTTCTTCTTAACGGTTATTTAAGACAGCGAAGCATACAGACTGATATTGGCCATATTGAGATTAAAGCGCCTAAGATCGGGAGTGTTGGTCGTAAGCCTGAAACGGAATATGATTCTAAATCTCCTTACTACTATCTTAGCTGAAGCGTGCAAAAAGCAGTGAAAAGTTGCTACCATGGCCTATATACGTGAAATATTATCCATCAGTCATTTTCACGAAGCTATTTAGGCGCTTCTCGGTACAAAGCTCATGGTTATCTTGCTAAGTGCTATAAATAAACTGAAACAGCGATGATTTAAAGAGCACAAGTAATGGTTCCAGCATGATTTAAGCGATACACGCTATGATTATTTGTATGCTAAATGGCGTATCACCTGTTAGGCAAGCTGATCGCCTGTTCTTGCTGCTCATTATTGGTATCACTGAGAATAAATATAAAAAAATAATTGTTCTAAGATGGTTATCAAGAGTTAGAAGCCAACTTGGTCTAACCTCTCAATTGTCTGCGAGCGCATGGCTTAACTGCATCTCTAAATTTGATATAGAATATGGTGCCCTTATACTTTTAGAATACTATAGTAATGATATTCCAAGACATGCAGGAATAACGCCATTAGTTACATAAAATAGCTAATGCACTGGTTTCATTTCTTTAAAGGCATGCAACTGAAAGTTAAAAACTGTAAGTTTGCTAGGAAATTTAGTTAACAAGAGAGCTATTATTACGCTGATAAAGCTCTTGATATTTTTGTTAGCAAGGTTTTAGCAAAGTATATCCTGGAGCGATAAAAAATCTGGAACTAGTTAAGGGAATTTGACCCTTGTTGACCATGCTGCTAAAAAACGTCCAATTTAAGGATAGAGAATAGATTATACAAAGCATAAGAGTGAAACGTAGCCTGATAACCAATGCATCAGATTTGCTAATAACTCATTAGCCAGATTGAATTATTTATTACATGGATGTCGTAATAATAAAATTAAACCTATTAATTCGAAATTATGCGATCAGATTTATTTGTTGTCATCATTGCTATTGGAATGCAATGAACCTGTTCAACTAGGTTTAGTTATTGCTTAGTCGAAATCAATAATATACTTGGACATAAAAGCAGTAAGATTATTAAAATAGCTATCAATAACAATGATTTAGAAATAGATTTCCATATTAAAAGGAATCAAACTTAAATATATCCGTAAAGCAGCATTAAAATATGAGCAGATGGATTAGATTATACTATATTAAAAATAATTTGGTCTATATTGGTACAGGACACACCTATTAGAAAGTGGTAAACTATTAGTCTTTATATAAATTTTTATTTAAGTAAAAGACTTTACTAGTATTTAAAATTTTAAAAATCTTTTTAAAACCGATGTTATATAAAATTAAACGTTAATTTTGGATGAAAGAAACTTAAATTTTGTTATTGTTAATCCTAGTAACAAATAGAAAAATTAATCGCTGAAATTGTAAAGTGTTTATTAAGTTTATATTATAAAAATAATTTATGGCTACTTTAATTATACAGCTGTATATTTTACAGCTGTTCTGAGTTAGCGGAATATTTTTCAGTGTTAATTTATGATTTATAATTAAAAAAGATAAGTTTTTGATCAAGGGATTGTTATTTAAATCCCAATGTTTGGTTTATCATGCTATTTTTAGATTTTACGCCAAATATCGCCATTTGCGAGTGGGTAATAAATTATTTTATTGATATCAAACTAGCTGTTTTTATACTGCCCAGTAGTATACGACAAGAGATCCTATCTTAGTTAATTAACTAGATAAGTTAATTTTTATGAAAGATCCGCTTTTCAAAGTTGGAATTATTGCACTGATTTTCCTAAATGTGATCATGAAATGTTAATACCTGCTAGGTATTATACCTGGCATTTTTATTTTTAATTATGATTAATAGAAAAAAGTTTATGGTTAGAAAAACAAATTTCTATTTAAGAGAAGAAAAAAAGTATTATCCTTTGCTAAAAGCAAAGTAAGATTGGTTTACTGAATCTATTTTAAATAAAAATTTTATCAGAGTGTGTATTTTTGATAAAATTCACTTTTTTAATAAAATTAATCCTATGGATTAATTTAGAAAGGATTGTTTTTCATTTTATAGATTGTTGTTAATAACAATTCTGTTACTTGTCTTAGACAAGTTGATCATGAATAAAAATATCCTGTCGTCATGCAGAATGCATTTGTGTGTATGTATTCGCAGAAATCCTTTTATTAGGATGGCGAACCTCGGTTTTTTTTAGTTTTTTGCTAGCTGTTATCTTCAGCGCCTATATATCTTCGCTAATATAATGTGTTTCGTTGAGGATTCGACAAGAAATCATAGTAATGCAGAATTTTGAAATGCCTTGCCGAAATATGGATAATATAGTGTTAAATCATTTTTTATTGCGTCAGAGACGACACTGCCGTTACTGCTTAGTTCGATGGTTATAATATAATTGACGTATACTCCCATCTTACTCAGTAATATCGTAGTTTTAATATGTATGGTTGGGAATTTAAGGTAGCGACAAAGCTGTTTCATGCTATTCCACCTTTTTGTTTTTTAGCGAAAAGCACATTTTAGTAACGTTCATACTATTCCTTCAGGTAACGCCGTTACTGCTTCTTAGCGCAGATTTACCACAGACCACAGAAAAACAACCTGGGATTTATTAGATCATAGTTCTGATACAGCAGCTATGGATGACAGCGCCTAACCAGATTTTTCGACCGCTTTTTTTAATGAAAGCTTATGGTATACAGAATGTTGAATATCTAGACCGTTATGATTCATAAAGACATAAACATACGAATGTAATTAAGTTGTTAACTATAGTTGTATAAGGCACACAAGATACTAATTTCGATATCCTGTTGCGGGGTTGCCCCACTGCAGCATAGTGCGAGGTAGGCTCGAAATAGAGATTTTAGTAACGGTCAGTTATTATAAAAAAGCCAAAAGAAGATGAGTATAATAATGAAAGTAATATCTTGTTAGTCGCAATCAGGTAAAATATGAATTTGCTTGTACTATAACCAATGAACGATAGCTTTGATGCCGCATTAATTGCAGGTTTTTATAACTCTACAACTTTCGCAGAAAAAATGGTTGTGGAAACATTCATAAGAGCACAATGTTAGCAGCTGGACAGACACCTATGGAATAGGTGGTGCAGACAAACATTTGCTTAACAAAATAGATGAGTCCATAAGTTAACACTTTCATCGTGTTTTTTAAGAAAGTTATTCCAGAATTCATTAATGGTAAAAAGCAGTTTAGTTTGGCGGGGTTATATGTATATGCATCTTAGGTGGTATCTTGTCAGAGAAAATAGAAATCGTCATGTTATAAGTATTGGTCAGATCTATCGGCTAAACTATCTTTATGTTTATCTAGGGAGCAAAGATAATATGAATTATTATTCCTAATTCCATATAGGTTATGGAATGATCAGCAAACATATTTTAGTGATTCTACCTTCATATGCAGATGAAGGTAGAATCATCGGCTTATAGCCTTAGGCCACTTTATTTCTCAAAACTAAGGGTAATCGGTGACTATAGAGACGGATAATATTTGTGTGTTGAGAAAAAAATGGGGACCGAGAGGCGAATACATTACCGTATGTCCTCTTTATGGTGTCATTAAGATTTAATCGATCTACTCTTATTTATTTTAGAATGGAAATCATAAAGCGCTTCGGATAAACAGGTTCTGTAATACCTGAAATCGCGTGGCTGTTCTGATTTACCCGATTTACGCTTTTTAGAAGATTTATTCAAAGCCATATTTGTATAAATTTCTAAAAAATTAATATATCGCAAAGTATAAAGTAGTACTCAGATCATGAACATTACAAAAATAACGTAATTGCAACGCTCAACACCATACTGTGCTACGTTTCCTATTATTTATATTTTAAAACATAAAATTTCTTCTTGTAAGAAGTATTGTATTTTTGTATTATTTCAAAGTAAATAAAATATTTTCCAGTGGAACACTGGACGCAGAAACAAGACGACACTAAACTATTAGAAATAGTTCCAAATGGTTAGGAACTTATTTTTGGCAATGTTAGGTGTCTGAAATAACACCAATGAGGGTAATAATGATGAAGCGCAATATATTTGCAATAGTTATCCCGGCGGCGTTCTTAGCTGGTACAGCAAACGCAGCTGAAATCTATAATAAAGACGGCAATAAACTGGATCTATATGGTAAAGTTGGCGTTCGTCACTTATTTAGCAAAAACAGTGGTAGCAATGATTCGGGTGTACATTTTGGTATTAAAGGTGACACTCAAATCTCTGATCAACTAACTGGTTTTGGTCGTTTTGAATTGGAAACTAAAACTAATAAAAGTGACGCTGAGAACGAAAATACAAATCGTTTAGCTTATACCGGCTTAAAAATTGCTGACTTTGGTTCATTGGACTATGGGCGAAACTATGGTGTTCTTTATGATGTCAGCGCATGGACTAACGTTCTGCCTCTTTATGGTGGAGACTATATATCTCAGACTGGCAGCTACTTAACTGGCCGTAACCTGTTAACTTACCGTAGTACAGATTTCTTTGGTATAGTTGATGGATTAAACTTCGCCCTGCAGTATCAAGGCAAAAATACAAAAAGCAACGAATCAGGTACCTCAGATTACTTAAAAAACAATGGTGATGGCTTTAGTGTAGCTGCTAACTATAATATCGGCTGGGGTGTTGCATTAGGTGCAGGTTATGCAAAATCTAATCGTAGTATGACTGATGAAAATAAAGATTTAAGCGGCGCTGGTGGTAATAGTGCTGAGGGTTGGAACGCCGGTATTAAATATGACGCCAATAACCTATATTTAGCAGCAATGTATGGCGAAACTCGTAATATGACTAGCTTTGGTCATGGTGTAGATTCTCTTACTGATCTTAGTTTAACTCGAGTTGCTAACAAAGCTGAGAACTTTGAATTGGTTGGTCAGTATTTGTTTGATGAAATTGGTCTAAAACCATCTATCGCTTATGTGCAATCTAAAGGGAAAGATTTGCCTGATGTTATTTACGCTCAAAAGCAAGATTTAGTGAAATACGTTTCTCTTGGTGCTTTCTATTATTTCAACAAAAATCTGACCGCAGTTGTTGATTATAAGATCAACCTAATTAATAGTAATGACTTTACCAAAAAATATGGTATTAACAGTGATAATTTGGTTGGTCTAGGTTTAGTTTATCAATTCTAATTATCATTTATCAGTAATTAACAGTAAAAGTGAAACATAAATTTAAAAAGCAGTGCTAGAGTAAAAAGCGCTGCTTTTTTATCATTTTATGTTAAGTAGTAACTTAACTATTATCAGGTTAACAATATCAACCTAAAATATCATAAGTTTGCTTTATTTTTATCGCAGAGTATTGAAATCATTTTCATCGCATCATCTTTAGGATGATCCTCATCGATTACTAAATCGTAAGTGAGTTAGTGAAATTATAAATATGTTGGGAAATATTATTCCGGCTCCTGCCGATCCTATTTTAGGATTAACAGAGAGTTTTAATACTGATCCGCGTAAACAAAAAATTAATTTAGGTATTGGTGTTTACAAGGATGAATCAGGGAAAACCCCTATTCTTATGTCCGTCAAAAAAGCAGAAAAATATCTCTTAGACAACGAAGTGACTAAAAATTATCTCGCTATTAGCGGAATAGCGGAATTTGCCAGCGTTACTCAAACATTACTGTTTGGCAGCAATCATCCAATTATTACCCAAAATCGTGCTCGCACTTTACAGACACCAGGTGGAACTGGCGCATTGCGTATTGCCAGTGAATTTATTGCTAAACAGACATCCGCACAACGGATCTGGGTTACTCAACCAACCTGGCCAAATCACAAGAATATATTTAAAGCTGCTAACCTGATAACGTGTCAGTATAATTACTATGATGCTGAAAAGCATAATTTAGATTTTGCTGGCATGTTAACCAGCTTAGAAGATGCGAATCCGGGTGATGTTCTATTACTACATGGTTGCTGTCATAACCCTACCGGTATCGATCCAACGCCAGAACAATGGGAAATCCTATCTACTCTGGCAGTAGAAAAAAACTTATTACCGGTTTTTGATTTTGCCTATCAAGGTTTTGCTAAAGGTTTAGAAGAAGATGCGCAAGGTTTACGTATTTTTATCAATAAAAATCCTGAAATCATCATTGCTAATTCCTATTCCAAAAATTTTGGATTATATAATGAACGGGTTGGTGCCTGTACGATTATTGCTAATAATAGTGATCAAGTAGAGAAAGCATTTAGTCAAATAAAATTGATTATTAGAGCAAACTACTCTAATCCCCCTGCCCACGGTGCAGCCATTGTTACTACTATTTTATCCGACGAATTTCTAAAGAAAGAGTGGAGCGAAGAGCTAACAATAATGCGGGAGCGTATTCAACGTATGCGGCAGTTATTTGTAAATACATTACAAGAAAAAGGCGCTAAGCAAGATTTTAGTTTTATTAGCAAACAAAACGGTATGTTCTCTTATAGTGGTCTTAATCAAGACCAAATAACTCAGTTACGTGAAAAACATGCTATATATGCAATTAGTTCAGGTCGAATTAATGTTGCGGGCTTAACATTACAAAATATAATTCCTTTATGCAAAGCTATCATTAATGTGTTATAAAACACATTTTAATTTAAATGATTACTATTAAGCTAGGGCCTTAATCAACTTTTATTATGAGGTAGCCAGCTAGAAATTATAGATGTTTAATAAAATTATCTTTTATTAAAAAGATTGAATTGATGTTCAATACTCAAATTGAGTTATGCTTATTTCTAGTGTATGATTTCGGAGATCTTAGCGTATCCTGCGATTGATTGCTTGAATAATTACAAAAACAAAGAGATGATATGCAAGGAAAAACCTATTCTATAGGTATTCGTAAAACCAGATATTACCTGTATTCACTTTTGCATGAACTTATCCGTAATAATGCTAGATAGCTGATAGCAGAACTATTGAGATGGAGTTCGAAGCCATGCTGTAAAGAGCATGATGAACGCCTCCTTTGGCGGCGGGGAGTGTCTTCATGCCCATTCTCCGTAACGGTTTTTGTTACAGAAAACTATAGAGACTGGTATTGGCGATGTGATATTAAAGTGCCTAAAGTAGGAGATTGCAGCGATAATAGAATATTCTTCAATAACTCGTTATTGCCGGTTTATCTGGACTTACAAAAATACAGAAAAGTTAATGAGATTATTATGCCTGCAAACCATCATATTGGTGATTTTCATGAATCTCTGAAGTACTTATCGATCAAAAATAATAAGGTCTCTCTGAATACCATCAGTAAACTAAACAAGAATACCTTGAAGAATATAAGGATTGGTGCTTGCGTAATTTACACAATATCCCCTAACGTTTGTTTTTGTGTCGATAACATAATCATCCTCTCAGGAAACCTGAGAGTCTTTACCTGTTGATTAATATCGGGTGGAACTGGTATGGACGTAAGGATCTAATTGCAATGAAAATGATTATCGACAAGCAGAGAAGCATACTGGCTAAACTTTTCAATATCTGGTAAGCGCATGTGGCTTTACCCGTATCTTTTAGTGTTATTGCAGGAACCGATGCTCTTGGTTTTGAATGCAAAAGCAAAGATGTGTCTGTACACGCAGTATTAACGCCATTAGCTACACAAAATAGCTGTGTGCTGCTTTGTTTCCTTAAATGGATGCAGTAACGAAAGTTAAGGTGATCTGCGTGAGATTTGGTTACCAGAGATCTGCAATGTTGCTAATAAAGCTTTTGATGTTTTATTGGTAAGGGTTTCAGCAAATATCCTGCAGCGATGAAGGTCTTGGAGAATGATCGATAAGAGTTGCTGGATTCTATCTTTTTCGTCAGCGTACTGGGTATCATAAGAACGAAGAATCTGATTGAGTCGGCTTTTTGCGACAGTGAGCTTATGAAGCTGATCCACGAAGCGCTTGTAGTTAGAGAAAGCAACCATTTCAATACTATTAAACTGCTCACGTCTGCTAAGAAAAATTAGAACCGCGGCCTAATGAGATTTAGGTATCTTGCCATACTGGTAAACAACACCAAATTCAAGGGCGGAGAACAGATTTACTAAGTATTAGAGTGGAAGATAATCTGATAGCCATACAACAGCTTTGCTAATAGCTCTCAGCGCAAGTCATTATATATCATTAAATTAAAGTGTTGAGTAAATAACGGTAACATGTATAACACGTATAAAATTTTAATATGCCGACTGATGCAGTAAAATAAATCATTATAGTTGATCGTACTAGTTGTATTTCAACAACTTTTATAATGCTAGACGCAGAAATGGATGATAATAAGTATAGTTTTATTACTTTAAAACATTTGAATTTATAGAAGTCTGGGTTTTATTAGAATTAACCTTGATCTAAACAGCATGTCCAATAAAATTTAAATAATGTTTAATAAGTATTAATTCGTTATCTAAAAATGTTATTTGCCAGCTATTAATTTTATTTTTAAAATTATAAATTAATTTATTGCAGTGGATCAGTAGTAATGTTAAAACCTAATCAGCTATCAATAATAGTAAAATTTTAAATTACCTCAATAAGGGTAGGTGATGAGTAAGGTATATAATTTTAGCGCTGGTCCGGCCATGTTACCGGTAGAAGTTTTGCATCTCGTACAACAAGAGCTTTGTAATTGGAACGGTATGGGTATTTCTGTGATGGAAATAAGCCATCGCAGTGAAACGTTTATAGAGATAGTCAAACAAGCTGAACAAAATCTGCGTGAATTATTAAAAATACCTGAAAACTATAAAGTCCTTTTTTGTCATGGTGGTGCAAGAGGTCAATTTGCTGCCTTACCATTGAATTTATTTCAACCTCATGAAAACGTTGATTATATTGTTGGCGGTTATTGGGCAAAGTCTGCTGCACAAGAAGCAGCAAAATATTGTATTGTTAATGAAATTGATATTCGGATAGAAAAATCAGCTTATTTAAGTGTGAAAGCAATGGATCAATGGCCATTAACGACAAGTGCTAAATATCTTCATTATTGCCCGAATGAAACGATTGATGGTATTGCTATCTACACATCACCGAATTTTTCGGGTAATAAAATTATAATTGCTGATTATTCCTCAGCGATTTTATCGCGGCCACTCGATGTCAGCTGTTTTGGTGTTATTTATGCCGGTTCACAAAAAAATATTGGGGCAGCAGGTATTGCATTGGTTATCATTCGGGAAGATTTGTTAGGTCGAGCAAAAAAGGTAACACCTTCTATCCTTAATTACACGATACTAGCTAAAAATAATTCAATGTATAATACGCCAGTAACTTTTTCTTTGTATCTCTCAGGAGTAGTGTTTAAATGGTTAAAACAGCAGGGTGGGTTAGAAGAAATAGAAAGACGAAATCAAGAAAAAGCCCGTATACTATATAATGCTATTGATAATAGTAAATTTTATATTAATCGAATCGATCCAGTTAATCGTTCGATAATGAATATTCCATTTCAAATAGTAAAACCTAACTTAGATAATGAATTTATTAAATCAGCAGAACAGCAAGGGCTGCTTTTTCTGAAAGGCCATAAAGCAGCTAGTGGGATGCGTGCTTCAATTTATAATGCTATGCCATTGGTTGGTGTGCAGAAGTTAGTTGATTTTATGATTGATTTTGAACAGAGAAATAAATAAATTAAATAATCCTTTATGGATTATTTTAGTAAAGATACCGTATAACTTTATCATATAAATATAAATGTGATTTAACTAAGTTATCCAACTTTGTTATTGGAGAATTTACTGTTAATGCAAGCCCTAACAATTCAACCCATTTCTTACGTTGAAGGTACTATTAATCTTCCTGGATCGAAAAGCATTTCTAACCGGGTACTATTATTAGCTGCATTAGCGCAAGGCCGAACTGTATTAACCAATCTTCTTGCTAGTGAAGATATTCGTCATATGCTTAATGCTTTGACAACATTGGGTATTGAATATCAATTATCCAAAGATTTTACTACCTGTATTATAAAAGGTGCTGGGCAGTATTTTAACTATAAAAAAGATTTAGAAATTTTTCTTGGTAATGCGGGTACAGCTATCCGTCCATTAACTGCAGTTTTAGCGTTAGGAGACAATGATATTGTCTTAACCGGTGAACCAAGAATGAAAGAACGTCCTATTGGTCATCTAATTGATGCACTACAGAAAAACGGGGCGACTATTGATTATCTTGAACAAACAGGTTATCCCCCTATAAGAATAAAAGGAGGATTTCAAGGTGGGGATATAACAGTTGATACCTCTGTCTCTAGTCAGTTTTTAACTGCACTTTTAATGGCTGCACCGTTAGCGCAGAATGATACGATTATCCAAATAAAAGGAGAGCTTGTTTCTAAACCTTATATTGATATCACTCTAGCACTAATGCGTAACTTTGGCGTTGAAGTAGACGATAAACACTATTGTCGATTTTATATTAAATCTGGACAACGCTATATTTCACCAGGCAATTATCTTGTTGAGGGCGATGCTTCTTCTGCCTCTTATTTTTTAGCAGCAGCAGCAATTAAAGGCGGTACCGTTAGGGTAACAGGTATTGGTAAAGATAGCTTGCAAGGTGACACCAAATTTGCTGTTGTGCTTAAAAAAATGGGTGCCAAAATACGATGGGGTAAAGATTTTATAGAATGTCAACGAGGTGAGTTAATTGGTATTGATATGGATATGAATTCGATTCCGGATGCTGCGATGACAGTTGCAGCGCTATCGCTCTTTGCTAGGGATGAAACGATTATTCGTAATATTTATAACTGGCGACTAAAAGAAACTGACAGATTAAATGCTATGGCAGTTGAATTAACAAAAGTTGGTGCTAAAGTAGAAGAAGGACATGACTATATTCGTATTTTACCGTGTAAAATATTACAGCATGCTGAAATAACAACTTATAATGATCATCGGATAGCGATGTGTTTTTCGCTTCTCGCTTTGTCAGATATGCCAGTTACTATTTTAGATCCAAATTGCACCGCTAAGACTTTTCCAGGCTATTTAAGTCAATTAGAAAAATTAAGTTATCGATATAGAGTATGCTAGAAATATTAGCTTTTACTTTTCAAAAAAAGTATGAAGAGTGTGGTTTTTAAGAATTTAGATTTAACTTTGAACTAATCTTTCATAGACTGTAAAGGAGTTTACTAACTAATATTGATTGGGATAATTTCTAATTATATAGGCGAACATATCTATGTTGAATAATCTCAATCTCTTACCAGAGATTGATGAGATGGTTTTTGAACCCATCTTTATAGTCTATTAAATCGAAAGTTATGTTTATTTTAGTGTATGGATTTTTAGAAATGCTAGTATACCCTATTGCTTCATTTTATGAATGATTACAACAATAGAGATATGATATGCTATAAAAAGGTGTGCTCTGCATATATCTGTAAAATTAGATTTTATTTGTGTCTTCCTACATGAAGACATCTAATGGTCCTAAAAAGCTGATAGACACTGTTGTTGAAACAGTGAGCTCGAAGTCATGCTCCTCAACATACTCAATGTGTCTTATCTACGGATCTCGTCTATTAGCTGTAATGGAATATTTTCCATTACTATCCATATAAACTGCTATTGGATATATTGAGATTAATAGTGCCTAAGATCAGGAAGAGATCTTAGCGGCAACAGAATATGCCTAAAAAGCTAGTTTGTTTAGCTATTATTAAATCTTGTGGATAACGATCAGGCTTCTCTCTGAAGATTGAAAATATATTCTCCATCATTAAATTGTATGTTTATTATCACCAGGGGATCAGAAGATTAACTCTCTTTATCCTCTTCCCAGTTTTTCTAAATAGACGGGATAGAACACCTTAAATATTATTAAAAGGATTATTTTCTAGAATTAGAACCATTCGAACACCAGCTTCATAGTCTCAGTATAGTAAAAGCTGATTCAATCAACTTTTTTGTTCTTATTGACCTCCACACTATACTGATCTAGGGGTATATAATATCAGCCATTCTTCTCGATCTTTTTCTAGTTTTTTCATCGCTGCAGAGATGAATCACTAAAAACCTTCCCAAAAAAAACATCAATGAATTTATTAGCGATATCACAACCTTTTCTGCTAGCCAGAGACCTCCCCCACAGCTCACCCTAACTTTTGCTGTTGAATGATTTTAGAGAGTGAATCCCAGCACATTAGCTATTTTGTATACCAAACAGCATTTTATGCTGGATGTCCGGCATCCCTTGGTCGACATTGCATTCAAAAACCAAAAGTGGGAATAACCACAAAGTCTCCATTAGTAAACCTAGAAATACGCTTAAGGCACGCACTGGTAGTATATTAAGAAGTTTAGCCTAGCTTCTAACTCTTAATAATCATATTTGACTGCAAGAAGCTCCTTATATCTATATGCAATATCGCCAATATAACTATCAGAAAAAAAAGCAATCAGCTTGCCTAACAGAATGATATATGCCTTTAAACCAAGAAATAAACATAACGCGTATCGCTTAAATTAGGCAGTGACCATTATCTACGCTCTCTTAAAGGAATTCCTATTCAGTATACTGATGGTACTAGTATAGAGATCATGTACTTCTAACCAAAATTCACAGAGCTTTATGAAAATTATCGGTGGATATATGCTTTATAGATTCAGTCCATAGTAACAACTCTTCGTGATTTTTTTTGCACACTTCAGATAAGGCGGTAAGAAAAGATCTTTAAAAGTATATTCCGTTACCACTGCTATTCCACTTATCTTAAGCACTTTAAGCTTATAGGCTAATATCATTCTGTATAAGTTTATGCTAGCAAGTAATCATTACTGGCGACAGCTTGCCGGCCATTAACAAGGTGATGTTTACATGTTTGTTGCAGCATGGTTTCAAGCTCATCCTTAACAGCGGTACCTATATCAGCTCCTTGTTACTATTATGAATGAGTTAATTTAATGGATCAGAGTAATATCTAATTTCTCAGATACCTTTAGGGTAAACCTTTCATGATACATAATATCTATATTTTTGAAATTATTTATGAAATCAATCAAAAAGATATTTCATCATTTACGAAAGCACTTACAGCAGAAATGAATATAACTCAAAAGTTGATTATTAATTTTAATATTCTTCTAAATTCTTATGAGGTCTATTATTCAGATTGGTGGTGGGGTTGAGTACTTAAATTTTACTAGAAGATGCCCGACAGTTTTTCCAAATAGAGTGTAAGGTGTCATATATTATCTGTTACTCGACAATAACAATTTATGGACATAAACTGAATTACTTTTTCAGGTGCAATATTTCGCTCCTAGGATGTTGTTTAGCACCTTTTAAGAACTATAAACGCATGATTTCTTTTTTCGTAAATTGGTTATAGATTTTACTTCCTAAAAAGGAAGATTTCCCATAGGTTATACTTGTATTTGATACAATAAATTTATTGAAATGCTTGAATATTATATGAGAAAAGCTCAAAATAAATTATTTTTAGGTGTTCGTAAATCATACGAGATGATTGATATAGCGACTAAATAAGATTTAGCGATCTTTGTAAAGAATAGATAGCAGATTTGATAATGTTAATTTTTAAAAAACGAAATTTAAATAGCTGATGTCTGAAAAGACATCTCTATTGAAATTTATAACATCTATAAAGATTTTTCTTCTGAAAGATCTTTAGTCTTCAAAGATATTGAAGTGTTAACTAATAGCATTCTTATAAAGCTGAATGTTATTATGTTAGGGATTATTACTATTACACTAGTAATACTTAATTTTTTCTAATTTCTTAGTTGTAAGTTCAAATTTTGCACAGCTAGCCAATTTCACGATATATCTTCATCAAGATTATGTTTTTAAACAATCATTTTCTTTTGTTAAATACTATTTAATTACCTTAAAAGTTATTATTTCTCTGTTATCGTTGTCATGTATAGTACAAATACTGCTTAGTATCATGAATTAAAAAAAGATATAACTGTATTAATCATCCAAACAAGATTACCCATATTGATATGGGTAGCCAATATCATGCACGGATTATTAAGTTTTATAATATCCACTCATTCATTGTTTTGTTTGTTTTGCATTATTAGGATGATCAGTTTCCCTTAAGTAAAGATCTTAAATATTAAGTAAATGAAGACAATTTTTAAGTGTTTTTTGTCACTGCATTCTGCAATTTCTTCTATATTTAATCGTTGATATTTTCTACCTGATAATTTTGAGATATATTGATAAATATTATTTTTTTCACAGAATAATTTATAGCTATCTCTATAGCTCAATTATTTTGCTTTTAAATAATTTTTTCTAGGTCATATAATTCAGTATATAAAATAACCCTACACACGTAGGGTAGGTTGTTACTAACCTATACCTTTTAATTGGCTAATATAATTTCATATTTTAAAATAAAATATTTTACCAATAAATCTCTGATTACTACCTTTATTAGGTAGTGATGACTAATTTTATTCTCGTTGGTAAAGGTTTAATGCCATTTATCTCTATTCGAATAAAGTGTAAACTCTGATCGGTGATCAGCTTAAGAAAACAGCTAGCACACTCTGAATTTTAAACTCTGCAAGAATCTAATCACTCTTTAAGAGTAATTAAAGCCATCCTTTTTCAAAAGGAAATAGAATCAGTTTAGTGTGCCTATTGTAAGATAGGATCTTATTAGAGTGTATATTCTCTCATCTTATGCAAGAATTCTAGAGATATTAATTTTAGGTTTATCTTAGTAAGGCTTATTTTCTTATTTTATTGATTCTTTCTAACAGCAATTCCAATGTTGACTGCTAATCAAGCTGAGCGTCGGTAAAAGTAGCATGTTATCATATAGAATCCATTTGCACGAATCTGTGTGCGGGATTCTTTTATCAGAACCGCAAACCTTAGTTTTTTCCTGTTTTTTGTAAGCTGTCATCTCTGCGTTTTTTTATACACCTTTGATAAGGGTGTGCCTTATTTACGTTTTGATAAGAAGCATATAATACGACATATTAAAATATCTAATGGAATATAGATAATATAGCGTTAAAGGTATTTATAGTATGCTAGGGAGATCTCTGTTTATCTTTTTAGCGAAGTGTACTTTTCAGTAATGTTTGTACTGTGGCTTTAAGTAACGCTATTACTGGTTTGTAGTGCGGATATCTCTCAGATGAGAAATACAATAGCATTTATCAGGTTATAACTATAATATAACAGCCTGATGATAGCGCCTTCCCAAACCCATTCGACCGCTCTTTTTTTTGAAGAATAGATCACCTCATGCAGCATATTTAATATCCAGACTGTTCCTAATAAGGAAGGTATGAACATGCGAATGTTAATCGAATTGTTAACTATAGCTGTATAATGGAGATAAGATATCAATTTCGATATCCTGTTGTGTGCCAAACTGCAGCATATCGTTGCGTGAGAGCGCAAAACAAAACGTTGAGTAGCTAGTCAATTATTATTGAAAAGGCCAAGGAGGATTGGGTATAGTGTGGAAATAATATCTCAATAATTGCAGTCGGGTAAAATATAAATCTGCTGCACTCTAACTATTATCCGGTAACTTTAAAGTCGCATGAACTGCGAGCTTTTGATTTATAGATTTGCCAAAAAACGGCAGTGGAAATATTAAGGAGAATCAGACCAGTAGTCCGTCCGGAGACCCATTATATAAATGATGCAGGCAAACATTCGCTCTACAAATAAGATACGTCCACAAGTTAATACTTTGGGCATGTTTTTAAGAAATTTATTTAATCCGTTATCAATGGTAAAAATAGTTTAATTGGGCGGAGTAGATATATATGTGGGTAAAATAACTTCTTAGTTCCTTATAAGAAAAATATAAATCGTCATCTTGTCCCAATTCATTAGCTCTATTCAGTTTAGTTCTTCTCTCCTCCTTCCAGAGGGAAGATGGAGAGAAGAACTACTCCTAGTTTTCTATAAGTAATGAATTAATCGACAAGCATGCTTTCATTAATTACCTATCAATACAGTTATATTCAACATCATCAACTTCACGCCTATGCCATTATTTAAAGCTCCGGATAATCATGATTAGAATAGAATAATATACTTGTATGTCAAAAAAAATTAAGAACCGGAGTTAGCGAATTGCTATATGGCCTCTTTTAAGGTGGAATAAAAATTCAGTTAGCCTGTTATTATTAATTTTTGGAGGGAGATTCAGAAAGCGTTTCGGATAAACAAACAGTTCTAACATGTGACTTATCTATTATCTTCTTGATTTTATTCGATTTACGATTTCTAGGAATATTCATACTAAGCCATCTGGATGAATTTTTAAAAAATTAATATATCGTAGAGTATGAAATAGCATTCAAATTATGAACATCTTAGAAGCAGTATAGGTGGTGAGTTACGTTTAAAAACAATCTTTTTTAATGGTATTTAAGCTTCTCTAGTTTGCATAGAGAAGCTAGAAACCAGCTAAGGAAATTGATTTACGCTTATTTTTATGTATAGGATTTCAGAAATGGTGGCGGGTATCCTGCTGATTGATTTTATGGATGATTTCAACAAAAGAGAAATGATATGAAAAAAATTTATCTTACAGATATCCCTAAGACCAGATATTACCTTTTCTTCTTTGCATAAACTCATCCATAATGACGTGCTAGATAGATGATATGGCACCGCTGTTTAGGGGAGATCAAAAGTATCCTGCAACGACATTCCAAACACTGACTTGTTGATGGGATAGATTTATTGCTTATCGATTATAACGATTATTTGCTGCAACGAACTATACAAACTGGTATTTAAGATATTTAGATTAAAGTGCTTAAGATTAGTAGATCTTAGCAGCAATGGAATATGTTTCAATAGCTTGTTTCTATCGTCTTATCTTAAGTGCACGAAAGCTATGAATAGAGCTCTTTCCCATGCCTATTTACGGGTTTATCAGTAATTTTATGAAGCTCTATAGGGCACTTCTCGGTAAAAGCACATGATCTTCTACTTGATATCATTAACAGAGTAAAGCTCCGATTCCTTGAAGAGCATCAATAATGATATCTACGTAATTTTTAAGTGACATACTACATTTATTTTTTAGCTGATAGCATATAGCGATCTGTCAGGAAAACTGATTATCTTTGTCTGCTTCTCATTATCGGCGGTATTTGCGTATGGAGGAACGTAAGGAAACAGTTGTGTTAAAAGATACTTATCGAGAGTTAAAATCATACTGTTGGCTCAACTTCTTGATGACCTATTAAAAGATGGGTTTAACTATATCTCCTATGGTTGCTACGGCAGATGGTGTTATTTGATTTCTAAAATGAATATAAAGATATTTCTGGATTCGTATTACCAATTCTGTTAGCTATATAATAGCTAATGTACTGATTTCACTCCAAAAAAGCTATTCAACAGTGAAGGTTAAAGGTGAACTATGGGAGGAGTGCTGGCTAGCAAAGAGCTCTGATTCCACTAATAAATTCTTGATGTTTTTTAGGAAGATTTTAGTGAAGTATCCTGTAAGTTATGAAGAACATTAGAAAAAGATAGAGAAGAGAGCTATTCGCATTCTATGCCTTCCCGTCAACACACTAATGTCAATAAGAATGACGAATTTAATTGAATCAGTTTTTGCGCGACAGGTTAAACCTATGAAGTCAGCTTAATAAGGCGCTGTAGTTCAAGAAAAGCAACCCTTTCAATGCTATTTAAGCTGCTCTCTGTATGCTTAAAAAGCGAAATTGCCTAAGGAGAGGTAATCTGCTGTTACGCTGTTTATAAAGAGCGTCCAATTTAAGGATAAAGAACAGATTTACGAAGCATTACAGTAGAACATGGCTTAATTGTTGATACACTAAATTTTTAATAACTCGTTATCTGTCCTGGAGAATATTATTTGAAACCACAAGCATTAAAATATATGATGTGGCTACAAATAAATTACTCTGCAAACAAAGAAATAACCTTTTCCAATATAGCCTATTATTACTAATAGGCGCTCAGTAAGTAATATACATGACAATAGAAAAATTTTATCTTTAAAATTTAACGTTATTTAGAGACAACGCAATTTAGTTGCCTCTGCAACCATTTTTTCTAATTTTTCCTGATCAATAGCAAATTTACGAATACCATCACTCAGTTTATCCGTCACCATGGTATTAGGATAATGTTGCCAATAGAATTCTGTTTCTGTCATCGGTTTAGGCGGTAACTGAATTTGATCATTAAATACCAATTTTTGTACCACTTCACCTTGCGTCTCAGAAAATTCTTTAAGTAATGCCGGAGAAATAGTTAATCGATCACAGCCTGCCAATTGTAAAATTTCACTTTTTATTGCGGAAACTTGCCCCTATTACCACCATTTTATAGCCATGTTGTTTATAATAATTATAAATTTATGTAACAGAAATCACATCAGGATCTTCTTGTGGCACATACTCTTTTATATTAGTATTCACTTGATACCAATCAAGAATACGACCAACAAAAGATGAAATCAGATAAACGGCAGCTTTTGCACAAGCTCGTACTTGTGCAAAAGAGAATAATAGAGTTAGATTGCAGTTAACACCCTCTTTTCTAACTGCTTTCCCGGCGCGTATTCCTTGGCAAATTGAAGCTAACTTAATCAAAATACGCTCATTTTTAATGCCTGTATGATTATAAAGTTCAATAATACGGTGCGCTTTTTAATATAAGCTTCAGTATCATAGGAAAGACGCGCATAAACTTCTGTTGAAACTCTTTCCGGACTTAATTGTAAGATTGCTAATCCAATATTAACAGCCAATTTATCACACACATCAATGATTTGATGTTTACGTGATTAGCTTTGTTCCTGTGCCAAGATGATTGTTTCATTAATAAGTAGCTGATATTCTGGGATCTGAGATGTATTAAGGATCAAAGATGGATTAGTTGTTGCATCTTCAGGTTTATAAAGTTTTATTATGCTAATATCACCCGTATCTGCTACAACCGTTGTTATTTTATGCAAAGAGGTTAATTCATCGATCATTTTTTAATCCCGTTTTTATTTAGATAAGTCTAAGGCTTTAGATCCTATCTTGTTAGGATAATAACACGCATTGATATTGCGATAAATAAATTCACTAATTACTATTGTTTAAACAAATTTTGTCCACTTATTTTCATACCCTGCTATAATTAGAGCAGTAATAATTAACGTTAAATGATACAAATAACTCAATGATAGCTATTTACTGTTTTGATTAAAATTGTTTATTTTTAAATTTTGCTAGATATTAATGATCCTTATCACGAGCTTACAAGCTAAAACATTTGATTATAAGAATTCGTTTGTTAGGATAGAATATAGTCAACAAAACCCTGTTACACAGTCAGAATAATTAATTAAGAGATCTGCTGTAAATATACACAGGAAGAAATTAACAGTTTAATGTAACATTAGCGGCAAATTACTTAGTTTAGATGTCACGTGTTTTGAACAGTGAGGTGTTATTTACCCTATAAATGCCTGACCTGAAATTCTTGTTTTTAAAGATTAAAATATACCCGTGCTTGCTTCTGTAAGCAGAAAGTTTTATGCCAAAAGATTTCATCATTGTTTAAAAATATCTTCGTATTTTATTAGGCTTAAATGCGCAATACACTTACTTAATCTGATGTAGTATTACCGATTAGAAATAGGAATTAATCTCAATAAATAAATAAGGAAAAGATCTTTATGTTTTTTTTGGATATTTTTACTGAAAATCTTAATTAATGCCCTAAGCGGTTAAATAATAATATTATGATTAACTTAAATTAATGAATAGTTTAATGTCAGTTTTTTGTAAAACTGGATGTTGATTTTATCAAAACTATTTTCCTAGACGAAAAATAAGAAAATATAAAATTATTAGTTTTTATGCAAAAAACTCGCGATTAATAGTTTTTTTATTTTTTTAAAACAAAATTATTGAGTAATTAACTAAATTTAACTTAGCTGTTTCTCAATTTTATTATCCTGCTTCCAAGGAGATAATCAGTTAGTCTTTAAATAATCCTAACTTACTTAACTATTTAGTCCAAGACCATTATATAAATTCTCGTCATTTCAACCCTATTCATGACAGTATAGCTACTGAGAAAAATAGTTGAGGTAAAATATCATAATGATTAGGTTCCATCGCCAGGAACCTCCAATATCTAAAATCATAGCTGTTATTCAGGACAATAACAGCTGTTGCATCTATTTTATCTGAGCATTATGGTATCTCCATATTTATCGTTGCTAAAGAACAAAAACCAGATAATATTGATGAGATTACAGCTATATCCACTATCGTTTTCTGATGACGATATCGCCTGATCAAGGATCCATAGTGATTCCGTGCAAAAATATTTTATTTCTCTCGCCGATTTTCTGGCGTCGTACACAAATTTCTGAACTTCGTAGTATCTCAAACTGCTCTGGATCGTTATTTACGCAGACACAAAGGTGGAATTTGCGTGAAATGAAACAGGGAGAAGTCATGAAACTAAAGGATAAAACATAAAGCATAAAACATTTTAAACTATTATCCTGCTTATCTGCACGTATGTGGAATGTATTAAATACCAAACGAAACTTGACGACCTTATTTTTTTATAAGTATAGATTGCGTTATTCCATAGATTTTTATCTATTTTTATAAGGCTAAAATTATGCTCAATGCTCGACGCTTCTTACGTGATCTTAACCAAGTACGTCCATGGCTATCCATTGGGTACTTACAGATCGTCTTTTTGGTATATGAAAACGTTCAGTCACTAAAAAATATGAATTCGCCTGTTTGTTGTATAGAGCTTGATATAGAACGCCGACTTATAACGCTGATGCATCCTCAAATAAATAGCATGATCGAGCAATTTAATGGACGTATAAGAGCTTGAGTTGTAAAGTCAGAATTTCAATACTGCTGAAAATTTTGAAATCACCTTCCGTCAATATGATTGACTGCATAATCAGGAATTACCCAATCAGTATTGGGTAGTAAAACTTCATTGCAGTTTATGAAAGATTAGTTCAAAGTTAAATTTTGAATTATTCAATAAAACCATACTATCTTCCGGGATGCAATAGTTAGCTTATAGTAAAGGAACTCTTTTGGCATGAAACTTATATATGATAATGATAGCTTACAGAAACGAATTCCGAAGCATGTTGCTATTATTATGGATGGTAATGGACGATGGGCGAAACAACATGGAAAGTTAAGAATTAATGGGCATAGAGCAGGGACAGAAGCGGTGCAAAAGGTAGTTAAATTCGCTATTAAAAATGAAATTCAATCTTTAACACTTTATGCGTTTAGTAGTGAAAATTGGAGTCGACCAGAAACTGAAGTTAGTGCTTTAATGGAACTTTTTACTTGGTTTTTAGATGATGAAGTTAAAAACTTAAATATTTATAATGTTAAGTTAACGATTATTGGAGATGTAAGTCGATTTAAGTCTAGATTACAAAATCGCATTAAATACGCGGTTGACTTAACTGCAAATAATACTGGCTTGCAACTTAATATTGCCGCTAATTATGGTGGTCGTTGGGACATTACCCATGCAATGGAACTTATTGCTAAAAAAATTAAGGCGGGCTCATTATTACCAGAAAATATTAACGAAGATACGGTAAATAAATTTATTAGTCTATATGATCAGCCAACTGTTGATTTAGTTATTAGAACTGGTAGAGAATATCGCATTAGTAATTTTCTTTTATGGCAGATTGCTTATGCTGAATTTTATTTTACCGATGTGCTCTGGCCGGATTTTGATGAGGAAACTTTCAAAAGTGCAATTGTGGCTTTTAATCAACGTGAACGACGTTTTGGTAATGCTTGGCCTGATAATTTCAATGAAAAATAGGAGGGGGGCGCTTTGCTAAATTTAAATTCTCGTATCATTACAGCTATCATATTTATTCCATTAGTTATCACTGCACTTTTTTTCTTACCTCTTAACTTATTTGGTTATATTATCATTGTTATTTGTTCATTAGCTGCTTGGGAATGGAGCAAATTTATTGGTTGGATAGTGCAAATTAAACGAATTATATGTGCTGTTTTATTTGGTATTTGTTTATTGAGTTTACAATTATCATTTCAGGATCTTAGTCAATTAACAACAGAACCTTTGATTATTTATGTTTTATCAGCTGGATTAGTTTGGTGGTTAGTTGCAGTAATATTGGTTGTCACTTTTCCTACTTCTGCTCGATTCTGGTCTCAGTCAGAAATATTAAAAATTTTGTTTGGTATTTTAACTATTTTACCTTTTTACTGTGGTATGTTGGTGTTAAAAAGTATTGATTATCACGTTGACGATTTTATCGGTGCTTGGTGGGTGCTTTATGTGTTGCTATTAGTTTGGAGTGCAGATAGTGGCGCTTATTTTTTTGGTCATATGTTTGGTAAACATAAACTGGCATCGAAAGTTTCTCCTGGTAAAACTCTGGAGGGTATGTTAGGTGGTATCCTGACAGCAGGTATTATAGCCTGGCTATTTAGTTTATTTGTTCCTGTTTTATTAATTTCAAAGAATTTATTATTTTCTTCTATTATTGTTGTGATTATTTCTGTTTTTGGTGATTTAACGGAAAGTATGTTTAAACGTCAAGCTGGCATCAAAGATAGTAGTCATTTAATTCCAGGACATGGTGGCGTATTAGATAGAATCGATAGCTTGACATCAGCTATACCTGTTTTTGCAGGATTGACATTGTCATTTTTTTAGTTTTTAATGTAAATTATGGAATTTTTTTGGAGTTTAATTTCATTTATTATTGCATTAGGTGTGCTAATTATTGCGCATGAATTTGGTCATTTTTGGGCAGCTAGGCGCTGTGGTATTTATGTTGAGCGTTTCTCTATTGGTTTTGGAAAAACCTTATGGAGTAAGGTTGACCGCTATGGTACAGAATTTGTTATTGCTCTGATCCCCTTGGGGGGTTATATTAAAATGTTAGATGAGCGAGTTGCTCCTGTAGCAACAGAGCGGCGCCACTTTGCTTTTAATAATAAAACAGTAGGTCAGTGTGCTGTAGTAGTTACTGCAGGGCCAATAGCTAATTTTTTATTGGCAATATTTATTTATTGGTTAGTTTTCATTATTGGTATACCTTCTGTGCGTCCAGTTATTGAAAGTATTCAGTCAAACTCGATTGCTGAACAAGCAAATATTTCACCAGGCATGGAACTAAAATCAATAGATGATATCGAAATTCCTGACTGGAACGCAGCTCGTTTTGCTTTAATTAGCAAAATTGGTAATAAAGAATTAACATGGAAGGTTTTACCTATTGGCAGTTCAATACCGATAAAAAAACTAATTAATTTAAAGGAATGGAATTTTGATCCAGAGACTCAAGATCCGGTTTTATCTTTAGGGATTATGCCAGTTAGCGCCAGACAAGATGCAGTTGTGTGTAATATTCAACCTGGTTCAGCAGCGGCATTATCAGGTTTGCAAATAGGAGATAGAATTGTAAAAGTGGGTAAGCAGACAATAGATCTTTGGCATCCATTCATCTTTGTTGTTCAACAAAATCCTAATGTTCCATTGTTATTAACGATCGAAAGACAAGCTGAGCAGCAGCAATTAACGTTAATACCGGAAGTAAAAACGATAATTAAAGGCCGGCAAATTGGATTCGCTGGGCTTGAATTATTACTAATACCACTTGCAGATGAATATAAAATTACTCAGAAATATAGTCCTTTTTATGCCTTGTACCAGGCAACGGACAAAACTTGGCAGTTGATGAAATTGACAGTGAGTATGATAGGTAAGCTGATTACTGGTGATATTAAACTCACTAATCTTAGTGGACCTGTGTCTATTGCAAAAGGGGCCAGTGCTTCCGCTGAGTCTGGGTTAGTGTATTATCTGATGTTTATTGCATTAATTAGTATTAATTTAGGTGTCATTAATCTATTTCCTTTACCTGTATTAGATGGTGGTCACTTACTTTTCTTGCTAATTAAAAAAATTAAAGGGGAGGCAGTGTCTAAGCGTGTACAAGACTTCAGTTATCGTATTGGTGCTATTATATTGATAATAATAATGGGGCTTGCACTTTTCAATGATTTCTCTCGTCTTTAAGAGAGGCTAGTTAGGAATACTCATAACAACAATGGTGATAAAAAAGTTACTTATAGGATCACTGCTATTTAGCAGTGCTATTTCATATGGTTCAGATGGGTTTGTAGTACAAGGTATTCGATTTGAAGGTCTTCAACGCGTCTCCGTTGGTACAGCACTATTGAATATGCCTGTTCGAGTAGGAGATATCATTAATAATGATTATATAGGTCGTGCTATTCGAGCGCTATTTTCAACAGGTAATTTCGAAGATATTCGAATTTTGCGTGATGGAAATACACTGATAGTTCAAGTAAAAGAGCGACCAATTATTGTAAGGATTACAATCTTTGCTAATAAATCACTTAAAGACGATTTATTAAATCAAATTCTTGAAAATTCTAATATTCGAGTTGGTGAAGCCCTAGATCGCACAAAACTGGCGAATATCGAAAAGGATATTAAAGATTTTTATTACAGTGTTGGTAAATATAATGCGATAGTTAAAGCGGTAGTTACGCCGCTACCGCATAACCGTGTTGACTTAAAATTAATCTTTTCTGAAGGCGTTTCAGCTAAGATCCAACAGATTAATATCGTCGGTAATAAAGCATTTATCACAGATGAGTTGATAAATCGTTTTCAATTACGTGATGATATTCCTTGGTGGAACTTTACTACTGATCAAAAATATAAAAAGCAAAAACTGGCTGGCGATTTAGAAATATTGCGCAGTTTTTATCTCGAGCGAGGTTATGCCAAATTTAATATCGATTCAACCAATATCAGTCTGACACCTGATAAGAAAGATATTTATATTACTATCAATATAACAGAGGGTGATAGATACAATATATCTGGTATTGAATTAAATGGTGAAACCTCTGGTCATTATGATGAAATCAAACAATTAATTACCATAAAAGCTTCTTCGCTTTATAATAGTACTGAAGTTACGAACATGGAGAATAAAATTAAGGATCTTCTTGGTCGTTATGGTTATGCCTATCCCCGCGTTATTACCCAATCTGAAATTAATGATCAAGATAAAACAGTTAAACTACATGTGAACGTTGATACTGGAAATCGTTTTTATGTCCGCCAAATTCGTTTTGTTGGCAATCATGTTAGTAAAGATTCTGTTTTACGTCGTGAGATGCGCCAAATGGAAGGCGCTTGGTTAGAGAATGATTTAGTTAACCTAGGAAAAGAACGATTAAACCGGACTGGTTTTTTTGAAACCGTCGATGTCGAAACACAACGTGTACTTTCTACATCTGATCAAGTTAATCTTGTATATAAAGTTAAAGAACGTAATACCGGTTCTATGAACTTTGGCGTTGGTTTTGGTACTGAAACTGGAATTAGTTTCAAAGTTGGTGTTCAACAAAAAAATTGGCTTGGTACTGGTAATGCCGTTGGTATTAGTGCAAGCAAGAATGATTATTCGACTTATGCGGAATTATCATTAACAGATCCTTACTTTACCGTTGATGGTGTTAGCTTAGGTGGGCGATTATTCTATAATAATTTTAATGCGAAGGATGCCGATCTTTCACGCTATAATAATAAAACTTATGGCGCTGATAGCACCTTGAATCTCCCTTTTAATGAAAACAATGTGTTTCGAATTGGAGGAGGCTTTGTTCATAATTCTTTATCTGACATGAAAGCTCAAGTTGGCATGTGGCGTTATTTGCAAAGTATGGGTAAAAATCTTAATTTTGATGATAAAGCATATTATAACGCTAATGATTTTACTCTTAATTTAGGCTGGATTTCTAATAATCTAGATCGTGATTTCTTTCCGACCGAGGGAAATAAAACTTCATTAAATAGTAAAATTACTATTCCAGGTTCCAATAACCAATACTATAAGATTCGGTTTGATACATCACAATATTATCCCATTGATAAAAATAAAAAATGGGTATTATTAGGTCGTGCACAGTTAGGATATGGTAATGGCTTTAGTAGTAAAGAATTACCATTTTATGAAAATTTTTATGCTGGTGCTGCTGGTATGGTACGTGGTTTCCGTTCTAATAGTATCGGCCCTAAAGCAATTTATCTTAAAGAAAAAAAAAGTATAGTAAGTCCAAAATCAGGTAGTCCGTCAACTGACGCTGTTGGCGGAAATGCAATAGCGACAGCGTCATTAGAGTTAATTATGCCAACTCCATTTATTAATGAAAAGTATGCTAATTCAATCAGAACTTCTTTCTTTATTGATGCGGGTACTGTATGGGATTCGAATTGGAGTAACACACTCACAAACTGGAGAGTAGGAATGCCTGACTATGGTAAGGCATCTAATATTCGAGTTTCGATAGGGGTTGCATTACAATGGATCTCACCGCTTGGCCCACTGGTCTTCTCTTACGCAAAACCAATAAGAGATTATGAAGGTGACAAGTCTGAAGAGTTTCAGTTTAATATTGGTAGAACGTGGTAAAACGTTAATTTAATTTATTGATTCGATTGTGGTCAGATCAAGAGATATAGGGGGTGTTTAGTGTGAAAAAATTGTTGTGTAGAGTCAGTTTAGTTTTGATTTTATCTGCATCTACCAGTGCAGATGCAGATAAAGTTGCTGTTATTAATGTCGGGGAACTTTTTCAGAACATAGCAACTAGTAAAGCGGTATCTAAGCAACTTGAAAAAGAGTTTCAAGGACGCGATGATAAGTTACAAAATATGGAAAAAGATTTACAGGCTCAAGCGGAAAAATTACAAAAAAATGCCGCTAAGCCTAATGAGAAAGATCTGCAAGCGTTTGAAGCTAAACGGACAGATTTTTTTAAAAAAGCACAGCAATTTGAACAAGATAACCAACGTCGTCAACAAGAAGAGCGTAATAAAATATTGCAAACAATAAAAATAGCAACCAAAGCGGTTGCAGAAAAGGAGCGTTACGACGTAGTTGTTGACGTAAATGCGATTCTTTATCCAGAAAACAGTTCCAACCTAAAAAATATTACCGATCTAGTTAATAAGAAGGTTAAATAATAGATGGCTTCTATTCGATTAGCTGATTTAGCCAAAAAATTAGACGCGCAACTACATGGTGATGGTGATATCATTATCACCAGTATTGGATCTATGCAATTAGCGAAGGAAGGGCAAATTACTTTTTTATCATCGGATAATCGATGTTACCTGACACAATTAGCAGAATGTAAAGCTGCTGCCGTTGTATTAAAGCAAAAAAATCTGTCAGATAGTAAAATAGCAGCTTTAGTAGTTAAAGATCCTTATCTAGCTTATGCTCAATTAGCTCAAATTTTAGATACCACGCCTAAACCTGCACAAAATATCCATCCTTCTGCTGTTATTGCGGAAGATGTTCAGCTCGGCGAAAATGTTGCCATTGGCGTTAATGCTGTTATCGAGTCAGGTGTAATATTAGGTAATCAAGTTATTATCGGTGCAGGTTGCTTTATTGGTAAAAAAGTCAAGATCGGCCAGTCTACATGTTTATGGGCAAATGTTTCTATCTATCATAACGTTGAGATAGGTAAACAGTGTTTAATTCAATCAGGATCAGTTATTGGTTCAGATGGTTTTGGCTATGCAAATGAAAAAGGGCAATGGATAAAAATACCTCAATTAGGTTCAGTTATTATTGGTGATAATGTTGAAATTGGTGCTTGTACCACCATTGATCGGGGCGCACTGGATAATACAATTATCGGTGATGGGGTCATTATTGATAATCAATGTCAAATTGCTCATAATGTGATTATCGGTAATCACACAGCTATTGCTGGTGGGGTTATTATGGCCGGTAGCCTAAAAATAGGTCAATATTGTATGATTGGTGGCGCTAGCGTTATTAACGGACATATGGAAATTTGTGATAAAGTTACGATAACTGGAATGGGAATGGTAATGCGTCCAATTAGTGAGCCGGGAATATACTCTTCTGGGATTCCATTACAGCCAAATAAGGTTTGGCGAAAAACAGCTGCTTTAGTTTTGAACATTAATGAAATAACTAAGCGCATGAAGATACTAGAACGTAAGGTATTTAGTAAAGATAACTAAATACCGCCTGTAGATTTATTAATTGCGGCCTGCAGAATGCCTTATTTAGGGTTAAAGCAGGCCGTGTTATTCATATTTAATTTTTTAAATTTAAACAAGAAGAGTCTTTTCTATGAGTGATAAACATACTCTGGATATAGAAGAAATTTTAGGGTTGTTACCCCATCGCTATCCTTTTTTATTAGTTGATCGTGTATTAGATTTTGAAGAAGGTAAATTTTTACGTGCAGTAAAAAATGTCTCTTTTAATGAGCCTTTTTTTCAAGGTCATTTTCCGGATAAACCAATATTTCCTGGAGTATTAATTCTTGAGGCTATGGCTCAAGCGGCTGGTATTTTAGCTTTTAAGAGCGTTGGAAAATTAGAGTCTGGTGAACTGTATTATTTTGCTGGTATTAACGAAGCAAGATTTAAACATCCAGTTCAACCTGGCGATCAGATGATTTTTGAGGTAATGTTTGTTAAAACTAAACGTGGTTTAACGCTTTTTAAAAGTGTTGCAAAAGTGGATGAAAAAGTTGTTTGTGAAGCGACAATGATGTGTGCTCGTAGCCAAGAAGCGTAAAATGAGGGATGATATGATTAATAAAACAGCGATTATTCATCCCTCTTCTATTGTCGAAGAGGGTGCGATTATCGGTGTAAATGTCCATATAGGCCCCTTTTGCTATATTGGTTCTCAGGTTGACATTGGTGAAAATACAATACTTAAATCGCATGTGGTTGTTAATGGCAATACTAAAATTGGTTGCAATAACCAAATATTTCAGTTTGTTACTATAGGTGAAATTAATCAAGATCTAAAATACCAAGGTGAGCTAACTCGAGTTGAGATTGGTGATTGTAATCGAATTAGAGAGAGTTGTACTATTCACCGTGGTACGCTACAAGGCGAAGGTTTAACAAAAATAGGTAATGATAATCTGTTGATGGTAAATACCCATATCGCTCATGATTGTTTCCTAGGTAATTATTGTATTATTGCTAATAACGGTACACTTGGAGGACATGTTAAACTGGATGATTATGCCATTATTGGTGGAATGAGTGCGGTGCATCAATTTTGTCAAATTGGTGCTCATGTTATGGTTGGTGGCTGTTCCGGTGTTGTTCAAGATGTTCCGCCTTATGTCATTGCTCAAGGTAATCATGCAACTCCTTATGGAGTAAATATTAAAGGTTTAAAACGTCGTGGCTTTGATAAAGAATCACTACATGCGATTAGGAATGCATATAAGATCCTTTACCGTTGTGGTAAAACATTAGACGAGGCTAGACAAGAATTGATCACATTAGGTGAAAATAATCAACAGGTAAAAGTACTGAGTAATTTTTTAGAGAATTCAGTGCAATCTAATCGTGGGATTATTCGTTAACTTTTTACTTCAGGATTGTTATATAGACCATAGTCACACAACCATATTTATGGTAAAAATTACTGATGGATATAGTTGATAGGTATATTATAATGACGAGGCTTCATTACTCCAGGTAACTGCAACACCTAAAATTAGTGCTACTCTTAAGCACACAAGAGTAGACTGCGTTTACTTTTGTTAAGTATTATAGCAAATCCAATCTCCTCTTTCCTCCTTAGGAAAGTGGAGATGATATTAATGATCACAGCCAGATTCCTCATCGTTTGCTGACCATATCTCGTCAGCTCAGAAATCTATAGTCGTTTTCTATAAAAATCTTTTTTTCTACGATCTGTTAGAAGGCAGAATTCGTAGATTATTTTCTGAATTCCGTTCTATCTTAATCCCCTGGATTGCTACTTATGCAGGTGTAAGCAGGGATTTGCATGAAATGAGGTAACGAAAGCACCTAAGTTAAAGTATAAAGTATTTAAAAGCTATGAGCCTGGTTTCGTTATCTGTATACCTCGATGTAAAATATTTTTCACAAAAGCAAAACGAAAATTCATGACGTTATCTATTAGGATATAATGATAAAGATTACATCCATTAATGGGTTTTTTATCTCTCTTTATGATGAGAGCAAGACAAGATAGCAGTTAAATGATCAACGTTTTTTAGGTTGATCTTAACCGAATATATCCCATATCGCTATCCATAAGCTACTTATAAATAATAGCAAAGAACTTACATGCCATCTTTTTAGTCTTTGCAAACATTCAGTCACCAAAAAATAGGAATTCGATTGTTTATGTGCATAACTTGATGTAATAGAATATAGGCTTATAGCCAGTCGATATTATTCTTAAACTAATGGTATAGTGAGTAATATAATAGACGTATAGAAAGATGAAAGATAAAGTCATTATTTTAATTATTTTTAAAAAATTGTGATCAACTCTGTATCGATATGTTTAGCTCTATAGCTATTAATTACTTTAATCAGTATTAGGTAATAAATTCTATTATAATTTATGAAAGATTGGTTTAAAGTTAAATCTGAATTATTAAATATAACTATGTTATATTCCGAAATATAATAATTAATAAGCAATCTAAATAGGAGAAATCTTTGGTAAATAGTCATCAAGTTTCAATGCAAGAACGACCTTTGATTATTGGTCTCGTTGTTGGAGAAGCATCAGGTGATGTACTTGGTGCAGGTCTTATTAGTGCACTAAAACAGCGAGTTCCTAATACGTATTTTGTTGGTGTTGCAGGTCCATTGATGCAAGCAGAAGGCTGTGAGTCCTGGTATGAAATGGAAGAATTTTCTGTGATGGGGGTTGTTGAAGTTTTAGGGCGACTAACACGCTTATTACAAATTCGCGCTGACTTAATTAGATGTTTTATTAAATTGCAGCCTGATGTGTTTATTGGGATAGATGCGCCTGACTTTAACATTACCCTTGAGCGGAAATTAAAACAAACAGGTATCAAAACCATTCATTACGTCAGTCCTTCTATTTGGGCATGGAGGCAGGATCGTGTTTTTAAAATAAGAGAGGCGACCAACTTAGTGCTTGTTTTATTACCATTTGAAAAAAAGTTTTATGACCGCTACAATATTCCTTGTCGTTTTATAGGCCATGCTATAGCTGATAGTATACCACTACAACCTGATAAGCAGGCTACTAGAATAAAATTAAACATAACCCATGATGCTAAGTGTTTAACCATCTTGCCGGGTAGTCGTCGTTTTGAGGTTGAAATGCTGACTCCTATTTTTTTACGTGCTGCACAAATTTTGATAAAGGACTTTCCTAATTTGCAAATCTTAGTCCCTGTTATTAATCGACAACGTCGGCAGCAATTTAAAGCTATTTATCGAGAGATTTCGCCAAGTTTATCACTGAAAATTTTAGATGGCCAAGCGCAGATAGCTATGATTGCAGCCGATGTAACTTTATTAGCGTCAGGGACTGCTTCATTAGAATGTATGCTAGCAAAGTGTCCGATGGTAGTTGGATATCAAATGAAACCAGTGACTTATTGGTTAGCTAAACGCCTGGTTAACATTCCTTTTATTTCATTGCCAAATTTATTGGCTGGCGAAGAGTTGGTTAAAGAATTTATTCAGAATGATTGTCAACCTGAACTATTAGCTAGTTCACTTAAATCTCTACTAATAGATAAAAAAAAAGTTGAAAAGCTAAAAAAAATCTTCTTACAACTACATGAAGGTATTCTTTGTAAGGCTAATCAGCAAGCGGCAGAAGCCGTCTTAGAATTAAGTAATAAATAAATTATTTTATTTATTTTAAAGCAAAAATTTTTGCTAGTCTTAATTAGGTTAGTCGAGGACCTTTAGTCGAAGCAGTAGTAATAATCACCGTGATTTTAGATCCTAGCAGTCAATAATAAGATTAGCTTATTCTAAAAATTAATCGAAAACCGGCGTAATTCACTTTATATTGAGATTTAAGATAAAGCATTATCTTAAAGTGTCGGACGTATAGATCTAGAAGAGATAGATGAATTAACATATTACAGGCCACTTTTTATCCATGTGCAGAAAAGTGGCAGAACTTACTACTATGTCTGATTTTGTTTTGGTAGATAGCAATAAGAGCCTAGATTTTCTTCTACTTTTTTAAGCAATTATTAAAGGTAATAGTTTAGTGCAGGAAATTAGTACCGTATTGCTATTAGCAAAAGTGATATGAGATAGGAAAATGCGAAAAGTTAGATATCCTTTATCCAAAGGGTCCTTTTGCTTACCATAAAAGATATCCAACGGTATTTCATTTAGAAAAATTGGATCAATATACTACAACACAGTTTCATAGCAAAAATTATACACTTCTGTTAGTTGAATATTAAGTTGCAAAGAGTATAGCTAAAAAATGGCTGAACCAAATTTTATACACTTACGCGTACATAGTGACTATTCTATTATTGATGGATTAGCGAAAATTAACCCACTCATTAATCAGGTGGTAGAATTAGGCATGCCTGCATTGGCAATAACTGATTTTACTAATCTTTATGGTTTAATAAAATTTTATTGTGCAGCACATTCTGCCGGAATTAAACCAATTATTGGTGCAGATTTTTATCTAGAAACCGAATTACTCAGTGATGAAGTTGCTCATTTAACTATCCTAGCCAGGGATAGTAAAGGTTACCATAATCTAATACTACTTATTTCTGCAGCCTATCAAAAAGGCTATGACGAAATCGGACCAACGATCACGAGAGAATTGTTAGTAACCTATAAAGAGGGCTTACTATTACTTTCTGGTGGCTACATGGGCGATGTTGGTAAATTTTTGTTACGTGGAAACCAACAACTTGTTGAACAATGTTTAGATTTTTATCGAACTCATTTTCCGGACAACTATTATCTAGAACTTGTCAGAATTGGTCGCCCTGATGAAGAGAATTATTTACATGCCGCTGTCCAATTAGCTGCACACAAAGGTGTGCCGGTTGTTGCTACTAATAATGTGCGCTTTATTAATAGTGATGATTTTTCTGCACATGAAATACGGGTAGCGATCCATGATGGTTTTACACTTGCTGATATAAAAAGACAAAAAAATTATACTCCTCAGCAATATCTACGTACTGAACAGGAAATGGTTGAATTGTTTGCCGACATTCCTGAGGCATTAAAAAATAGTGTTGAAATTGCTAAGCGTTGTAATGTGATAATTCGTTTAGGCGAATATTTTTTGCCAAAATTTCCTACTGCTGATATGGAAGCAGAAGATTTCCTTATTAAATGTGCAAAAGCAGGTTTAGAAGAACGTTTACAATTTCTTTATTCCGATGAGAAAGAAAGAGCTGAACGACGAGCAGCGTATGATGAACGTTTAGATACTGAGTTACGAGTTATTAATCAGATGGGATTTCCTGGTTATTTTCTGATCGTAATGGAGTTTATTCAATGGTCAAAAGATAACGCTATCCCTGTTGGTCCGGGACGAGGATCTGGGGCTGGTTCATTAGTCGCTTATGCACTAAAAATTACAGATTTAGATCCACTTCAATTTGATCTGATATTTGAACGTTTTCTTAATCCTGAGCGTATTTCCATGCCTGATTTTGATGTTGATTTTTGTATGGAAAAACGCGATCAGGTTATTGAACATGTTACACAAATGTATACTCGTGAAGCTGTCTCACAAATTATTACTTTTGGTACCATGGCCGCAAAAGCTGTTATTCGAGATGTTGGTCGGGTACTGGGTCATCCTTATAGATTTGTTGATCGGATCGCGAAATTAGTTCCATCGGATTCTGGTATAACTCTTGAAAAGGCATTCCTGGCAGAGCCGCAATTGCAAGAAATTTATTATGCTGATGAAGAAGTCAAAGTATTAATAGATATGGCGCGTAAACTTGAAGGTGTGATACGTAATGTAGGTAAGCATTCTGGTGGAGTAGTAATAGCGCCAACTAAAATAACGGATTTTGCACCTCTTTACTGTGATCCTGAAGGGAGAAATCCACTTACACAATTTGATAAAAATGATATTGAATACGTTGGTTTAGTAAAATTTGATTTTCTTGGTCTTAAGACTTTGACAATCATTAGTTGGACGTTAAATATGATTAATCAACGTCTGGCAAAACAAAATTTAGTGCCCATTGATATCGTAACGATCCCTCTTGATGATCAAAAATGTTTTGAACTATTACAACGGGCCGAAACGACAGCAATATTTCAACTAGAATCTCGTGGTATGAGAGATTTGATTAAGCGATTACGCCCTGATTGCTTTGAAGATATAATCGCTTTAGTTGCACTTTTTCGTCCAGGCCCATTACAGTCAGGGATGGTAGATAATTTTATTGATCGTAAGCATGGGTACGAAGCTATCTCTTATCCTGATATTGAATGGCAACATGACTTATTACAACCGGTTTTAGAGCCTACCTACGGTATAATCCTTTATCAAGAACAAGTTATGCAGATTGCTCAGGTGCTTGCTGGTTATACGCTAGGGGAAGCAGATGTGCTCCGTCGGGCGATGGGTAAGAAAAAGCCTGAAGAAATGGTAAAACAACGTTCCGCTTTTAAAGCGGGGGCAGTTAAAAATGGTATTAATTGTGAATTAGGGATAAGAATCTTTGACCTAATGGAAAAATTTGCTGGTTACGGATTTAATAAATCACATTCCGCGGCTTATGCATTAGTTTCTTACCAGACTCTTTGGTTAAAAACATACTACCCAGCTGAATTTATGGCGGCAGTTATGACAGCAGATATGGATAATACCGAAAAAATAGTTAGTTTAGTTGATGAATGTTGGTGTATAGGGTTAAAAGTGTTACCGCCGGATATCAATACTGGATTATATCATTTTCATGTTAATAGTAGCGGTGAAATTGTTTATGGCATTGGCGCAATTAAAGGTGTTGGTGAAGGTCCAATAAAAACTATTATTGAATCGCGTCAAAAAATGGGTTTTTTTAAAGAAATTTTTGATCTTTGTGCACGAATTGATACTAAAAAGCTTAATCGTAGAGTGATGGAGAAAATGATTATGTCCGGTGCTTTTGATCATTTAGGTCCGCACCGTGCTGCGTTAAGGTCTTCATTAGAAGATGCTTTAAAAGCAGCAAATCAACACGCTAAAGCAGAAAATATTGGGCAAACTGATATGTTTGGCGTATTAGCTGAAACACCTGAGCAGGTTGAACAATCTTATGATAGTGTACCTAAATGGCCTGAACATTTTATATTAGAAGGTGAACGCGAAACATTGGGTCTTTATTTAACTGGACATCCTATTACCGCTTATTTATCTGAAATTGAACATTATAGTAATGGATTGAGATTAAAGGATGTGAATCCAACATCTCGTGGAGAGATGTTAACGGTAGCTGGTTTAGCGTTAACAGCTAAAATAGTAACCAGCAAACGTGGCAATAGAATTGGTATATGTACTTTAGATGATCGTTCTGGACGCTTGGATATAATGTTATTTTCAGATATCTTAAAAAAGTATCAACATCTACTTGAAAAAAATAAAATATTAATTGCAACAGGTCAGATCAGCTTTGATGATTTCAATAGTAGTAATAAAATGTTCGTTCATGAACTTATGGAACTTAGTGAAGCTCGTAAGAAGTACGCTAAAGGTATTGCTATTTCATTGACAGATAAACAAATGAATGACCGATTATTAAATCAGCTTCGTAGCATACTAGAACCTTATCGTTCAGGAACAATACCAGTTTATCTTTATTTTCAAAAGAAAGATGCTTGCGCTAAATTAAAATTAGGCATTATTTGGCGGGTTATTCCAACTGATAATTTACTAATTGAGCTGCGAACTCTACTAGGCAATCAGCAGGTAGAATTAGAATTTGATTAAATAGGAATATTATGAACCTTAATTTTCTAGATTTTGAACAACCGATTCTGGAGTTAGAAGCAAAAATAGACTCATTAACGGCAATAAATCGTCAGAATGATACCAAGTTAGATATTGACTTAGATGAAGAGATCGCTAGACTTCGTGAAAAGAGTTTAGAGTTAACACGCAAAATTTTTTCTGACTTAGGTGCTTGGCAAATAGCGCAACTTGCTCGTCACCCAATGCGACCTTACACTCTGGATTATACTCAACGTATATTGACACATTTCCAGGAACTAGCAGGTGATCGTGCTTATGCTGATGATAAAGCCATTGTTGGTGGATTAGCTCGATTAGATGGGCGTCCAGTAATGGTTATTGGACATCAGAAGGGGCGTGAAATAAAAGAAAAAATTCGGCGAAATTTTGGTATGCCAGCACCGGAAGGATATCGTAAGGCTTTACGATTAATGGAAGTTGCTGAACGTTTTAAGTTACCGATTATTACTTTTATCGATACACCGGGAGGATATCCTGGTGTTGGGGCGGAGGAACGTGGTCAGTCTGAAGCGATTGCCCGTAATTTACGTGAAATGTCTCGGCTTTTTGTTCCTATTATCTGTACAGTAATAGGTGAGGGCGGCTCTGGTGGTGCTTTAGCGCTTGGCGTTGGTGATAAAGTTAATATGCTGCAGTACAGTACTTATTCTGTTATTTCCCCCGAGGGTTGCGCTTCTATTCTTTGGAAAAGTGCGGATAAAGCACCATTAGCTGCTGAAGCGATGGGGATAACCGCTTTACGTTTAAAATCACTTAATTTGATTGATAACATTGTTGAAGAACCGTTAGGTGGCGCACATCGTAATTATGAAGAAATTGCACATAATCTTAAACAGCGTATTTTAAATGATTTAAGTGATATCGATTTATTTAGTCCTGAAGAGTTAAGAAATCGCCGTTATCAACGTTTAATGGCGTGTGGTTATTGCTAGTTTTATGTTAACCAATAAATAAAAATGAAAATAACTATTAATGATTATTTTCATTTTTTAATATTGAAATTTCATCATTGATGATTATCAGAAAAATCATGGATAAAAATTACCCTTCATTTTTAAAAAAATTATATTATACAATATAATATAGCAATAATAATTCTGATATAGGTAATGAGAGTATTATGAATGCTAATGAGTTTGCATTACTGAACAAAATTATAAAAACCATCGGCTCTACACGTCGAGTATTGATAGGTTTCAGTGGTGGATTAGATTCAACAGTTTTATTACATGCCTTAGTGTCATTACGTCAAACTACAATACCAAACCTTAACATCCGTGCGGTTTATATTCATCACGGACTGAACGATGAAGCTGATGATTGGGGTATCCATTGCCGGAAAGTTTGCTTTGACTGGCAGGTAGAGTTTTATTTACAGCATATTTATATTGACTCAACTAAAAAAGGGATCGAAGCAGCTGCGCGTGATGCACGATATCAAGTGTTTAGTGAAATATTATTACCAGAGGAAATTATTACTACTGCCCAACATTTAGATGATCAAGCAGAAACTTTTTTATTAGCATTAAAACGGGGGAGTGGGCCAGCGGGTTTATCTGCTATGCCAATTTCTATTCCGTTTTATGATACTTATTTAATAAGACCTTTATTATCATTCAGCCGTCAGCAATTGGTTGTTTATGCTCAAAAAAAAATGCTTTCTTGGATAGAAGATAAGAGTAATCAAGATCAGCACTATGATCGTAACTTTTTACGTTTAACTATAATGCCTCGTTTTAACCAGCGTTGGCCGCATTTTTCTCTATCAGTGTCAAGAAGTGCAAGTTTATGTGCAGAACAAGAAGCCTTACTAAATGAATTACTACAAGATTATTTATCACAGTTAGTGATGGCAGAAGGAGCATTGCAGGTTGATCTTTTAAGCAGTTATTCTGAAATAAAACGTAATGCAATATTACGTCGTTGGTTGAGTTTACATCAAATTTTAATGCCTTCTCGTGTTCAATTAAAGCAGATTTGGCAAGATGTGATCTGTGCACGTCCAGATGCAGAGCCAGAATTTGTTTTAGCTAACAAGAATGTTATCCGACGTTTTAAACAACAGCTTTGGTTGTTGCCACAATTTAATGATCTAACTAAAATTTGTTTAGTATGGCAGATCCCTGCTGTAATTAAATTGCCAGATAGCTTAGGTGAGTTAATAATCTCAGATGAAGGAAAGCAGTTTCGTGCGCCGTTACCGAATGAGAAGGTTACTATTAGATTTGGGTTAAAGGGAAATATTAAAATTATTGGTCGGAAACATGCTAGACGGAGTAAAAAGCTTTGGCAGGAGCTAGGTGTACCACCTTGGTTAAGGGAGAGAACGCCTTTAATTTATTATAATGATGAACTTATTGCAGCTGTTGGGGTATTTATTACCCAATCAGGTCAATGTATTCAAGGTCAGCCTGAATTAAAAGTAAAATGGATAACGGGTAAAAAACTCTTACATTACAAGTAATGGTTACTATTATACTAATACAATCATAACTTCTTTCATGATGCATAAAGAAAGATAATGATTTCGCTAATTTTAAGATAACTAAAATTAACAACATGATCTAATCATAATTGTTTTTTTCATTAGTAACATTAACAAACAGATGTTTAATCGCGTTTTAAACACGAATCAATTGATTCAGTTTATGATTAAATAAAAGATTATTACTGACAAGCGAGTTCTAAATAATCATAATTATCGCAGTTGATGTTTGTATTTACTATCTTTAGATATAATCTCTCATCACTATCTGTCATCACTATTATTAAGTGGCAGTTATTTACCTCCTTTGAGTATTTGTAATTATAAGAATTTTTGTTTAAACCGTATAATAGCATTATACGTTTTCAACCAAAGATAAAATTAGTATGAAACACCATCCGCTAATATTTATTATATGTGAGTCATTGGGAAATATATCTTTCAAGTCAGTAAATTTTCTAATAATTACTGTTGGTAAATAAATAATTTGATCAAATTAAATAGTTAAAATGATATGAATTGTATAGTAATAGCTTAGTTTCCATCTAATGAGGTAGATATCAATCAGATTGATGTTAACTCAGTAGCATTTTAGTACGGTGGTAAAATAACTTTTATTTAGTTTGCTATAGTATGTTAGCTATCATTTAGAGAATAACAATGTTAGCGGATATCGATTGATATTGAGGTAGTGAATGGAATAGCTGACAATAACGTTGATTTGATTAAATTTTCTTAAAGGACTGGCTATAATCATCTTTTTAAGTTTATGAAGAAAAATTGAATAATTAATGTTAGAACTAGATCTTTATCTAGATCAGTTACTTATCTATCAATAGAGGTACCTTGTTCTAAGTCTAGAAGAAGAATTAGAATAATACTATTTGCTTGAGCTTTTATATTATTAGCGTTTGTTGCACAAACGCAATAAGATTAAAATGATTGGAGATCAGTTTACAAAGCTTTATTACTGATCATAGAATTGATAATTTATACCTCTTCCTGGCGCTAGTTTTTATAATAATGTTCTGATAGATCATTATGATATTTTTCTAACGTTTAATGCCGCGACTGAACATTTTACTTATTGAGCAAAAGTAATTAGCAAGTTGTTTGGCAACATAAACTTAACGGTGTGTACTGCTAGTACAGCTGATAAAAATCGGCAAATAGCTACGGTTAGTAGCTTCTAACATTAGTAACCATAACTCAAGATAACTAAGTGTTTGATAAATAAAATTATGCACTTCTTTATATTGGTTAAGAAAGGCTGCAACAGAGTAGCGATCGACACCTGTCATAGGGCGTAATTTGAGATCTCAATCTGGATTGAGTAAAATGCACATCAAATACATAATCTGCATTGATCGGAATACCATGTTTAAAGTCCAAAATAATTCAAATACCATGGTTAATTCACGTTATTATTACATAATAAACAAGCTCTAAAATTTTAGTCAGTTCATATACTGACATTTCAGAGGTATCAATAACTAAATCGGCACGTGAGCTGTAGTGGTTATAATAGATCATCTTTCTTATCAAAATCATTTTCTAATAATAAATTTTTACTGGAGACTGGGATATAGGCGATGTGTATCACTATATCTTCTAATTATTGCATTACGATCTGTATCAAGAAAAAGTAATTTCGGTGAAAAATTAACAGGTAGTTTTAACGCTTTTTCAAAAATTGCTGAGTTATATGGTACATTACGAATATCAATGCTCACAGCAACAGAAGTTTATTGTTCAGTAAGTGTATTTGCTAATTCTGGTACTAAAATAACGGGTAGATTATTAACACAATAAAAATCCATACCTTCTAGTGCTCGAAGAACAATTGATTTACCTGAACTAGAACGGACACTAACTATCATTAATACCATAAGTTATACCCCTTAAATTTCTTTATGATGAACATTATTATTTTGGCTTAGATTTTTTAGATATAGTTATTCAGTAATGATTTTATAGAGTTCTTCATTACTTTGTGCAGCGCGTAAACGACGACATAGGTTCTTATCAGTTAACCGTTTGGCAATTAAAGAGAGTGTATGTAAATGTATTTTACATTGCTCTAAAGGCACTAATAATGCAAATAGTAAATCAACTGGCTGATTATCAATGGCATCGATAGCAATCGGTTCATCTAAATGGAGAAAAACACCAACTGCGTTGGATGAATTATTTTTATTTAATTTGCCATGAGGGATTGCAATACCTCCACCGATACCGGTGGTGCCGACTTTTTCACGGATTAATAATGAGTCAAAAATAATATTTTCAGGTATATTCAGTGCAATTGCAGCAACTTCACTAATAATTTCTAGTGCTCTTTTTTTACTCGTGCAATGTATATTATTTAGTGTAGATGATTCGGTTAATACCGAGCTTAATGATATTTTTTTTTTACTGTTCATTAGATTTATTGGCTTATAGCAATTATACTAGACATTCATAATAGATCTCTGGTATGAACGATACCAGCATTAATAATCTATATTTAGTGTCATAGTGTCGCTATTGTTGTTTAATAACTGTCACCTTCTGGTGACAGGATAGTTTTTAATAATTTAAATTTAACTTTAAACCAATCTGAATCTTTTAGAGACTCCAATAAACTTTTACAACCCAATATTTATTGGGGTAATTTCTAATTGTACAGTTAAGCATATTGATGCATAGTAATTTCAATCTCTTGACCAGAATTGAAAGGATGGCTTTTACAGCGCATCCTCATACGCCCATTAAATTGCTCGACCCATACTATTCATTTGAGGATGAATAGACAAGCTAGGAGTTGGTGTTCTAGCCAAGAGCTCTGTACACAAACGGTCAAACTCCTATTTTTCGGTGACTGAACCACGTTTTGTAGATTAAAAAGGTAATCTTTAAATTCTTTGCTATTATCTGTAAGTATCTCAATAGATAGTCATTGGATATGATTAGTTAAGATCACATAAAAAGCGTTGAGCATTTGAATAATATTTACCTTATAAAGGTGAAGAAAATTCATCAAGTGATACGATATCTATGCCTACAAAAAGATAACGTTATAAAATTTTGTTTTAGCATTTGCAGAAGATATTTTGCACTACGTACAGCTAAGCAGTCTCGTAGATTTTAAACACTTTATGATTTAGATTATAAGTAAATCTAGTGTATTGCGGTTCAGGATATGTTCTAATCTGACGCTTCATAAATCTGTTCCCTATCCTTAAATTGGATCTTGTTTAGCACATTAGGATCATCTTAGCAGGTCAAAATCCACTTAGTTAGTTCCAGTTTTTTAGCAGACTCTAGCAGCTAAAATATCATTGAAATGGTTATCTTCTTCAATCATAGTGTTTTGTATGCATCAGGTTCATAGCTTCAGACTGTTGTAAAATCTAATTTAATTAGATTCATCGTTCTTATTAATATCTGCTGTGCTGACGGAAGATATAGAATGCCAGCCGTTTTTCTTAATTATTCTACAGCATTCTGCAGCAATGAGGATACTTTGTTGACAACATTATCAACAAATCATTAAAGATTTTTTTAGCGGCGTCATGACTTTCTGTTAGCCAGACCGACCTCTCTCCGCATCTTAACTTTATTTCAGTGTTAAATTCCTTTGTGGAGTATAAAGGTAGATATGAGTTGTTTTGTATATTAAATAGCATTGTTGCTGCGTGCGCCCGGGAATATCTTTACTATTGTATTTCAAAAGACAAGTGGCATCTATCCACCATAAGAAACCTGAAAAATACAGTTAAGCCAGGCACTCGCAGTTCATTGAGAAGTTTGGCCAAGTTTGCTTCTGATTCTCAATAAGGATTTTCGACCGCAACAAGCTCTTTATATCCATTCGTAGTACCCGCCAATAATAATAAGAATATAAAGGTGATCATTTTGCTTGACAGAACGGTATATGCCTATAGGCCTTTAGCGAAGAATTAAATGTATCGCGTATCACTTAAATCATGTAACTACTATTTCGTATGCTTTTCAAGGCATTTCTGTTTTAGTCTACTGATGATTATATTTAGTAAAGAGATGATGCATTTTTTCACAAAGAATGCTCCATATAGCTTTGTAAAAATTATGAGTGTAGATGCCTTGCAAGCATCCCGCCATGATGCTACTCTTAAATATTTTTACACGATTTAAATAAGGCGGCAAGCAACGAGCTATTGAAGAATATTCCGTTTCCGTTGCGGGAGACACCCCTTTTTTTGAACTTTAATCATTTTAATCTCAACATTGCCAATACCTGTTGCATTGTTCGTTGTATCACATAACCGTTACAGTCGACGCATTGGAGGACGCGCATCGAGAAAAAAATTCATCTCGTTTATTGCAACATAGTTTAGAGCTCTACCTCAATAGCGGTGCCTATTAACTATCTGTCACTATCAGGGATAAATTGATGCAAAAGAATAACAGGTATTATTTGATTTCACGGATAGGCTGTAGAGTAGACTTTTCCATAGCATATCATTTCTCTGTTGTCGTAATCATTTATAAAATCAACTACCGATATATACCAGTATATCTAAAACTCCATATAGGAGAACAAGTATAATTTAAAGGTAATTTATCTGATACATTATTTTATTCAATTATTTTAAAAGTATCTAGTTCTGCTACCTCGTTATCATTAATAATTGTTATTTTAACTTCCTGATAAAAGGTCAGCACTTTTTCAAGTAAAGTATTGATTTCAAAATTTTACTGAATTTTGTTTTTCACTTTTAATTGTAAAAGTTACAATAAATATAAATACCTTGTTGTGGTTGTGGTATTAGGGTTAGCTGTTAATTGAATTAGAGTTGCAATCTCTTCTATTTCAGAAAATTCCTTAAGCTTCTTGGAGATAAGATAAAAAAATTTATTAACTTTAATTAATTACACGGTTATAAGCGGAAACCTTCTCCCAAATAGACACGTTTGACTTGTTCATTTTCTAAAATTGCTTTAGGGACTCCATGAGCGATAAGTTGACCTTGACTTACAATGTAAGCACGTTCACAGACATCTAATGTTTCTCTTACATTGTGATCGGTTATCAATATACCTAAACCATAATCCTTCAAGTGTTGGATTATTTTTTTTATATCTAATACTGAGATTGGATCAACACCGGCAAAAGGCTCATCTAAAAGAATAAATTTAGGATTAGCAGCTAATGCCCGGGATATTTCTACTCGTCGTCGTTCACCGCCAGAAAGCGATTGACCGAGGTTATTTCTCAAATGAGAAATACTAAATTCTTTCATCAATTCTTCAGCACGTTGTTGTTTTTCTTCGAATGTTAAATCTTTACGTATTTCTAATACTGCCATCAGATTATCGTAAACGTTTAACCGGCGAAATATTGATGCTTCTTGTGGTAAATAGCTTATTCCTCTACGAGCCCGTTTATGAAGTGGCAGAAAACTAATATCTTCATCGTCGATAGCAATTTTTCCAGTTTCATGAGAAACGATACCAGCTACCATATAAAAGGTTGTTGTTTTACCTGCACCGTTTGGCCCTAGTAAGCCAACGATTTCACCTGAATTAATTTCCAAGCTAACGTCTTTAACAACCTTATAGTTTTTATATGTTTTTGCTAAATGTTTCGCAGTTAATTTCGCCATTTTTTTATTTTTTACTATTATTATTTATACTTTTCATTACAGGACCTTTTTCTTGTAGTTGGAAAGGTAAAAGTATGGTCGTTACTAACTTTCCTTTATCACCAAATGCTTCTATTTGCTTAGTTGGAACTAAATAAGTAATTTTCTCGCTAGCAATATTATAATCTAATTGCTCAAGGTAAGCGTTACCCGTTAGGATAACCAGCTCTTTCTCCATTTCATAACGTATTTTATCGCTGTAACCTTTAAGCTGATTACCATCATCTTGTAATTGATAGAAAGTAACTGGCGTACCATAGGCTTCAACAATTATCTTTTTGGTATCGCTGTTTGGATGAGTTACAACAACTTTATCAGCTCGAACATCTATAGAGCCTTGTTTTATGATAACATTTTCTGTAAAGGTAGTAATATTTTTTTCTAAATCAAGTGATTGTTTAACTGAATTAATCTGAATAGGTTGATAAAAATCATTACTTTTTAGGGCTACTGTTGGAAAGCTTAACATGAATATTGAGCTAATTAATGCTAGATTAATGAAGATTTTTTTTACCAATATCATTTTTAGTTGTTTCCTTCATGAGCTGTTTGCTTATTAGGGATTTCATAATAGGTCTTAACATCTTCAATTAACTCTGCGGTATGCATTATCATATTGCTGCGCATTTTCATGCCCACTGAACGCAAACCAATACCAATTACCGTAACTTTATCATCAGATGATACATCCTGGGTAGTTAGATTAACGATAGCGTTTTCCGTGAAAATTTCTTGTAAATATGAAGTTGGATTTAAGCTATTTATTTGAACATTACCATATAAATAGAGCATATTGTCATTTGTTAATTTAGCTTTATTGGCCCGTACGGCCCAAGTAGGAACATTATTCGTATTATAAGTTGTTAATACTGGATTAATTAACCAGCTAATTTTATTACTTGAAAAGTGGTGTGTCTCATCTGTTATTAGCTTATAAGTCAATTTACCTATTGGATCATAAACATGTGTAATGGCATATCTAGTTTGATAATTTGGTTGACTGCAATCAAGTATAATAGGTGCTTTTGCTTGATTAAAATCAGCTAAGTTCCAGCCAATAAGCACTAAAACAATTAGTATTAATATAATGTTAAGCCAAAACTTAAGTTTGCTCATCGCTGTTTCATTTTTGCCATATTGATAGGCTGTAGGCATTTTCTATTTGTTTTGAAAAAGTAAGATTAAGATCAAAAATTTTACATTTGCGCTTCCTTTTCTCCTGCTTGATATGTAGCGTAATACGCTTTATTTAAAAACATTGGATGCTGTGATCTGCTATAGCAACCGAAAACTCTATCTGAAACATGATAAACCAATTAATTAAATAATAACCATTATAAGTAATCTCTGTTGAAGTTGGAGTTTTAATCTGGTTATTAGAGCATTATAAGCTAATTTTTTATCTTACCATTGGTAATAGTAATTAATACCGAATATTTTAGCATGATCTTCCAATAACTTATATTTACGTCTGGTAATAATGGAAATTTTAATCATAGAGATTCAGTAAACAACGGATATCCTAATCATCCTTTATATTGAATTCTTTTAGTTCTTGATCATGATTTCCTATATAGATTATAGTATCTATCATGATACTATCAAAATCACAAATTAGTAGTTTTATAAGGTGTTCTTTTTTTTAAGATATATTATTATATAGAAATATAATAGGTTGTTATTTGATTAACATTATTTATCTATTAATTATAATTATATGAGGCCAGCCTGTAAAAGATCATGCAGATGAATAACACCAATAAGTATATCTGTTTTTGCAACCAATAATGAAGTAATATGATATTGTTGCATCAAATTTAATGCGTCAATTGCTAGCATATCAGGTTTTACCCTAATACCACCGACTGTCATCACATCGGCAATTTTAGTATTATTTAAGTCAATATTCATCGCAAAGATGCGTCGTAAGTCACCATCGGTGAAAATACCTTCAATTTGCATTTTTTCATTACAAATCACAACCATACCTAGCTTTTTACAAGTAATTTCCACTAATGCTTGTTGTAATGTTGCATGTTTCATGACATTAGGAATATTTTTCTTAGTATGCATTAGATTGCTCACTCTTAATAAAAGTTTGCGACCTAATGTCCCACCTGGATGGGAAAGTGCGAAATCTTCAGCAGTAAAACCACGTGCTTCAAGTAAAGCGACCGCAATAGCATCTCCCATAACTAGCATCGCCGTTGTACTTGTTGTTGGCGCCAGACCTAATGGGCAAGCTTCCTGTGGTACTTTGATACAGAGATGAATATTTGCCGCTTTACCCATACTACTAGTAGGGTTTTTTGTTATACAAATTAATACAATATGTTGACGTTTTAATACTGGAATGAGTGCCAAAATTTCATTTGACTCACCGGAGTTAGAAATTGCTAGAACAATATCTTGACTGCTAATCATACCTAAGTCGCCATGACTAGCTTCTCCTGGATGGACAAAAAAAGCAGGTGTTCCTGTACTAGCTAATGTAGCCGCAATTTTATGACCAATATGGCCTGATTTCCCCATTCCCATAACAACAACTTTGCCAGTACATTTAAAAATTAGTTCACAAGCTTGGTTAAAATCATCATTGATATATTGCTCCAGATTAGCAAGCCCACTACGTTCAATTTCCAATACTTTCTTTGCTATTTTTTGAAAATTAATTTCAGACATTTTATTTTTAAAATTAAAATAAATAATTTAATCATATTGGTTAATAGACCCTTAGTAAGACTCGTTTTTTATATCACTCACTTTGTATATCAGTGTTATTAATATATTATCTCTAGGTTATATTTTATATAAAAGCATTTTACTATGAATGACAATTAAAAATTTGTTTATTGTGATAATATATAATGAGAAAAAGTAAAATTAACAATAATATTGATAGCGAATATATTATATTCTAATTTTTACTAGTATGCTCCTAGTGAGGGATATATATTTAAATGATAATTAGACAGAAAAAGTATTTATTCATGAAGAAATTTATAGATAATTTTATAGAAATTAAAGATATAATTATTCTAATTATAATAGTGTAACTTTTGTCGATATGAGTTTAATGATCTCCAAGAGGAAAATTACCCTAATCATGGGATCTCATATATTGAAAAGACAACTTAGTTACGTTTATAATTGAATAATTACATCTAGATAATTGGGAAATTTAGTTTTATTGCGTGTTAATATTGGAATATTAACACGTTAGGATTTTTACCATTCTGGTAAGAGAAGAGGCATGTTTTTTTAGTTTCATGGCTTCTTTACTGATAAGAATGTTTTTGAACATGTTATTTTTCTTTACGTGAACATACTGTTTTTCTGCAGAAATTATTCGAGCAACTTTCATGATGAAACTATAAGAAATAGATTAAGTAATGAGAGGAATCTTTATGTCGTCTAAACTATAGAGTAATATAGCATATTAAACGAATTAATACGTGATATTGCCATTTATCTGCAATTAATTCATTTATAAACATTTTTTTGGGAGAGTTATGTTTATTTTGGCGTTATGGTTTCCGCAGATGCTGGACATATCATATTGATTAATTTTATGGATAATTTAAACAATAGAGAGATGATATGCAATGAAAAGTCTATCATACAGGTATCTGTAAAATTAGATATTACCCTAATCCATTACATGAACTCATTTGTAATGGTAACAAATGCAGTTAATAGATACCGTCGTTTATGTATAGCTCGAAGCCATGCCGCATGACATTCTGAACACTACTTTGTTGACAGGCAAAGTATGTCGTTGTTCATAACGGTTATTTGCTACAGCGAACCATATAAACTGCTATTGGTGATATTGAGATTAATGTATCTAAGGTTATGGATCGCAGCGGTAAAGAAATATGCTTTAACAGCTTCTTGCTTCTGGCTTATCTAAAACGTACAAAATATTGAATATTTTCAACCATGATTTTATGCCTATAAAGAAGGATGTATTTATCTACCGATAATTTTTACGAATTCCCTGAGCTGCTTTTTGTTAAAAATCGCATGAGGATCCTTCACTCTCTGCCAGAGACTATAGATCAACAAACTAAAGTAAGAATGGTTTAAAGAGCGCAAGTAATCGGTGCTAGTATGATTAAGAAATATGCGTTACGTTTATTTCTTGGCTTGAAGGAATAAATGTCACTCAATTAGGCGCCTGATTGGTTTTGGCTGCTAGTTATATTTGCGGGGGGATTACACATAAACGTAAGGAGATCTTATTACGGTCGAATATGGTTATCAAGAGTCAGAAGTAAACTGGCATAACTTTTCAATAGCTGATGTGAGCATATTATTTAACTGCATCTACATGCTTGGCACAGGAATATAATGCTCTTTATTTTTGGAATACAATGATGAAGATATTCCCAGATATATGCACCAACGCCATTAGCTACACAAAATAGCTAATACACTAATTTCACTCTACAAATGAATGCTAACCGAAAGTTAATGTTGGTGTTTAGCTTCCGGAGGTTTAGTTACTAGAGAGCTATGATGCTACTAATAAAGTCATTGATGATTAGAAAATTGAATCACTATTTAAGTGAAAACTAAAAGCCATGCATTTTGCTAAAAGAAAATAGGAATCGGTTTACTGGATCCATTGTAAATAAAAATTTCATCAGAATATATATTCTTTGATCTAATGCTCTAATTATAGAGATATTTAACCATATGTTATGGTTAATGAGAACCGTTTTATTTTATGTGTTGTTATTGACAACAGTTCCGTTATCTATTTCTTAAGTAGAGCGTCAATAAAAGTAGCCTGTTATCACATAGAATGCATTTGCACAAATCTGTGCTAAGGAATTCTTTCATCAAAATAACCGAACCTCAGTTTTTCTAGTTTTTTGTGAGCTACCATTCCAGTGCCTTATACAACTTCGGTAATAATGTACTTTATTTATTTTGATAAAAAAACATAGTAACGTGTCATCCAAAATATCTAACAAAGGAATACAGGTATAACGCCCAATCATCTCTTCCTGGTTTAGGATTTGAAGTCGATATTGCATAGACTGATAGTCATAATAATAATGTGCAACCTTTCCTCCCTGGTAAAGGCGAGGTTTTGATGCGGATATTGTGGCGTTTAAGATAAAGTCTGAGGTATTTTACACTATGTCCCTCAATTTTATTTTAGCAAAGTTGTTTCCTATTAATAACAGATGTACTGTGCCTTTAAGTAACTCTGCCAGTGCTTCTTTGGTGCAAATTACTCAGACCAAAAACTACCTAGTATTTATAATGGCATAGTTGTGACGCATCAGCCGGATTACAGCGTCTCGCTAGATTTCTTCGAGCGCTCTTTTTTTGAAGAGCAACTCAACACTATGCAGCAGTATGCTTAATATTTAAACTTCCACAGGGTGAAGGAGAGATAAGTATCTGAACATTAATTGAATTGTCAATTACAAGCGTATAAGGCACAGAAGATATCAATTTTGATATCATATTTGCATCCTCATTGTGGTGGCATATGTGTGAATGTCGGCCAGAAAAACATTGAGTTTCGCCTATTCGTTGTTAAAAAAGACAAAATAAGATGAGGAATAGTAAAAGTAATGTATTGCTATAGTTTGCAGGTGGGTAAAATTAAACCTGCGCTGCTAACTATTGCTTGGTAGTTTTGATGCCGCATGAACTGCAAACTTTTAACATAACTGCAGCTTTAAAAGAAAAATAATGCGGTAGGGAAAACTTTAAGAAGAAGCATAGCAGTATCGTTATCCGGATATACCAGTGGTATAAGTTGCTACTGGCCAAGCTTTTCTTTATAGATAAACAATCTATAAGTTAACACTTTTACCGTATCTTTAAGGAATTTATTCCAATCATCATTAATGATAAAAAGCAGTTTCGTTCTGGATATATGTTTTGATAAATTACCTTCTTAGTATCTTGTAAGAGATATAAAGTTATCATTCTGTCCGCATTTGTCAGGTCTATTTGCTACTTACCTTTATGTTTGTTCTAATAAGCGAAAGAGACTTATATTACTCTATTCCCTGTAGCTGATGAATTCATCGGGAATTATAATGTCATTCATTACTCCCTTAATGCAGTTATATTCAGTATCATCGGACTTGGCCTTGGCGTTCCTCAAAAATTCTGGATAATCATGACTATAGATGGATAATACGTGCGTGTTAAAAAATTAGAATTGAATAGGATACATTTCTATATAGCTTTTTTTTGATATTAAAAATTTTAATCGATCTGCCATTATTAATTTTATAGGAAAATCATAAAGCATTTCAGATAACTACGGATTGTAACACGTGAAGTTCTCTGTTGCCTTCATAATTACTCGGTTTACGCTTTTTAGGAGATTTATTTGAACCATCTAGATAAATTCCTGAAAAAAATTAATATATATTGCAGAGTATAAAGCAGTATTTAAATTATTAATATTAAAAAGTAGTATAGCTGCGCTATTCTTATGCCATAATTAAAATAGATTAATCAATAAAGTGCCTTTTCATGTCAGTTTCATATCCTTACTCTCGCAAAAACCAACTCAATTGGATTGGGTGTCTCTTATTAACGCTCACTAGGATTGACAGGAGGTCGTAGAATGCCAGCCGTTTTTCTCGATTTTTTTCAGCTTTTTCATCACTTCAGTGCTTTTTGAAATCATTGCTAACAAAGCATTAGATGCTTTGTTAGCGGCGTTGCGATTCTTTGGTAGGCAAACTTCCAGCAGCTCACTTTTAACTTTTAGTGCTACATACTTTTGGAAAGTAAAATACTAGCATGTTAGCTATCTTGTATAGCTAACATGTTGCGCCGTATTATCCAGAAATATCTTTGCTATTGCATTCTAAAACAATTATATTTCTTCTATCTCATAGTAAGATTGTGAGATATAGTTAAGTTACGCGCTCACTAGTTATTAAGAAGTTAACTCAGTTCCGCTTTTGACTCTTGATAAGCATTTTCAACCACTCAACTCCTTGGATCAATAAGAAGTACCAATAATAATGAATAGCAAGCAAAGGCGATCAGTTTACCTGTCAGGACGAGATATACATCATCGGCCAAGAAACAAACGTAACGCGTATCGATCACGTAAATTACACAAGTAGCACCAATGCCTGCGTTTTTCAAGGCATTGGTGTTTTTAATCTACTAATGGTATTTGATAGAGAGATCATGCGCTTTTTTACCAAGAATCGCCTTATAGCTTTATAAAAATCAGCGATAGAGATGCCTCATAGATACGCAGATATGGCAATAATTCTTTAACGCTTTTACACGCTTCAGATAAGAAGGTAGTACGAACTACTGAAGGATATTCCGTTTTCGCTGCAATCCCTCTGATCTTAAGCGTTTTAAATATAAACATTGTTAATATTAGTCTGTATAGTTTCTGTGGCACATAACCGTTAAGGATGATGTCAGAGGCATTCGCCGACAAGGCAGTGTTTAACACGTTATCACAGTATGGCTTCAAGCTCAGTATCAACAGGGAGCATCTATCAGTTTCCATAGTAGCATTATGGATGAATTGATGAAAGGGATTATAGATGATATCTGTTTTATTGTATATCTGTGCTAAACTTTTCATAGCATATTATCTTTTTGTTAAAATTATCCATGAAATTAATCGCAGGATATGTCGCCATCTCCGAAATTTCACACACCAAAAATGAGTATAACTGAGCAGTAGATGTATTGAAGATGCTAAATAGCTATAAAATTAAAATATTTAGTTAGACAATTTCTATTATAAAAAGTGACGGATTCTAATAGTTAGAATAGAACAATATAGGGAACTTAATTTCCTGAAACAAAGAAAATCTTTTACAACATACATGATAAATATCTTATTTTATAATAATATAAACATATTTTACGTTTAAATATTTCTTAATAGTTTCTTTGTTAATGGGGTTTGGCTCCGGTTGCGTTAGCGATAGATTAAACTAAATCATATAAACTGACACAAGAAACCGTTGAAAAACTTTTAGGCGATTAAAAATGAGCAACCCGTGATCATATAAAATTATGATTACTTATTCAGGATTGTTAGTGAAGAGTTTTATGCTTTATGTGCAAATTAAGTATGCAGGAATATTATCTTAAAATCTTATAGTGCAAAATTCCTTTATCAAGCTAGATACTTATTTAAGACGATTAAATCCCATTTAGAGCAAGATTATGACAAGCTTTTAGTAAAATATCTATCATGACGAGGATATTAAATTATGTCAGAAAAACCACTAGACGATATAGTGGGTCTGCTTGTTATTCGATTAACAATTACCAATTTACAGGTCTGACATACTACTTATGCAGCCTGCTTTTCAATTACGTAAAAATAATCAATGGAATATTAGCAATCTTATACTATCTTCACTGAAGACAGTAGTAAAATTACAACTAAATAAAATAAATGAGCTAATATTTTAGGTACCAAAGGTATTGGTACCTTAATGCAAGAGTTGCTCAGTAGCGCAAAAAATCGTATTACTTTAAAAAATAAAAAATTATGATACCACCTATTAACTTAGGTGCAAAAAGATCAAATATTGATTTTAACTGGTTAGCTTGATAATAAGCTCTGTTCGTTTTAAGAAATAAAGAAATAAGTTGCTAAAAAGTATTAATGCGATTAATGTTTCTAAGTTGTTTTAGATCGATTCTACTGATTTCGCAATATTTATTAGATTAAAATCAGAACAGCATTAGAAAATAAATGGTATTTAAAGGATTAGTAAGCGTTTTAATACCGTTATTAACCTTTATAAGGTTGAGAAGTTTATAACTTAATTGTGTCATAAATTTAAAAAATAGTTTATATGTAATCGCTCTTGTGCATCTCCTTGATGACAAGGGCGTTTTATTTAATTTCAATAAAAAATAGATCGATTAGGATAGATGCATTGTCTTTTAATGGTTAAATTGAGTTAAATTATGGATACAAATAAAATAAAGCAAGTATTAATAGAACAATTGAAACTTGATGAAGTAATTGTTAATGGCGATGGTAGTCATTTTCAAATAATTGCTGTTGCTGAAATGTTTAATGGAATGAGTCGGGTTAAGCAGCAGAAAGTGATTTATGCGCCACTAATGGAATATATTGCAGATAACCAGATTCATGCATTATCAATTAAAGTTTATACCCCCGAAGAATGGACAAAGAGATAGTAAGCATAATGCTTTTAAACCTATAGTTTTGCATTGATAATATAAATATTACTCATAGAGAGTTTCTTGATGGATAAGTTTCAATTAAAGGGGCCAACTCGTTTAATAGGAGAAGTCTTTATTTCTGGTGCGAAAAATGCAGCACTACCGATATTGTTTGCATCGTTATTAGCAGAAGAACCTGTTGAATTACAAAATGTTCCAAAGTTAAAAGATATTGATACAACAATTGAGTTACTTAATCAGTTAGGTACTAAAGTTGAGCGTAATGATGTTATTTTTGTTGACGCGCGTGGTATTAATAAATTTTGTGCTTTTTACGAATTAGTTAAGATGATGCGTGCATCTATTTGGGCTTTGGCACCATTAGTTGCTCGTTTTGGTCAAGGGCAAGTGTCTTTACCTGGAGGATGTGCGATTGGTGCACGTCCAGTTGATTTACATCTTACTGGGCTTGAGAAACTCGGTGCTAAAATTACTTTAGATAAAGGTTATGTTAAAGCATCAGTTGATGGTCGTTTGCAAGGCGCTAATATTATTATGGATAAAGTTAGTGTCGGTGCAACCGTATCTATTATGACGGCTGCAACCCTAGCAGAAGGAAAAACCGTTATTGAAAACGCAGCTTGTGAACCTGAAGTTGAAGATACAGCTAACTTTTTAAATTTATTAGGTGGAAAGATTACTGGTGCAGGCACAGACAGTATCATTATTAAAGGGGTAACACGCTTAGGTGGTGGTGTTTATCAAATTCTTCCTGATCGAATTGAAACAGGTACTTTTCTTGTTGCAGCAGCTGTATCTGGAGGAAAAGTAATTTGCCGCAATACTAAACCAGCTATATTGGATGCAGTTTTAGCTAAATTACGTGAAGCGGGTGCAGAGATTGAAATTGGTAAAGATTGGATCGAATTGGATATGCATAATAAGCGATTAAAAGCAGTAAGTATCAGAACAGAACCGCATCCGGGTTTTCCAACAGATATGCAAGCGCAATTTAGTTTACTTAATTTAGTGGCTGAAGGTGTTAGTACAATAACAGAAACTATTTTTGAAAATCGTTTTATGCATATCCCAGAATTGATTCGTATGGGAGCTCATGCAGAAATAGAAGGGAATACTGTTGTTTGTCATGGCGTTGAACAACTTACAGGTGCTCAAGTCATGGCTACAGATTTGCGAGCATCGGCTAGTTTAGTGCTTGCAGGTTGTATTGCAAAAGGAAAAACAATTATTGATCGGGTTTATCATATCGATAGGGGATATGAGAAAATAGAAGAAAAACTGCGTAATTTAGGGGCAAACATAAAGCGTATTACCGAAAATAAAATATAATAAACTATTTTATAAATAAAAATTAATAGTTTAGTTTAATATTGTTAATTCTTAGTTATTGTAAGAATGATTTAGCTTTATTTGTACTTATTAATTTTAATAAGAACAGTTATTATTTTGCTGTTCCGTACTATTGAGACTGGCACGATATACATTGCCTAGATTAATTTTAGTAACTTACTCATTATTTCTGAAGTAAAGATAACTGCCTGATCATTAAGAGAAATAATAATTTAATCGACTTAAAAACCAACATTTTTTCTGGGGAGCGAGCTTGTTGTGATCTGAAAATAGGTAATCGTTAAATTTGATTAATATTATTATGCGAATATGAGGTAAGTTCACGTGCAGTGATAATACTGATAAAACAGCGGATCACTTGCCCATCATGAATAAGCTTTTTAATAATTTAGTTGCTAATTAAATTAGCATAGCAAAACCTGAATTCATCAGGCATGAAATCATTTTCTGAGTGATCGAAAAAGAATGTATTAATTCCTATTAACTCACCTTCACTATTAATTCATGATCAGCATGAATTTCATGATTAATATATATTTATGTGTAGAAAATTATGTCGGAAATGGAGAAACCTAGCTCTATAATACGCCTAGTGCCAGTAATAATTCCTTAGATTAATATTTCTTATGAATTACAGGGTTATAGATGGATGAAATAATGTCATCAATATATACTTTATGGTGTGAATTAATTAAAGTTACGATAAGATTTTAGCATTTTTTTTTAAAGACAGTGGTATTAAGCTATCTATAAGCTAATAATAAGTGCATCAAAAATTAACGCATCAGATAATGTAATCTGAATTTAATTCGTGTTATTAATGACATGCCTATTTGTTACAATATAACTGTTACTATTTATAATAACGCTAAAGCTTAGTGCAGTTAATTCGAGATCCATTCTAGGAAAACTACCAGTTCTACCCGCTGTTATAAACATAGACATCTCCTGTTGATTTACGTGTGACGCTTTATTAATTATAATAAGTTACTCATACTTTTTACCGTCAAAGAGATTATTAAGTACTTTTAGGTACATAGATGAAATAGTCATTAGAAAGATGACAGAGATAATAAGCCCTAGAATAACTGCATGAAAAGTTTTATGGTTAGAAAATTGAATTGTTCTTTAAGTAAAAACTTAAAGAGATCCTTTTTACTAAAAAAAGACAGGAAAACCGGTTTACTGAGTCTATTTAAAATAAAAATTTATAGAAGTGTATTCTTTCATCTAATGCTCTAATTTTAGAGACGTTAATCATAGCTTGTAGTAATAACCCTTATATTTGTAATTTTATACATTCTTGTTGATAATAATTCTGCTGACTGTTTACCAAGTGCGTTAAGGGTTAATCTAAAATAGATTATCGCTACATAGAATGCATTTGTACGAATCTGTGCGTAGAGGAATTCTTTTATCAGAGTGATAAATCTCCTATTTCCCTACTTTTTGGAAGCCCTTATTTTCATCTCATTAGCATATATTCGCTAATAGCGAATCACTTTTACGATTTAATAAAAAACTATAATTAACGTACTATCTTAAAATACTTAGGAAAAATTATAGCTAATATAGTGCTCGATCCGATCACCACTTTCTGCGTCAGGGGGTGAAGGCTCTAGTACTGCTTAGTTTATTAATTATAGTAATGATATACAACCATTTCTATTGATAAAGCTGCAGTTTTTTAATGCGTATATAATATTGGATTAAGGATAGCGCTAAAGTATTTTATTCTATGCTATTCCCATTTCATTTTTTATCGAAGTGCATTTTCCAGTAACCGTCTGTATGCTGCATCTTCAAATAACGTCACCACTGCTTTCTGTAGCGGATATGTGTAAAAGAATAGGAAGATTGCTGGGATTTATTAAATCATAGTTGTGACGCATCAGCCGAATGACAGCTTTCGCTAGATTTATTCTAGCAATTTTTTAAAGAACAGATCCACCATGGAGTAGATTTAATATCTAGGCATCTTGGATTACGAAGATATGAATATGTAGATCTTGATTGAGTTGTCGAGGACAAATGCACAAAGGATAGAAGATATCAATTTTTAATACCCTGTTGTGTGTCCACTACAGCATAAGTATAAGTGGCAGCCAGAAATAAAGCATTAAATTGCGCAAG
>JBQMRO010000006.1:0-783 GCA_052174475.1 Arsenophonus sp. NC-CH8-MAG3
GAAATGACGGTGAGCATACCAGGCTATACGCAAGATGAACTCGATATTTCGGTGCTTAATAACCATTTAACTATTAGTGGTAAACCAAAGATTGAAGAAACAAATATTGTTGAAAAAAAAAGATGGTAGCAAATGGTTGCATAATGGTATTAGAAAAAGTGAGTTTTCTTTAAGTTTTAGCCTTGAGGTATTAAAAAATATTAAAATAATTATATCAATAATAATATTGGAATTTTAACTTAAATTATGTAAAATATGTTGTAGTTAATAAATCAGCTTATAATATAAATGTATTTTTCTTCAGCCGCCTGAAATCATCGGTAAGAGAGAGTGGTCCGAGCTTAGTAAATGTCGACTCAGTTTCCCGTGGCCATCCTAAGGTTAGGAATTACTGGTTTAGAGCTGTACTTTTATCAATTAAGAGCCAATTCTCGTTACACTTGTATAGGAAATAAACCTGGGTTTTTTATTATAATTAACATTTATTATAATCGTCCATGAGAAATCAGACTGACTATATAATCACAACATCTCTCGGGTTGTTGTTTCCTAATTTAGTAGAATCATAGTAAAGTTGAGAAAACAATTTTGTCATTCTCCGGCTTTGAGAATTTTGTTCAAGAGTATGATCACTTTCCTAGTCCATTTCCTTTCAGTTCCTTCAGTAAATCCACAGGTATGTCATCTTCTTCAGGAGCTATTCTTCTATTCATCCCCTTAATAGCTCTTTTCGCATAACTCTTCAAAATGCTAAATCCTTTCTAGTCTTCATCTATCATTCCC
>JBQMRO010000007.1:0-709 GCA_052174475.1 Arsenophonus sp. NC-CH8-MAG3
AGCTTCGATGCCGGTTGGGGAGCGTTTAACGCAAGATCCTTTTTTCTTTGCTAAACGTAATGTTGTCTATCTGATTTTATCATTTTGTTTAGCTTTATCCATAAAAAACTATGAAAGACGAAAAAGCCGATAAAAGACAAGAGCGTGATGGCAAACACATTAACATGAATTACTGACGTGAATTTGTACATTTATTTCCATATAAAGCAGGCTCGCGTAATGAAATCTTCACTTCTAAGAACATAGTGTAAAGAATTTCGTTGGATTTGTTTACTAGTTTCAACAACCTTGTTACTGATTTTGTTACTAGTTACTGGTAGTAAATAAACGTCTATAAATATTTCTGTAATACAGCCTTTGGCGCTATAAAAAAGTGCTATGTCTGATTTAGCACAGACCAATCAATAGAAGCTTCGGTGAGTTCAAGGTTCTTTTAATTACTTCATGCTTATATGTAGTAGGACGTAGTAATATTCTTAGAATTGTCTTAGTAATAAGATTTTTCTGTATTTTATGAGGATTTCAGCAAACGGCACGATAAGACAATGAAAATTTGTTTTAATACCTACATGTTTCATTTGATTTCGATAGTAGAAACAGGTAATAGTTGTGAAACAAGACTAGTATAATTCATGTTTAATATGCATTGATTACCGTATACAATAATGTAAATAAATAGAACAACAAACAATTTGTTTTGAATTAACCT
>JBQMRO010000008.1:0-3609 GCA_052174475.1 Arsenophonus sp. NC-CH8-MAG3
GCTATATTAGCCGATTAAAAGGGTATGGACTGAGTAGATTCCATGGTGTAGGGTCTTATTTATCGAAATATCTGCTTGAAGCAGATATTTTTATCTATATTATTTTCTGTGAAATAAAACATTATTTAGATGGAAATTATTAGTAAAGCTGGTATATGACGATTATAGACTACGTTTCACTCTGATACTTCATTAGTCTCTTCTTCATCATTAAATTAGATATTGCTTACCACAGTAGACTTTAGTTCAGCAAGTCAACCTCCCTTATAGCCACTGTTCAGCTTTTCTGAACAGACTGTGCAGCTTAAATAGCATTGAAAGGGTTATTTTTCTCGAAGTACAGTGCCTCCCGTACGTCGGCTTCATATCCTCACTGTCACAAAAAGCTAATTCAATCAGATCCACCCCCCCTCTTATTGATGGGGGAGAAAGCGCTATACATAGTGATTAACGGGACGGCATAGAATAACCAACTGTTTTTATCGCGCTTTCTATAGCTTATTCATTGCTTTAAGATACGCTGAAAACCTTGCCAATAAAATATCAAGTGTTTTATTAGCGATATCAGGGCTCTCTTGCTATTAAAATCTTCCACAGCTTATCCTTAAACTTTCGGTGTTGAATGCCCTTATGAGTAAAGGTAGCGCATGAGATGTTTGTTTTATATACCTAACAGCGTTGATGCTGTGTGTCCTAAAATATTTTGCTATTGCATTTCAAATTAAGGGGTCTTCTTTCACAGGAAGATTGTGAGATACGATTAACCCTTGCGCTTCCAGGCCATTGAGAAGTTTGACTCAGCGCATTTCTGACTCTCAATAAGCATTTTTTATCGTAACTTATCTCCTTACGTTCATGTTCAGTGCTGTCAATAATAACTAGTAGGCAAAGGGATCAACTTATCTGACAGACGGTATATGTTTTCAACCAAGTAATAAATGTAGAAGATATTGCTTAAATCACGCAGCTACCCTATTTCCTATAGTCTTTAAGCCATTATTGTTTTAGTCTTCTGATAGATACTAGTAAAGAAGACTATATGCTTTTTTATCAATAAGTACTTCTAGAGCTTTATGAAATCACTTGTGGTATCTCGACAAGAGATTGCCCCAAAAAGCCATGGTAGTAATTTCGAGGTTTTTACACTTTAGATAAAATATGTAAGGAGTTTTTAGAAGTATATTCCGTTGCTGCTGCGATTCCTTTGATCTTAAGCGCTTTAATCTTAGCATCGCCAATACTAGTTGGTATAAGTACGATATAAAATAACTATTATGGATAAGTTCATACAAGAAATCAGAGGCAATATCTGGTTTCGCGTTTACCTATAGGTAAACTTTTTATGGCATATAATCTCTTTGTTGTTGAAATCATCCACGAAATTAATCAGCAAGATATGCGATCATCTCTAAAACCCCAGACAGTAGAAATAAGCATAACTTACTCTTTATAGTTTTAACGAAATAAAATCGACTAGTAATTAGTTAAAACCGACGGCTGCGCGAAGCTCAGCAACTTTATCTGTTTTTTCCCATGGGAATTGGGAACGACCAAAATGTCCATATGCTGCGCTTTGAAGATAAATAGGCTGTAACAAATTAAGCATTTTAATTAAACCATAAGGGCGTAAATCAAAAATTTCATGCACTAAATGAACAAGCGTTTCATTGGCGATTTTTTCTGTACCGAAAGTTTCGATCATGATCGATGTCGGCTCAGCGATACCAATTGCATAAGAAATTTGAATTTCACAACGATCAGCAAGTTTTGCGGCAACAATATTCTTTGCTACGTAGCGTGCGGCATAGGCAGCAGAACGATCAACCTTAGAAGGATCTTTGCCAGAAAAAGCACCACCACCATGACGAGCCATTCCCCCGTATGTATCGACGATAATTTTACGGCCAGTTAAACCACAATCACCCATTGGACCGCCTATAACAAAACGACCTGTTGGATTAATGAAATATTTGGTATTTTTGTGTAGCCATTCTGTAGGTAACACTGGCTTAATAATTTCGTCCATTACAGCTTCTGATAAAGTATCTTGACTAATTTCTTCAGCATGCTGAGTAGATAATACAATAGTATCAATTCCCACTATTTTATTATTTTCATATTGGAAAGTAATTTGACTTTTAGCATCTGGGCGTAACCAAGGTAACGTCCCATTTTTTCGCACTTCAGCTTGATGTTCGACTAATCGATGAGCATAGATAATTGGCGCTGGCATAAGAACATCAGTTTCGTTATTAGCATAACCAAACATAATCCCTTGATCGCCTGCACCTTGTTCTAAAGTATTTGCAGGATTTAGTCCCTGATTAATATCAGGAGATTGTTTGCCAATAGCACTGATAACAGCGCAGGAATTGGCATCGAAACCCATATCAGAGCTGGTATATCCAATTTCACGTATCGTGTGCCACGTAATTTCTTCAATATCTACCCAGGCGCTAGTCATAATTTCACCGCCAACTATTACCATACCTGTTTTAACATAGGTTTCACATGCAACGCGTGCTTTTGGATCCTGTACAAGAATTGCATCAAGAACTGCATCTGAAATTTGATCTGCAATTTTATCAGGATGACCTTCTGATACTGATTCAGAAGTAAAAAGATGAGTAGTCATAGATGTTTATTACCTTAAAAATTCGGAGAAACTAAATTAGATGTATTACTATCTAGAGATCTATTTTAATGTTAAGTTAGTGCTATTGATAGCTATTTTTATATTCATTGATAGAAAAAACTGATCTACTATATATAGATAACGAGGTATTAATAAATTTAGCGTATGACGTGCGACGATCAAGCTCCCGCTCTGATGCTTCGTAAATCTGTCATAGCTAAGAAATTGAATCGCTTTTTAAGTAAAAGCAAAACAATTTCTTTTGCTAAAAGAAGATAGAATTAGTTTGCTGTGTCTTTTAGTAAAAGATTAATTAGAGTGTATAGTCATTTGACTTAATACACTAATTTTAGAGACATTAATCCTATGTTTGGATTAATAATCATCGTTTTTTCATTTTATACATTCCTTCTAACAATAATTCTGTTATCTACTTGTTAAGTAGAGTGTTGATAAAAGTAGCCGGTCGTCGCTATACAGAATGCATTTTATAGATCTGTGCGCAGAATTCCATTCATCAGAAAGGAAAATTCTGATTTTTCGATTTTTTTTCGATCTATCATCTCCAGCATCTTATATACATTTCATATATAAGATGCATTGTTTATTATTAGAGAAGAAAACATAGTAACGCAGCATATTAAAACGCCTTGCTAGAATATGAATAATATAGCAGCCAATGATCTCTTTCTGCTTCAGAGTCTGCTATCGGTACTGCTTAATTAGATGGTCATAGTAATAATGCACCACACCCTATTCTCTTCAGTAATACCGCAGTTTTGATGCGGATACCTGGAGTATTTAATAAAGTCTAAGGCATTTTACCCTATGCCCATCCCTTTCGTTTTTTTTTGAGAAATGCTCTTTTCAGTAACGTCCGTAATGTGTATCCAGGTAATGCTGCACTACTTCCTGGCAAGGATATACCACAGGACTAAAAAAGACTGGGATTTATTAGGTCATTACTGTGATGC
>JBQMRO010000009.1:0-69339 GCA_052174475.1 Arsenophonus sp. NC-CH8-MAG3
AATAGGTTATTAAGAAGTTCAATTCACAATTCGCTTCTAACTCTTTATATATATCTTCAAACGCAACGTACTGCTTACCGCTCATGCTTAGTCCTGTCGATAATAAGCAGCAGGTAAAGACGATCAGCTTGCCTGACAAAAACGATATATGCTTTCCGGCAAAAAATAAAGGTTAGGCGTATCGCTAAATAATGTAAATATCATATTACCTACTCTCTTTAAGAGGTTCTTGCTTAAGTTTTCTGATAGCACTTGATAAAATACATCATATGCTCTCATCGAGAAGCGGCTCAAGGGTTCGAAAAATCATGGGTGGAGACGCAATAAACAGCTACAAATCATGGTAGAAGCTCTTTACTGCTTTTGTACGCTTTAGATGAGTCGGTAAGCAAGGAGTTTTAGAAACGTATTCCGTTTTTCGTTTCGATACCCACATTTTCACTTTAAGCGCTTTAATTTCAACATCACTAATATTAATCTATATGGTTCGCTGCAGTAAATAAGTATACGGACGAAGACATGGACGCCCGTTAATAATGTAGTCTTGAGCATGCTGAACAGCATAAATTCAATCACTACTTCAACAACAGTATCTATTAACTTGTTAGCAACATTATGCATGAGCTCATGCATAAGTGGGGATCCTCACAGGTAATATTTAGTTTTGCGGATAACCACTATAAGGTAGACTTATTATGGTATAATATTTCAATGTTATTGAAATCATCCATAAATATAATTAATAGGGATAACAACACCATCTCTAAAATTCCATACAGAAAAAATGAGCATAACTCTATTCTGAATTAACATTCACCTAAATTATATTACTTCAAGAGATATTATTATAATAATCACTTTTTTAGCAAGACCACATTCGGTACCATTTTAGTTTTAGTTAATGATATTGCTTTATAAATTACTATGCACTATAAAATATGCAGTAAAATAGTAAATAAATTAAAATTTAAAGTAAAATTTGGCGATTGGTTCTACTCATTATAACCATATTTATGATGGTTGTCATCATCCTATTAGGATCTTTTAAAGATACATGAATGTACCCTGATTGTAGGAATAATTTACATCGTATCCTTGTTAAGCTTACTGCTTATTTCTTAAAAAATATATTAATTAAATAATGTTGATAGTTAATATGATCATGCTCAAATTGAGAACATAATATCTAAAATAGAAGTGCTAAATTAGCATTTCTAGTTTTTACTCTCTGAGTAAAATTACTTAATATTAAACTTGACAGAGATGGGATTATGATCAGAAGATTCTGTTTTAGTTACTTCTATATTAAGAGGCGTTAAATTATGATAAAACATAATCTAATGGGTAACCAAAAATTTATAGTGCGCTCATCAGCGTCAAAATTGACTTCTTTAATTTGTAAACTGCGTGTAAAACCTTTAAATTTATTTATACGTTATTGACTTAAAGTATTAAAATCCCCAGCAAAAATCATTAGCCCTTGATGTTTTTAATATTTTTTCCTACATTACGTAACTGCTGACTATAAATATCAACCTCAAAACTAAAATTAACTGTATGAATATTAATAATCGTTAAATTTCGGCCGTTATGTAATTGATAAACGGTAATTAACGCTGATTTCATTAAACGAAGTAACGGCTCTTTTTCCCGTAATGGACAACAATAAATTGGATTAGATTTTGCTAATGTCATTACACCATAAGTGTATTGAAGAAGTATAATTGCTGGCACCTGATCAGCAACTAAATGTTAAGATACAATAAAATCAATAAGTTGAGATAAATTTTGAGCTTCTTATAGTAAAATTAAATGCTTATTGATGATTAATTTATTTAAAATTTAATGCTAATTTAGGCGTTGCTGTTTATAAATATTTCATGAAAGGATGCCTAATTCATCACTTTCTGAGAATGAGGGTATACCTATAGGTAAATCATTATCAAGCATATATTCAGATACAGGTAAAATACGTTTTGCCGGTTGTCCAGTAATATAACGCGATGAATAATTTTTTTTTGCCACCTAAATACCCCTTAAAAATCAAATATTTATTTGATGTTTTTATATAAAAGTAATAGAAAAAATTCTTTTTTAGAATAGTAATTGCATCTTAATGTGAGTTATTGTGAAATCTAGCGTATGCAGTCAAGCTATATTCCACTATGATACTTCCTAAACCTATTCTCCATACTTAATTTTGACGTTGTTTAGCACTAATATCAACAGGTTAAATTTCCTTATCTGGTTCCAGATTTTTCTTATAAAAGACGAGGGAGAGGGGGGAGAACCATCTTAAATATCATTGAAAGAGTTGTTTTATTGAGCCACACTTGTTCACACATCAGATTCATAATCTCGCTGATGTAAAAACTGATATTTAAATTGGATTCCTTGTTCTTATTGATGCCTAGCGCACTAATAAGAAATTTTAGAATATCAGCAGCTATTTTCTTTCTTTAGTTTTTTCATCGTTGCAGGATATTTGCTGAAACCCTTTTTAATAAAACATCATAAGCTTTATTAGTAACATCGCGCTTTCCTATTAACTAAATCTCTTTATCTCATCTTAACTTTAGGTGATGCATACCTTTAGTAAGTAAAAGCAGGACATGAGATATTTGGTATACTAAATAGAATTAATGCTATGTATCCAGGAATATATTACCATTGCATTCCATAAAACAAAGCACTGTCTTCAGTAAGGGAAATATCTCCTGAAAAGTACGTTTAAGTAATGCGCTTACAGTCCATTTATAAGTTCAATTCAAATTCGTTTCTAAGTCTTGATAACCATTTTCGACCGTAACTAGTTCTTTGCATTCATATTTAATAATTCTAGTAAGGAGAGTAAATAAAGACGATCATCTTCCTTTACAAACGGTATATTCCATTATCAGCCTAGAAATAAACGTAGTGCGTATTTCTTAAATCACGCAGATACTATTTCCTATACTATTCAAATTATTTTTGTTTCAGTCTGCTGATGCTTTTGGCAGAGAAACTCTGTGCTTTTACTGAAAAAACTCTCCAGAACTTCGACTAGAGATTCATAAAAAATACCGGTAGGTTAAAACTCGCCGGGTAATAGCTATGGTGGAAACGAGCTATTACGGAATCCGTTGCCGCTGCGATCTCTGATCTTATGCATCTTAATCTTAGTATAACCAATACTTATCTTGTAAATTCGCTGTGACAAATAACCGTTATCATTGACGCCATGAATGCTAATATCGACAAGGCGGAGGTTAAAATGTTGTTGTAGCATGCTTTAGATTCACCATTAACGGTGCTATCTATCAACTTTCTGAACTCATAATTATCAATTAGTTCATGTAAAGAATCAGGATAAATATCTAGTTTCGCGAATATCTCTGTAAACTAGACTTTTTGTAGCATATCATCTCTATTTTGTTAAAATCATTAATGAAATTAATTAGAAGGATGTAGTCGCTACATCAAAAACCCCATTACCAGAAATGAATATAACTCATGACGATCATTTTTAATGAATCAATTTAGATTTGATGTTGTTAAAGGTCAATATGAATGTTAGCTCATTTTCAGTCGTGCTGATATGGTGTTATATTCTTTTCCATATTTATGGAACCCAATTTCGGATATTTAGTGAGAATGCTAAAGCTTTAGATCCTTCACCCAACGACAATAGTGAAAAATACTGCGTGAATTAATGCTAATGTTAATAAGGGATATAAAGTTTAATCATGTAGAACTCAAGAATATCCTTATATGATAGCATTGTCATTTGTTAGAATACGAATGACAAATAGTATGATGATAAGTTTTTCTCTGTTAGCTAAGATGTTAGTTATTTTATTAATATTATTGATTATTATTGAATAATAGCATTTTATAGCATTTTTATTATGCTTATGTTAGAAGCTATTGTTTTCACTTTCATTAATGTGAATGCCTAAAGTTATGAAACAAATTGTAGAAGTCATGATCTCAGAGGCGGATATTAAGCAACGTATTGATGAGATGGCAAAAGAAATTGTTAAACATTATAAATTATTGCAAGATGAGTTGCTCTTGGTTGGCCTTTTAAAAGGCTCTTTTATGTTTATGGCTGATTTATGTCGTAATATTAATATCCCCCATGAAGTTGATTTCATGATGGTATCAAGTTATGGCAAAGGGATAACTTCAAGTCGCGATATAAAAATTATTAAGGATTTGGATGAAGATATTCACGGTAAGCATGTTTTGATTGTTGAAGATATTATTGATTCTGGTAATACACTTAAAAAAGTCCGTGAAATTCTAAAATTACGTGGTCCTAAATCTATTGCTATTTGTACTTTATTAAATAAAGCGTCCAGACGTGAAGTAGAGGTTCCTGTTGAATGGATTGGTTATGCTATTCAAGATGAATTTGTTGTTGGTTATGGTATCGACTATGCACAACAATATCGCCATTTACCTTATATCGGGCATATTATTTTACTAGATGATTAATAATCAGTACTATTATTTATAAATAGGTAAAATCAAACGTTAGTTCAATTTTTTATCGTATTTATTTTTCTGCTTTAATTTAATAATAATTTGTCGATAACTAATTTAAAGCAGTTGATAACTATTAGTAGTAATAGTATATTCATTGCTCTACTATGAGGGCAATGATATGGATTATGACGTTTTGACTGTATTGTCAAACAGATGACTGTATGGTCAAATACAAAGATTATAAACTTCATCAATGATGAAGAAGTGCACATAAATTATTTTTCTGTTCTGCCGGAGTCAGAACAGTTAAATTAAGCTATGTGTAGATAACACACCACTCATATATAAGTAGTGTGTTGTTAATTATACCTTCAGTATTGTTAAGTTACAGCTTCAATACAATCACAATCATAGTGGCTATAAATAATAAAGTATTTAAATTTAGTGCATTAACAGTATGTCTGATAATAAATTGATAATTTAAGTCAGTATGAATTATAAAATTAACGACATTTTAATGGACAAAAAATCGTCTGGCGCTGCTTAATTAATTTTGACTGAAACACAGTTGTCACAGAACAGGGATATCTATAGAAACTATAGATTTTAAAAGTTTTTGATTCTTTAAAAGAAAGAAGTTATTACTAAATTTAGTATATGTCTCCATCAGGTTACGTTCCACTCTGATGCTTCATTAATTTATTTTCCACTTTTAAATTAGATATTGTTACCACCAAAGTTATCAGATTAAATCCCGTTTAATTAATTATAGCTTTTCTGAGAAGAAAAGAGCAGCTTTAATACCATTAAAAGGGTTGTTTTTCTTGAACTACAGCGATTCGTGTTTCGGATTCGTATCCTCACTGTTGTAAAAGCCGATTTAATTAGATTCATCGTTCTTATTAACGATGGGATGGGATGGGATGGAGAGCCCCACATAGAGTAGACTGATAGAAAATCATAAAAATGCTAGCTATTTTCTCGATTATTTTCTAGCTTCTTCATTATTGTAGGGATAAAGCTTTGCTGAAAATTTTATCAACAAACATTAAGATTTATTAGCGACATCAGACTCCATGATAGGGTCTACTCCTCTCAGATAACCCTTAATTTTCAGTGCTGCATGATTTTATGAAGTCAACCAAGTTAATTAGATATTTTATGTATCCAATAGCAATGATGTTGGATATCCTGGGACATTTTTATCATTATATTCTAAAACCAAAGTACTATCTTCCATAACAAGCTCAGGAAGTATAGTTAAGACACACCGCTCGCGCGGTCATCCAGAAGTTCGACCAGTATGCTTACTACTTTTAGTAGTATCTTCAACCCCAATCAACTCATTATGTTCATGTTCAGTTATGCCAATAATTACTAGCAGGCCACGCGATCATTTTGCTTGATAGCATAGTGTATATGCCATCAGAACAGAAATAAATTTAGTAGTATCGCTTAAAATCACACAGGCATCATTATTACCTATGCTCTTTAAGTCATTTGTTTTTCAGTTTGCTTATGGCGCTTAGCAAAAGCCATGTGTTTTTCATCGAGAAGCGGCATCATAGCTTAGTGAAAATAATCAGTGGATAATGCCTTGCAGATACAGGTCATGGTAGCAACTCTTAAACATTTTATGGATGCTTTAGATAGAGCGACAAAAGGAGATGTTGAAGTATATTCCGTTACCGCTGAAGAATTTATAACCTTAGTATTTTAATATCAATATCACCTACACTTGTCTTTATAGATTCCTTATGATGAATAACCATTATGGATGATGGCATAATATGGTCGTCTACAAAAAGCAATGTTGAGCATTTTAGTACAGTATACTTTCAAGTTCAGCTTAAATAACGGTGCCTATCAGCTTCCCTAGTAGCATTACGAATAAGTTCATAGAATGGATTAGAGTGTAATAACTGGTTTCATGAATACCTCTAGGGTAGACTTTCATGGCATATTATTTTTATATTGTTGAGATCAATCATCTATAAAATTAATCAGAAGAATACGCCTTCTTCTCCCGAAGGTATATAGATCAGAAATAAGTATAACTAAAAAAGGATTTTCTTTAGTTACCGATTCTAAGTGCTGTATATTGTTTTTTCAAACAGTTCTTTAAGTTTTTATCATAATTCACGTGGATTAGTTATATTTAACTGCGATAATAATCATATAGAACATCAATTTAATTTTAATTTAATTAAAAATACTACTAATGATGTAACATATTCTTATATGTGGAATAAAATAGATAAGAAAGGTTTTTATGACTTACGCTTTAGAGCTGCTCAAGCTTACAAAAACCTATCCTGGTGGTGTGAAAGCATTAACCGGTATTGATTTATATGTTGAGGTAGGTGATTTTTATGCCTTATTAGGGCCTAATGGTGCAGGTAAATCAACGATAATTGGTATTATCAGTTCATTAGTTAATAAAACGAGCGGTAAAGTGAAAGTGTTTGGTTACGATCTTGATAAAGATGTGATAAATCTTAAGCGTCAATTGGGACTAGTGCCACAAGAATTTAATTTTAATCCATTTGAAACAGTATTACAGATAGTGCTCAATCAAGCAGGTTATTACGGGGTTCCGCGTTCATTAGCTTTCTCTAGAGCAGAAATATATCTTTCTCAATTAGCTTTATGGAATAAACGTAATGAGTCTGCACGAGATCTCTCTGGTGGCATGAAACGACGTTTAATGATTGCTCGTGCATTAATACATCAGCCAAAATTATTAATTTTAGATGAACCAACCGCAGGGGTTGATATTGAACTTCGTCGTTCGATGTGGGGTTTTTTAAAAACTTTAAATGCGCACGGCACTACTATTATTTTAACGACCCATTATCTAGAAGAAGTGGAAATGTTATGCCGTAATATTGGGATTATTCAATATGGAAAATTGATTAAGAATAATAGTATGAAAAATCTACTCAATCAGTTGGAGTTAGAAACGTTTATTTTTGATCTAGCTCAAAAAAGTTCTATCCCTAAATTAGATGGTTATAAATTTAGGCTACTGGATACTTTAACTATAGAAGTTGAAGTACTTCGAGATCAAGGCTTAAATAGTTTATTTAGCCAATTCTCTGAGCAAGGGATACAGATAACTAGTATGCGTAATAAGGTAAATCGTTTGGAGGAATTATTTGTTGGTTTAATGAACAAGCAGCATTCAGTATCGATAAATCAAGGAGAAAATAGATGATTCAGTTATACTGGGTGGCAATGAAAACAATCTGGATTAAAGAAATAACACGTTTTTCGCGTATTTGGGTGCAAACTTTACTACCTCCAGTGATTACAATATCACTTTATTTTATTATATTTGGTAGTTTAATTGGCTCAAGAATTGGTAATATTGATGGCGTAAATTACATGCAGTTTATTGTTCCTGGCTTGATTATGATGTCGGTAATCACTAATGCTTATACTAATGTTTGTTCCTCCTTTTTTAGTGCAAAATTCCAAAAAAGTATTGAGGAATTGTTGGTTGCACCAGTTCCTACTCATATTGTAATCATTGGTTTTGTTGGTGGTGGGGTTGCTAGAGGGGTATTAGTTGCTCTTTTAGTCACCTTGGTTTCGCTATTTTTTGTCCAATTACATATTTATTCATGGTGGGTGGTAATTATTACCGTATTAATGACAGTCATTTTATTTTCATTAGCTGGATTGGTGAATGCGATATTTGCAAAAACATTTGACAATATTAGTATTGTTCCTACCTTTGTTTTGACACCATTAACGTATTTAGGCGGTGTTTTTTATTCTTTGTCGCTTTTGCCAGAGTTTTGGAAAATGGTATTTAAGCTTAATCCGATTGTCTATATGATCAGTGGGTTACGTTATGGGTTTCTTGGTGTTAGCGATGTTGAACTATCTATTACCTTATCGGTATTAGTAATTTTCATTGTTATCTTATATGCGATAACGTGGAACTTAATTGAAAAAGGAAGAGGATTAAGGACTTAATTTTTAGCGCTCACAATGCGATAAATATATAGGCAATTCTGATATTTTTTAAGGTTATTACTGCATTATCTATATGTTTACGCTATCATAGGTTTTTATATTTTTCTAATAATGCTGGTTAGTTATTCGGAAATAGTAAGAGGTTATGATGCCTTGTTGTGCGTCCCATTATTCCTGAGTTATTGGCTAACTTACCCATAAAGTCAGCCTATTTTTAGCAACCTGCAGTAATCTCTCACTGAGTAATTCTCCATCGGGAAAGCGTAGTTTAGGGGCAATTTCTGATAAAGGATAAAGCATAAATTCCCGTTCTTTAAGGGCATAATGAGGGATAGTTAAACACGCTGTTTGAATAATCTGTTGGCCGTATAATATAATATCCAAATCAAGCGTTCTTGGCCCCCAACGATTGGTTTTACGTATTCTACCATGCATTGATTCAATCAATTGGGTATGTTCAAGTAGGGTTTTTGGTAATAACTCAGTATCTAATGCGATAACGACATTGAGATAGTCAGGCTGATCTTGTGATCCCATCGGTTTAGTTCGGTAGAAAGAAGAAACAGCAACTGGCTTGGTATTTGGTAATTGCTGTAATTCTTTAATAGCAAGTTGCACTTGCTGTAAAGGGTTATTTAGGTTGCTGGCAATAGCAATATGAACACGTTCCATCTTTAATTTACTCTGTTGTTTTATTAGTTTATGGTTAGGATGATTTCGGCGCTGTGTCCAGCTACGATGATGAGTTAGTATATTATCTACTTCTAAGATCATTTTATGTTGTAGATTATTATTGGCTTGTTGAAATTCAGACCACAAGTAAGGTAGCTCTTCTAATTCAGATCGTGGTTCCACATTGTAACGTAGCTCTAGTAGAGCAAACGCAGCACAAAATTTTGGATGTTCAAGTAATTTGTCTATTTTTTTTCCTTGGCATTGAGAAAGTTGTAATTGTAGCTGCCAAATATCACGCATTATTGAAGTAAGCCGTTTAGGAATAGCAATAGAACGACATTGCTCATTAAGAATATCATTCATTGTGATAACAAATGCTTCGTAATATGGTAAGCCACTTTCTTGAGAAAGTCTTTCTGTATGTTCTGTTAGAGGATACCATAACATGGTTGCAAATAAGAATGCAGAATTAACGTGTTTATTGTTTTTTATTTGATAATCAGTATCTTGCAGAACCTTATTAATGATAAGCTCCATCGGAGAATTATTATTAGCAGTAAAGTTTCGTTCAATTAACGGAAACAATGATTGAAATAGTTTATAACGTCTTAATTGTTGATAAGTTTGGTAACCTTTACCGGTCTGAAGTAATTTAAGCAACTCTTTAAATAGACGAGTTGATGGAATGTTTTTTAATAAAAATGCCAGTTGTGGAATAGAATTAGCAGTTTCAAAATCAATTTGCATATTTAATTTGCTAGCAAATCGAATAGCGCGTAGCATCCTAACAGGATCTTCTCGATAACGAATTTTTGGATCACCAATTAACCGAATGATGCCATTTTTTAAATCCTCAAATCCACCAACATAATCACGTAGGGTAAAATCGTTAATTCGGTAATATAAGCTATTTATAGTAAAGTCACGTTGAATAGCATCTTCTTCAATATTACCAAAAACGTTATCTCTCAGTAATATACCACTTTGAGCTTGGTGAGCTATATTATTACAATTAGTATCAGTTGGTTCTTGAGAACCACGAAAAGTAGCAACTTCGATTATTTCGTAACCAAACATGATATGTGCTAAACGAAAACGGCGTCCAACTAAACGACAATTACGAAACAATTTGCAAATTTGTTCAGGCGTTGCATTGGTGGTAACGTCGAAATCTTTAGGTTTTTTACCTAATAGTAAATCTCTGACACTACCCCCGACTAGATAGGCTTCATAACCAGCATTATTTAGACGATAAAGTACTTTTAGTGCATTATTACTGATGTTTTTTCTGGAAATAGGATGTTTATCTCGCGGAATTATAGATATTGAAATATTTATAGAAGAGGCGGGTGTGAGTTTGCTTGTTAATTGAGTACTTTTAATAGTTTTTATACTCTGATATTTTTTTGTTAGTAAAGTTTTCACCTTAGTTTTAGATCGAGTATTAGTTACAGAACTATTATAAAACTTCTGTTTATTTCGATTATTTTTTTCTTTTCGTTTTAATAAATTACGATAAAAATTAGCTACTCGTATAAAAATAATACACCTCCATACCTAATGCGATTTTAGTTAAAAACTAAATACTAATAATTAAATTAATCCTACCTTATAGGATCTTTTTTGAGAATGCCTAAGTAGGATAAAAATTGCTAATTAATTATAATTGGTAATAATTTTCCTATTTGCTATATACAATCTAATTGCCAATTTTATACAACTTATTTAAGTAATTATTTACTAAAAAAATATTATAAAATAAAATAGTTATTTGTAATAAATTTAGTACATTAACGAAATAGCTTTCAGGTCCTTTATCGGAAGGGTATAGCCTTCTTTAGAAGGCTTCTTATAAAAACGTTTAATACTAAAGGTAAAGGTATATAATTAGGTGTTAGAAAATTGAGATAATAATAGAAAAACTTTGTTTAACAGTAAGTGCAATGAGATTAGCACAACTAACAATTTCAGTAAGATCTAAGTCATGATCGTCAATAACGACAACAAGATTATAAGGAAATAATTATCTGTTTCGAACAGTAATAAAATCTTCTTTTATTTGACAAAAAAAATTTATATCATCAAGATGATGATAAGAAAATTAAATCGCACTTTGATCAAAGATCAAAGTGCCACCCTTTATCACTGAAAGGAAAAAATTGGTTTATTAGGTCTGTTATAAGTTAATACTTCATTGTATATTAAGCTTTTTAAGCTAAAACCCTAATTTAGGGAAACTAACCATAAGTTAAAAGCTTAGTAAAGTTCGTTTTTTTCTTTATTTTATGTATTTTTTCTCAGAAAAAATCCGTTATCTGTTTATCAAGCTGATCGTCGATAAAATAGCCGCTGCCATACAAAATACATTTTATAGATCTATACGAAAAATTTTTTCATCAGCACATCGAACCTCTATTTTCCGGTTTTTTGCAACTCCTTATATCCAGTCTCTTACTACACTTTAGTAGTAGTGTCTCTTATTACGTTTGATAATAAACCATAGTAACCCATCTTATTAAAATGCCTCGCCAAAATATGACTAATATAGCGCCTAATTATCTCTTTTTGCATTACGTGGGTCTCTCTGCTGACGATGTTCTTGAGTTTAGTGCTTATAGCAATGATGCGCAACCTTCCCTTTTTCAATAATATCGCAGTTTTAATGCTGATATCAGATAGTTTAAGATAATAAAAGGTATTTCACGCTTTTATGCCAGACCTATTTTGTCTTTTTAGCAAAGTGAACTTTCTAGTAACGTTCCAGACCATACCTTTCATGGTACGCTGAATACTGATTGATAGAGCGTATATATACTATATATCAGGAAATGGAGTGGAATTTATTAGATTATACTTATTACGTATTAGCCGGATGAGAGCGCTTCGATAGACTCCTTCACTTACTATTTTTATAGAATAGATCATCTCATGCGGTATGTTTAATATCCAGACTACTACGAGTGACAGAGATATAAACATGCTGATGTTGATTGAGTTGTCAAACATAAGCGTGCAAGAGATAGATAGAGGATACTAATTTCTATGTTCTGTTTCTGTGCTCACTAAAGCATAAGTGCGGAATAGCGGCACAAAACAAGGTGTTGAGTCACAGCTAGTTATTATTGAAAAGATAGAAGAAGATGAGCTATACTGAAAAGTAACGTTTTGTTAGTCGAAATCGAGTAAAAATATGAACCTACTTATCTAACCATTACTCAGTACCTTTAAAACTGTACGAACTGCAGGCTTTTTATAACTCTACAATTTTCTCAGAAAGTTGACTGTTGGAATATTCAAGAAAGGCACGGCAATAGTGTTTGTAATACCTCCGCACAAAAAGTATTACAGATAAGTTTCACTCAATAGATAGATAGCTCCACAAGTTGGCACACTCTTACCGTATTTTTTTAAGGAATTTATTCCAACCATTATTAATGTCAAAAGAAGCTTAAAAATGGCGAGGAATATATATTAGGATAATACCTTATAGGTTTTCTTTCGATAGTAAAGAAAAGATGGTCATCCTGTTCGCATTCCTTACGTCTATCACTCCAGTTATCTTTAGTTTTTGTCCAATGAAGAAAAATAAATAGGAATAATCTATAATTCCTTTATACATAATAAATTCATCTGCATGGATATTTTAGTTATCAACCTCGCTGTAGTTGTATTCGAAGTCATCGATTTAGTTTGGGGGTAGGGAGTTGTTTGCTAAAAAAAACACTAATCTTCACTGTGTGAGGGTATAATTACATACGAGAAAAATTGAGGTTGAATTGAATGCATTTCTATATGCCCTTGACCTTCTTTTGAGTATCATGAAAAATTCAATCAATCTGTTCTTATTTATTTTAGAGGAAGATCATAAAGCGCTTTTAATAAATAGGCAGTTATAACACAGAAGATCACGGGTACTCCTTTTGACTTGGCGATTTTACGTTTTCGTGGAAGATTTGTTCTTAGCTATTTATATTAAATATTACAAAAATTAAGTTATCTTGGCAAAGATTGTTGCTTTTCTCGTAAAGTAAATTGTAGCTATTTTATGTATTAATTTTTCTAGTTTCAATCAATCTTCTTCAGGTTAATATTTTGATAAATAAAACAACCCTATACCATATAACCTATTTAATCATCTTTTTAATCGGCTGATATAATTGTTTATATTTTGAATGTGGAATTTTTTACCAATAATTCTCTAGTTATTTAACCTTATTAAGCGATGGTGACTAATTTCATACTCGCTAGTAAAGTTTTCATACTATTTAGCTCCACTCAATAACAAAGAATGGATTTTTATCTATATCAATTAAAGTAACAGCTGGCATACTCTGCATTAAGCTCTTCAAAAAATCCTATCCCTCACATGAACACTTTTTAATCTCTATTGATTGAAGATTAGGATTCTAGTTCCCTTTATCTTCTTCTTTCCCGTGTTTTTTTATATCTTTTCTATGTTGAATAAGTTATTTTTATTTCTATATATTAAGTTTCGGAGATGCTAACGTATCCCTGCTGATTGATTTCATGGATGATATCAAAAACAGAAAGACACTCCATAGAAAGTCCACTATATAGCTAATCTGCAAAATCAAATATTACTTCTAGTTCATTATATGAACACATTCATAATGCTGACAGGTAAATGATAGATACCCGCGGTTGAGCCGGAGCTAGAAGCCATGCTGGACAAGATACTAACATCGCTTTGTCGACAAGCTGCCGGCCCATGCTGGCAACCGTAACAGTTATTTGCTACAGTAAAGTCCATGCAAGGCTGGTTATTAGCAATGTTGAGATTAAAGTACCTAAGATTATGGAATTATAGCAGCAATGAAATATGCTTACAGCTCATTTCTGACTTATCTAAAGCGTGCAAAAATGTCTAAGAATTATTAGTATGTTTTTGTATCTACGAGGCAAATCTAACGGTAATTTCACGAACCTCTAAAGCGATTTTTAGTGAAAAAGCACATTTCTCTCTGCATATTATCAGCAGACTGAAACAGAAATAGCTTAAAGAGTATAGGTAAATGAATGGTGTTTATGTAATTTACGTGATACGCCTATCTTTATTTCTATTTCGATGGCATATAATATCTGTCAGACTAGCTGATTGATTTTGCTTGTTGTTCATTATCGGCGTCACTGCCTATGAATGTAAGAAGCTTTTGTGGTTAAAGATAGTTATAAGAGCCGTAAGCTTACTGGGCCGAACTTATGCATGAGAGTGAGCGTGTGGCTTAACCGTATTTTCAGACTTTATATGAGAGGACGCTAGTGCTTTGTTTTTTGGGAATGCAATCTCAAAGATATTCCTGGACACGTAGCACTAACGATGTTAGCTACATAAAACAGTTGATGCGCTAGATTCATTCTCTAAAGGAATGCACCAAAAGTTAAGACAGTTTTCGGAGGTTTGGCTAGCAGGTCGAGATTCTGCTGATAAAATTTTGATGTTTTTGTTGGTAAAGTTATCATGGAATATCTTATAGTAATGAAGAAGGTGGAAAAAGAGCGAAAAGAACGGTTGACATTCTATATCTCTCTGTTAGGCGCGCTAGTGGCATTATAAGAGCGATGAACTAAATTTAATTTTACAATAATGAGAATATGATAGTGATACGTCAAAACTGTGATTAGAGAAAATAACTCTTTTAATAGTATTTAAGTTGCTTCCATCTTTTAAAAGAGTTAGAACCGCGGTTAAGATTGTTTAACCTGCTTTAACCATTCTGGTAAATAAGGTTTAATTTAAGAATGGTGAATAAGATTCACGAAGTATTCGGCTGAATATAGTTTAATTTGCCCTATATACTAGATTTTAATAACTCTGAAATAACTTTGAGTTGATATATTTGGCTGTATAATTAGGAATTGCTTCAATCAGTATAGGAGCAATATTCTATTGCAATCTATAGAAGATTAGATTATAGCTAAATTTAAATTATTTAAAACCATACTATCTTTTGGATGTAACACCTAAAAGTCCTAAATCGTTAATAGCTAATAGAAAATAGATATACAATAAATTAAGAAAATAGAAAATATTACTAAATCAAAAATAGCTTGAAATTTTAGGCTTTTTAGCAAAAGATAGCCTCTATCAGTCCATTCGTTGTTAATAAGCACCCTCAACTAAAAATAGTTGAGTAGCTAAATATTATTTCATTCGAGAAACATATTCACCGGATCTGGTATCAACTTTAATTACCTCACCAATTTGAATGAATAGCGGAACTTTTATCACCGCGCCAGTACTTAATGTTGCTGATTTTATACCAGCACCTGTAGTGCTCCCTTTTAAACCTGGATCGGTATAAATCACCGTTAGTTCAACAAAATTCGGTAATGTGATGGCGATAGGCTGTTCATTCCATAATGTAACAATGCAATCAGCTTGATTAATTAACCATTTTGCATTATTATTAACTGTTTTTTCATCAACAGCTATTTGCTCAAAAGTCTTATTATTCATAAAATGCCAAAATTTTCCATCACTATATAGATAGGTTAAGTTTAGATCTATAACATCAGCATTTTTAACATAATCAGTTGATTTAAATGTTTTTTCTAACAATTTATTAGAAATTAAATTACGGATCCGTACGCGAGCAAATGCTTGCCCTTTGCCTGGTTTGATAAATTCGCTTTCCAGAATTTCACAAGGATCGCCATCTAACATGATTTTAAGACCTGAGCGAAATTCATTGGTATTATATGTACCCATAGAAATTCTATAAATTTTTTAATAAAAATAGCATAGCTAAAAATGTTTAATATTGTAACTCAAAAAAGCCATACCAGAGAAGTCTGGCTACAACAACTTGCAGAATCGATCACTGATCCTAACGAATTGTTAGGATTACTAGCGCTACAAAATAACTCAGAATTGTGTGCTGGAACCGATGCTCGTGCTTTATTTCCGCTTCGCGTACCTCTTGCTTTTATTGAAAAAATGCGTATTGGTGATGCTAATGATCCAATTTTACGACAAGTTATTACTGTAAAGTCTGAATTTAATCTTACACCAACATTTTCAACTGATCCACTAAACGAACAAAATAACCCAATTCCTTGGCTATTGCATAAATATCAGAATCGAGTCCTACTATTAGTGAAAAACGGTTGTGCAGTTAATTGCCGTTATTGCTTTCGGCGTCACTTTCCGTATGAAGAAAACAAAGGCAATAAACAAAACTGGCAGACTGCGTTAAATTACATTCAACGCCATATTGAGCTTAATGAAGTTATTTTTTCAGGCGGTGATCCTTTGATGATGAAAGATCATGAGTTAGATTGGCTAATATCACAGTTAGAAGCTATCGATCATATCAAACGACTTAGGATTCATAGTAGATTACCAGTAGTTATTCCTGCTCGTATTACTACAGCACTTTGCCAACGCTTCAATATTTCTCGACTACAGATTATTATGGTTACTCATATCAACCATCCAAATGAAATTGATAGCGAGTTTAGTCGCGCAATGGAGCAGTTAAAACAGGTAAATGTTACCTTATTAAACCAAAGTGTACTTTTGCGCGATATTAATGATAATGCTAACTGTCTAGCTAAATTAAGTAATAAACTTTTTGAAAATGGCATACTGCCTTATTATTTACACTTATTAGATAAGGTTCAGGGTGCCGCCCATTTTATGGTAACAGATGAAAAGGCTCGCATTGTAATGAAAGAACTTCTTGCCAGTATCTCAGGCTATCTAGTACCGAGATTAACAAGAGAAATAGTAGGAAAACTGAGTAAAACGCCGATTGATTTGCAATTAACATAATGAACTTAACCTATATGAATCAGGACTATGCTTAGCATAAATTAAAGATGCTTATAAACTTCTCTAAGTACTTTATTGTTAGTAGGAACAAAATTTAAGAGTAACGTTTTCGTTGGGTTTATTAGTGCCATAAATAACATTTCCTCCCATATCAATAGCTTTTATGTAAATTATTGCTGCGACACGTAGTGAATTAAACTCATTATTTACGCTATTTAGCTAATTACTTTAGCTGTTGTGGTAACTGATCATAAATGCTGACATTCACTTCTAGATTGGATATTAACAAAACGAATTTTTTGCCACAGTAGTAATTTTATTGGTTATGAGTAAAAAGCCAAGACAATCAGTGTGCTACAAAGCAATACTTTAACTCACACGCTGTTCCTTATTTATTTTATCTATATATTAATATCAATATGCTCTTGCATTACCAAATTTTTTGCTTAATTAAGCTTAATGTATATAATAATATGTTATACAACTAAATAGTTTGGTCATTAACGTTCTATACTAATTTGCTAAAAACATTTTAGCATATTCTAGTAAATAGGGGCTCGATTAAATTTTTTATAGAATAATTAAATTAATTTATGTGAAAATTTAAACTTAAAACTAGTAATCAGGTAATAGCAAAATTTCAATAAAATTAGATAGAAAACAGATAAAATCTGATAATAAAAACCCCGAGTTAAAAGTTAAACTCAGGGTTTTCGTGATAAATGAAAAATGTTAGGATTTTAATCCATTACATCATACCACTCATACCAGCATTACCACTACCTAGATCAGGTTTATCTTCTTTTGGTAAATCAGTTACCATAGCTTCAGTTGTGATCATAAGGCCGGCGATTGAAGCAGCAAATTGTAAAGCAGAACGAGTAACCTTAGTTGGATCTAAAATGCCCATTTCAAGCATGTCACCATACTCTTCAGTTAAAGCGTTATAACCATAGTTGCCTTTACCTTGCTTAACATTATTAACAACTACAGCAGATTCTTCACCTGCATTTTCAACGATTTGACGCATTGGTGATTCCATTGCACGTAGTGCGATGCGAATGCCAACGGTTTGATCTTCATTGTCACCTTTCAACTTATCTAAGGCAGTTGCAACACGAACCAGGGCAATACCGCCACCAGCAACAATACCTTCCTCTACGGCTGCACGAGTTGCATGCAACGCATCATCGACACGAGTACGTTTTTCTTTCATTTCAACTTCAGTCGCAGCACCAACTTTAATTACCGCAACACCACCTGCTAACTTAGCAATACGCTCTTGTAATTTTTCACGATCATAATCTGATGTTGCTTCATCGCGTTGTTGCTTAATTTGTTCGATGCGACCTTTAATCGTCTCTTTTATACCGATACCATTAATAATGGTAGTGATATCTTTGTTAATGACGATTCGTTTTGCTTGACCTAAATTTTCTATCGCCGCTTTCTCCAACTCCATGCCAATCTCTTCAGAGATGACAGTGCCATTAGTCAGAATAGCAATATCCTGTAACATCGCTTTACGGCGGTCTCCAAAACCTGGAGCTTTTACTGCAGCAACTTTTACGATGCCACGTAGATTATTGACTACTAATGTTGCTAGTGCTTCGCCTTCAACATCCTCAGCAATAATCAACAATGGTTTACCTGCTTTAGCTACACTTTCTAACAAAGGTAACAATTCACGAATATTAGAAATTTTCTTATCTACTAACAGTATATAGGGATTTTCTAATTCAGCAGAACCAGTATCAGGTTTATTGATAAAATAAGGAGATAAATAACCGCGATCAAACTGCATACCTTCAACAACGTCTAAGTCATCTTCTAAACCTGAACCTTCTTCAACGGTAATAACGCCTTCTTTACCGACTTTTTTCATTGCCTTAGCGATTAATTCACCAACTGTTTTATCCGAGTTAGCAGAAATTGTACCGACTTGTTCAATCTTTTCATTATCAGAACAAGTCTCAGATAATTTTCCTAGTTCCTTAACTGCCGCAGAAACTGCTTTATCAATACCGCGTTTTAAATCCATCGGATTCATGCCAGCAGCAACTGCTTTTACACCTTCACTAACAATTGATTGAGCGAGTACTGTTGCTGTTGTTGTACCATCGCCGGCTGCATCATTTGCCTTAGATGCAACTTCTTTTAGCATTTGAGCACCCATATTTTCGAATTTATCTTCTAATTCGATTTCGCGCGCAACAGATACACCATCTTTAGTAATGGAAGGTGAGCCAAAAGATTTATCTAGAACTACATTCCGGCCTTTCGGACCTAAAGTAACTTTAACTGCATCAGCAAGAATGTTCACTCCGCGGAGCATTTTAGTACGTGCATCACTACCAAATTTTACGTCTTTAGCTGCCATATTATTTCTTTCCTTTAAATTCTTTCATTGAGAAAATCTAAGCGAAAAATTATTTTTCAACAATTGCCAGAATATCGCTTTCTGACATAATTAATACTTCTTCGTTATCAATCTTTTCTGTTTTTACACTGTAGCTGTCGTTAAAGATAACAGTATTGCCAACTTTCACATCTAATGGTTTATTTTCACCGTTTTCTAAGATACGACCGTTACCAACAGCTAATACTTTTCCTCTAGTTGATTTACTAGCAGCAGAGCCCGTCAGAACAATGCCACCAGCAGATTTAGCTTCAGCTTCTTCGCGCTTGATGATAACTCGATCATGCAATGGACGAATTTTCATTAATAGATCTCCTATAAATAAAATTCATATAAAGTAAATAAGAATGATACTAGTATTGTTTGTTAAAACAATATCCTGTTTAACAGGATATTGGGGTCAATTAAAATTAGTTCAAGGGGGGTACCCAAAAAAATTTTTCATTTTTCTTTTTACTTAAGAACAAAATTGTTAGTATTTTTTAGTATCAAGATCTTCTCTTTATAAGATTTTTTTATCTTTAATGATAATTGATAAAAATCAGATTTTCTATCAAATTTCAATTCTCATTCATAATCTATGCCATTTTAAAGACCGGTTAAAATTGTTGTTTATCGGGAGGGGTCACCCATTGAGCGCCAACCTAACAGATTAAAAATAAATGTCTAGCATAAGCTAGATGATTATTATTTTTTTTGGATTGAAGAAAATAGTAATAACAAACCTGAAAATTAGTAAAAAATTAGGTAAGATTAATAAAATACCTGCAATCACTAAAACCATATTATTAATCATTTCTTCGAGCGTATTTTCCCAATTTATCTAATTTTTAGATATTAACAATAAGTTAATAATCCTTTGTTTTTTACTAAAGAAATTTCAAGGCATGAAGTTAAAAAGGCCACTATTAGAGTAGTTAATACACTTATCCTCTCAGCAATTCTAACAAAATAACTGCTTAAATATAAATTAACAGGCATAAAAGTATAAATGAAACCCAACGTATAGAATTCTTCTATTATTTACTAATAAAACAATACCTTCTTAATTTAGCTAGATAAATTGTTTTAAAAAAATATCACAATATAAGCTTTATAAGCTAATAATATCTGTGTTATATATATTTATCATACATTTTGAATGATAAATATTTTTAATATTTTTTATTATTTTTAATAAATTATGTGAAAATGTGATCATATAAATAATCTTAGTAATTTACTAAGATGCAAACATAGTATTCCATATATAATAGTAATAGTATTTTAGAATATATATAACGGTTATAATTAAAATCTTAGTTATTAACTTCAAGTTATATATTAAAAATAATCTATTTGTACTATGTACATTACATATATTTAGTTAGTTAATTCTATTTAATCTTACGAAGGTTTGCATGTATAAAAATTATTTTTTTGAAGAAAGACTTATTATATAAACGAGATATATCTATTAAATCCTACTATAGTATCTATACATTGGATATGATCGAGAGTTTTTCTATGTAGTAATTGATCTAATAATCATGTACACAAAATTTATTTGTGGAATGGTAACACTAAAAAGCAGCAGTAATGGCAATTAAAGAATTAAAACTGTTCCTTAAAACAAGGAGATACGATTATTAATACCTATAACGAAATTTTAAATAAAGACAAGTGCATAAATCAATTTCTAATTGATATTTTTCAATGGGAAAGATCTGGTGCACATTTTTAAATTATGAATGCTAACTAAGTTCTAGTTAGCATTGGTTTTGAATTAGTGGGTATAAAAAGTGAAAATCAATATTTATATCTCAATGAGCATTTAAATAAAAGTCAATCAACTAATTATTGATCAGTTTATTGGCTTTCAAATTGTGGTTTATAACTCTATTGCTAGCCTGATTAAATCAGTTATTCTTCTTCAAAGAATAGTTTTGAACAAAAAGCTAACTAATTAAGGATACTTTTAAAATCCATTTCATCTAATTGCAATATGCAGTTCCTTTGCTAGGAACACAAGAATTGCATTCATTTATCACTTTATTAAAAGAAGAAATAAAAAATTATACTATGATAATTAAATATTATTAGCAGCTAATCTTGGTGTATCTGCAATAACGGGAACCTCCATTCAGAATCAATGCTGCTACTGGTTATCAAGAATTGGTGGTAAAAATGAAATGAAGTAATGGAATTTTCCTATACCAGCTAGAAGATTTAATTGAAGTAACTTCCGCTTGTTGTGCTTATATTATAGCATAAGCGTCGTTAAAACGCTTATTAGTTTAAGCTATCAAAAATCTGTAATGATCTTCATTTACCCTCTTTCTGTCTTTGTTGGTTTAAAAGAAATTAATTTATCCCTGAACTATAAGGCAGGATCATCTATTTTATCTGATAAAATTAATCTTGTTATTTCTAAAATTTTTAATAAAGTATGCCTCCAAGTTATTGGAAACGACACTCTTTATTACAATCTCGACGGAATTAGGACGATTGTAATTGAATCAAAGATAGAGCCAGTAATCAGTCAATCAATTTTTTGATCTATTTAATTAATAAATAATTCTTGTCGCAATTTTTTAGAAAAATGTATTACCAGTATTTTTCTCAATAAAAAATTTGTGATAAATATGTTTTTAATTGGGTTGGAATTATTATTCATTTTAACATTTATCGCTCATAATGATAGTAATTTTTTTAGTAAAAAAATATTAAAGCAGGTAAAAATGTTAGAAAAGTAGTAGTTAGAGTAAGGTTTACTAACAGAAGATAAATTAGACGATATTATTTTCTTCTAAAAATCTAAAAAAATCTTCAATATAAATCAAAACGATTTGATGATTAAATTAAGATATTAATTGTTATTTCCTGAAGAAATTATGGTTTTTTTAAATAATTCATATTTAAATTTGAACTAATCTTTAATAAGTTGTAATACAACTTCAGTATCTAATACTGATTAGAGTGTTCATAAACTATATACCTAAACATATCAATATGAATTATCCTCATCATTTCTGATCTATGATGTTTCGGAGATGCTAGTGTATCCTGATGATTAATTTTATGAATTATTTTAACATTAAAGAATGATATGGAATAAAAATTCCACTTTATAGGTATTAGCGAAACTAGATAATATCTGTGATCCCTTACATGAACTCATCCCTAATAATGGTAGGTAGGATGATAGGCACTGTTGTTGAGATGGAGCTCGAATCTATCTTGTAGTACCATAATTAAAACTACCTTTTATTGACGAGCAGTTATGTCCTCAATTGTAACGATTACTTGCCACAAAAATCATATAAACTAGTATTGTGGCGGTGTTGAGATTAAATACCTAAGGTTATAGGGTCGCAGAGGCAACGGGGTATCTTCAACAGCTCATTGCTGCTTTATTTGAAGCGTACAAAAAGCGGCGAAAAGTTGCTACTATGGTTGGCAATTGTTAGACATCTCCACTGGTGATTTTTTACGAATCCCTAAGCCGATTCTTGATTAAAAGCGCATGATATATCTTGCTAAGTTCCATTAGCAAATTAAAATAACAATAACTTGAAGAACATTGGCAATAATGCGCCAGCATGATTTAAATGATACGCGTTACTTTTATTTTGGGTCGATGATGACATATACCGTCCTGTCAGGACGGTGATCGCCTTTGCTTACTCCTCATTATTAACATTACTCTACATGGACGTAAGGAATTCATTGCAGTTAAAGATGCTTATAGAGAGTAAAAGCGAATTGGGCATTAATTTCTAATTCCCTAGGTACGAGTACAGATAACTTAATCGTATTTACCAGAGTTTTCTACGGGACGTGATGCATTTAGTTTTGTAATGCAATAGCAAAGATTTTCTAGGATATTCAGCACAAATGCTGTTAAGTACACAAAATAACTAATGTTAGTTAGTTTCACTCCTCAAAGCCATTCAACACCGAAGGTTAAGTGTGTGCTTCTGGAGCTCTGGTGATGGAGAGCCTTTGATATGCCGCTAATAAATCCCTTAATATTTTATTGGCAAGGTTTTCAGCGTATTCATCAGTGATAAAGAAACTTAAAAAAGATCGAGAATAACTACTGGCTCCTATGTTTCCATCAGCCCAGTTATGAGGGTCAATAAAAATAACTAATTTTATTAAAATCGGCTTTTTCAAGAATGCGAGGTTATGGAAGATGACTTGCGAAACACTGTGTGGTTCAAGAGTAACCTTTTAATGGTATTAAAGCTGCTGCAGTCTACTCAGAAAAGTTGGAACCGGTTAAAAGAGATTTACCTGTTTGACCTTGATGGTAAGCGAAATTCAATTTAAGAATGAAGAATAGATGCAAAAACATTAGAGTAAAATGATAGCCTAACCCTCCCTCTCCCTCATACACTAATTTGCTAATAAATTACTTAAATCTGCGGAATTCTTATATACTAGTGTAGTTTTATTGTTATTATTCGTTATAGAAAAAAAGATAAATCCTAAAAGTGAGAGAACAATTAATATATTAAATAATAAATTTATAATTTATATTTCAAATGAAAATAATAAAAACAGTAGCAATAATCATTTTTATTTAAAACAAAATTTTTTTATATTAAACATAATAACATTTTATATGTAGAAAACTTTTAATTTTTAATGTATAGCTTACAGCTATATATTGGCAAAGATTGTTGATAGAAATATTCTATATTATATGAAGGATATTTGCTACAGCATTTAGCATGAAAAAGCAAACAGTCATTCATATCAAAGAGACTTTTTCCTTACTCCTTACCAACATAAAACTGCATCTCATTAGCTGCTTCTGTGATAATCTGTTAGATAATCTAGATTCATACATTGAAGCAACTCATTCTACTTTATCCTACTGATATTATCACAATTAATATATTTTTCGCTGTGGAAAATCATTAGGGTTCAGAGATGTTATTACAAAATCCCCGATTGCACGAAAAGATTTAATAATCTTATTGAAATTCCTCTAGCAAAACTATATCACAAAGAAAAATGGTTTAGTTATCTTCGATGTATGTTGAATAGCTTGATTTTATGGAATTTAGCAAAATAAACAGGTATTAATTTGAAAACAGGGTTTAGATTGTGTTACTGTTTTTTTGTTTCAGTGAAGATAGCTAAATTAAATATACTAAGTGGTATTATTGAAGTCGACAAAAATTTTCTCTGAATACTTGTAAAAGGAAATTTTACATACCACATGGGAAATCTAGAAAAAATGCAAGAGTAGGAGGGGTTAAAAGGAAAGAACGAATCTCGCTCTTAATCAGCAAAGATTACATAGCTATGTGAGAAATGAGATTCTTGAAAATTTTGATAAAAGGTGCATTAGTCATTTTCTTGATATGATCATCGATAAGAGTTCATCCTTTGTTCAGATGGAGGTAAACAGTACAAAACCTTTTCCAGTTATTATGAAATTAGTCACAATTGTTTAATAAAATTAAACAATCAGAGAATTATTAATAAGAAATTTCAGATTCAAAATTGAACAGTTATATCAGACGATTAAAAGGATAGCTAAGTATTTTATATGGTATAGGATCTTATTTATTGAAATATCTGCCTCTGGAAATTTTTTTAAAACCATAATAATTAAAATTTAAACATGAATACATAAACTGCTTTACGAGCAAAACAATAATCTTTTTCAAGATAGTCGTTTTCAGGTAGTTTGTGTTAAAATCTTCAGATAAACGGGATGTCAATTTGGTTAAATAATTTTATTATTCTCATTTAAATGAGAAAGCATTTAGCATATTTTTATAAGTCAAGTTATTAGTAAATATGGTGTATTTCTGTGAGAATACACTCTATTCTGATGTTTCATAAATCTCTTCTCCATCTTTAAATTTGGTGTTGTTTATTACCAGATAGTCAAAAGGTTAATTTCTTTAGCCGGTTCTAGCTTTTTTTAAAAAACGAGAAAAACTTAAATAGCATTAAAGAATTATTTTTGAACTACACTACTTTGCGTATCGGCTTCATAGTTTCACACTATCACAAAACCTGACTCAATCGGATTCGTCAATCTTATTGATACCCACTGCGATGACGGGAAGCCATAGAGTGCCAGCAGCTTTTCTCTATATTTCTTAAGTTTCTTTATTGCTGCAGGCGTGAGTTACCTTCGCTGATAACATTTCCACAAAATATCAATGCGTTATTAACGTAATCATAGCTTTCTGGTAATTAAACCTCCGGCAGTTGCCTTAACTTTCGGTGCATTTTTTGTGGGGGAGGGGGGAAGTTAGCATATCAACTGTTTTGTGTATCTAAACGTTTGAGCTACATATCCAAGAATATCCTTTACTGCCATTGTATTCCAAAAAAAATCAAACGCGAGCATTCTCTCATACCAAGTCCGAGAGACACGGTTAAGAAACGCGCTTGCAGTTATCCAGAAGTTCGGCTCAGTGAGCTTCTGACTCTTGATAAGCATCTTTTAGAACAACAGTATTTTCTTACGTCTATGGATAATAAGACTGATTTAACTAGTAGGTAAAGGGACTAGCTTGACTAACAGAACATTATATATTCATCAGTCAAGAAACAAACATAGCACGTATCGCTTAGATCACGTAATCGACAATGCCTACACTCTTCAAGGCGTTGCTGTTTTAGTCTACTGATGGTCTCCAGACAGAAGACTCATGTGCTTTTTACCAAGAATCGCTTCATAGGCTTCCTAAAAATCACTAGTGACAACCACTCGTAAGTACAGGCATTGTCAGAACTCTTCGCACTTTTGCACCCTTTAGATAAGGGTGTAGAAACGAGCTCTTGAAGTATATTCTATTGCTGTCCGATGACCTGAAATTTTTTATGTACTTTAATTTTAATATCTCAACACCAGTTTTATAGGTTAAATGTGGCAAATAACCATTACGAATTTCAGATTGCACGCGTCGACAAGGCGTATTCATCAGATTATCGTAACATGGCTTCGAGTTGAAATTCAGCTTTAACAGTAGTACTTATAAGTTTTCTGATAATATCACGAATGAGTTCATACAAAGGATTATGGGATATCTAGTTTCGTGGATACCTGTAGGGTATACTTTCATGACATATCATCTCTATGTGATTAAAATCATCCATGAAAGCAATTAGTAGGATATGTTATCATCTCTAAAATCCTATACATTAGGAATGAGTATAACTCTATTCAGTCTACAGTAATTATAAATTGATTATTATTTAGTTTTTAATTCTAATTAAATTAATATTCTAGATGGAGAAACTATTGCATTAAAATTAAGGTTGTATTGTGACTTTTTGTTGTATGAAGAAGCTCCGTCACACATTTAAGTATTTTTTATGATAAATGAATTAACATAAAAATAAATTCTCTCTGTTAATGGAGAGAAGAACTAGTAATCTCATTTGTCGGGAATAAAAACAATACACCAAAACAGAAAATATATGATAACAGACAACTAACACAGAATTTAACGCCAGGAAATGAATTAACGGTATTGGACAGGTAACCATAACCACTTCTTTTTAAGTTTAGCACCGATGCTTGAGTAGACAGATTGCTATTGCTGCTATTTTCACCGTTTTTTTGACTAAAACGTTACTTGATACAGAAATGGTATTAACTAACGAGCTTATTTATATAATGGTGATTATATCTTACTTATTACTTAAAATAAGCATCCAGTTCCTTTGTAACTGGTTGATAATTAGCTTGTAGCTTTAGTTAATTGTATAAAATGGCTCAGTAAAGTGATTATGATGAGATTAATTTAAATATTGGTTATCTTTCAGATTAGATCTAAATGCTCGCTTTGTACTTATTTGATGCTTAAAGGCGCACTAAGTAGTAGTGGCTTGTATAAAAGCAATGAAGGATAGTTACTGCGATCCCAATAACAATAAAAACCAATTGGCGTTGATGATGATAGTTATTCTTTTTTTAATCAATTTTTTGATTAAATCATATTAAAAAGTCAATGTTATTTGTTTTTTTTCATGCCAAAAGCTTGGTTATCGTGGTTAAGTTAAAAAACAGAATCGGAAAATACTGCCTTTAGATTATTCACATCTGCATTAATTAAAAAATATTTTCCTCAGTTAAATAATTGAGTTTAATGGAAGTATTAAAAGCCTTAATAAGGTTAAACAACATTTACAGATCATTTTAATAATAAAAAAATAGGTTAAAAGTTTATCAAAATCTAATGTTATTAACTTAAGTTGATTTAGAATTTTTTTGACTAATCTAATTTGGTTACTGATACTATTTTTGTAGTACAAGAAATGTATCCATGCATTAAAAGAAAGTTGAAATAAGGAATTTATTTAAGTAATATTACTTGTCATATGTTGAGGATATTTTAAAATATTTCCGCTCCTAAGTTGAGCGCGGTGTCGTTATTTGAGTGAAAATTCCAATAAAAAGATACTGATATAATCTTTATTAGCAGGTTTTTTAGTTTATCAAGAATAAATAATTAACTAATTTGGGTTATTTTATCTATGCTAGGCTTGGTAAGCTATTAATTAACGGGAATTAAAATATATTTAAGTAGAGCATTTTGATTAATAAAACAGCTTTTATTTTATTTATTTTTTTGCTTGCATTCTCTATTTCTCTATTTCTCTATTTCTCTATTTCTCTATTTCTCTATTTTTTGCTAATTTTCTGAAGTATTTTCATTAAAAGTACGGAATTACTAATTAATTTCTGAAATTTAGCTAATTCCTTATTTGTATCTAATTGTATTAGATAAGTATTAAATTTCTGATTTGCATAATGATAAATAATTTAAAATTCATTATTTAAAAATCGGTTTTCGTCATTAATATGATTAATAAATGTATTAATCTCTTCATAATTATTCTATAGAAAATTAAATTCTATTTAATTAAAAATTTTCTTGTTAAGGAATAAATAAACTATACGAAATATTTATAAAAAAATAATCTGAAAGTGCAGTTTGTTAATAGATTAATTATTGAGTTAATAGTACATATAATATTAATACTTATGGGTTGAAGTTGAGATACTTTAGAAATTTTTTCTCCATCCTTAAATTATATGTTGTTTACCACTAGAGTCAGCAGCTTAACTCCATTTAGGCAGTTTCATCTTATTAAGCAGATAGGCAAGTAGGTTAAATACTGTTTAAAGAGTTATTTTCTTAAGTTAAAGTTCTTAACACGTTGTTAGCTTTATATCTTTGCTATCGCAAAATCTGATTCAATCGGATTCGTTTCTCTTATTGACGCCGAGTGTGCTGATGAGAAGTGATTGGGTGTCATTCATTTTGGATGCAAGCAAAATTGATGCTGCATGTAGAGAAATATCTTTGCCATTGCATTCCAAAAAAACTAAGCACCGCGTACTCCAAATCACTGGGAGATATAATTAAGTCATGCACTTGTAATCATTGAGAAATTTAGCAAGTTCAATTCTGATTCTTGATAAGTATTTTAAGCGCAACGAGTTCCTTATGTTCATGCGCAGTGCTGCTAATAATAACCTATCAAATAAAGACAAACAGCTTGCTTGATAGGACGGCATATACCATCTGCCAAGAAATAAACATAGCGGTATCGCTTAAATCACGCAGCCGCTATTGCCTGTGTTCTTCAAGCCATTGCTGTTTCAGTCTGCTGATGGTGTACTGGTAGAGAAATCATGTGCTTTTTATCGAGAAGCGCTAACAGAGCAGAGATTTGTGAAATCATCGGTGAATATGGCTCACAGGTATAGGTATGGTCTAGAAACTCTTCGCTGCTTTTTAAGCGCTTCAGATAAGGCGGTAATAATGAGCTGTTAAAACATATTTCGTTGCCGTTGCGATCCCCCCTTTGTGACCTTAGTTATTTTAATCTCAACATTACAAATATCCGTTTTATATCTTTGCTGCGGCAATAACCGTTAAAGACGATAGCATGGCATAGCATAGCATCAACAAGTAGGTTATTCAGCATGGTTTCGAGCTCATCTTTAACGGTAGTGCCTATAGCACATACAATTATGAATGAGTTCATGTAATGTAGATCAGGGTAATATATAGTTTCGCAAATACCTTTAGAATAAACTTTTATAGCGTATTATCTCTTTGATAATAAAATCATTCATAAAATTAATTAGTAGGATACACGTCACAATTTTTGAAAGATCATATACTATAAATAAGCATAAATCCTGTTTATGTTTAACTAAACGATTAGTAGCCATGATTGTTATATTTTATAAAGTTTAGTTTTATTACCAATATTATGTTCTCATTATTAATGAGAACCATTTGAAACATTTTCAGATTTTCTGTAAAAGATAATAGTAAAGAGTTGTTAATGTTTTATCTCAGGTTAAATGATTAAGTTATGATGAAATATCAGTAAATCAGATATCTTGTTTATTTCTAGGTCATTATAGTAACTCTCGTTATACATACCTATATTCATAGTAATATAGGTCTATTGATAGATATAGTTAAGGCATAATATCATAATGATGGGCTTCATCATTAGGCAATTACAAGATCTAAAATCTGTGCTGCCTTTCAGGTTAATAAAGAGTTTATATCTACTTTTTGTAAGTGTTATGGCGTACCCGAACTTACTATTTATAAAGAGTAAAATAAAATGATATTGATGATCACATCCATAGCTATATTCTACATGATTTGTCGATGATGCTGTTGTTGCCTGTTCAGGAATTTTTAGTTATTTTTCTGAGAAAAATGGTTTTCTTTACTTTCATTGATCTGCTGGTAGTCATGTGAACTTAAAAACTCAGTTGTATCTTGATCTGATATGAATTGCTATTTATGCAGGATCATACGGGGAATTTATGTGAAATGAGATAGGAAATTCTAAAGCTAAAGCATAAAACGTTTAAAAGTTACGAACTTGCTTATCTATACGTAGATGTATAGATCTTCTACAAATACCTAATAAAACTTCACGATGTTATCTTTTATAGATATATATTTCAATACTCGATGGATTTTTATCCATCTTTAAAATGCTAAAACTTTGGCCAATGCTCGACGCTTCTTACGTGATCTTAACCCTAGAGTTTCCATAGCTATATCCATCGGATAATTATGAACAATAGCAAAGAATTTACAGCAACTTTTTGGTATATAAAAACGGTTAAGCCACTGAAAAACAAGAGTTTGACCGTTTATGTATAGAGTTTGATATAAAACATGAACTTAGTGCTCTGATGCATACTAAAACAAATAATCTGGTTGATCGATTTAATATGCGCATGGAAGATGCGCTGCAAAGCTATCATTTTAATCTTGTTAAGAATTTAAAATCACTCTCCATAATATTTTGACTGCAGAATAAAGAATGAAACAATCAGTGTTTGGTGTCAGTAAAACTTCATTGCAGTTTATGAAAGATTAATTCAAAATTAAACTTAAGTTATTAAAAATAAACCATACTATCTTCCAGTATGTAACATATACTAATAAGCTACTCTATTGATTAATAGGTAAATAAAGTGCTATGGCGAAGAAGTATTCAACAGAAACTGTATTTATTGGTCAGAAAGATCCTCAAATAGAAAGGCTAAAAATACCACCTCACTCCTTAGAAGCTGAGCAATCGGTACTTGGTGGATTAATGTTGGATAATGAGCGTTGGGAGCATGTCTCAGAACGTGTAACAAACACAGATTTTTTTAGTCGACCACATAGAACCATTTTTGCTAAAATGCAACGTCTGCTTGAACAAAGCAGACCAATTGATTTAATTACTTTATCTGAATCGTTAGAGCAGCAAGGTGAATTAGATAATATCGGTGGCTTTGCCTATTTAGCGGAATTAGCTAAAAATACTCCAAGTGTTGCCAATATTAATGCTTATGCAGATATTGTACGAGAACGTGCTATTGTTCGTGACATGATTGCAGTAGCAAATGAGATCGCCGATGCAGGTTATGACCCTCAAGGTAGGACAAGCGAAGAGTTACTAGATTTAGCTGAATCACGTGTTTTTCAAATTGCAGAAACTCGTGCTAATAAATATGACGGTCCGAAAGGAATTGAAGAGATCCTATCGGAAACAGTGGAAAAAATTGAGCAGCTATATCAAAAACCTCATGATGGCGTAACAGGTATTTCTACCGGTTATCAGGATCTGGATCGAAAAACAGCAGGATTACAAAACTCTGATCTTATTATCGTAGCAGCTCGTCCTTCCATGGGTAAAACAACTTTTGCGATGAATTTATGTGAACATGCAGCCATGATAGAAGAAAAACCAGTTTTGATTTTTAGTCTAGAAATGCCAGCAAATCAAATCATGATGCGTATGTTAGCTTCTTTATCGCGTGTTGATCAAACGCGTATTCGTACTGGTCAACTGGATGACGAAGATTGGGCACGTATTTCCAGTACCATGGGGTTGTTGATGGAAAAACGCAATATGTACATTGATGACTCTGCTGGATTAACACCGATAGAAATTCGTTCACGTGCTCGCAGGGTTTACCGTGAGCATGGTGCTTTAAGTTTAATTATGATTGATTATCTTCAACTTATGCGTGTTCCTTCCTTATCTGATAATCGTACACTTGAGATTGCTGAAATCTCCCGTTCACTTAAATCATTGGCAAAAGAGTTACAAGTGCCAGTGATTGCATTATCACAACTTAACCGTAGCTTGGAACAACGAGCGAATAAAAAACCAGTAAATTCAGATTTGCGGGAATCCGGTTCAATTGAACAGGATGCGGATTTAATTATATTTATTTATCGAGATGAAGTTTATAACGATAATTCAGATCTTAAGGGGATAGCGGAAATTATTATTGGTAAACAGCGTAATGGGCCGATTGGAACAGTACGTCTAACTTTCAATGGACAATGGTCACGTTTTGATAATTATGCTGGGTCAATTATCTATCATGACGAATAATTTATCTATTTAATTTTAAAATGGAGAGTAAAATGAAAGCGGCAACTGCTGTTATTCATTGCTGCGCTCTACGTCACAATTTACAACGAGTTCGGGAAATTGCGCCTAATAGTCGCATAATTGCTGTTGTTAAAGCTAATGCTTATGGGCATGGCTTATTAGAAACAGCGCATACAGTTAAAGATCTGGTTGATAGTTTTGGCGTTGCTCGTATTAGCGAAGCAATCGCATTACGTGAAAATGATATCAGTAATTCTATCTTATTATTAGAAGGTTTTTTTGAGCTATCTGAATTACCTATTATTACTAGGTATGCAATTGACGTGGTTGTGCAGAGTATTGAGCAACTTAAAATTTTAGAGCAGATTAAATTAGAAAAACCAATAAAAGTTTGGATGAAACTTGATACTGGCATGCATCGTTTGGGATTTAGACCTGAAGAGGCGGAAATGTCTTATACTCGCTTGATGGCATGCCATAACATCCAAAAGCCTATTAATATTATGAGTCATTTTAGTTGCGCTAATGAGTCTAGTTTACCAGTAGTAACTGAGCAGCAATTAGCTTGTTTTAATGCTTTCATAAAAGATAAAACTAGCGAAAAATCAATCGCTGCATCTGCTGGTATTTTATTATGGCAGACATCGCATTTTGATTGGGTGCGTCCTGGCATCATGATGTATGGTGCTTCAGGACAGGAAGGTAAAAAAGGAAAAGATTTTGGTCTGCTACCGGTGATGACACTCAAATCTAAATTAATTGCTATTCGTCAACATAAAGCTGGAGAGTCGGTTGGTTATGGTGGAATTTGGGTTAGTAAACAGGATACTAACCTTGGCGTGGTCGCGATTGGTTATGGCGATGGTTATCCCCGTAATGCTCCGTCAAACACGCCAGTACTAATAAATGGGCGTAAAGTGCCGATTGTTGGTAGAGTATCTATGGATGTGATTTCAGTAGATTTAGGCATTGAAACCAACGATAAAGTCGGCGATGAAGTAATTATATGGGGTGATCTGTTGCCTGTTGAAGAAGTAGCTGCATATACTGGTATAAGTGATTATGAATTACTGACAAAACTAACCTCACGGGTTACAATGGAATACTTGGACGAATAAATTTTTTATCGGTTATTTAATAAAATATATATAATTATAGTGAAGATAATTTTAAGTGTTTCAGAATGTTGATATTCTACCGGTGATTCCTATTATTTAGGAATGAATTAATAAAGATTAATATGAAAATAAAATTAATCTTAGCATTGCTTTTTATTATGAAAGCAAAAGTTATACTCTCCAATCTGAAGTCGTTACTAAAGCGAATACTAAGCTTAATTAATTACTAGCCATCCAAACCTCTATATATTTAACGATGGAGGACTATATAACTAACGCTTAGCGATTCAAAACTGCTTTTGTATTATGATAATCAATTAAAAAGAAGAGTTATGCTCATTTATAGTGATGAGATTTCGAAAATTCTGTGGGCATATCACTATTGATTAATTTCATGGATAATGTTAACAACAGAGAGATGATATGCAAGGATATTTTATCCTGCAGACATCTCGAACCTGATGTCACCTGTAATTCTTTCTATAAATTCATTTGTAATGCTTCAAGGTAGATGATAGCACCGTTGTTGAAGATGAGCATACAACTATGTCTGCAATAAGATACTAAAAAGATCGCCTTATCGATTGGTAAGGATCCAATCGACTATAATGATTAGTTGCTACAGCTAATCATACAGACTGTGGTATTGACGATATCAAAATTAAAGTATCTAAAGTCCATGAACTGTAGCATCAATAGAATATCCTTTAAGATCTCATACTATCGTTTTATCTAGGCGTGTAAAAGTAGCAAAGAGTTGCTATGGTATCTATATTGACAAAGCTAATATCCACCGGTGATTTTGATGAAACCCTTTGTAAGAGCTCGGTTCTAGATGAAAAAGCAGATGATCTCTTTAGCAAGAGCCATCAGAAGACTGAAACAACAATGTATTGAAGAACACAAGGATTGGTAGCATGCATAATTTATGCAATACGCATTATGTTTATTTCTGGGCTGATGAGCATAACCATTCTGTCAGGTAAGTTCATCGTCTTTACCTTCTGCTAATTATTGTCGGCACTGCACATGGACACAAGGAGATCTTTGTGCTAGAAAATAATTGTTAATAGTCAGAAACGACTGAGCTTAACTTCTAATTACCTTCAAGTACGTGACTTAACTAAATCTCCTAGACTTGTGCTAGTGGAGACTTAGTACTATTAGTTTTATAATACAATGTAAAAATCTTTTCAGGCACACATCACTAACGCTGTTAAGTTATACAAAATACCATTTGTACTGGGCTTCACCCACCTCAAAAGTCATGTAACTAAAAGTTAAAGCTTAAAGTATAGGAGCTTATAGCTAGCAGAGTGCTGTGATACCGTTAATAAATTTATTGATATTTTGTTAGAAATAGTTTTAATGAAATATCATCCTGCAGCAATGAAGAAACTGGAAAAAAATCGAAAAGAACTGTTGGAATCCTATTCTTTTCCCTATCAGGACGCTAAGTATCAAATAAGAATAAAAATCCGATTGAATAAGTTTTTGGCAACAGTGAGGATATGGAAGCTAACGTTCGAAGCACTATAGTTCGAAAATAACCATTTCAATGGCATTTAAGCTGTTCCCGGTCTGTTCAAAGAAACTGGAAATACCTAAAAATGGATTTATGATTTTGCGTTGATACCGGCGCTAAATAACGTCCAATTTAAGGATAGAGAAAATATTCACAAAGCATTAGAGTGAAGCAGCTTAGTATAACCGTCATCTAGGATTTACTAATAACTTGAAAAAGTTTCTAGTTTAACATAAAATACTTAGAAATTTCATTAATTAATTTCAAGTCCTAATTAGGTTACTCATATAGTCGTGCAAGTAGGACAGATGAATTTATTATTACTTTAATAACCGAATAATATGGTTTAGATTGCGTATTGCATAGTAATGTTAGTGCAAAGTCGCATTGGGAGGCTGATATTTCTAAGTCTTAATATATATAACTTTTAGAATTTTTTTGCGCAATTAAAAACCATCAAGCTTTAATGGCTATAAAATTGAATCATATTTTAAGTGAAGACAAAAGCTATCTCTTTCTGATAAAAAGAGATAGAATCGATTTATTGGGTCTATTGTAAGTTTTAATTTTATTTAAGTGTACATTTTTTTAATTAATACACTATATATAAAGATATTAACTCTATGTTTAACTTACTAACCATTAGTTTCTCCATTTTATGCAATCTCTCTGACAACAATTTGTTATCTGGTTAGCCAACTTGGGTATAAATAAAAGTAATATGTGTGGAACACAAAATACATTTATATAAATTTCTGCACAGTAATCCTTTCATCATAAGAGCGAACCTTGGTTTTTTTGGTTATTTACTAGCTGATTTCTCCTCCAGCGCCTTTATATTTTCGGTAATAGTGTGCTTCATTTACGATTTGACAAGAAACCATAATGGTGCAACATTTTAACTATGCCTTTCAGTAATATAATTATGGAAGAGTCTAATCATTTTTTCTTCGTTATCGTCTGTTACAGGTTTTGTTTAGTTATCTGATCATAGTAATCTGTAACTAATACAAACTCTATAATTCCGCAGTTTTAAAGTGAATACTGGGCATTTAAGGTAGCGCTATAGATATTTTATAATATGCAACGCCCCATTTTATTTTTAGAGAAATGTATTTTTCCAGTAACGTCCGTGTATTCTGCTTTCTGGTAACGATTCCACCGCTTTTCCTAGCGCAGATATGCATTAGATAAAGAAAATTATTGGGATTTATCAGATTATAGTTCTAATGCAACATTTAGATGACAGCGCCTCGCCAAATCCCTTCGACCGTTCTTTTTAAGAACAAATCACGTAAATAGAGCATATTAATATCTCTAAGACCACGACAGGGTGACGAAGATATGAATAGGCGGACGTTATTGAGTTGTTGACTATAAATGTAAAAGGCATAAAAGATACCAAATTTCGATACCCTTTTTAGGTGACAATTGCAGCATAACGTTTATGTGGGGTTGTTCCACCGGTGCAAAACAGAACATTGAGTCACGCCAGTTATTGTTTAAAAGGTCAAAGAAGATTGGCATAGTATGAAAGTAATGCGTTAATAATTGTAGTCGTGTAAGATATGAATCTTTTTCTCTGTTCTAACTATTGCTAAGTAGCTTTGATATCGCATGAACTGCGAGCTTTTGACTTGTAGCTTTAGCAAAAAATGACTGCGGGTGGGGGGAAGATTTAGAAGAGGCATAGCAGCAGTCCGTCCATAAGACAACATAACATAAATAATGCAGACAAACATTCGCTCTATAAATGAATACCCAAGTTGACGCTTTCAGCGTAGTTTTAAGAAATTTATTCTAGCTATCATAAATGCTAAAAAGCAGTTTAGTTATGGGATATATATGGGTAAATTATTCTATTTTAGTTCTTTATAAGAAAAATAGAAATCGTAATCCTGTCCCAATTTCTTAGTTCTATTCGACCTAGTTATCTTTGTGCTGCTTTAGCAGATGAAGGATAGAAGAATCATCTCTAGTTTCCTATAAGTAATGAATTCATCAACAAGCATACTTTTATTAATTACCCCTCAATGCAAAAGTTATATTCAGCATTATTGGATTAGTGCCTATGGCGTTGTTTAAAGCTCCGGATAATAGTGATTAGAGGAGGATGATACATTTGAATCTTAAAAAAATAAGAAGTAGTCTGCGCATTGCTATATGACCTACTTTTTAGAGTGTCATAATAATTTAGTCAGTCTGTCATTATCAATTTTGGTAAAATAGATCATAAAACGTTTTGAATAAATAAGCGAGTTTAACACGTGACTTATGTATTATCTTACTGTTTTTTACTTGATTTCCTATTTTTAGGGGATTCATGCTGAGCACTGTTTGTCTGAATTCCTAAAAAATTCATATATCGCATAGTATAAAACAGTACTCAAATTATGACATTCTTGAAGCAGGATAGCTGTGACATATACCATAGTGAGCTACATTAATGGTGTTGTATTATTATTTTTGGGTAGAGTAAATTCTTTTTAGAATTATTGTAACTTTTGAGTGAGTAAGATTCCGTAGAACATAAAAAATTTTGTCCAGTGTTTTTTCGAAACCAAAAAGCTCTTGAATTACCAATATGAAGTTTAATAACCTTATGATTTATTTTTAAGACACTTGGTTTCTTTAAAAAACTTTTTATCTTATGTGTAGTATGCGTTATCCAATTTATTGAATTTACTATAATATTCAATTACTCTGTTTGAGCCTCAACGTTCATAGAATATAGAAATTTCTGCATATTTTATGTATACACATCTAACTCTTAGTTAGAAAATTTTAAATATATTGTTTAAAATTTTTTTTAGAAAAATTAGTTAAAATAATTAAATTATGTTAAGCAAGCTATTATTTACTTGATAAGATTAATAAATTTTAAAATATGATATAAATCAGATTTATATCTTAGTCATGAGATGATTTTAGTAATCAAATAGTAAATTGCTTATGGATTTGTCGTAGTGTATTTTTATTACAAATTATTACTGGTTTCATAATATGAATATTCTTTATATAACATATAATTAAAGTTAATATGTTATTATTATGTTTTGATAAAAAAGTTTTATACTGATTATAAATTTATAATTTTTCTTAGCTGCATTATCTTTTATGGTTATTTTGTTTAGAAAAATGTATCTACTCTCGGTTGCAAAATCGTCATTTTGGCGCAAAGATTTTGGATTAAAATTATTCTCATAAAATGAGAATAGGAACTACACTCATTAGTGTTTTGTTTGTCAATATGTAAAGTATGTTTTTATTAAACAATTTAAGTTAATAACTGTATATAGACAGTAACAAATATTGAATTTATAGAAATAAATTCAATATAAAAGATTTTTTATCTTTAGTTATTTAACTATCAATATATTTCAATATCTATTGAATTCGTAAAATCAGCATGATGATATAAGAGAATAAAATGATAAATTCAAATTGCCCAATTATAAATCTTGATCTTGATTTACTTAGAACTTTTTTTCTATTGCTGATCTTAATGCATTTGCAGCTGCTGCTGCAGTTTATCGTACTCAATCAGCTATTAGCCAACAAATGAAGGGTTTAGAACAGTTAGTAGGTTGTGAGCTTTTTGAGCGCCATGATCTTAATAAGTTATTAACGGATCATGGTTTGCAGTTATTAAGTTATGCACGGAAAATATTATAGGCTAATGATGATGCTTCAGTTTCACTAACTTATAATGGTGCTGAAGGTAAATTTCAATTTGGTGTTTCTGATGATACTACGAATACTTTATTACCATTTTTGCTTAATCGTATCGCATCAGTATATCCGCATATGGTTGTTGATATTTATATAAAACGCGCCAAGTTTATTAAAAATTCTGGATAATGATGAAATTGATTTAGCACTAATACCAATAGAATTAACTCAATATCCAAGAATGCTTTTGCATTCTTCACCGATCCTATGGCAGTGTGCATCTGATTTTCAGCATCAATTGAATGAATCAGTTCCATTAATTGTTATGGATGAAACTAATCCATTTCATGAAATATCAATTAGTACCCTTAATTGCTGCTAGTATTAAATGGCGTATTGCTTATGAAGCCGCTTCATTATCAGCAGTGCTTGCAGCAGTTAATGCTGCAGTCGGTATTACTGCGTGCCCGCTGGAAATGCAGACTGGCAATTTAAGAATTTTAAGTGAAAGTGATGCTTTACTCCGTTTGCCCGAAATTTATTATTGGTTATATCGTAATATTAATGAGCAAAACGAGGTTATTTTAACAGTATTTAGTACAATTAAAAATAAGAAAATATCTTATATATAGTATAGTATCTTAACAAGGCAATTAAATAAATATTATTTATTTAATTTTTAGAAAATAAAAAGTTATATATTTAGTTAACGTTATTATTTAAATAAAATATTACGATGGATGCTATTATATAAGCACTTTTCTATATTTTAAATAGTTTATATCAGTATTTTTTATAAAAACTTTTTTCTATTTAACTGAATAGAATCTTAAATTATAATATAATATATATCTTTGTAATAAAGCAAAGGTGGGTTGTTTAAATAAAATTATTTAAATTTTCTTATTTTAATTGGAGCTAAAAAATTTTTTTGATAAAAGTTTTTTGTGATTTCAAATTTAAATTTAAATTTATTTAAAAATTGATATTAATTATAGATTTGCAAATAATAATAGTCGTTGATTTATTTAATAAATCGATTATTTTGTGATCAGTTATGTTTTCAACATAATTTAGACGTGTGATTAATAATAGCGGAAGTAAGTGATTGTAAAATTGGTTTTTTTTTGAGAAAATGGTGTATAAAACGAAATATCAGTTATGTTAGTTTAATGAGTTGTCACGTTTTTAGCTAATGATATTTGTAATTTACAGTTTAAAGTAAAAATATAAAAAAAGAATTATATTCTATATAGTTATTAGAATAATTAAGTTTAATAAAATTAATGTTTATCTATATATTTTATTTTTTCTCCTATAATTAGTGTTTATAGTGTTTATGGTGTTTATAGTGTTTGTAACACTATGCTAATTTAAAAGCGACACAACAATATTGCATATATAATATGTAATGAGTGAGTATGTTAATGTTTATTGATATATTTGCTTATCATTTGGCTTTTATAATATATCTTATTGGTGCTATTGATCTGTATTACTTAATGTTCCTTAGTGATTATACCTTTTGTGATAATTCCCAAGGACAAAGTAAAACGTATCCCTTATGAATCGGATATTAATCCTGCCGGTACTGTCCTGTTTTCGTATATAAGCCAAATTTTACTTGATTGGAATATTTTGTTATTTCAATTTTGAAGTGTTATTCCTTTAGTGTAGAAGGCTCTATTAAAGATAGAGACTTTTCAATTTTATTGAGAAATATTTTATACTACTGCTATTTGTGGACTTACTCTACTTAGTTCGTATTTGTGGCACTTAATTGGACGCTAGTGCGTTCACATTTTTTATGTTAGAAAACCAGATGAAATAATTAAAATCAATAATCATCACCATAGTAAATTTAGGCATTTAAAGATAGGATTATACGATCACTTTACATTCACTTAAATAGTGAAAATGACTTTTATCCTTTGTGACCACACCAAATTGTTGGGAGAAACCAACAATTTGGTGGTAGGGATATTCATCACTGTATTTGTGTGGATAAATTAGGATATGTTTTATATAAAGCATTGAATTTAGGAGAAAAAATTCTTTATGGCCGTATAATTTAAGCTTTCATATTTACCATGTTGAAATGGTGACTTCTTTCACTGTAGTGAAAGAAGTCACTCGATTTAATTTGAGGTACTAAGAGCGTCATCGCAACAGACTAATTTTATGATTGCTGTCGGAACCTATCTCACAGGACAGTCTCTCTTATTTAACTATAAGAGAGTAATCTCTATGATATATTGTGCTAACTCTAGTGGTATATACGATATTTATTCCGTTATTCAGGAGTTTATAAATTTTTATGTTGATATCTTATGGATATCAGAGGTGGTTGTGTTTCACGATAGGGAACTTATATACAAACTTTATTATGATAATAATAAATCAGTAAAGATTATTATCCATTAACACATAAGTGGATAGCGATTATGGTGTTTATATCACGCCAATATGCAACTGAAAAAAGAGTGTAAGCGTGGTGAAAATAGCGATCAAAACGTTATGGTCATGTTATGAAATATAAGATATAAAATATAAGTTATTCAGCTTAATAGAATTAAGCTATTGTAGTCGTAATAAACCTGATCAAGCGTTGTGGTGTATAAAATAATAACAGCTCATATAACACAAGAGAGTATTCATGGTAAGCATTATATACTTATCATCATTGTAATGACTCAAATAAGTTTGGAACTATATAACTAATTATCTATTCAAGATTCTTTGATGATTTTAATCATCTCTTAAGGGAATTGATTATTTGGTTCAAATGTGAACAACTTCTTGCCATGATAGATTTTTTTAAAAACCTAAACCTTATATCCTGCTATTTGATTTATATGAGTTTGATTATAGGCAAGAAGTAAATCTGCAAGGTTTATTTGAAGCGGATTTTTCTGTTTTTACCATTTAATTTCTATTAAGCGTAACCGTGATATTGTGTTGAAAGTGGCGCTTAGTGAGAAATATCTAAATATTCTATTTATTGTTTCTTTATTTCTGAATTTTAATTAGTATGAACGTGAAGTATGGGATATGTTTGGAATAACATTTAATGCCATTCAAATTTCAACAGTTATTAATGCCAATAATCTAGTAATGAGATTTATTATATAAAGATTATTCAGATAGAGCTGCTGGATTTAATCCTTTTATTTTAACTAAATAAAAATTTGATTTATAGATGGAGTTACTGATCTTTAAATTTGAAGAATGAGGAATGACAATAGACAACGAGCATGAAAATTTTATGTTCTTGAATGTAGGTCTAAATCATTCCTTATCTTATGGAGTCTTTCGGATTCTACTGCAACTTAATGATAAAGAAATTATTAACTGTGTATAGTTATTGGTTATTACCAATAACGTGCAGAAAGAATAGGTGAGCGTTAATCTTGGTACAGTTATATTCCATATACTAACCTCATATGGAATTTAGGTTGTTGTATTAATAAAATGCCTTTATGTATGATAGTAATCAAAAAAAAACTGGTAAGAATTGATGTATTAGATTGCGTTAAAACTACTATCCGTGTTATGTTGTCATAGTTATCTCGTATTAACATCCATTACTCTAATCAGCATTTCTATTTAGAAAGAGCGGTGGTAGAATACCGATTTTTTTTGCATTTACTGATTATTAGTAATATATAACGTTATTGAAGTAATCACTAATTTCCGTACCTACCAACCAGGCTTAGGTACGGATCGGTGGTGTTGCTTATTATTTACTGAAAGGTTAGTAAAAGCTATTGCAAAATTTCCTTCATTGTAAATGATAACGTGATTGAATTCATATGTCAAAGTAACATTGAATAATAAGTATTCTTAAATGGCATTTAATTAGTATAGTCGCTTATACTGCTAAAGATACAGATATCATAGCAACTAAACATTTATTTAAGACAATTGAGGAATTGAAAACAGCGGATTTATTAGATAAAAATATTCTGGGTACTTATTTTAACTTTGAGCTTTTGTGTGTAATCGGTGTTAGGGTGCTACATTTGTGGTGAAGAAATAGCGTTGATTAACTCCATTAAAGGGAGTAGAGTAAATCCGCGCTCAACTACCTTTCTAACAATATTCAGCGCCTAAAGTAAACCGAATTATATCAATAATCTGAAAACAATCTATAACATAACGACGATTATTAAATATAGTAAATAGTGATATTTCAGTCTTACAAAAAGTAAAAGTAAAAATCCCGGAACTAATTTGATGGGATCTTCTAGTTGAGTAAATGATTTAGACCTGTAGGAATTACCTTTTGGTGTTACTGCTCGCGAGATCTTAGAAAGTTATGTGTGTAGAATGTATAAAGGTTTAATATTTGAATCCTGTTAACCATAAGTCAGGATTCAGAACGGTATTGATTTTCTAACAAAAGCACATTTTGATTTAGCCATAGATTTTAATAGTCTATTAAAGTAGAGGTGTGCTGTTTAAGGTTTACGGCGATTTTCCATGGTAGTTAATAGTGAAATTAATATGGTTCTTTAACCAAAAATTTATAGTAATTTTTGTTCGTGAATCGAGTAGTTGGTGTACATCGTGTTATGATAATTTCTATGAAGTGTAAAATTTATAGATTTTAGAGCGTGGTGAATGACAATTAGGTGATATCTAAACATTAGAAGAACTTTGTCGCTTTCTTTTTGGTAGATAAAACTTTTTTCTCTCGCACTCCGAGTTCGGTTAAACTTATACAGAGTGCTATTAAATTTTTTCGTGATGAATTTGAAGCTGGTATTAACTAATAGAATTTTGTAACTTGAGTATAACTTCTGACATTCAGAGTTAATAATGTTGATTCTTGTTCTTAATGTGTGTAAGCAATAGTAAAAATGCTTACGATACACATGACCGTCAAACAGTGTCCTGCATGACACTGGTTTATAATTTATCCTATCCATCTATTGATGCAGCAAATTAAGCAGTTTCATACAAGTATTGTTGAGTGGTTGATAATAAATCATTCATATGCTACCCTTCTTTATAAGAAGGGTAGCATATGTTACTGCTAAGATATCATAATAATGACTAGGCATAAATACGTAAATATTTTATATTTAAACTAATATATCATAATTAAAATCAATGTTTATTCGTTGATAACAAAATAAATTGTTTTATTGCTTTCTCTATCGGTTTTGCTTTTTCTTAAAAAGAAAGAGCTGATACATCAATCTAGGTGTATATAACAGTTATAATCATATCTATTTTACCTAAATGGAAATGTAAGGTACAATTAGAGAGTAAATTTCTAGCAATTTAGTTAAGATCTTATCAAATGAGTTTTTATTAATAATACTAATCATAAACCTTACAATCACAAATGAAATATGCGATCTGCGCCAAGAATATATCTACAGTGTATTATTGGTTATAATACTAGTTTAGTAAATGTTACTATGAATTACGCCGGGTTGAAACCAGTTATATGGTATGGTAAATCACTACTTTTATGTGATTGAGGTTGCTTTGATTAAAATTATATTAATCATCAAGATTAATTCCGAGGGTTTTAATTAGTTAAAAATGAAACTAATATATTATTTCTGTTCTGAGGAACAGAACCCCCAGATACAAACTGGTTCTAAAATTTTATGATAGACAAAAGTTATCGGTGTTATTAGATAACTTTCAACTTAATGTTGAGAACAATTAAGCGTTATCTTAACTACTGGTTGGCAAAAGAATTTTTTATTCAGGTATATTAACAGCGGAATAAGGTTTTATTTCGAGATAATATTAATGTTTTAAAACAAAGAATGGGGTTATATGCCAACATTGCATAAAATTGAAAATTATAATGGTATGGTTTTAGAAAAAGGATTTAACCCAAACGTGAAGCACTTATAGCATTAGGATTTCTTAGGCAGTTAAAGATAAAGCTAAATTAATGGCTAAACTATAAAAGTAGAAAATTGCAAATTGCTGTGATATTAAATATCAGCTAACCTGATACAAAACCAATTGTTTGTTAACAACAAAGATGATTGCTGTTTAAGTAATATTACTAAATTAAGTTATCTCGCGCCGGTTGATAACCATGCTCTTTTTAGTTTTAGCATTCATCATGCTTTGGATAAAAAAGCAATAGTAGTGAATGATTTTCCAGCGGATATTAAAGCAAAGATTAGATTAGTTGCTGAAAAGTTTTGTAATCTAAAAATTACTTATTATTAGTGGTAATAATAAAGTAGTGAAGCACTTATCTAGGCTGTCGTTAATATTTTTTTCATTAAAATCAAATAATCTCGAATCTAGAATTTATCTATATTGTAACGGAAGCTAATAGCTTTGATTCATTTTTAATGAATGTTAAACCGTTAGCATGATAATAGAGCATATTTTATCCGATGAAATTTAGATAATTCCGTAGTTATGGAAAGCAGTATTTAATAAGATTTTGATGTTAATAACATTAATATTGATTTTCATAAACTAAATAAATTAATGATTACTAATCATTAATGTTCCGCTATTATGGATTAAACAGATAATATTTTACTCGCTGCCAACTTTTTTATGAAAGTGTTGAAAATTACTTAATAAATAAAGATACTGTGCGCAACGTTATTTTTAGATATTTAATCTAACTTTTTACCAAACTAATAGTTCAATTAATAAAAATTAGTGTTGGTTGTATTTATTACAGGCAAATCTAGAAAGTCGTCAGATAAATTATTACAATTAGATCACCTTATCCAGTCTTACATAACAGCTATCCTATAATTTGCGACTATTGTTAATACGATACCTAATGCTATATTCTATATACGTAGATAAATTACCCTCCTTCTCTTCATCGCTATAGTGTTTGTATTTCAATATTATCTGATATATAGTTCAGTGTACATGATTAACCATGTGATGGTTAAATATGCTATTTTTTATATTTAAATATAGGCTTCAATGAAATTTGAAATTTTATTTATAAAATTTTTAACTGTGGTAAATCTTATTTAGATTTACTCAAATGTTAGCATCAGAGTTCTCTACTTCGAAAATAATTTTTTCCGGTGTATTGATTTAATTTTAGATAAAGTCTATTTAATTATTTTTAATATAAATTCCTTTAAGAAGAAAACTCGTTTTTATCTTATATTAGTTCAAGTAGAGGGAGTGGTTATCAAGATTAAGTAAGCCTAGAATATATATGAGGATTACTTACCATTTACATTAAATAATTTAGTTAATTTTATTGTTCTAATAGCTCTACCGCATTCAAAATATAATTAATATCTTATAACTAATTAGCAATCAGTAGATTATCTATCTTGGATAGAGCTAGTTCTTTAGCACTCTATTAAAACTACTCAAGAGATACTCTTTACTCTTTTTAGTTATTTTATAGTAGATTTTAACTTGATATTAACCCAGTATAAAATACCTATTAAGTATAGAAGTAACACTTCTCAATCTTCTTTTTCGTTTTCTAAAACTTTCCATCGTCTATAAGAGTTGGAATCTATGAAAAAAATTTTCTTTTCCGTCACCTAAAAAGAAACATAATTATTCATGTATTTTTTCTATGCTGATAGGTTATTATATTTAATGATTAATAAAATCAATATTTTTTAACTCCATATATATCTGTATAGATAACTTGTTTGGCTAATTTTAGAGATATATATTTAAAGTAATCTACTTATACTTAGAAATAAAATTCTTAATTATAATTAGTACCGCAAATATATTGCGGATTGTAATGTATTTAAAAGAATTTATATTGTGTCAATTACCGATTTATAGACTTCTCTATCATGCAGCCTGATTCACTAAAAATGAGCTTGATTACCCTTCTAAAAATATGAACCTATTGTTACTGAAGTGATCAGTTTTATACCACCATAAATCTGGTTAAATTAACATCTTTAATTCTCGTGAAGGAGAATTTCCTGATTATGTTTATATCAGAACTGAACTAATTGGGATCTCAGGGTTAACTGAGACAATGCAATGGAACGGCTAGCACTGAATAAATATGGGTGAAAGGAGTAGCTCTAAATCAATAAAATGCAAGCCTTAATGCATCAAAGTGTACGAGTATATTTATTGTTTTCTTGCTACTTGAACCTCAGTACGTTATTCGTTAGTTTTATCTTAAATAATTGATCATCACTGCACCTGTGGATGATGTTGTTAAACAATTTATCGCATTAAAGATACGTATAAACCCTAAGAAGTTTAGTGAGCTAGATATTTAACTACCGTTACCGATAATAAATTGGCCGACCTGACCGATAATCAGCGCCAGATTACTCATACATATATATTACTCGTTAATATTCCTTACTATCAACCACAACCGCGTTATAGATCTGCGCGTATATCATCTTCTTTTATATAGCAGGCGAAAAAACTAGTTGCCTAATGGGATAATCGCTCATTCAGCTAATACTAAGAAAAGTAAGCGCCTTCAACTTACTGAAATAACCCTTGTACTAACTTGACCGATTACAATAACTGCCATACCCTCGAGTGTCTGATAGTGTTAGCACCGGGGAAGGGTGATGTGATTAGACCGAAGCAAAAATCCCTGCTTATATGACTATCTATTGTACTATCAGATTGCATCAAAAGTAAATTTTCAATAGCACTGTAAGCCGTTCTTTTATACTGATTTTAGCAGATAATGGTTTTAATTGGATATGTTGTAAGAGTTATTAGTAAATTTAGTGCATGACGGTTAGGTCATGCTTCACTCTGATGCTTTAAAAAAACTCTTCTCCATGCTTAAATTGGATCTTGTTTACAAACAACCAGATTGTTAAGCAGGTTAAACTTCCATGAGTCGGTTCCAAATTTTCTAAGAAGACTTAAGCAGCTTAAATACCATTAAAAAGGTTATTTTTCGAACCACAGTATTTCGCATATCCGTATTCATAGCCTAAAGGTCACAAAAGCTAATTCAATCATATTCATCATTTTTACTGATACCAGTGCGTTGACGGGAAGTCGTAGAATACCAGTTATTCTTTTGGCTATTTCTCCAATTTTTTCATTTATATAGGATGCTTATCTTGAAAATTTTGCTAACAAAATATTAAGGGATTTATTAGAGGTATAATAACTTTCTGCTAGTTAAACCTCGGTACTTCACCTTAACTTTCGGTTGCATGTCTTTTTTAAGGAACTGAAGGCAGAATATTAGTTATTTGTATATACAGTAGTATTGGTGTTGCATGCCCGAGAATATCTTTGGGATTACATTATAAAACAAGGGCATCCCCATACACCGTAGCAACCCTTGGAGATATAGTTAAATTAGGTTTTTCATAGAGATCATTAATAAGGTTATCCTAATTTACTTCTAACTTTCAATATGCATCTTTTACCGTAATTATATCTTTACATCCATCCTTTTAGTAGCGCCAATATAACTAGCAAGAAAAGATGATCAGCTTGCGCTTAACAGGACGGCATACGTTATTTGCCAAGAAATAAACGTAGAACATATCGCTTAAATCACGCATGGCAGCACCGCTCCCATTACCTATACTCTTTAAGGCATTAGTATTTTAGTTTGTTAATTGGGTACTCCACATAGGATCATCTGATTTCTCACTGAGAATCCACAGAGCTTAGTGGAAATTATTAAATGGTGAAAACTAGTTTAGTTGTGCTGAAGATTATACATCTTGGTATCTTACCAGAGAAGTAGAAATTGTCATTCTGGCCTATCGTTAGTTAGGTTTATTAGAACAGCCATCTTTGTATTTGTTTCAGATGGTAAAGAAGATAGGGGATTATTCCTGGTTCTTTATAAGAGATGAATTTATTAGAAACTATACTATCCAGAGATTCCTCTCTCAATCTAATTGTATCTAACGTCATTAGATTAACTTTAGACATTTTCTTAAAACCTCAGGATAATCGTGACTATAGGTGGATAAAATACTTTCGTGTAGAAAATGGGAACTGGAATCTGAACACGTTGCTGCATGGCCTCTTTTTTAGAAATCATAAAAAAATTTAGTCGGTCTCTCCTGTCATCATTAATTTCGAAAAAGAGATCATAAAGTACTTCGAATAAATAGGTAGTACATAATACCTGAAGTTGCGTATTATTTTCTGATTTGCCAGAATTACGTTTCTATAAGATTTATTTCGAGCCATATCTATATAAATTTTTAAAATTAATATCTTATAGAGAGTAAAGAAATACTCAGCTAATGTGAACATCCACATAGCAGCTTAGTTTCTGTTTCCTAGATTACACTTTATAAGGTTCTGCTACATTCAAAGTTTAATGTAGAATGTTTTAGAAGTTTTCATGAGCCGATCATTGATAAGAGTTAATCTTTTACTTAGATGGAGCTAAATAATACGGAACCTTTCCTAACAAACATAAAAGTAATCACCATAGCCCAATAAGGTTATGGTAAATCAAGATTTATCGGTAAGTAATTTTACATTTAAAATATAAAAAATTATATCAGCCGATTAATGGGATAGCTGAGTAGCTTCCATTGTGCAGGATTGTTTTATTTACTGAATTATCTTGAGTAGAGAACATTGTTTTAAATCACAATGATTAAAATACACTCGTATCTAAAAATTACTCTGCGAGTAAGGTAACAACCTTTACTAAAATATCCGATTTAGAGAAAAACAAGCGCATTATATAATACATTAGTTTTAACCCCCACCCCAGTCATAGGTATAAACCTGACATAACCGTCCTGTCTTTATTTGTTATATCTACGTTAAGATATGTTTAATAACGTGGTAATGGAAATACGTAATTTAAAATGAGTAATACAATGTTTATTACTGGAATCGATTAAAAGAAAGTAAAAAATGTTAAGTTTAGGCTTGTTAGCAATTTGAAAATATTGCTATTATTTATTGCTATTAAAAGCACAGAATAGCAATTATTTTATTCTGAATAATTCAAAAAGAATCAAGTTAGTATGAAACTTACATTCATGTAATATGAAAACTAGTAATTAATTTTAGGTTCAGTTATAATCATATAATCATATAATAATTAATTATTATATGATTATATGATTATTTATCAGCGGATCTTTCGCTTTATAGTTAGTTATGTTAATTTCTGGTGTATTCGTTTCAGATGGTTCTGGCGTATCCTGCTAATTAATTTCATAAATTATTCTAATAATAGAAAGATTATATTCTATGAAAAGTTTAGTCTATAGCTATTCAAGAAACTAGCTATTACTTTAATCCTTTGCATGAACGCATCCGTAAGGCTGCTAGGCAGTTTGATAATCATCGCTGTTGAAACGAATCTAAATTCGAAACCATACTGCTATAACCTGCCAAGCCGCCTTATCAGCGAGGTCTCATGCCGTCATCCATAACAGTTATGAGCTATAAAAGCGAACCTAGAAGACTAACCATTGACTATATTGAGATTAAAGTGTCTAAGGATATTAGAGGGAAATTATAGCGGCAATGGAATATGCTTAAAGAGTTTGTTGCTATCATTTTATCTGAAGTATGAAAAAATGACGAAGAGATGCTCTACCCTGCTATGTATATGCGAGACATTGTCTATTGATGATTTTTCATGAAATCATAATGCCGCTCTTCTCGATAAAAGCACACGCTCTCTCTGCAGAGAGCAGAGGCAGACTAAAACAGAAATGACTTAAAGAACGCAGGAAAGTTGGTGTTTTGCGTGATTTAATCGATACTCTTAACGTTTATTTTAGTACGATGACATATACCGTCCTGTCAGTGACGGTGATCGCCTTTACCTGCTGCTCATTATCGGTGTCACTGCGCATTGGTGTAATTATCTCAATTGCGCTCGAATGATTCTTATTAGGAGTCAGAATCTAATGTAGCACACTATAGTATGATCGTAGTAGCTATGCCGATACACGGATGTTCATGATCTAAGTGCTGTTTTATACTCTGCGATATGTTAATTATTAGGAATTTAGTCAGAGATGGCTCAGAAGAAATCTTCTAGAAAGCGTAATTTGGATAAATCAGAAAGAGAAAAGAGGCGACTTCAACTGTTATATTGTCTTTTTACTTAAAGCATCTTATGATCTTCCTTCAGAAATTAATGATAACAGATTAGTTGAATTTTATTGAACTTCAAAAGACGCTATATAGCAATTGCCGACTCCGGTCATTAATTTTTTCGATACGCAAGTGTATTATTATTCTCTAATTATGATTATCCAAGATTTTTGAAAACGATCAGGACAAGGCGATGGATCCTGGATACAGCTTGCATTGAGTAGTAAGGAATGGGAAATATAATTGCCGATGAATCCATCACCTATAGGAAATTATAGAATAATCTACGTCTACTTAGATCCTAAAATAAACACAAAGATAACTGAGTCGTTAGACTTAACGAATGCGGAGAGGATGATGATTTTTATTTCTACGTCAAGATACCTAGAGAGTAATTTATTAAAAGATTATATAGTCTATCAGACTAATTAAAGTAGTTTTCACCATTAATGATGGTTGGAATAAATTTCTTGAAAAATATAGTGAAAGTGTTAACTTATGGATCCGTCTATCTATAGACGGACACTTGCCCTGCAATACTTTGTGTAATAGGGTTTTATCTTGTTATTCTACTACCGTAGCTCTCCTGAATTGATTCCCACCGCTGTTTTGCTAAAGTTATGAATCAAAAGTCTGGAGTTCATGTAGCTTCAAAGCTACTGAGTACTATTAGCATAACAGCTTCATATTTTACCATCTGTAATTAGCAACACAGTACCTTTACTATTCCTTATCTTCTCTAGCCTTTTTTAATAATAACTATCCGCTCTTAACGTTTTGTTTTGTGCCCAACCTGTGCACTTATGCTGCACTGGGTATATGTATAAATAGTATATTTAAATTGTTATCTTCTATGCTTCGTATGTTTATCTAAAAAACTCAATTAACATCTGCATGTTCATGTCTTCATTACTTATAGCGGTCTAGATATTAAACATATTGTATGATGTGATCTATTTTTAAAAAAGAGCAGTCTAAGGGGAATTCATCATGATGCTTTGTCATCATGTTGATGCGTTACAGAGATAAATTGATAAATTTCAGTATCTTCTTAATTTTGTAGCATATTATCTGCGTCAGAAAGCAGTAGCACCGTAATCCTGAGTTGCAGTATAGATGTTACTGTAAAGTATACTTCAATAAAAAGATGAAAGAGGTCGCGGCATACTCTAAAATTATCTTGATTGCTACCTTAATTTGGTATTCGCAGTAAAACTACAGCATTAACTGATGAGGGGGAAGGGTTGTATATGATAATATAATCAACGGACTAAATAGTACTGACAACATGATCATCCTGATACAAGAAAGATAATCTAGTGCTATATTAGTTATGTTTAGATTAAGTGTATTCTAAGATGATGCGTTATTATGGGTTCTTGTCGAATTCTTAACGAGACATATTATTACCAAAGGTGTATAAGGTATTAGAAATGATTTATAAAAACTGGAAAATTAACGGTGTTCGCCGTTCTGATAAAAGAATTTTGCACACAGATCCGTATAAATATATTTTGTTTAGCGGCGATATGGTGCTTTTTTATCAACGTCAGTTTGACTAGCAGTAGATACCAGAATTCTTGTTAGAGAGAATTTATAAAATAAAAAACGAGAGTTATTAAGGCAAAACACTAGAATTTACGTTTCTAAAATTAGTATATTAAGTTAAAGAATACACACTCCGAAAAATTTTAACTTATAAAAACCAAGTAAACTACTTTTCTATCTGTTTTTAACAGAAATAAATGGCGTTCTTTTTAACTTAAAGAGAGATTCAATTTCATAACCATGAATTAGACCAAATTCTTCTCAATGGGTTGGTGATCGCGTTGCTTAACTGCATCTGCTAGGCTTGCTACGGGAACATGGTGATTAATTTTTAAATATAATGGGAAATATTATTTCCGGACACGCAGTACTAATGCTGTTTGGTATACAAAATAGCTCATTGTGCCACCTTTACTCCACAAAGGTATGCAGCACTAAAAATTAAGATCAGATGAAGAAGATTTATTTAATAGGAGAGCTTAATATTGCTAATAAAGCTTATAATATTTTCTTATATAAGTGGTTTCAGCGAACATCCTGAAACGATTAAGAAGCTGTAGAAAAAACGAGAAGAACTGTTGGTATTTTATACCTTCCTGTCAGCGCATTAATTTCAGTAAGAACGGCAAAATCCTATTGAATTGAATAAGGGAAAAGGAAGGGTTTAACCTGCTAACTATGTTGTTAAACATCTTCTAATTTTAGAATGGAGAGCTAATGTTTTGATGCATCAAAGCAAAGAATAATCATAATATAATAAATTGCTAATAATTCAAATTTATGATTACTATATTAAATAGTATCTGTTATATATAATCATGATTATAATTTTAATTTTATTTAAGGTGTTGCTATAAGCGATTAAATTTTAAGGAAGATTCCTTAATTTGTATATGTTAAGGTGGAAGAAGTTCTTTTTAATTGAATTATTATAATTGTAGCAGATAAAGTGCATTATATTAAGATTTATTACCCTAAGTTCATGGTTGTTATAAAACAAGTTAGAAAGATGAAAGATTTTTATCTTACATGAAAAAATATTAATTAAGATAGGTAAATACAGTAGTTACGCGTTTAACGCCATCTGTCTCACTGGCAATTTTTGCTGCAACAGTTCCTTCTTGTTGAGTTAAAATCCCAAGTAAAAACACCTCCCCTTTTTCGGTAATAACTTTGATAGTTGATGATTTAACCGAATTACTAGTAAGAATTTGCGATTTTATTTTGGTAGTTATCCAAATATCTTTAGAAGTCATACCAAGATCAACTGGCGTAGCTTGACGGATTTCATTATAAACAGCTTCAACACCTTCTACTTTAATTGCTATTTGTTTTGCTTTTTCAGCTAATACAAGATCGGGCGCTTGGCCGGTAAGTAGTATTTTACCTTCATAAGCTGTGGTAATAACACGTGCATTACAGGTAATTTCTTGATCTTTATTGATAGCAGCACTAACGCGAGCTTCTAATGTTCCATCATCGACTTGACGACCTATACTTCTTGGATCTATTGCACTTTTTGTAGCTACCGCTGCTGACCCTATTACAACAGCACTAATACATCCTTGTAATAAAATTACAGTACATATTATGGTAATTAAAGGAAGTAGTCTCATTATTATATACGCTATATAAACGCATCTCTGTTTAGAGGATATACTAAATTTAGATATTAATGGAAGTTTAAGTTCTATATACAGCTTTATTGCAGCCGTTGAAGTTGACCTCTATATAAGTCGCTGACTCATACCTTTCTTTTCTTAACGAGTTTTAAGTTAAAGAAACAATCTAGATCTAGTAAGTGTTCTATATCTTTTTTTATTGTTATCATAACTACGATTGCCTATGTAACTTTTTAGCACTCATCCTTAATCTTTAAAAGAGTTAATATTTATTAACGCATTTTATTAAAAACTGTTTTATACTGATCTATTTTTGTTAGCTTCGATTATTGGCCATAAAAGAAGCTACACCGTATTATGCTAGCTTATTAGCTATTTTGATCACCACTACGCTAGACGGCTGCCTTTTTTATAGGCATCACCTAAGAGGACAGTTTTTTTGGAAAGTAGTGTAGTGAAATTTCCCATATATCATGGATAAATAATATTCATATATAGATATCACCACGTTTACTAACACTCAGTAGTTCGTAGCTTCTCTGTCAGTACTAATTTATTTTAGCACTAGGTCCGATATAGGGAAAGAACTCTTTCTCTGCCTATAACGGCATTATCATTCCATATTATTATAACTTCGGTAGTGATGATAAGCGACCCAATATCAGGGATTTGCATAATTTATTTGCACATCCGCCCCCCTCATTCTATTTTTTCCAGCCAGTTAAGTCACTGGCTCTTCTATTCAATTATTTGAGTATCAAGGTCAACTAGTTATTGATATTGCTCTTTAATTTAGTAAATCAGGAATGAAGGCAAGTTTTCTTTAAGCGTTCAAGCACTTCTTTCATATTATTGGTTAATAACCCATTCCTTGCTGTACCGTTTTTCTAAACTCTAATAATAATCTATGTATAAACCCGTTGATCTGAGCCGTACGAAGATTTATAAGTTGATGTAGCGAATCTTTATATAGAGATAAGATGGCCTGTTCTCTTCGTTTTTAACGGAAAACTTCTTTACTTGATTGTTGAATCTTCATTCAGATAGAGCGTGAGAATCCACAATCTTATTTGTCGCCTGTCACTAACATTTTAATGAATTTATCTTGAAGTAATCGAACTTTATACTCTAGTTTTTTAGTTCAGAAGCCTTTCTCTGAGAGATGGAATCTCCCTCATAGACTTCTATGAAAATAAAAGAAGGTTTTTAATTACTGAAATATTTTAAATAAAGCAACTTGTTTAAGTTGTTTATCGATAATTTTACTGTCTATTTTTAATAGAATGGATATGTATTGAATATTTTGCAATATCAATGCCAACAGGGATATATTTTATATCGTAGATCATTCAGTTATTAAGAAGCTTTACGCATCCCATATTGGGAATATGATATCAGAAGTTTACGGGGATTCATGCTTTATCTAGTTATCACTTCCACGTGCTTAAATAGTTATAATGCGTTCATTATATTCTTCTTAGTCATCTTGATACGGAAAAAGTATATTATCGATTAGGTCAGATAAACAATTAACTGTTAATAGGTGAACTTCTTGAATTCTGATACTTCTTTGCGAAGGTATTCGAATTTCTACGTCTTGCGTGCCTAATAAGCCGGCTAATTCTCCGCCATTATAACCAGTTAAGGCTACAATCGTCATATCCCGTGTAAGTGAAGCTTCAATCGCTTTTATCATAATGTGACTATCGCCTTTGGTGGCAATTGCAAGGAGTACGTCACCAGATTGCCCTAATGCACGAATTTGTTTTGCATACACTTCTTCGGGTTTTTGGCTATTAGCTATTGAGGTTATAATCGCATTATCTGTATTGAGAGATAATGCAGGGAGACTTGGACGTTCAGCTTCAAATTGATTAATCATGCTGCTCGCAAAGCGTTGTGCGATAACTGCCGAGCCGCCAGTGCCACAACATAATATTTTATTACCATTTAGTAATGCGTGAACAATCATCATCGCTGCACGAGAAATAGCATCAGGTAATACTTCAGCAGCAGCAATTTGTGTTTGAATACTTTCGGTAAAACAAGCTTTGATTTTTTCCAACACGTTAAGACCTACTTACATATAATTAATGGATGGTATCATAGTCATTAAATTAATTTGGTAACAACTTAAATTTATTGCCGGTAATAATATAAATATTAAAGGTTTATTAAAAAATCTAGTCTATAGTGATCAGGATCCACTTTGATACTTTGTCAATCTGTTCTTTGTCCTTAAATTGGATGTTGTTTATTATCATAGTTATCAAGTAACTTCCCTTACCTCGTTTCCGTTTTTTAAACAGACGGAAGCAGCTTAAATAGGATAAAGGGTTTTTTTGAACTGCAAGCTTTACGAGTCAACTTGATAACCTCACTGTCAAAAAAAATCCAATTAAATTGGATTCATCGTTCTTATTGATATCCAGTGCACTGACGGGAATTCATAGAATGCTCAGCTATTCTTCTCGATCTTTCTGCAGCTTCTTCATCGCTGCAGGATATTCGCTAAAACCTTTATCAAGAAAAACATCAAGAGCTTTATTAGTGGCATCGCAGCTTTTTGCTAGCCAGAGTTATCTCCAGAAAGCTCAAACTTTAACTTTCGGTTAGATGCCTTTTGGGAATGAAGTCAGCACATCAGCTGTTTTGTATAACACAACAGCATTTATGCTGCGTTCTCGAGAATATCTTTTCTATTACACTTCAAAATTAATGCTACCATCTCTAAATAGCAAGCCTGAAAGACGGTTAAGTCATACGCTAACAGCCCATTGAAAAGTTTGATCTAACTTGTTTTGACTCTTGATAAGAATCTTCTACCGCAATGAGCTTTTTTACCATCTATGCAGTGTCGTCAATAATGAGCATCAAGCCATCCAGATCAGCTTGCCTGACAGAACAGTATATATCATCAGAACAGAAATAAACGTAGCATGTATCCAATTAAATCATGCAGGCACATTACCTGTGCTCTTCAAGTTATTGTTGTTTCAGTCTGCTGATTCTACTAGCAGAAAGAGCAAGATTTAACTAAAATCACAGATGGATGTGTCTTACAAGTAATAGCATAAGAGCAACTCTTCGTTATTTCGCACGTTTCATATAGGGCAAAGTAATAATGAGCTATTAAAGCATATTCTGTTGCCGCTATGGTCCTTCGATCTTCGGCACTTTAATCTCAATATCATTAATACCAGTCTATATGACGGTTCGTTATGGAAAATAATTACTATTGACGAGTCGAAATAACGCTCGTCGATAAATCGGCGAGCGTTATCTTGCTATCGCCATGGATTTGAGCTTTGCCTCAACATCGGTGCTATTGCTACTTATTACCATTATAGATGAGTTCATGCAATGGATCATGTAATATCTAGTTTTGCGTCTATCTTGTAGGGTAGATTTTTTTATGATATATCATCTCTCTGTGATTGAAATCATCCATAAAATTAATCATCATGATACGTAATCATCTTTGAAACTCCATATAGCAGAAATAGTATAACTTAATAAGTTTATTACAACAATTTTAATTGGTTGCTAAAATATTAGCAGCTCAATAAATGATTGGATACCACTAATTAGTAACAAATAAATGAATAAAGTCAATGTTATTTGATGTTTTTTAAAAAACGTTTTTCTGCTTCATCCCAGTTAATAACTGACCAAAAGGCTTTGATATATTCATGGCGACGATTTTCATATTTAAGATAATAAGCATGTTCCCAGATATCAAGCCCTAAAATAGGGTAACCAGAAACACCAGAAATAGCCTTACCCATTAGCGGGTTATCTTGATTAGCTGTCGAAACGACCGCTAGTTTCCCGTTCAATCTCAATACTAACCATGCCCAACCAGAACCAAAATGAGTTGTTGCTGTTTTTTCAAAGATTTCTTTAAAATCTTTAACACTACCAAAATCCCCTTCAATCGCAGATTTCAATTCACCCTTTAGTTCAGTACCTAATTTCAAACCATCCCAAAACATGCTATGATTAGCATGCCCTCCTGCATTATTGCGTAAAAAAGTAGTCTTATCGGAAGGTATTTTTTCTAAATTTTGAATTAAATTGTTAATATTAAGCTTAGCAAGCTCAGGAAAATCTTTCAACGCATTATTGGTATTGTTGATATATGTTTGGTGATGCTTGGTATGATGAATCCTCATTGTCCTTTCATCAAAATATGGCTCTAGTGCCCAATATTCATAAGGTAAGGAAGGCAATGTATAGCTCATGTGTATTAACTCCTGTTACTTAAATATGAAATGAATATATCAATCAATCCTTATTTGATAAGGATTTCAATAATGTTGAAAACAATTATAAACAATATATTTTAAGGGTTTTATTTCTCTATATAAAAAATATATATGTATTAGCTAATTAAATTGAAAAAAACTTTTTTCATAAAATTATCAATAAAAAATTTAAAAGAATAATTAATTAATAGTTAATAGTAAATTTTATATATGAGGATCAGAATATGTTTCATTCTCATGTTTACTGAATCTGTTTTCTATCCTTTAATTGAACCTTGTTCATATCAGATCTGTCAGCAGGTTAAATCTCTTGAAGGGGGAATGGAGCCACCAGATTTCTTAGCAAACAGGAATATTTTAAATAGCATTAAAAGGGTCGTTTTTCTCGAACTATACCTCTTTATGCATCGACTTGTATCTTCAGTTTTACAAAAACCCGATTTAATTAGATTAGTTGTTCTTATTGACGCCTAAATTTGCATAACAAAATTCGTAGAATATCGGCCATTTTCTCGATCTTTTCTAACTTCTTCATAGCTTATAACATTGCTAAAAAACATCAAGAGTTTTATTAGTAGAATTGCAACTTTCTAGTAGTATATTTTCCATATGCTCAACCCTTAACTTTCGGTTGCATGTTTTTAACAAATGAATCCACTATATCAGATATTTTATATACCAACAGAATTTGTACTACATGTTTGGAAATATCTTTAATATTACATATTAAAAATAAAAAACACCATTTCCCCGTAGCAAGCCTAGAGATATACTTAAGCAACGCGCTTACCACTCGTTGAAACGTTTAGCCTAGTTTTCTTCTTATTTTCAATAACTCTCTTCGAGAATAACGAGTTCTTTATTGTCAATTCGTAGTGTCGTAAGTGATTAAGAAGAAGAGAAAAGTGATCAGCTTGCCTAACAAAACGGAATACGCCTTCAGCCAAGAAATAAATGTAGGTGTATCACTTAAATCACGTATAATAGGGCATCATTAGCGATGATCTTCAAACTATCACTGTTTTAATCTACTAATGCTATCCAGTAGAAGACATGTTGCCTTCTCATCGAAAAATCCCTTTAGGGCTTAGTATAAATTTTGATAGAGAAGATGCTTCCAGATATAATCATGGCAGTAACTCTATTCACCGTTTTTTTTCATGCTTCAAGATAGATAAAACGATAGAGCGAGTTGTTGAAGGGTATTGTGTTGCTGCTAGCATTCTTGATCTTAGTCATTTTAATCTTAATATTGCCCATACCAGTGTTTGTATAGTTCTCTATGGCAAACAACCATTACGGACGACAGTATAAATATTTGTTGAAAGGCGATGGTTTAGAATGTTATTGCAGCATAACTTCGAACTCAGACTCAACAGTAGTGCCTATCAACTACATATCAGCATTACAGATTAGTTTATGCAATGGATAAGAGGTAATATCTAGTTTTTTCGGATACCTGTTAGCCTAGACTTTTCATGCTATTATCTCTCTCTTGTTGAAATCATCTACGAAATCAATCAGTAGGATACACCAGCATCTCCGAAACATCATATATCAGAAATAAGTATAACTCAAGAACGTAGACAATAGTGTTGCTTGCGTGATTTAAGTGATGTTGATACGTTTTTTGGCCGATGACATATATCGTCCTGCTAAGGACGCTGATTGCCTTTGCCTATTGCTCATTATTAATATCACTTCATGGATGTGTAAGAAAACGGTTGTGTTTAAAGATGGTTATTGAGAATCAGAAGTAAATTGGACTTAATTTCTAATACCCTGTAAGTAAAGGAATTTAACTGCATCTCCAAGCTTACTATCGGATCTGATGCCTTTAGTTTTTTGAATTTAATGGTAAAGATATTTCCGTGCATGTAGCACTAACGCTGTTAGGTACATAAAACAGCTAATATGCTAGCTTTACTCCACAAAAGCATGCAATCAAAATTAAGGTGAGATGAAGGAGTTATAACTAGCAGAGAGCCTAAATGCCGCTAATAAAGCTTAATATTTTGTTGGTAAAATTTAGCTAAGTACTATCCTATAGTAATGAAAAAATTGGAAAAAGATGGAGAAGATTAGCTGGCATCCCATCTCTTTCTGTTATCGCACTTGGCGTTATAAGAACACGAATCCAATTTGGATATCGTCTTTTCGATAGAGTGAGGTTATGAAGCCGATGCGCGAAGCGCTATGCTTCGAGAAAACAACCATTTCCATCCTATTTAATCTGCTCTCGTTTGTTCAGAAAAGCTGAAACCAATTAAAGGAACTTGAACTGTTGATTCTAGTGGCAAACACAACTCCACTTAAGATGGAGAATAGATTCATAAAAAATGAGAGTGGGACGTGTAGTTTGCTGCCATACATTAGATTTACTAATAACTAAAAAATTATAAATCTTGTTAATTATTTGTTATAAATAAATAAAAAGAAACTTTAATTAATTTTCCCATTTATGGATTTTACCATTTTAAAAAAACTTATTAATATAATTAAATCAATGTTTTTATTGTAAATAATTGATTCTTAAAATCAATCTTTTTTCTCCCGTTTTTCTTGGAAAAAAGAATTATTTTTTATAGATAATAAAACCAATCGCCTCATAAACTTTACTAAGGGTTATTTGAGCACGACCCTCTGCTCTACTAGCACCTTCAGACATAATGTCATTCAATAATTTTTCGTTATTACGAAATTCATTAAAACGAGTTTGAATATTTATTAACATAGTTGAAACAGCTTCAGAAACTGTGTTTTTAAGATCACTATATATTTTCCCGGCAAATTGTTTTTCTATATCCAAGATAGATGTGCCTGTTACGCCAGAAAGGATATCTATCAAATTAGAAATACCTGGTTTGTTTTTTAAATCATAATAAATTCGTGGTGGTTTATTAGAATCAGTAATGGCACGTTTTATTTTTTTAGCCGCTGATTTGGGGTTTTCTAATAAAGTTATTACATTATTGCGGTTATCATCTGATTTTGACATCTTTTTTTGTGGTTCTTGTAGAGAAGTAATCCGTGCTCCTTTTTCAGGAATAAAGGGGTTAGGTATAGTGAATATTTCACCATAGAGGGAATTAAACCGTTGTGCAATATCACAGCTTAATTCTAAATGTTGTTTTTGATCAATACCAACCGGCACTTGGTTTGCCTGATAAAGTAAAATATCAGCAGTCATTAATACTGGATAATCAAATAATCCAGTATTAATATTTTTAGTATGACGAGTTGACTTATTTTTAAATTGTGTCATACGCCTTAATTCACCAAAATAGGTATAACAGTTAAGCACCCAATTAAGTTGGGTATGTTGAGGAACATGTGATTGAACAAAAATAATACTTTTTTTAGTATCAATGCCACAAGCTAAGTATAAGGCTAATGTATCAAGCGTACGTTTTCTTAAATCTTTGGGGTCATGGTAGACTGTAATGGCATGTTGATCAACAATGCAATAAATACAATCATAATTATTTTGCATCTGGACCCATTGGCGTAATGCACCAATATAGTTACCGATGGTTAACTCCCCTGACGGTTGGGCTCCACTAAATACAATTAGTTTTTTTCGGGCATTAATCAATTTTATAGGGAAGATCTTCATTTTATTATTCCATAATTCTTAAAGGTTGTAGCAGTCCTAACGCAGGAAGTTCATCGGAAAAGTCATCTAACATGTAATCTTGTTTACTATAATAGTAAAGATTCAGTATAGTTATATCCATAAGTTTAAAACTATACAAGGACAACCTGAAACTTTAACAGCTAAGATATCATTATGAGAATTACCGATAAATAATAGTTAATCTATATCTAGGGTAATTTTCCTTTTGTAGGAAATAGAATAATGAGCTAGATTAAGGGCTTTTGTTTTACGTTATCGCTCCCTAATTTTAAAAAAATTGGAAGTTAATGATTAATTTTAATAAAGGGGTAATAAATGTTGTTAGATGGTTGACAAAGGTTATTTGGCTACTTCTGTTAATCTGATAGGTACAGTTGATTAATTGTACGGTACAATCTAAATCAAATATGATAGCTTAATGCTAGCCATTTTTTTAAATAGCATCAGTTATCTTAGCTAACTTTTTACGCATAGCATTAATAACAGTTTTATAATCTGGTTGATTAAAAATTGCAGAGCCAGCGACAAAAGTATCTGCACCTGCATTTGCAACATTAATAATATTATTAATGTTAACTCCACCATCAACTTCTAAACGAATATTATAACCGTTATAATCGATCATTTTACGAACTTGACGTAATTTATTTAGGGTTTGTGGAATAAAAGACTGTCCACCAAAGCCAGGAATTACTGACATGATTAAGATCATATCCAATTTATCTATCACGTATTCTAAATAGTTTAATGGTGTAGCAGGATTAAAAGCCAAACCAGCTTTACATCCGTTATCTTTAATTAATTCTAATGTGCGATCAATATGCTCACATGCTTCAGCATGAAAGGTGATATAGGTTGCACCAACTTTAGCAAAGTCAGGAATTAATTGATTTACTTGGTTTACCATTAAATGCACATCAATTGGTACCTTAATACCGTAATCTCGCAATGCTTTACATATCATTGGGCCGAAAGTTAAGTTCGGAACATAATGATTATCCATGACATCAAAATGGATAATATCAGCGCCAGCTTTAATAACTTTCTTGATATCTTCACCTAAATATGCAAAATTTGCGGATAAAATAGAGGGGGCAATCAAAAAATTTTTCATTATTGTCTCCGATTTGTTTTTGTCTTTTATGTTTTTTATCAGTTGGATTATAAAATTTTAAAAGTTTATTGACTTCTCTACGAGAGAGACTATTACGACTAATTGTTCTACGTACTAACAACATTTAGCTTAGCATGATGATAACATTCTGTGCTCGCTGGTATATCATGATTTGATATTAATACGGATATTCCATGTGTTGATGATAAATAATAAGCGATTTGAACAGATTGTATTGTTCTTTGTTACAAAAATTATTTATACTATATGCGGTAAAATTATCCGCATCAGAGATCGATGTATAAGGTGGATCGCAGTAAACAATACCACTTTTGTTTGTTGATAGTAATGTTTCTTGATAGGTTTGGCAGAAAAATTGCTTTTTATGCTTTTTTATTAAACTAATAAAATTCATGTTCAAGAAAATAAGGTTTATTATAAAGCCTAATGGAACGTTAAATTCCCATTTTTAATTGTAACGACAAAGACCATTATAGTAATGATGATTAAGATATGAAAATAATTCACTATGGACTTTAGAATTATTACGTAAGTTAAATTCTCTACGTAAACTATAATATTACTCAGCTTTATTTAACTCATTGTTAAATAAGTTAACATGAATGCTGCATAAATATATCAATATTATATTTTACGGTATTATTTAGATTAATAAGATCATTATTAATGTCAGCTAGGATATAAGCGTTATAGTTAGTATTCAAAAATACTGAATCTGCTTTGATAAATAGTTCTATTAGACAATTACCTTTTGCTAGATATTTTTTAACTTATTCTGCTAGAATAAGTTTACCGCTAGCCTTTTTTAAAAAAGCGCGTTTTTTCTTCATGTCAGCATATTTTATCTAAATATTACAAAGTTTTTGATATGTCTGTTTAGGATAGGATATTTCCTCTTAATAATTCTTTATTTTTGATCTTGCTTAACTTGCTGAAATTTTCTAACCCAGGGTTTTTTTTTCTGAACAGAAGGAGGTAAAGTTAAAGTTGCGTTTTTTGCTTCACTGACTGAGCGGTAATTACCATGGATAAGAACATACCATGGTTGTCCATTACGTATGGACTTATAGATTTTATAATTAGTTAAGTGATTATTTTTAGCAAACTCTTCTAGAGAGTTCGAGCGGCTTGCGCTACTTAATTGTAGTGTGTAATTAGTTGTTGGAGACAACAATAAATCAGCACTTTGATTTATATGTGTTTGAACTATAGGTTTTATTTTTATTTCAGGATTAGTTTTAATTGGTTCAACAAACTTCACTAATGTAGTAGAAGGAGGTTTTCTTGATGATGGTGTTGAAATTGAATTTTCAACTAGTTGTTGCTTTACATTAGGTAATGTTTTTCCTTGTCGTAAAGCATCAACAACATTACCAGAGGTTTCAATGCGTTTATCTTGGTCTTGGTTAGTTACGCTTTGTAATTGGTCATGTTCTTTAGGTAAAGGCAAAGAATATTCATTTAACAATGATGTTGATCTATAAATATCGATGTTACGCTTATTTATTGTTGTAGAGGTATGTTGTTTCTCATGATCGGTCGGTGCTTTAAGTGCTGAGCTAATTGTAATAATGAGTAATAATAGAACTAAAACAACAATACCAATCATGACATGTTGTCGAGAAGCTAGATGGTATTTAGATTCTTGCTGACGTGAACGTAATACAGGCCTATCTGAAGCATCTGGCCGGAAGTTACTCTGATCTTTAGGATCTCTTTCTGATTTAAACTCGTCCATTTTCCCTCCATTTAAGGCGGATCACCTTAAATCATGAATAAAGATGATTTTGTATAGTATAATTTTAATATACGGATATTTATTATAGTGCCACTTATGGCTATCTTACCTATCTTAATCATGATTTAATCTGTATCGAGGCATTGTTTAATTGCTTTTAAAACAATCTCGTGACTTACATTAGTGTGTAATTTTGCATTACCAATAGATTTAGGTAGAACTAGATTGAGTTGATTATTAAATACTTTTTTATCTCTCATCATGTGAGGTAAATAATCTTCAGCAGCCATTTTTGCTGGTCCTTTAGTAGGAATATTTGCTTGTTTCAGTAAGTTTAAAATACGTTTAGTATCATTATTATCAAATTCGCCAATTAACTCTGCAGTTTTTGCTGCCATCATGATACCTGCAGCAACTGCCTCACCATGTAGCCAAGAACCATAGCCTAATTCAGTTTCAATGGCATGACCAAAGGTATGCCCTAAGTTCAATAATACACGTTGTCCATTGGTTTCTTTTTCATCTATAGCAATGATTTTTGCTTTTAATTCACAACAAATCCGGATGCAATAAGATATTTTTTTTTCATCAAAATTAAATAATTTATTAATATTATTTTCTAACCAACAAAAAAAATCATTATCTAAAATGATGCCATATTTAATAATTTCTGCTAAGCCTGAAGAAAATTGACGTACTGGTAATGTTTTTAGACTATCTAAATCAATAATTACCGATATTGGCTGATAGAAAGCACCAATCATGTTTTTACCTAATGGATGATTAACTCCTGTTTTTCCTCCAACAGATGAGTCAATTTGAGATAAAAGCGAGGTTGGTGCTTGAATAAAGCGAACGCCTCTTTGGTAGCAGGCGGCAGCAAATCCCGCTAAGTCACCAATTACACCGCCTCCAAGGGCAATAAGGGTGGTGCTTCGAGGATGATTTTTTTTTAATAAAGCAGTAAAAATAGTATTAATGGTAGCTAATGATTTATACTGTTCTCCGTCAGGTAGAATGATCTCATCAACTTTAACGCCCATTTTTATAAGAGTGGATTTTACTCTTGGAGAATAAATAGAATGTAGCGTTTTGTTCGTTATAATCATTACGTATTCGCCACTTTTAAGCGGTAAAAATGCATCAGATGAGTTAAGTAAACCAAAAGCGATATTAATAGGGTAACTCCGTTTACCGAGTGTAACTGTCAATTTTTCCATATTGCTTTTACCTTTCATGAGATAGTCAATCAGTGTCATTATTATTGATTTATTAAAATTAAGTATCTTTTAATAATCCAATAATTTGGTTAGCAACTACTTTTGCACTTTGATCGTCGGCATGAATAGTAATGTCTGAGATTTCTTCATAAAGTGGATTACGTTCATGAGAAAGTTTTTCTAAAATTTCACGAGCAGGATGATTTATTTGCAATAAAGGTCTTTTTTTATCGTGTTGAGTTCGTGCCATTTGTTTTTCAATTTTAGTTTCAAGATAAACGACTACCCCGCGAGCAGATAGTCGGTTTCGTATTTCTTTTGATTTTATAGATCCCCCTCCTGTTGCTAGGACAATGCCTTGTTTTTTTGTAAGCTCATTAATAATTTTTTCTTCACGTTCCCGAAAGCCTCTTTCACCTTCTAAATCAAATACCCAACTAACATCAGCACCAGTACGTCGTTCAATTTCTTGATCGGAATCAAAAAACTCCATCCTAAGTTGTTGCGCTATCTGGCGACCAATAGTACTTTTTCCGGCGCCCATAGGGCCAACCAGAAATATATTGCGTTTTTCTGCCATGTTTTTTGGTATTACTAAGATTATTTGTTAATGATAAACCACCTTCGCTAATCAAACTAACAAAGGGACCTATAGTTAAAAACTCATGAGTATTGACATTTTTCTTGCATATAAAAAAATCTAAAATAAATTGAGTTTTTTCTGAATTATATAGAAATAGCCTATTTTTGAAACAAAACTAATAGTAGTATTTCTTCACAGGTTTAAAATCCAGAATATTATATAATGTATGATATACCGTATTATCAAGTTCAAGTGTTCGTCTTCAAATTTATTTGAACACTAAGTTTAACATCAATCAGTTTGAAAACTACATCGATATCTCTTACAAAAAAGATATTATTTCCTACCAATTATGAATAATATTAAATTAGATATAAAAATTATTGCAATAGATTAACTAAAAATACAATTCTAATCGTAAATATAAAGATTTTATTATCGAGTGTGTGCGTGTCCATTGGCTAAATTGGCAAATGTATTTGGTAAAAATCTCTTATACTGCATGAAAGACTTTTCCTATAATGGGTTGCCATAAAAAAGCAAATAGTCATACAGATAAAAATGACTTTTTTATTAGTTCCTATTAACATATAGGCTGCATTTCGTTATTTTTGCTCGGTGAGAATCTATCGAATTATATCAATTTATACATTGAAGTAACTCATTCTACTTTATCCTGCTAATATTATAATAGTAAACAACTTATCTGCTGATGGGATACTAATAAGTTGTAATGATATCATTGCAAAATCCAGGATTGTAGAAATCCATTCAACAATATTACTAAAAGTCCTCTGGTAAAACCAGAGGACAAAGATAAATTGCTTAATTATTGTGATGTATTTTATATAGCTTGATGGTTAGGAAATTGAATTGCTATTTAATTAAATGGCAAAAACTATCTTTTTCCTAAAATGAGATAAGAGAAGTAGTTTACTTTTTCTAAAGTAAGTTAAAATTTTATCAGAGTCTATATTTTTTAATATATTATACTAATATTATAGACATTAAATCTTATGGATTAACTTAAAAATGGTGTGTTTTTCTATTTTATATATTTTTCTGGCAACAATTCCGTTACCTGCTTGCCAAGGTAAGCGTCAATAAAAATAGCCAGTGTTGCTACATGTAGAATGTATTTTTATGTATCTGTGAAGCAGAAATCATTTTATTAGAGCAGCGAACCATGGTTTTTCGGTTTTTTTTTTTGAGCTGTCATCTTTAATTCCTTATACACATCCTCAATAATATAGTGTACGTAATTTACGATTCAATAAGAAACTTATTGTAATGTATCAGCTTAACTCCCTTGTCCGGAATATCGCTAATAAATAGTTTTTGATCATTTTTTCCTGCAACAAAATTTCTGCCGGTACTTCTTAGTTAGGTGGTCATAGTAATGATGTACTACAATATTCCTATTCAGTAATTCCGCAGTTTTGACGTGTGGATACCAGTGATCATTTAAGTTAATAGCGCCCAAGCTATTTCACGATTATGCCGCACCATTTTCGTTTTTTTAAAAATACACTTTCTCTAGTAATATCCGTACTATACTTTCAGAGTAGGTAATACTGTTTCCTGATGCGGATATGTCAAAAATTAGGAAATCTGGGATTTATCAGGTTATCGCTGTGACGTAGCAGCCAGATGATAGCACCTTAGCAGTGATTTTCCCTTCGACTACTCTTTTTTAAAAAAAGAGCTCTGCCATAGAACATGTTTAATATCTATAACGCTACGTGTGACGTAGATATGAGGATGCCGATGTTGATCAAGTTGTTGATCACAAGTATTCAAGGCGTAGAAGATATAAATTTCAATAACCTGTTTGAGTGCCTACTTCAGCATAGCACGAATAACGGTGCGAAACATAGCATTGAGTATCGACGAGTTATTGTTGAAAAAGGTAAAAGAAGATGGCATAGTGAAAATAATGTTTCTCAGTCTCAGTTGAGTAAAACGTGAGACCTGCAATGATAACCATTGTTCGCTAGCTTTGACGTCGCATAAACTGCAGACTTTTGACTTACAGATTTAGTAAAAATAGCTATAAAAAGATTTAGGAGAGGTATAGTAGTAATGGCTGGATTACCATAGACATGGAAGATCTTGCCACAGGCAAACATTTATTCAACAGATAAAATTAGTCCGCAAGTTGATACTTGTATTGTGTTTTTTTAAGAAATTTATTCCAGACATCATTAAGAGTTATTAGTAAATCTAGTGTATGATGATTAGGCTAAATGGTTTTATCCTGATACTTCATAAATCTATTATCTATCCCTAAATTAGGTGTTGTTTATTACTAGGATCAGCATATCAGCTCCTCCTTCCTCCTACTTACTTAGCTCCAGTTTTCTGAGTAGGTCAAAAGTAGGTTAAATATTATTAAAAGAGTTGTTTTTCTTGAGCAAACTTCTTCGTATATGTCAGATTTATAATCTGATACTGTCAAAAACTCGACTAAATTGGATTGTTTATTCTTATTGATGCCAAGTTGCACTGATGGGAAGTTATAGAATGTCAGCAGCTCTTATTGATCTTTCTCCAGCATCTTCATCGCGCTTGAGGATATGCTGAAACCTTGCTATCAAAACATCAAGGGATTTATATTAGTATCATCAGAGTTCTTTCCTAACTAAATCTCCCGCAGTTATCACCTTAATTTTCGGTGCTAAATGTCTTTATGGAGTGAAGGAGCATATTAGCTATTTTGTATAGCCAACACAGTCTTGGTGTTGCGTATTCTGAAATATGTTTATCATTACATTCTAAAAACAAAAGTACCGTCTTCCATAGCAAGCTCAGGAAATGTAATTAAGCACACCGCTCGCGCAGTCATCCATAGGTTTGGTTCAGTTAGCTTATGACTATCGATAACCATCTTCAACCCTAATCTAGCTCATTTATAATCATGCGTAGTTCTACCGATAATAAGCAGCATGCAAAGGCGATAATTTTTCCTGATAAAACGACATATACCTTTACCAAAAAAAT
>JBQMRO010000010.1:0-93058 GCA_052174475.1 Arsenophonus sp. NC-CH8-MAG3
AATAGGTTATTAAGAAGTTCAATTCACAATTCGCTTCTAACTCTTTATATATATCTTCAAACGCAACGTACTGCTTACCGCTCATGCTTAGTCCTGTCGATAATAAGCAGCAGGTAAAGACAATCAGTTTTCCTGACAAAACGGTATATGTCATCGGCTAAGAAATAAACATGGTGCGTATTGCTAAATCATACAAGTATCAAATTTCTAATCTTCTTCAAAATATTGCTATTTCAGTTTACTGATGATAGTTTAGAAAAATCATGTGCTTTTTACTAAGAATCACCTATAGATCTTTATGAAAATCATCGATGGAGACGCCTGATAGTTATCAAACATACTAGTAACTCTTCGGTATTTTTGTATGCTTCAGATAAGGCGCTAATAATAATCTGCTGAAGAATATTCTGTTTCAACTACTATCCCACTGATCTTAAGCACTTTAATTTTAACATTACCTATACTAGTCTTCATAGTTTGCTATGGTAAATAATTATTATAAATAATTAGGCCCGCTGTCGATAAAATGCGGCAATTGAGTATATTATTACAACTATGGCTTCAAGCGCCGCTTCAACAGCGTTACTATCAGATTCATTCTAGTATCACGAATGAACTCATGTAATAGATCAAAGTAATATCTCATTTCACAGATCCCAGTATTGTAAACTTTTTTATAGCATATAATCTCTCTGTTCTTGATATTATTCATAAAATGAATCAGCAAGATTCGTCAGCATCTATAAAATCACATAGAGTAAAAATAAGCGTAACTTAATTTTATAAAAATTCATTATTTCTTTAGATAGTGATAATTACCAATAATTAGTAGGTAATCTAAGATCTTTATTTTTCTTAATGGCATTTAAGTAGAAAGACTTTACCCCTAATTTTAAACAGTAAGTGTTAAAAGCTATTTATCATTGAATGGGTTACTTAATGGTTTAAGTAAATTTAGCAGTTGCGATAGTCGGTCAAAAATATCACTGCATTTATCAATGCTATTTATTTTATTTTAATCCATATGACTCTGATAAGTTAATTAAATAATCTATTATAAATCTCTTTCCATAGATCTGTTGAAAGTGCGTAAAAATTAAAAATACTTTCAATAATAAAAATCAGGGCTAACCTCCATTAGCAGGTTATGTTGATCAATCTTTTTGCAATCCAGCACATCTAAGGATCTGCACGTAATATCAAATTCCGCAGATAATCTTATTTAGCTAAATAAGATTTTTTCTAATCCTATTATTATAAGGAATATCTATTTTTAGATCATTACTAATATAACCCAATAAATTATTTCTTAATAAATAGCTTATAATTGCCAAGCTATAATTTTAATATTCTAATTGCTTTAAGACAGATCTAGTGATTGCTTATTGAGCTGTTATTTAACAGCTAACAAGAAAAGTAGAGCAAAATAGTATAGTTGTGATTTTCATTAAGATAACATCTTCTATGTTCTTATTTATTCAAATGTTTGAATAACACAGGGATAATACTACTTTCATTAGCTATAATAACCATAAATTTAAAAGCAATCTTTTAGTTTACGAATTTTAGTAAAAACATCATAACTTGAACAAGTAACAGGAGAAAATCCCAATACTTTTTGTAAATAAGGATCATTAGATCTTAAGAAAATATTGATCTCTTTTTCAACTTTAAGTTGTGATGGTATAGTAGGTTGTTTTTTGGCTTGTTTTTCATTCACGATTAAAGTATAATTTTTTATCGCCTCATCATGAGGCATGATATAACTTGCAAATGCCATATTTGCCGCTGTGTACTCATGTGCGCAACAAATTAACGTATCATCAGGTAAAGCTTTAAGCGTTTCAATTGAGTGATACATTTGTTTAATTGTTCCTTCAAACACACGTCCACATCCGCCAGAAAACAAGATGTCGCCACAAAATAAATAGGGTTTTTGATAGTAAGCAACATGTCCTAATGTATGTCCTGGTACGGCAAAAATTTCCCATGAAAAATCAGAAAAATTTAGCTGATCTCCACCTTTTATTACACATACTGCTCCTTTATCACTGGTTTCAAGTGGCCCATAAACGACTAATTCAGGATAACATTTTTGTAATTCTTTGACGCCATCAACATGATCGTGATGATGATGAGTGAGTAAAATAGCGATCGGTTTTATGATTTTTTGTTGTAAAAATTTTTTTACTGGCTTAGCGGTACCAGGATCAATAATAATACAGTTACCTTGATAGATTAATAGCCATATATAATTATCAACTAAAGAAGGAATTCTGATAAGCTCCATAATATAATAATGCCTTATATCTAAAAAGGGCGTATTACAATGAAGTCAGCTCGTATTGATAAATGGTCTAAAATACCTGACTCCTGGAAAGATATTCCATGGGGAAATTATTATCTTATTGCATTAAACCAGAAGTTACAACCATGGTGGCCAAAAATATTTGGCTTCCATTTATTAAAAATTAATCAATTAAGTTTACAGATTGATACTCAAGCATCATTGATTACTCATCAATTTAGCATGAATATAGGTGGAAGTAACTGTCAATTATTAGGTGATCCTAATGAAATGCCTTTCGAAGACAAATCGATCGATGCCTGTCTTTTGATACAACAACTATCTTACAGTACTAATCCACATTGGTTATTGCGTGAAGTCGATAGAGTTTTAGTTGATGATGGTTGGCTAATTTTATCTAATTTTAATCCCTTTAGTTTGTTAGGGATAGGGAAATGCATGCCTCTTTTTCGTAATCGGCAACCCTATCATAGTCATATGTTTTCAACCTGGCGCCAAGTTGATTGGCTAAGCTTATTGAATTACGAAGTACTGCAACAACAAAGTTTTCAACTTATACCTTGGATAAGCCCTGATCATTTTATCAATAAAAATCTACAATATGCCGGTTGTATCAACCTTATCATTGCCCGTAAAAGAACATTACCATTGACATCAACACCAATAAAATTTATGCAAACCCGTATAAAAATAGGTAGTATATTGGGGGGTTGTTAAATGTTGGCGTAAACGTCACTAATTTTTTCTGTTTGGTAACCGCTATCCTTTTCTGTTGGTGAGTTTGCCGCATTCCTTGCTAATTCATCGCATAGTTCATTTTCTGGATGTCCTGTATGGCCTTTGACCCATTGCCATTGTATTTGATGCTGAGAAATTGCGGCATCTAATCGTTGCCATAAATCAACATTCAAAACAGGCGATTTATTTGTTCGTCGCCATTGGCGATTTTTCCAGTTCTGTATCCATTGCATGATCCCCTGACGTACATATTGACTATCAGTCGTTAAAATAACCTGACAGGGTTGTTTAAGTGTCTCCAAGCCAATAATTGCACCTATTAACTCCATACGATTATTAGTAGTACAAAAATACCCTTTGCTTAATATTTTTTCATGTTTATAATATCGTAGTAAGATACCATAACCGCCTGCACCTGGATTGCCTAAGCAAGAACCATCGGTGAAAATTTCTACCTGTTTCGTCATTTTTATAAACTCATTTTATTCGTTAATTATTACCATAAATCTGATATAATAGGAATTATATACAGTGATTACACGACAAATTGTTCTTGATACGGAAACTACTGGTATGAATAAACTAGGAATCCACTATGAAGGACATAATATTATTGAAATTGGCGCGGTAGAAGTGATTAATCGCCGTTTAACTGGTCGTCATTTTCATGTTTATATAAAACCAACACGATCAGTTGATCCTGAAGCTTTCAAAATTCATGGAATTAGTGATGAGTTTTTACAAACTAAGCCAACTTTTGCTGAAATAGCAGATAAATTTTTAAATTTTATTCGCGGTTCTGAGTTAGTTATTCATAATGCCCCTTTTGATATTGGATTTATAGATTATGAGTTCTCTAAGTTAGATAGAGATATTCCATCAATAATAAACTTTTGTCAGATTACTGATAGCTTGATATTGGCCAGAAAGCTTTTTCCAGGAAAACGAAATAATCTTGACGCTTTATGTGATCGTTATCATATCAATAATTCAAACCGTACATTACATGGAGCATTGCTTGATTCTGAGATTTTAGCCGAAGTCTATATGGCAATGACGGGAGGACAAACCTCTTTAGCTTTTTTAGTTGATTCAGAACCTGGTAGTAAAATCTATACAGATGATATTAAACGAATAGGACAAAACTCAATGGAGTTAGCCATAATTTATGCTAATCAAAAAGAAATTACTGCCCATGAAGCAAAATTAGATCTAATTGAAAAAAAAAGTAGAAAAATTTCTCTTTGGCGTTCATGTAAAAACAAAAAAAATTAAGTTAAATATTAACCATTATACTGTTATATAAAAAACGTGCAAACAGTGATATATATAAAAATATTGACATATAAATTATTGATTCGTAATATTATTGCCGTTTTTAAATCAATTATATCGTGGTGCGGTAGTTCAGTTGGTTAGAATACCGGCCTGTCACGCCGGGGGTCGCGGGTTCAAGTCCCGTCCGCACCGCCAATATTATAGAACCCTGAGCACAAAAACCTCTGGGTTTTTTATTTTGAAAAAAAATATTTTTTAGAAAATCTAGATTCAATCTTATAGACTTTTTGTTTATAACAATTATGGTTTATATTTTGATTTTCGTTATAGTATAAAAGTGTGTTGTTATTGCTTCATTCACTTATTTTATTTTTTCTGTTGATTTAAAATTTTATTACTGCTGATGAGTTATAGCAGACATCTAGATTAGATTTTAGATGTTAAGCTAACAAAGCAACCTTAAGAAAATCAGTACAAATATACTATTTATTAGACTTAAATAATCTAATAAATGTATTCCACCTATTTAACCGAGGCGAATAGTTCAGAAAGTAAAATATAAATTCCCGAAAACTTTCGCGGCATCATGATTCTAAATTACGGGATACGTAAAGATCTCTGATAACTAGAGGATTACGATATGAATATATCCTTATTAACATTGATATCGCAAAACATCTGATGCCATGTCTATTTTATTAATGAGCATACAGGTGAGATTATCGATAAACGAGTTAAATTAGATGCTTTATTAGCATATTTTAATAATTAAAACCTTATATTATTAATATGAAAGTCTATAGGGATTATCAGTATTGAGCTCGTGAACTGGAAAACTGGGGATTAAGTTCGATCCCTTAAAGGTGAATTCTTTAAAACATACCATGATGGCAACAAAAATAACGTTATGGATTATCTCACGTTATCTGGATTACTGTTCAACAGCCAAGTAAAAACAATTGTTAAAATCAAAGAGCAGTAGGCATATAATATCTCTACATGATATTTATTAACAACTGGTGAAGTTTTATACAGCCAAGATCAACGAACTACATAGATTATTAGTAGAACTTGACAAAATAATACATAATGCGCTGACATTACTCAACAATAATGTATCATAAGTGATTGATTGCTTAAAGGAAAACTTGATGCTATTTCTGATTTACAAGATTGAAGAACAGCTTGATACTAGCTGGAAAACAGAATGAGGCATGTCAATAAATTATCCAAATCCCCAGTGTTAGGCCGCTTATTTCACTGTTATAATAGTTACTACAATAGGGAATTGTGCTAATGCGTTCCAATCAGAACAAGAGTTCTCTATTTATATTGGACTAGTTCCAAAATAAACTAGTACTGACTGGAAAATCCAACTACTTAGTATCAGCAAACGTGCTATATGCCTATTTGCGAACGCTATTTATCCTTGGCATAATGTGAGTCCTCCAGCTATACTACTGCCAAAAGAACTGTCTCTGGTAGCTTATAGCTATAATAAAAGGCAACCACCCAAGCGATGTAATCGGTAATTGAATAACTAAAAAGATAGCGCGATACATATGGTTGCTGGCTTTGGTGGCTCATGATCGGAGATATGACAAAACACGTCAACGTCAAATCATTTTAAGTAAAATGCGTTGATAAACATAAACTCTTTTAAATATTAAGGGTGAATGCTAAAAGATTGCTTAGGTAATCGTAGTGATGACATCGATAGATAAGATCTGGACTTGCTAAGCTTATATTGTTTTTAAACTTAAATCTTCTTAGGAGGATAAGGTCAAGTCAGAAGATTATATAGAGGGCTACTGAAATAGCTATAACAAGGCCGAAAGTAGAGTTGCCACTTGTGTTATCAATGTCTGATATTCGAATATCTTGCAAACAGGGATGCGTTCATATAGTAAATAATGATTACTCGTAAAATCCTTGCTAATGCTATCCGTTTCCTCAGTATGGATGCAGTACAGAAAGCAAAATCAGGGCATCCAGGTACGCCAATGGGAATGGCCGATATTGCTGAAGTATTCTGGCGTGACTATTTGAATCATAATCCTGCTAATCCTAAATGGGTAGATCGTGACCGTTTTATATTATCTAATGGTCATGGTTCTATGCTACTTTATAGCTTGCTACATCTTAGCGGTTATGATTTACCAATCAAAGAATTAAAAAATTTTCGTCAACTTTATTCAAAAACACCGGGACATCCCGAATATGGTTATACGCCAGGTATTGAAACCACGACTGGGCCACTTGGACAAGGAATTGCAAATGCAGTAGGATTTGCTATTGCTGAACGAACATTGGCGGCTCAATTTAATCGTCCAAACCATACTATTGTTGATCATTATACCTATGTATTTATGGGTGATGGTTGCATGATGGAAGGCGTCTCACATGAAGCTTGTTCATTGGCAGGAACACTAAAATTAGGTAAATTGATTGTTTTCTATGATGACAATGGCATTTCAATTGATGGTGAAGTAGAAGGCTGGTTTACTGATAATACTGTTGAACGTTTTAATGCCTATCACTGGCATGTTATCAATGGTATTGATGGACATGATCCTGAACAAATCAAATCAGCAATAGAGCAAGCCCGCAAGGTTATCGATAAACCCTCTTTATTAATTTGTAAAACAATAATTGGTTATGGTTCGCCACATAAGGCTGGCTCTGAAGAAGCTCATGGTTCACCTTTAGGTGAAACTGAGATTGCAGAAACTCGCACCGCACTAAATTGGTCGTATCCACCTTTTGAAATACCAGCTGATATTTATGAAGCCTGGGATGCTCGTGAAATAGGTCAAAAAAAAGAAGCTACCTGGTATGAAAAATTTGCTACATATCAACAGACTTTCCCTCAACTTGCAGATGAGTTTATCCGTCGTACCAAAGGTGAATTACCGACTAATTGGCAAGCTATTGCAAATAATTTTATTACAGAATTGCAACGTAATCCTGTCAATATTGCCAGCCGTAAAGCCTCACAAAATACGTTAGAAGTTTTCGGTAAGGTATTACCTGAGCTTTTAGGCGGCTCTGCTGATTTAGCGCCCAGTAATTTAACTATGTGGTCAGCTTCTAAGTCAATAAAAGATTCTCCAGCAGGTAATTACATTCACTACGGTGCACGTGAATTTGGTATGTCGGCTATTATGAATGGTATCGCTTTACATGGCGGTTTTATACCTTATGGTTCAACCTTTTTAATGTTTGTTGAATATGCGACTAATGCAGTACGCATGGCTGCATTAATGAAAATTAGAAGTATCTTTATCTATACTCATGATTCTATAGGTATAGGGGAGGATGGACCAACTCATCAACCTGTTGAGCAATTAGCCAGTTTGAGGATGACGCCTAATATGAGTATTTGGCGCCCTTGTGATCAAGTTGAATCAGCTATTTCCTGGCAATATGCGATTGAACGTAACAATGGACCAAGTGCATTAATTTTTTCTCGTCAAAATCTTGATCAGCAGCCACGAGATACTAAACAGTTAAATAATATTATTAAAGGGGGTTATGTTTTAAAAGATAGTAAAACAACGCCTAGGCTTATTTTGATTGCAACTGGTTCTGAAGTTGGTTTAGCGGTTAAGGCTTACGAAAAGTTGACTTCAGAAGGCTATAAAATACGAGTTGTTTCTATGCCATCAACGGATACTTTTGATAAACAGAACGCCACTTATCGTGAATCTGTATTACCTTCTTCAGTTGCACGACTTGCTATTGAAGCGGGAATTGAAGATTTTTGGTATAAATATGTTGGTACAACCGGTGCAGTTATTGGTATGCATACTTTTGGTGAATCAGCACCGGCAGAAGTTTTATTTAAAGCATTTGGTTTTAACGTAGAAAATGTGATTGCAAAAGCTAAATCTTTATTGTCTTAATTGACTAAAATGATATGAGCGTATTATTACAATCTTATATAATAAGATACGCTCTTTTTATTACAGCAAATATGATTTGCTGTATTGTGATCTTCTTTTCAAGATCGTACCGGTTAAATTAAGTTAAAACGTTTCTTTTTTTATAAAATTAATAGATTTATTGATATAAATCACATTTTTATGATTGTAACAAAAATCCTAAGTACAAAATTTCTAATTATCAGTATTCTTAACATTAATAAATTAGTTGTTATATTGAAGGAATAGTATGGTAGTTAAAGTAGCAATTAATGGTTTTGGACGAATAGGGCGTAGCATATTAAGAGCGCTTTATGAATCAGATCACCGATCTCAAATTGCTGTTGTTGCGATTAATGAAATTGCTGCTTCAGAAGGAATAGCGCATTTATTGAAATATGATTCTAGTCATGGTCGATTTGCCTGGGATGTACGGTTAAACAACGATTTATTAGTGGTAGATAATGACAATATACATCTTTCTCATCAATCTGAGATTGAAAAACTAACATGGCGAGCATTGGATATTGATATAGTACTCGATTGTACCGGTATTTATGGATCAAAGGCCGATGGTTATGCGCATTTATCCAGTGGTGCAAAAAAAGTTCTTTTTTCTCATCCGGGGAGTACTGATCTTGATGCAATTATTGTCTATGGTGTTAATGAAACCAGCTTGAAAAATAGTGATCAATTAGTATCAAACGCATCGTGTACTACAAATTGTATTATTCCCGTGATAAAAATATTAGATGATGCTTTGGATATTGAGTTTGGTACAGTAACAACGATTCATGCCTCAATGAATGACCAGCCAGTTATTGATACTTATCATACAGACTTACGTAGAACACGTTCTGCTAGTCAATCTATTATTCCTGTTGATACCAAATTAGCTGCTGGAATCACACGAATATTTCCTAAATTCAAAGATCATTTTGAAGTAATATCAATTCGGGTACCAACTATCAATGTAACGGCAATAGATCTTAATGTGACGGTAAGATCTAAAGTAACGGTTGCGAAAGTTAACCATATATTGCAACAGGCAGCAAACGGTTTATTTCATGGTATAGTTGATTATACTGAATTGCCGTTAGTATCAACCGATTTTAATCATGACCCACATAGTGCTATTGTAGATAGCACGCAAACACGAGTTAGTGGGCAACACCTGATTAAGATTTTAATTTGGTGTGATAATGAATGGGGTTTTGCAAATCGAATGCTTGATACAACATTAGCAATGGCTGCTACTGGTTTTAACAAATTTATCTGTTAACAGATAGTATGACCGTATTATTTCTCCATACGCAACAGAGATTAATAATTTAAAAAATCAATAAGAGGATTACCATGTCTGTAATTAAGATGAGCGATCTAGATCTAAAGGGTAAAAAAATATTCATTCGAGCTGATCTAAACGTTCCTGTCAAAGATGGAAAAATTACCTCTGACGCACGAATTTACGCTTCTTTACCAACGATTGAAACTGCTTTAAAACAAGGCGCAAAGGTAATGGTAACATCTCATTTAGGTCGCCCAATTGAAGGTGAGTATAATAAGAAGTTTTCATTAAAACCAATTGTAGACTATTTAGCAGATAAACTAGACTATCCTATTTGTTTGGTAACAGATTATTTAAATGGGGTTGAAGTTTATAATGGTGAGCTGATAGTTCTTGAGAACGTACGCTTCAATAAGGGTGAAAAAAAGAACGACGAAACCTTATCTAAACAATACGCTTCGCTTTGTGATATCTATGTAATGGATGCATTTGGTACCGCGCACCGTACTCAGGCATCAACCCATGGTGTAGCAAAATTTGCACCTATAGCATGTGCAGGGCCACTTTTATCTGCTGAGATTGACGCGTTAAGTAAAGCATTAAAAGATCCCGCTCGTCCAATGGTTGCAATCGTTGGGGGTTCAAAAGTTTCAACTAAATTAACTATTTTAAATTCTTTAGCAAAAATTGCTGATAAGATTATTTTAGGCGGAGGTATTGCCAATACTTTTATTGCTGCTAAAGGTCATAAAGTTGGCCGATCTTTATATGAAAATAACTTAATCCCAGAAGCAAAAAAATTATTATCGACTTCTTATATTTCTATACCAACTGACGTTTGTGTGGCGACAGAATTTTCTGAAACGGCAGAAGCAATAATAAAATCTGTCAATGATGTTAAAGATGACGAACAGATTTTAGACTTAGCTGATAAAACTACTGAACGTTTGGCCGATATCATTAAAAAGTCAAAAACAATTTTATGGAATGGTCCGCTTGGTGTTTTTGAGTTTCCTAATTTCCGTCATAGCACCGCAGTAATAGCACAAACAATCGCAGAAAGCGACGCTTTTTCTATTGCTGGTGGTGGTGATACGATAGCAGCTATCAATCTTTTTGGTATTGCAGATAAAATCTCTTATATTTCTACTGGAGGTGGTGCTTTTCTTAAATTTTTAGAAGGTAAAAAATTACCAGCAATTGCAGTCTTAGAAGAACGAGCAAAACAGTAATCATATCTAAAAAAATAACAGGTAATATTATTCGCCTGTCCAATATAGGACTTTATCTCATGTCTAAGGATTTTATAAAGCCAGGTGTTATTACTGGAGATGATCTGCAAAAAGTTTTTGCTTTTGCTAAAGAACATAAATTTGCGTTACCGGCAGTCAATTGTATCGGTACAGATTCAATTAATGCTGTTTTGGAAACCGCTGCTAAAGTTCGTTCTCCGGTAATTATTCAATTTTCTAACAGTGGTGGTTCGTTCATTGCTGGTAAAGGTCTAAAAACAAAAGGCACGCAAGCTGCTATTTTAGGGACAATATTAGGTGCTCATCATGTTCATCAAATAGCAAAGCATTACGGTGTTGCTGTAATCTTACACACAGATCATTGCACACATAAATTACTACCTTGGATTGATGGACTACTAGATGCAGGTGAAGAGCACTATAAAACCACTAGTAAGCCACTGTTTTCATCCCATATGATCGATTTATCTGAAGAGCCATTAGCAAAAAATATTGAAATTTGCTCTCAATATTTGCAACGGATAAGCAAAATGGGTATGACATTAGAAATTGAATTAGGTTGTACTGGTGGTGAGGAAGATGGTATCGATAACACTAGCTTAGATAGTTCATCACTTTATACACAGCCTGAAGATGTCGCTTATGCCTATGAACAATTAAGTAAAATTAGTCATAGATTCACTATTGCAGCATCTTTTGGTAATGTACATGGTGTTTATAAGAAAGGCAACGTTCAATTAATACCAAAAATTCTTAAGAACTCACAAGAATACATTGCGAAAAAATTTAATTTGCCAACGATAAATAATCTAAATTTTGTTTTTCATGGAGGCTCAGGCTCTACTTCTGAGGAGATTAAAGAAGCAGTTAGTTATGGTGTAGTGAAAATGAATATTGATACTGATACTCAATGGGCGACTTGGCAAGGAATTTTAAATTATTATAAGAAAAATGAAGGTTATCTAAAAAGCCAATTGGGTAATCCAGAAGGTGAAGATAAGCCTAATAAAAAGTATTATGATCCTCGTATTTGGCTACGAGCTGGTCAGATTTCTATGATTGAACGTTTAGAACTTGCATTTAGAGAATTAAATTGTATTAATGTACTGTATTAATCGCTATTTTATTTTCCTAGTTTTTGGCCTTATCGTTTATAGAATTTTTTCTTATTCGTCATAATTATTAATTTAAGTTACTATTATCCCCTGACTAATTTATATGATGACCATGAATTTTCCTTAAAATAAGTTAGATTTTTAGCTTAAAACTATATCAAAATATTGATTTATCAACGTATAATCTTGATCTGTACTCAAATATTGTATATATAATGTTAATAAATGTTTCTTTGGTTCCGGGTCATTATATAAACCTCGTCGCAAAGCTATATTCAGTGGAGTATGGCTATTTGATGATATAAATTTAGAGCGAAACATTTTAATAATGATGGCTTGCCCATTGTAGGAAAGAAGTTATGCTTATTTATATTGTATGAAGTTTTAGAAATGGCAACATGTACCCCTTGCTAATTAATTTCATGAATTATATCTATAATATAGGATAATATGTTATAAACATCTACCCTAGATATATCTGTAAGACGAGATATTATTCTCATCTCTTTGATGAACGCATTTATAATCCTACTAAGAAACTGATAGCATCGCTCTTAATACTGAACTCGACTAAAGCCATGTATGTGCGCGATAACATGCTGAACACAGCTTTTGTCGACAGGCGTCAACCCGTAATCCGTAACCATTATTTAATGCATTTAACTTATAAAACGGGTATTGACATATTAAAATTAAAGTATCTAAAGTATAGGGATTGCGACAGCAATAGAATACGCTTAAACAGATCATTCCTACTCCTCATCTGAATCGTAAAAGTTATTGAAAAATTCTACTATGGCTATTTTACGGATAACCACAGATGATTTCATTAATCCTTGATCTATTTTTTGATAAAAAGTATATAGTCATATCTCGTCAAATACCATAATCAGACTGAAATAAGAATAGCTTGAAGAGTATATAGGCAATGACGACTGTATAATTTAAGCGATACACGTTAAGTTTATTTCTTGAGCGATGGCGCATGCCGTTCTGTCAATCAAGCTGATTGCCTTTGACTACTTAGTTATTATGGCGGAACTACATATGGCTGTAAGGAGATATAGGTTGCGGTAAAAAATCCTTATAAAAAATCAGAAGCGAATTGGATCAAACTTCTCAATAGCTTGTAATCGCACCGTATCTCTCGGGCTATGTTTTCTACTAGATGAGATGCCCTTAGTTTTTGAAATAGAATGGCAAAAACATTCCTGAGCGCCAAAGCACTAACGCTGTTAGATTCATAAATAACTGACGTATTAGCTTCATTCCAAAAAGACATACAATGGAATTTAAGAGGTTAGCCTGCGGGAAATTTAGCTAAGAGAAAATCGCTATGTCGTTAACAAATCATCTGATCTTTTATTGAAAAGTATTTCAGCGTATCCTACAGCGATGAAAAAGTTAAAAAAGAGCGAAAAAAAGAACAGCTGGCATTTACGACTTTTTGTCAGCCAACTGAGCGTCAATAAAGACTATCAATCCAATTTAATAAACTTTTGTGATGTAAGCCTATCAAGCTGATACGCAAAGAATTTAACTAAAACAACCACTTCAATAGTATTGAATCTATTTTCGTCTGCTTAGAAAAGCTTTAATCGAATAAGAGGATTTACATGTTTGAGTCTAGTAGTAAGCAATGTTAAATTTAAGAATATAGAATAAATTTACAAAAGATTTAAGCAGAAGTTAGTACGACAAACATATATAAGATTAAGCAAAAACTTACATTAAAAATGTAAAGTATTATTTAAATAATGAACATTATACCTTTATATATGGAGATATAATTGTTTTTTCCTTGCTTTATCGGTAGCAGTCAATATAAATACACTGAGTGTATTGTTGAAACCGGCGAAAAATATTTTTCCATGCCTCTATTAAAGAGAAGCGTATATTCCAGATAAGAAAGCTAGAAAACGTTAGAAACGGAGGAAATAAAGGGAAAGAAGGAGTCCTTCGGTTTTAATCGTCTCAGATTGATAGAGTTATATGTGAGTTATGAGATTATTGGAGAGTTTAATCCATTATGTATTAGTCGTTTTCTTAATCTAATAATCAATCAGTGTCAATACTCTATTCGGATTGAGGTAAATAATACGAAATCTTTACCAGCGAGCATGAAATTAGTTACCATCAGGCTGATAAGCCTGATAACTAAGGATTTATATATAAAGAATTTTATATTTTATATATGGAAAAGTTATATCAAGTCGATTAAAAAATGCCTGAGTAGACTCCTAGTGTAGAGTCTGTTTTATTTATTGAATTTTCTAGCCTGGAGAAGATTATGTAAAACTATAACAATTAAAATACAGATGTAATTATAAATTACTCTGTAAAAAAAGCAATAACCTTTGCCAACATAACCTAATAAACAGGCTAATCTATAAAGCACTATTGGTATTAAAGCATGAATTCTTGATCCTAATTAAATAGATCAGTTAGAATCTGATAAAACAGATATTGTTAAAATACTGCTTATCACAGTAAGCTAGAAATTCTAGCAGAAAAAACATTAAAATAAATAAAAGTTTAAAATCACCAGCACAATAAGTAGAAGCATTCATTTAACTTACGATAGAAAAATTTCTTTACTCATTAATAACTCATTAATAATCTAATAAATCTTGATAAACTTAATCTTTTTATCAAAAAAATTTTTTATAAACAATAGAAAATTCTCTTAATGCTACACAACAACATTACCTTTTTACAAATGAGCAATATCTTATACTTTTCGCCAAGCTAATATTAAATTTAAGCACTTAATAAAGGCAGATATTAATCTGCCTTATTTATATAAAATTAACTTAAATTTTGACCAATAAACCCTTATGAAGGAAAAATATTATTTTAAAAACCATTATTATCAATGTAGTGATAATTACTTATGCAACATAATAATATCCAATTAAACGGTAAGCATTCATGCGTAAAAATTTTTTCTATACAAAAATAGTTTATTTAAAAATTCAGGATAGTTATTAGCAAATATAATATAGCGATCAGATTATATTTCAGTCTGATGCTTTATAAATCTATTCTATATTCTTAAATTTAACATTGTTACCACTAGCATAAAACAAGTCAAATCCCCTTTAACCGATCTAAGTCCGTCTGAGTAGATGAGGAATAACTTAAATTTCATTGAAAGGGTGTTTTCTTGAACTACAGTGCTCCATACATCGGCTTCATAGCCTCACACTGTTACAAAATCAGGCTCAATCAGATTTTTATTCTTCTTAATATTCACTGCGCTGATATGAAGAGATATAGGATGACACCAGTTCTTCTCGATTTCTCCCCAGTTTATTCATTGCTACAGGATGATACTTTGCTAAAAACTTTGCCAACAAAATATCAATAGATTATTAACAGTATCAAGCTCTCTTATTAGTTAGAGATCCTATATCTCAAGCTTTAACTTTTAATTACATGCTTTTTTTAAAGTGAAGTCAGAACATTAGCTATTTTATGTAGTTAATGGCATTGATGCCATATGTCCTGGAATATCCTTGCCATTTCATTCCAAAAAAACTAAGTATCGCCTCTCATAGCAAGCCAATAGTAAATATAGTTAAACCATCCTCTAAATAGGTCATTGAAAAGTTCAGCCCACAGTTCATTTCTAACTCTTGATAAGCATTTTAAGCGCAACGAGCTTCTTGCGTCCATGCGCAGTACTGCCAATAATAACTGCTAGGCAAAAACGATTACCGTCTTCTGAGAAGACGGTAATATTGTCATCGGCGCAGAAATAAACGTAATGCGTATTAGTAAATCACGCAGGATACTATTACTAATGCTTTTCAAGGCATTGTTGTTTCAATCTGTTAATGGTGGCGCTCCCTGATAGAAAGATGATGCAGTTCTCGATGAGAACTTCCCAGAATTTAGTGAAAATCAGCGGTGCTATAACTCGCAGTTACATGGATCTTAATAACTCTTCGAGAGTATTTTTCAGGTTTCAAATAAGACGGTAGCATGGAGCTGTTGAACTATACTCTGTTGCAGCCGTAATCCCTTAACTTTAAGTACTTTAATATTAACATCTTAACATCTGTTTTATAGGTTATATATAGCAAATAACCGTTAGGGATTTCGGGTTTACACCCTCTACAAGCCGCATTCAGTTTGTTATCACAAACAATGGTTTCGAGCTTTATCTCAACAGCTGCACCTATCAGCATACTAATGGCCTTACATATGAGTTTATCCAATGATAATTGGAGAATAATATCTTATTTCATAGATCCCTGTAGAATAGATTTTTCATGGTATATATTTCTCTGTTGTTGACATTTTTCATGAAATAAATCAACAAAAAGGATTACCTACAGCTATTTTTAAAACTCTATTAATATAAATAAGGATAACTTATTCAAGATCACTAATCTTAACCGGCAACTTTAATAAATAAATTAATAACATTAATAAGCTTTTAATCTTTTTAAGCTATAAAAAACATAAACGAAGTTGAAATATTTTTACTAAAAAGCAAGATAACATAAAGTCTTTCACCTTTAATATATAATTAATCAATAAATGCAAATTTAAGTTTAGTCTTTACTTCTTTTATAGCATTAAAAGGCGCTTTTTCACCTAATAATTCTTCAATACGGATTAATTGATTATATTTAGCTACCCGATCAGAACGGCTAATTGAACCTGTTTTGATTTGACCAGCTGCTGTTCCTACAGCTAAATCTGCAATTGTAGCATCCTCAGTTTCACCTGAGCGATGTGAGATAATCGTAGTGTAACCCATATCTTTAGCCATCTTAATTGCAGCAAAAGTTTCAGTTAAGGTACCAATCTGGTTAAATTTAATTAAAATAGAATTAGCAATACCTTTTTCGATACCTTCTCGAAAAATCTTGGTATTGGTAATAAATAAATCATCACCGACTAACTGAATTTTATCTCCTAATACTTTAGTCTGATAGGCAAAACCATCCCAATCTGACTCATTGAGTCCATCTTCAATAGAAATGATAGGGTATTTTTTAGTTAATTCTTCTAAATAATGAGTAAATTCTTGTGAAGTAAAAGTTTTACCTTCACCTTTCAGATGATAATTACCCGTTTCCCGATTGTAGAATTCTGAGGCAGCACAATCTATTGCTAAAGTAATATCCTTACCTAACGCATAACCCGCTGCTTCAACGGCATCTTTAATTGCAGATAAAGCTGCAGAACTAGATTCTAAATTTGGAGCATAACCGCCTTCATCTCCCACCGACGTATTCATACCTTTAGCTTTTAACACTTTTGCTAAGTGATGAAAAATTTCTGATCCCATACGAACTGCTTCTTTCAAGCTTTTTGCACCTACTGGCTGGATCATAAATTCTTGAATATCGATATTATTATCAGCATGTTCGCCACCATTAATAAGATTCATCATCGGTAATGGCATAGAAAATTTACCTGGTGTACCATTTAATTCAGCAATATGCTCATATAAAGGAATGCCTTTTGCAGCTGCAGCTGCTTTTGCATTAGCTAGTGAAACAGCTAAAATTGCATTAGCACCGAATTTAGATTTATTTTCTGTACCGTCTAATTCGGTCATGATTTTATCGATATTAACTTGATTTTTAGCATCTTGATCTATCAATGCATTAGCAATTTGGCCATTCACTGCTGCAACTGCCTTTAAAACGCCCTTACCTAAAAAGCGATCTTTATCACCATCACGTAGTTCCAATGCTTCTCGTGAACCGGTAGATGCACCAGATGGTGCCGCTGCTAAACCTATAAATTTCCCTTCTAAATGAACCTCTGCTTCAACAGTAGGATTACCACGAGAGTCAATGATTTCACGCCCGATGACTTTAATAATTTTTGACATTAAATTTTCCTCAGTAAAAGTTAGATTTTAGTCAATGGTAAAAAAATTAATACTATTAATCTATATCTTTCATGAGTTATTATCAAATCTGGTGCATGACGGTCATCTGCTATCCTACTTCGTAAATTTCTTCTACATCCTTAAATTAGATATTATCTAGACCAATGTCAACATATCAAATCCCTGGGCCGACTCTTGCTTTTCTAAGCAAGAATCTATGCTCTTCAATCTATTGCTGTTTCAGCCTGCTCTAATACTATATAGGCAATGTATTTAATCAAGAAACACCCCCTTATATCTTTATTAAATCACCGGTGCACATATCTGTAGAAAAGTTACGGTAGAATTCTCGTCACCGCTTTTGCGCGCTATTGGGAAGTCGTTAATAATAACTTATTGAAGAATATTCTATTTCCGCTACAAGTCCCTGACTTTAGGAACTTTAATCTCAACATCGCCAATAGCAGTTTATATGGTTTATTATGGCAATAACCGTTACATTCGATGAATATAGCCGTCTATTGACAAGGATGGCTTAAGCTTGTTGCCGCTTAGCATGACTTTGAACTCCCTTTTAACAGCGGTGCCTATCAGCTACCTAGCATCATTATAAATAAATTTATGCAAGGTATTACAGATAAAGATCTGCTTTATTTTTTACCTGTAGGGTAGACTTTTCATAGGATATCATCTCTATATTATTGCGATAATCTAAGAAATCAATCAGACAGAATGCACCTGCCAGTATCTTTGAAATTCTATAGACTAGAAATAAACATAAATCTCATTAAACTTCATTACGAACTTCATCAATCATTTTCCCTGAAAAAAGCATCTTTTCCTGCCAATCTATTAATTTTCTTAACCATATAATATGATTTTCATAGCTATTGCTTTTGCCTGTTATTACTGCTCCTTCTTTATATTTCCAATGGGCAGCGATACCTAATTCAGCATCTTCATGCATTTGTTGAGTTCGAATTTGTATTTCAATTGTTTTACTATTCGGCCCTAATACCACAACATGAATGGATTGATAGCCATTTGGTTTAGGATTAGCAATATAATCATCAAACTCGTCAGGTAAATGACAAAAATTAGTATGCACAATACTTAATGCAAGGTAGCAGTCTTGTAAACGTTCAACGATAATACGAACGGCGTGAACATCAAAAATCTCATCAAAAGCCAGGTATTTCTTTTGCATTTTCCGCCAGATGCTATATATATGCTTTGGGCGGCCATAAATTTCTGCTGTAATGTTTTTCTGTAACATAAAATGTTCTAGTGACAAAACAAAATCATCAATATATCGTTCACGATCAATACGACGTTCATGAAGTAATTCAGCAATCTGTTTATATTCATACGGATATAAATAATGAAAACAGAAATCTTCTAATTCCCATTTTAATTGACCAATGCCTAAACGATTAGCTAAAGGAGCGTATATATTTATGCACTCTTTTGCAGCTAAAACTCTTTCATCTTCAGAGCGTTCTCTTACCTCACGCAAATAAGCAATACGTTCTGCTATCTTAATCACTACACAACGAAAATCTTCCATCATGGCCAGGAATGTCTGGCGAATAATATCTACCTGGGTAGAACTCTTTTCGCCTAATTTCCTAGCGTTTAATTGGCGAATAGCATCTATTTCCATTAGACCTTTAAGCAATGCATGAAGCGATTTACCGAACTCAATATTAATAATTTCCTCAGTGAGGATTTTAGCTTCAACTAAGGGAAATAGCATTGCTGCACGCAGACTATCAAGATCCATACTTAATGTTGATAAGATTTCTCCCATCTCAATACCACGCCAAAGCAATAATTGACAATTTTCATATTGCTGAACTTTTCTATAGCAGTAATGCCAAAGTTCAATTAACTTTTTTTCTGAATCATTGTTGGTAAGTTTGAGATTAGCAACCCATTTGTCAATGGTAAATTCTCTCGTAGATGTCAAATGAATGCTTCTAATTGCAACCATAATCTTTCCTTGCCTATTTACTTAAATCATAACAAAAAAGTGCCATAGACTCTATATCACTAGTATGCGAGAACATATCTAATATCCTGACACTCATAAGTTGATAACTGGCTATAAGTAATTGTTTACTATCTTTTACTAAGATCGCTGGGTTGTAAAAAATATAAACAACCAAATTCTGCCTTAAATTTGATAATACGTGGCCTTATGATCATCAGGTATCGGCGTATGTAATGTAGGACTAATAAGATTTTGTTAAAGTCTATTTGTTCCAAAAGTTAACAATCTATATTAACCTTAAGATCAGTTTGATAAAGCTCAACCCAACTCTAGTTAATTAACTTAAATTAGAGTTATAACGTCTTTGCACTACCAATTCAGCAACACCTCTTCGATACCAACAATAGAATTAACATGACATGCAATGTAGGTATAGGTAAATTTTCTATTCTAAAAAATAGATCAAAAACCCTATCTTGCGGTCAAGCGTTAACACTAACGCAACACTTAAGCAAGAATTTTTTATTAATTTAGGAATTTAATTGAATAAAATTTCACAGATCAAATGTCAATTTAACATTCTCAATAAAATGATAAGATCACTATCATTACTTGATAAATTAACAAATTTAAGCCAATTTGCACTTTTATCGACCAAATAAATATTGATATTATAGTGCCTGACAAAAGCAGTTAATAATATTTAATCATCAGTAACTAACAGTTTAAGATGACGTAAATAATACTCACACCACTATCCAAATTAACAAAATTAAGATGACATCAATATTTGACTTCTACTAATTTAGTTAAAACTCAATAACAGGAAGTAAATAATTTCTATAGTTTTAGCTGTAATAGAACATATATTCAGCTCTACTAAGATATTTATTGGTATGGGGACCGGCTAGCATGCGTAAACGATGCTATTAGCTTCAGGTTTGGTAGTGAAAACCAAACAAGGCTTGTTCGGTGATATCAATATTGACTGCCTGCGATACCGGCAATGATTTTAGCGCACTGCCATTTCAGATTAAATAATATTCTAATCTAGTAGTTTTAACGGCACGTTGAAGTTCCGGAATGAGTTGTTGTTATTAACAACTACCACAAGATATCAAAATTACGAAAAAATTAGCAGCCGATCAAGCCTATCACTCAATCTTTTGCTCACTTTTCCTTGGTAAATTACTATTAAAAATTTTCTTTTCTTGAAAATAAACCACCTTAACCCTAAACATCAAGGCTTTAAGCTATTATTGTTAGCTTAACAGATTTAACTTTACGCTATTTTAAAAAATTGCACTATTTTAGTAAAAATATAAAATTTATTAGTTTATTAAAAAACTGCAATCTCATAAATTATAAGAAATTAGATTCACTATCTTCGTTTTCTTAATAAAAACGAAGATAGTATCACATACTAAATTTATTAGTATAAATTATATACCCCATAATGGGTATTTATTTTTTTAAAGGCTATAAATAGAAATAAATTCCTAAATATAAAATGAATCATTATAATTTTTATATAATATTGATAAAATCAAAACATAACAAAATTAATAAAAATTTTATTTTTTTAAATTATTTTATAATTAAATTCTTGTCTAATTTCTAAAAAATTTTATCAAAACCAGTTTAAATATATAAATATTATATAATATATATTACGATTGTCTTTAAATTTAAAATGTTTTACTTAACAAGTTGTAAATCTATATTTAATTAAAAATACTTAGCCTTAAGTATTGCTTACTGTGATTTATGATTTATATATTCAAACAATGCTTATTTCACTATTTAATTTTACCGTAAATTTCTATTTTTCTGATAATAAAAATAATCTGTCATACCACTAATATAGCATTATTTAATGCTAACTAAATAAAAAAATTCTAATATATTTTCTTATCTTATCAGTAGTGCGAATTTCTTCAATGCCCTCATTATGAGATAAATATTATTTAGTTGATAACCTATTAAGTATAGGTATTTCAATGAAATATTCTTTGTGATATTTATTTTAATAAAATTAAGTAAAAATTAGTGAATAATATTATTTAATATCGATAAAAATTTAGTAAATCACAAATAATTCAATAACCTTATAATTCTAATTATTCAGCTTCCAGATGCATAAATACATATTTATAGGCAAAACTTCTTATCCTATAAAATAGGATAATTATCACTTTCATCTTCTAATAAAGCGCCATTAAACTTTTAACATAAATTTTAGCTAATCTTTAATAAAATTATTAGTACTATAGGATTTCTATTTACTATTATTTATCCAGAATCATTACATAAATTTTTATTGGACTGCTATATTTATGGTGAAATGACTACTTAAAATAATAATTGAGAAAAAATATCATAATGATGAGGCTCCATTATCAGGCAACTACAACATATAAAATTATAGCTTTTCTTCATGCAAAAAGAAGTTCTATCTACTTTTCTAAGCGTTATGGAATACTAAAACTTAGTATTACTAAAGGGCGAAAACAAAGTTTTGATGATGGTTTGCTTATGTTTGTAAATAAGTTATCGCTTTACTCGCAGAGCAATGTGTAGCACGTCTATATTTTCATTGTTATTGTTTCAAACTATATTTTCAATGTCAGATAATTCAATAAATAAATGATCTTACAATATAGAATCTACTCAAACATCCTTATAATCAGCTAATATAACTGTTCATATTTTGAATGTGAAATTCTTTACCAATAGTCCTCTGACTATCCAACCTTATTAGGCGATAGTGACTAATTTCATGCTTATTAGCAAACGTTTCATACTATTTGCTCATCTGAACAAAGGATGAACTCTTATCGATGATTAACTCAATAAACGGCAAATCAGAGATGCTCTTACATTAAACTCTTTAAGAGTTTTATTACATACATGATCCTTTAATCTTTGCTAATTAAAAAGGGGATTTCTTCTTTTTTTATCTTCTACTCTAGCGCATTTCTATATTTCCTATGTGTAATATAACGCTTTCATTTTAAGGATTTAAAGAAAAATACTTTCGTCGATTTCAACAATAGTACTTAGTTCACCTTATGTTAGCTGTCGATCCTAAATCAAGAAAGAGGCAGTAATGGCATATAAACGTTGTTTAAAACAATGTGTGCTTCTTTTACTGACTCCCGCGTAAAGTCAATCTATTCAAAATACATCGAAAATAACTAAAACATTTATTATTCTGATCTAGTTTTGCTATAGGATTTCTAATAATATTTTAATATTTCCTAGAATTCGGGGATTTTACGATGATATCCCTGTAACCCTAATGAACTTGGTTTTCCAAGCAGAAACATGCACATTGTGACAATGTGAGGAGGATAAAGTGGAGTGAGTTGCTTCAATGTATAAATTGATATAATTCGATAGATTATCACAGAGCTAACTAATAATGAATAAAATATAGATTTATATTGGCAGGAAGTAAAAAAAATCTCTTTAATCTAAATGATTGCTTTCTTTTCTATAGCAACTTCTATAAGGAAAATCCTTTATATAATAGAATTGATTCCTACCAATATTCTTTATTAGATTGGCTATTTAACCCAATCATTAGTCGCATCTACGTAAAGAATAGAGTACCGTAAGTAGCTAAAAATGCCCTAATCTCTACTCTTGGTACTTCACTAAGACTCATCGATAAATCTTGACTGGTGCAATACTTAACTTTTCATCTTCTCAATTAATGATTAAAAATATTTTTATACTCATTATCTAATACATCCTTATCAGCGGTAGCCAAAGCATATGCGAAATTGGCCAACACTTATACCTTTACTCCCGGTATCAGACGAATGAAGGACATTACATGCATATCGCGGAAAAGAAGCTTACCTAACATAAAGTTCTTCTGTATAGTCAATAACACCTTATAACGCGCAGTCTAATTCTGATGTAATATCGTTGATTTAAATTACTAAGGCCTAGGAACTCTACCTATCTTAGATAGGTTTATAGAATTACTCATCGATTTATCCATATTACTGGCATTCTTTTCTACCTAAAAGAACAGATGACCATCTCCGATACTGTCGCCATACTATATATAGATTACTGTTTACCATTTGTTAAGCCGGATGTAACAATTAACTTCGTCTATTCAGCAAATTCAAATAACTTAATCTATATTTATTGCGCTATGATGTTTTTACCACTGCAAAAATTTTTACTGAAATACAAAGAGACAGTTTGATGTAGTTACCGACGCTATATGTCAACCTAAAGTTAAGTCGAAGTACGGGTTGCGATTGCACTTCTAGCTATGGCCACCATAGTAGCATTAATATTATTAAAACGATTAATATTGTTACTAATGAACAGCATTAGTTCCATATTATAAATCAATCCTGGGTATAAGTTTTGCTACTATTTCTAAGAGGCGCTTCCCCCACCAAGCGCGGATATCTTTTTTCAGGTTGAATAGGACTGGGAATTAACCATAATGACCCCCCTCAAAATAATATGCATGTCAATTGGTTTATCTGAAGTATCATTTCAACAATTGTTTAATAACCGAGGTGTTGTGCGAATTATATTTACCCTCTTTTTCTGTACTGGGGATTTCTAACGCCAATCTTTATTCCATCAGGACGTGCGATTGTTGCCTAGTAATCTAACTGGACATCATAGTGAAATATAAACGACGATACTGCTACTCTAGATGCAAAAGTATCTAGACCAGACGCTTAGGCTCCATATTGGGACTATACGATAGTCTACCGCTTAACTGCCAATATCGGGTTATCACCTAGTAAATTATTACTGATATTTTCTGCAGAAAAGAACTAGTTTCAATCAGAGTATATTTAAACCTATAACAAGAAATAAGTCCCTTTGCCTAGCAAAGGGCACCTCAGCAATCTCTTACGATACTGAGCATTTTTAATCACCATGCAACTTATCCTTGTTACGTCTGATTAATGCTTATCTGTAAATAGCCTTAAATATTACTACCGTTAATACATCTAATTTACTCTGGTTTACTGGAAAACCTCTCATCCATAAAGAAAACATATGCCTAATAGATAGCCTTCGGAGGATTACATCTAGCCTAAAAAAACTGACGAAAGTAGCTTTGCAATTACTGATAATCCGATAAATTGATATTATCGATATCTTTCTATATTAACCAAGTATGGTGGCAATAAACAGGCTGTCTCAGCTATTAATATTTTTAGTTAAGCGGTTTAACTACCTTGACATCACTAACCTTGAAATAGTTTAATCTGATTTGAATGAATATTCACTACTGTCTAACGAGTAAGGATATTAAAAATATAATAAATATGGTCTTTTATTATTCTTCAAATTTTTCAGTCTAAGCGTCCAGATTGACGTAGTAGTTAGGGTGAGCATATCTTCACCGTTAATTTTAAAATATTGACTATCATATTTAATTCTAGCAATACCTTTAAGTATTGATATAGCTGTAAGTAAAGCTGCTGTTGATCCTCCTCCAGATCCTCATGCTACTTTTAAATATGCCAGGCTATTTTAAATATCATAGTCAATAAATATCACCCACCATACCTTTATATCACCCGATCTTATTGCTGAATTTATACCTCTGCAGGCTGCCGCGATATTGCAGTGGATATACCATAAAATGGTTGCTAGTACCCAACCAACCTCTTTATATAGACTGATCCAATAAATTTCCCATCTAAATTATAAAATTTGCCATGGCAGCTAAATTTTGCTAATCATCTCCAGCGCCTAATGCTTCTGCTGTACAATGTTGATTCCTGATAACTTGATTTTTATCCGATCTATAAACAGAGTATTGCCTCCCAGGCAGATACATTAGTCTGGGTCATAAAATATAGTGCATCACTACCATAACGTCCTACTTATTATCTTATTAACCGTCTCCATAATGTTCATATGGAAATAACAATTTTTAGGAAACTAAATACTCATCGGTGCTTTCCTTCTCAAAGGTCAATAGCTAGCATTAGGTATGCAGAGTGTGTTAATTCAATTTTAATTTTCAAGACTAATACGTTTCTTTCGTGTTGTTTAAGAGGATTAAAGCAGTGAAACCAAACAGAGCCAGCACCAATAATCAGTCAACGATTCCATATCTATTCACCGATTCTATTAACGCCTCAATCAGCTGCAGACGGAAGAAGCGTCCAAATATTACAGATCGAAATGGAGATAAACTCCTTAATCATGCCCCGTGCGCGCATATTTTTAAAATTCTTAATTGTATCACAATAGCCATAACCCGCCGTACGCTTATTTCAGAAGCGTAATTCCTCTACTAAAACTATTAAACATCGTCGTAATGCTGTTATGATTAAGTTAATTAATTTCACTATTATCATAATAAACGCATAACACTTAACGTGCGCCTAATCCCTATGATACCAATTACAGAATGCCTAATTGAAAGATAAGTACAAAAGAACCACTTTCCCGGTTAACTTTTGCCAGAAATAGGTATATAACGTGCAGATAGCGGCTCAAAGTTATTATAGTTGATTGCTTTAGCATAGGATCTTAAGCTGCTGATAACACGGACGTACCAAATAATAGAGAGTATTAAATTAACTGTAGATTTGTAGCTCGCGCTTCTATCGATATCCTCATATTGGTTGGATAAGAGGTATCATGAAGTGGCTACACGGCACTGAAATACGAGAAGTTCGCTTCTAAGCGTATTTTTCGAAAATCAAATCAAGGCTTATCAGCATTTTCCAACGTTTTCATGTCGGTACGCTGGTTGGCAGAATTAGTTGTACCGAGAATATAAAACGCTATCACATCTGACACGTTCAGATGTACAATAAATAATATTGAAGGTAATCTTTTAGCAATACCTTTTTTAGTCATACGAATTACATTTTCTATCTATTTCGCCTATCATTAGCAATATTGTTGATAAAAATCTCTTATTCTATAAGAATGATCATTGCTATAACAATGACTATGAAAAGTAAAGAATCATACAGATCAGATAAACTCTCTACTTTACCGATACCCAGCATAACGGTGCACCTCATTAGTTAGCAGTTGATTATCTGTCAAATAATGTCAATTTAACATTGAAGCAACTCACTCCACTTTATTCTCCTCACATTGTCACAATGTGCATGTTTCTGCTTGGAAAACCAAGTTCATTAGGGTTACAGGGATATCATCTTAAAATCACCGAATTCTAGGAAATATTTAAAATATTATTAGAGATAATATAGCAAAAACTAGATCAGAATGATAAATGTTTTAGTTATTTTTAATGTACGTTGAATAGATTGACTTTACGCGGGAGTCAGTAAAAGAAACAGACATTGATTTTAAAACAACGTTTAAATGCCATTACTGCCTCTTTCTTAATTCAGCATCGACAGCTAACATAAAGTGCACTAAGTGCTATTGTTGAAATCGACGAAACATTTTCCCTAAATCTTTTAAATAGAAGCTTTATATTCCAGATAGGAAAAGTAGAAAAGGCGAGAGAAAAGGAGATAAAATAAAAAAACGAATTATTCGGTCTTAATTAATAAGGTTATGTGAGAAATGAGATTATTGAAGACTTTAATGCAGAGTATATTAGCTGTTTTCTTGAGTTGATCATTAATAAAAAGATAATCCTTAGATCGGATAGAAGAAAATAGCGCAAAACCTTTTCCACTGAACATAAAATTAGTCACCATCGCCTAATAAGGTTAGATAACCATAGACTTATTGGTAAAGAATTTCATATTTTAAAATATGAACAATCATATTAACTGATTAAAAGGATGCTTTAGTAGATTCTCCATAGTATATGGTCGTTTTATTTTACTGAATTATCTATCCTGAAGAAAATTTTTAAAACAAGTTATACTCATTTCTAAGTGTATGGAGTTTTTAAGATTTTTTCGTATCCTACTTATTGACATAGTAAATGATTTCAATATCAGGAAGATGATATACTAGAAAAATTCTACTCTAAAGGTATTTCTGAAATCATATATCACTTCTAATCCATTTGCATAAACTCATCTATAATGCTATTAGGAATCTAATAACACCGCTATTGAGGCTGTGCTCGAAGCTATGCTGCTATGAGATGATCAACATCAACTTATCTACAAATATCATCCATCGTCCATAACGGTTATATGTCACAGTAAACCATATAAAGTGCTATTGGCGATGCTGAAATTAAAGTACTTAATGTCAAGAGATCCCAGCGGTAAGAGAATATCCTTCAGCAACTTATTACTAATATCTTATCCGAATAGCATAAAAACATCGAAGAGTTGCTATTATTCCTATACATGTAAAGAAGAAGGTATTATTTAGCGAAGATTTTTACGAAAGCTCTGTGGGAACTTTTTTATAAAAAAGTACATGATCTTTCTTTGTCAGTACTCATTACAAAACTGAAACAGAAGTGATTTGAAGAGAATAGGCAATGATACATGAATGACTTAAGCGATATGCCTAACCTTTATTTCTTGCCCGATGACATATACTCTAATGTCAGGAAAGTTGATTACCTTTACCTGTTGTTTATTATTGGTAACGCTAAGCATGGATATAAGAAGTTGCTGGGATTAAAGATGGTTTATCAAGAGTTAAAAGCGCACTGGTCCAAACTTCTTAATTGCCTGCGAGTGCGTTACTTAACCGTATTTTCAGAATTTCTACGGGAGACGGTAGCATTAGTTTGGAAGTGTAATAGCAAAGATATCCCAGAGTGCGCAGCACGAATGTTGTTTGGTGCATAAAATAACTGATGCAATGTCTTTACTCATCAAGACATTCAACTGAAAATTAAGGGTGAGTTACTGGAGGAAATATGGTTAGTAGTGATCCGTGATGCTGCTGATAAAACCCTTGATATTTTATTGGTAAGGTTTTTAGCATATCCTATCAGCGATTAAAAACTGTAGAAAAAATAAGAATAACTATTTGCATTCTACGATCCCCTATCAGGATACTGAACGTCAATAAGAACGATAAATCCGATTGAATCGGTTTTGTAATAGTTAAGGTAGGAAACTGATGCATAAAGAAGTGTGGATTGAAGAAAAAAACCATTTTATGGTATTTAAGCTACTTCTGTTTACTCAGAAAATCTGGAAGCAGCTAATTGAAGTTTATTTTCTGACATTGGTGATAATAACGTCAAATTTACCAATGGAGAACAGATTTATAAAGCGTTATAGCATAATCTAAATATCATAATACTAGATTTGCTAATAACTCATTTCTACATAAGTGATATTCAATTTTAATAATTGATGAGTCATCTTAAACCCTCTAAGCATTACCTTCAAATTAGCAAAGATTTTTACGTAATTAGCAACAGGATATAAATCCTTATTAGATTTATTTTTAACTGTATAAAATTAATTTAGCGTTAATCTATAATCTTTAATTATATTAAAATAAATTTTTTAATTAAGTAATATTAAAAAGCAATTCTTAATTGCAGCTTTATAAAAATAATTAAAAAGGTGAATCACTAACATTATAGTATCCAAGATGCCATCTTAATCAAATTTTCAAACGCATCAAGGCACTCAGATAAATCACAAGTTGCAACAACTTTTTTCAATTAGTTGATCATAGCTTTGAAATAAAATATATAATTTTCTGCACATTTAACTTAATGATTCAGATAACTACGAACTGTAGCGTCATTTTTAAAAAAAATTAAGTATTTTTCTGTAATTGATGTATTAGAGCAAAATTAATAAAACCTTCTAAATTTATTTTCAAATTAACGATTAAATTGTTCTTCATTATTTTATCAAAATTATAATTAGTATATTTGCGAATAGAATTTAGATTCTATCTAAAATCAATCTTAGAGATTTCACATTCTGATGATGAATATCCCTAACTAATGGATAGAGTTAACTTTTTTTGTTTTCAATGTTATAATGGTACGGATCTCTAATAACATATCTAATTAATCAACTATGAGTATGACATAATAAAAGTTGCGATAATAGGTGCAATGGAGCAAGAAGTCGCATTATTACGTAAGCAAATAAATGCCCAATTGGCATTGTCACTAGGTGACTACAAGATTTACTTAGGAAAGTTTGATAATCTTGATATCGCATTATTAAAATCAGGAATTGGTAAAGTTTCTTCGGCACTAGGAATAACATTACTAATAGAACATTTTGCGCCTGAATTTATTATTAACACCTGATCCGCAGGTGGATTAGTATCTACTTTATAGGTTTGGGATATCGTTGTTTCAACCGAAGTTTGCTATCATGATGTCAATATCACCGACTTTAGTTACCAACCAGGCAAAATGGCACAATGTCCAGTCACATTTAAAGCAAATAAAAAATTAATAGAACTGGCGGAAAAATGTATAAAAATTAGATTTATATGCTGTTCGCGGTTTAATTTGTACTGGTGATAGCTTTATTAATAGCACGAAAGAGCTAAGCTATATTCACCAAATTTTTCCTACCGCTATTGCTGTTGAAATGGAAGGCTCTATAATTGGTCATGTATGCTATCAATTTGGTATTCCATTTGTTATTGTACATGCAATTTCTGATATAGCTAATAAAGAATCTCATCTTTCTTTTGAAGAATTTTTGCCTGTCGCAGCTCGTTAATCAAGTATAATGGTGCAACTCATGTTAGCAAATTTAGCTAATCCAAGCCTAAGCTGGAAATGAACTATTAATAACTCGCTAATTTAAATTACCGTATAATAGTATGAATTATTATTTATCTCAGTAAATTAAGTGATTCAATACTAAATGAAGAACCGCAACTACAAGTTGTTTTTGCATTTGGATTTGTTACTACAAACCGTGATCCTTCTAATCCTTCAATATAATCAACAGAACCACCAATCAGATAATGCAAACTCATAGGATCAACAATTAACTCAACGCTTTGCTTTTCGATTGTTAAATCACCTTTATTTATCTTATCATCAAAAGTAAAGCCATATTGAAAACCACTACAACCTCCACCAGTAATATAGACGCGTAAACGCAAATTGGGATTTTTTTCATTTGCAATTAATGTCTTAGCTTTATTCGCTGCAGCATCAGTAAACTGTATAGGTAATGTAATATCATTACTCATATCTAACTCCAGTCTGATATACCAATTAATAGACACAGGAAGCATTAACACTTCACTAAACAATGGCTAATTATCTAATAGTTAACCAATTGATTCAAGATCCAAACTAAATTAACTAATTTTAAAAATCGCCCTAAATTTTCTATTTTGGTTTACTGTTAACCATTATTTATGATAATAGCAATTTCTACTGAAGAAATACTTGGGGTTATCTAATGAATGAATCTGTGAAAGACTTTAGCAAAAGCTAAAAAAATTTATTCTTGGCGGTGTCAATTCACCGATACACATTGAATGGTCTTAGCGGATATCCATTATTTATTCACCGTGCTAACGGTTCTTATATTTCTGATGTTGATGACAAACTATATATTGATTACGTTAGTTTTTGGAGATCGATAATTTTAGATCATAGCTATCCTGTAATTAATCAAACAATCACTAAATCAGCAGAAATGACCTCAGTTTTGAGGTTTCGACCGCCATTGAAATAGAAATGGAAGAGATTATTAGTTAATTTATTCCATCTATTGAAATAGTTCGTATGATAAACTCAGGTACAGAAACTACAATGAGTGTTATACGGCTAAAGACGCGGTTATACAAAGCGTGATAAGATTATCAAATTTGAAGGTTATTATCATAGATAATACCAGTTGCTTATTAGTTAAATCAAACTCAGTTGTTTTAACTATTAATTAACTCAATTCCCCTGCCGTCTCCCTGGTCATGTTGCTAAACATACTTTCATCACTTATACATTTAATGATTTAAATTCAGTTCTACGCACTTTTACCAAATATCTATAAGAAGTTACTGCTATCATTATAGAGCTAGTAACAGGCGATATGAATTTCATTTTAGCTGAGAATGAATTCCTTACCTGAGCTGCATAGATTATGCAATCAATTTGCTGCACTATTAATTATTGACGATGTTATGACTTGGTTTCGGATTGCCTTAGATGACATAGAATCATATTATCAAGTTAAACCTAATTTAACCTGTTTAGGAAAAATAATTGACGATAATATTGCCTATCAGCGCTTTTACTAGCTAACGATAAGTAATGGAAAAAATTGCTCCAATAGTAGCAATTTATCAAGCAGGTATACTATAAGAAAAACCCATTAGTGATAGTAGCGCAGACCCTCTTGCTTGCCTAACTGAAGCCCCTAAAACAAATACTCATAAACATTTAGCACAACTAATAAGACGACTAGTTAAAAGCTTACAAAAAACGCAACAAATGAGTATTCCATTCATTGTTAAGCATGTTATTGATATTCTTTATCTATTTTTACTAAATTAGAACAATTTAAATGTTATCAACATATTATTGCATAAGATGTTGATAACATTTAAGCAATTTTTGTATTTAATATTAGACGAAAGTATTTCTTTATCATCTTCTAATTTTGAATCCGGCTTTATATCCATTACCCATAGTTATGAAGATGCTGATCGCACCATTAAAGCAGTAAAAATGCTTTTAATAAGTATTAGGTTTCCAAAGCATTATATATACCATCGTCGTACATCTCTATTTATGTCAATATACCACTGAGGGATATAATTAAAATAAATATCATGATGATAAGCTTCCATTATCAGGCAACTCCAACACATAAAATTACAGCTGCTCTTCAGGCCAGAAAGAATCTATGTCTACTATAGTTAATCGCTATAGCATATTTGAACTTATCTTTGCTAACAGACAAAAACTATATGATGCTGATGATCGCAGCTATATTCCTCATTGTTTGATGATGAGGCCATTATCCCTTAGAAGGCCTAATCATTTTCCTACAAAAACCCTTTTTCCTACCAACGACTGTTTGTAAAGTTGCATACGAATTCCTGAACCCAGTTTGTACCTTAATCTAGCCTAGATATCAGTATTTATAGAGGTATGAAATGGGAAATCTAGCTGAAATGAGATAATGGAAAAGTTACTACGTCGAACATAAAACGTTTAAGGATACGAGTATCCTTATTTGCAGGTATATGTAATATCTTCCAAAAATGTAAATAAAACTTTACAACGCTACTACTTTTAGTAGCTGTAGATTAAATCACGTCACTCAATAGGTTGCGTCCGTCTATACAAATCCAAGACCGCAGAAAATGAACTATGTTTCTTACATAATTTTAACGGAGCATCTCCAATAATTATCCATTAGGTAATTAGAGACAATTATAAAGAATTTATAGACTGCCTTCTGGTCTGTAAAATGTTCAGCCACTGAAAACAGGGATTCGAGTATTTATGTACATAGCTTTGTATAAAATAACAACTTATCTCGCTGAAGAATTCTAAAACGAATGGCATAATCAACCGATTTAATCGCGTATAGAAAATGAGCCTGCAAAAGAATCATCTTAATTCTAGTTAGAAGACTTGAAATTAGTCTACATTAATATTTTTGATTATATAACTAGAAATTATGTCAATCAGTATTGATTGATAAAACTTCATTACAGTCTATAAAAATTAGTTTTAACTTAAACTTAAATTATTCAAAAAAAAACGATACTATCGTTCGATAACTGATAAATAAAATAAATTATTTATTTAAATATAAAAACGGGCACCAATTTTTGGCATAGTAATAGCGCCGATTTACTCGATTTTATTGATGTTCAAACATCTCTTTCACCCAAGCAGGTATATCATTACTTTTGCTTTGCTGTTCATTTAAATTCAAACTCGGCTTCAATGATTGCACCCCTAGTTGACATAATGCTTTAGGATCCTCTGTCCATACTGGCAAGGTACGATATCCACTACCTGTACAATTAAAACTTCCATCAACATTCACTTGCATTTCCATAATTCCTTCTGGTGGGTGATTATCCAATGCTAATGGAGTCTGATTTTCTAAATAACGACGATATATATGTAATGCACCACTTGCGCCAGTAAGATTTGTAGGACCATTATTATCACGACCAGCCCAAGCAATCGCCACTTCTTTACCATCAATACCGGCAAACCAACTATCTCGTAAATCATTTGTAGTTCCAGTTTTACCGGCCAAATGATATTGAGCAAACTTATTCATTAATAAATGAGATGTTCCGCGCTCAACCACTTGCTGCATGCCATAAAGTGTTAGATAAGCTGCCTGTGGAGATACTGCTCGCTCTGCAGATGGATAACTTTGATAAAGCTCACTCCCATCTTCATCAATAACAGAGCGCAATGCTGATAATGATGCTCGATTTCCACCACCACTGATTGTTTGAAACATTTGTGCCGTTTCCATTGGTGTTAAGTTTAACGCACCTAATAACATTGCCGGTACTTTTTCAATAAAATCACTTGGCATACCAAGACGTATTAATACCTTACTAACCTGATCTAAACCAATACTCAAGCCAATGTTTACCGTCGGAATATTCAACGAGTTAGCCAAACCATCAATCAACATAATCTGCCCTCGAAAACGACGATCATAATTTCTTGGTTCCCATATTTGATTATCAAATTTGATAATGATTGGCTCGTCAGGTACCCAAGTATTTAAACGAAAACGGTCCGGCTCACTTAATGCAGTAAGATAAGTCGATGGTTTAGCTAGTGAACCAATTGAACGGCGAGCATTTAACGCTCGATTAAAACCAGAATATTGTGGTTGCGAGCCACCAACCATAGCACGAATTTCACCATTAATGCGGTCAACAACCACCATTGCGCCTTCAAGATCAGGCAACTTATGTGTTTTACGTAAATAATCTATCTCGTGTTCGACAGCATTTTCAGCTGCTTGCTGCGAAACCGGATCTAAAGTAGTAAAGATCTTAGCTCCAGAAAGATTATTTACTCTATCGCCTAATTTTTCAGCTAATTCTTGTCGAACAAACTGTATAAAGGCAGGTTGTGGTGTCAAAACATCGCTTCTTGATTTAACGCCTAAAGGACGATCACTCAGTATATTATACATTTCATGATCGATAATTTTACGCGTTTCTAATAGCTTTAACACTAAATTTCGACGTTCAAGGGCTAGTTTAGGGTTACGCCATGGGTTATATAATGATGGTCCTTTAACCATACCAACTAATAATGCTTGTTGATCAATACTTAACTCATTGATTGGTCGACCAAAATAATAAAGACTAGAAAGAGGAAAACCCCGAATTTGATCATCACCAGTTTGTCCTAAATAAACTTCATTTAGGTAAAGCTCAAGAATACGTTCTTTGCTATAGCGAGAATCCATTAAAATTGCCATATAAGCTTCATTAGCTTTACGTATTAATGTTCTTTCATTAGTTAAAAATAAATTTTTAACTAATTGTTGAGTTAGCGTACTGCCACCCTGAACAGTCTTACCTGCTATTAAATTAGCAATAACCGCACGCCCAATAGAATAAATACTTACGCCATCATGCCAATAAAAATATCGGTCTTCAGTTTCAAGTAAAATTTGAACTAAAGAATCAGAAAAATCTTTTCTTGGTAAGACTAATCGTTGTTTATTATTAATAGATTGCATCATAGTAATAAGTTTAGGATCAAGTCGAAAAAAACCAAATAAACGTCCATTTTCCATATTAGTAATATTAGTTATTCGAGTTTCTTCAAAACTTAATTTAACTAAAATCTGTCCTTCTTTTTGATCAGGAAAATAAAATAATCGACGTAATATCTCTATTGTATTATCTTTAACAATATACTCACCGGGTAAAGTAATTTTATTTACCTGTCGATATTGCATACCATCTAATAATCTAATCATTTCTTCTTTACTGTAACTCATCTCCGGTTCAAGATTAACAACTCGGCCATAAACAGCTGCCGGTAGATCCCAAACTTTACCATCAAGACGATCACTAATTTTCTGATATAAATATATGCCATAGATACCATAGATACCAATTAACAATGACAAGACTATGGCGATTTTGATAAACAACCAAAACCAACGCCACCTATTTTTAGGTGGTTGAGACTTATTGTCTTTACTTACCATTAGTTCCTCTTCTTTGTTCTTATAAATATCTTGATATTTATAATCATAATTATCTAACTGATTAGTTTATGAGATTTTGATTTTTATTAAAATGGCTTTTTTCTTAGATCTGTCTTAATAGGTTTTTAATTATCTTTATCAAACATAATATACAATTAATTTTTACTTATTAATTAATTTTATCTTAGCTAAAGATCTTAATCATAATTTACAGGAGTTCTTATATATCTCATTAAAATATCATCTTTATAAAAGAAAATAATAAAAATCTTTTAATATAAGTTTTATACTCTAATAATAACCGTTTTTATCATTATTAAATTTAACAAATACTATCTATGCACTAATTTATATAAAAAACAATGACTATTCATTTTAGCGATAAATATTATAGTATTGCTTTGTCTTTATCTATATCTATCGTAACTGGAGTAATTAGTAATATATCGGTTCCCACTACTAAAATTACCAAAATTTAATTAATAAAGTGTTAGAAACGTTTTTTTGCTGAAGTTATTACACTCTATAGATAAATTACTAATCATTCATTTCGCCAATAAAATTGGAATAACAAACTTCTGTAAGACTAGAAGATATAATTTAGCATTCAAACTAAATAATTATAAACGAAATATCTATCTAGCTTGGAATGGTTTTTAGTAAAACCATTTATACTGTAAAAAAGAATTTTCTCTACAGAGAAATTGTCATGAAAAAGCAAACAGTAATACAGCTCAAAGAAATTTTTACTTACTTCATCCAAACGTAAAGCTGTATCTCCTTATTTAGCTTAATGATCATCTGTCGGATGATCTCTATTCATGCATTAAAGTAACTTATTTCACTTTATCATGCTCATATTCTCACATTGAATATATTATTCAATGAATGGTCGCGCTGCACCCCTATATTTATTAGGTTACAGTGATATTGTTATAAAATTCACGATTACAGAAAATATTTAACAAGTATATTGAAAGTCCTCCGCTAAAACTATATTAGGGTAGCACCTTATGGTATGAGCAGTACAGTTATTCTGTTTTGAATATGTTAATCCTATAAGTACTGTTTTATACTATACGATATATTAATTTTTTAGGAATTCAGCCAGGTATTTCGGAATAAATCTCCTAGAAATCGGAAACCTAGTAACTAAGGAAGAGAACACGAAACTTCACATGTTATACTGCCTTTTTACCAAAAATACTTTTCATCCCCCCAGAAATGAATGATAACAAAAACTAAATTTTTTATTTTATTCCAAAAGAAGCATATAGAAATATGTTTAACTCAGTCCCAAATTTTTCTTGGCATGAAAATATTATTGAATTACTATCAAATTTAATGTAGATAAAGTATCTAAGCATTTTTAATGATTCGTGAATCTGCTCTTCATTTCTAGATTAAATTTTGTTTAGCATTATAGAGGGTTAAAAGATTAAATCTCTTAGCTGTGGTTTTAGCCTTTTCATCATTGCAGGATACTTTGCTGACAATATTTTCAAGAAAATATTAATAGATTTATTAATGTCATCACGACTTTAACTAGCTAAATCTTCTGCAGCTCTCAGCATTAACTTTTAGTTATGTGCCTTTGTGAAACGAAGATAGTACACCATTAGCTATTTTAATCTGCTGATAGCATTGTGACAAAGAGATCACGTTCTTTCACCGAAAGAAGCACTCTATAGATTCGTAAAATAACCTGTAGGTAAAGGTTTAGCGAGTACAGTGCAGTACTAATAGTAATTATAAACGCTTTTTACACGCTTCAGATAAGGCGCTAGAAATGAGCTATTGAAGTATATTATATTGCCATTTTAACCCCCTAAACCTTAAGCACTTTAATTTTAACATCATCAATATTAGTCTGTATAGTTCGCTGTAAACAATAATCGTTATTGGCGAAGCAGATTGGCACTATTTGTCGACAAAGCGGCATTAAGGATGTTTCATAAGATCATCCATCTATAGCTTAATCTTAAGAGCAGTAGATATCAACTCCAGGTAGAATTACAAATAAATTAATGTAATGGATGACAGGTAATATCTAGTTTCACGGATACCTATATGGTAGACTTTTATTACATATTATCTCTCTGATGTTAAAATTATCCATGAAATTAATCAATAGGATAGCACTACCTTCAAAATTCAATACATCAGAAATAAGCATAACTCAGTATTATCCACCTCTAGTCACGATTATCTTTGATTTTTTAGAGCTCTCAGAACTAAGCCAATTACAATGAATATAACGACATTCATGGGTATTAATAAAAACATGCTTGTCGATGAATTCATTACTTATAGAGAACCATGGATAATCCTCTCTACTTTACATCTCCTTCTTGAATAAAGATAAAGATAGCTAGAGCGATAAGACTTATCGAATGTAGACAGAATGACGATTTTCATTTCTCTGGAAAATACTCAGGTAATACATAAAGATGTATACTATTAAAACTAAACAGCTTTTCAGCATTGATGACAACTGGAATAAATTTCTTAAAAACACGATGAAAGTGTTAACTTGTGAACTCATGTATCTATCAAGCAAATGTCCTGTCTGCATTACTTATTCTGGGGAGGTCTATCAGGTGCTACTGCTGCCAACTATTCTAAATTTTCTAACAGCCGTTTTTCTGCTAAACCTATAAATTAAAAAGCCTGTAGTTTATTTACATGGTTTAAAACCTACCGAACAGTAATTAGAAAAACAGATTCATATTTTACCCAACTGCAACTCATAACATATTACTTTCATTATCCCTACCTTCTTTATTTTTTTTCAAGAATAACTAGCAGCGATTTAACACTCTGTTTCTAGATGCCAGCAGGCTATATTATAGTAGTGAATACGCAAACAGGATATTGAAATTGACATCTTCTATGCCTTACACGTTTATGGTTGATAACTCAATCAACATCGGTATGCTAATATATCTGTTACTAGTAACGGTCTGGATATTAAACATGTTGCATGGCAGAGAATTATTTCTCAAAAAAATAGAGGTCGAAGGGATTTGCGATTTGCTTTCATCTGACTTCTTCGTCATAACTATAACCTGATAAATCCTAGTATCTTTTTGATCTTGTAAATATCCGCACTAGGCAGAAGTGGCAGCTTCACTTAAAGCACAGTATGGATATTACTAGAAACTGCACTTTGCTAAAAAGATGATAGACGTAGCATAGAGTGAAATATCTCTGGCACTAAAACGCCATTCGTTATTTGCATTAAAATACGCATTACCAAGAGAGAGGGGGAAAGATTATAACATAATTACTATATGACCACTGGATTATCAGTACTGGTAGAAGATGATTCTGACGCAAGAAGAGATGATTGAACGCTACATTATCCATATTTCAACTAGATATTTCAAGATAGTATCTTGTATAGTTTTGTATTGAATCATCAACAAAGAAGAGTATTATTGAAGGCATATAATACTCTGAAGATAAATGATAATTAGTAAGAGATAGATAACTTTTGGTCTTCTTTTAAGAACAATTTGTTTTCCTAACTACCAAAAATAAATGGTTTAGTTATCTTGAACGTATGTTGAATAGCTTAACTTTATAGGAATCAACAAAATAAACAGGTGTTAATTTAAAAACAGTATCTTTAGAGAGAATCTCTTTTTTTTGCTTCAGCGGCAGCAGCCAATATAAATATACTAAGTGGCATTATTGAAATCGACGAAATATTTTTCTATAAATCCTTGAAAAGGAAGCGTTATATTTTACATAGAAAAGCTAGAAAACACGGGGAAAAGGAGTAAAAGAAAAGAGTGAATCTTTCTCTTAATAGCCCAAGATTAAGAAGATCATGTGAGCGATGAGATTTTTGAAGAGTTTAATGAAAAGTATAGTGATCAGCTGTTTTTTGAGCTAATCATCAATAAGAACCTATTCTTTTCTTGGATAGAGCCTAAATAGTATGAAACTTTTGCTAGTGAGTATGAAATTAGTCATCATCGTCTAATAAGATTAGTGTAACTAGAAAGTTATTGATAAGAAATTCTAAATTCAAAACATGAACAGTTATATAAGCCAATTAAAAGGATGAATGAATAACTTCCATAGTAAAAGTTATTTTATTTATTGAATTACCTTACCTTAGAAAAGTTTGCTTGAAGCAATAACAATTGAAATGTAGAAGTTGCTATAAATTGTTCTATAAGCAGAGCAATAAGTTCTTTTTCCCAACATAACTAAATACCTATGTTGGAAGGTGACATAAACGTAAACTAGTAATTAATTTTATGTTAAAATTTACTAAGCAACTAGTTTTATTAGTTAATTTATCGCCGAAAATAAAATTTCTGAATTACTCTTAAATATAATAATATTAGCTGGGAAATAAAATATATCGACGAAAATAGTTAAATCGAACTTATACCAAAGAAAATAGTAAATTAATTACGTTATTAACGTAATATCGAGTGTTTTACTAGAAAACAAATTGGTTATTTTCTTAATATTATTACAATAATAGAAGAAAAATATTTACATAAATTATTCTTGATAGTCGAACTAAGCAAAAGAATAGATTTGTTCTTTACCAGTAACTCCTACATACTGGTAAAAACATAAATAAAATGTCCGTTATAAAAACCATATTGATTTTTAATTTGTTGCATTCTTCTAGAAAATAACAATTTTAGTATTGAGATGCTTTGTTATTGATTTAAAATTTAAGAAAAATTGCCTAGTAATGGATAAAAAATACAATTCATTCAGTAAACCAGCCTAATATATCCTATTAAAAAATTCGTTTTTACATGCAAATAAAGGCAAATAACCATACGCATTATCTTGGTATAATAAAACAAATTGTAAGAATTATTGCTAACTATAGAGTGTTCTGTTATTTATAGCGGTCTTAGTTTTTCCAATTTTAGGGGTTCTTTTGAACATTTCCTGTATAGGAGAAAGTATTATGCAAGAAGGGAAAAAACCTAAAACTTCGTCATTAAGTATTCTCGCTATCGCCGGGGTAAATCCTTACCAAAAAAATCCTGGTGAAAGCTATATGAACGTCGCCCAATTAGCACATTTTAAGCGCATTCTTGAAACATGGCGAAATCAACTTAGAGATGAAGTCGACCGCACTGTAACTCATATGCAGGATGAAGCAGCAAATTTCCCTGACCCTGTTGATAGAGCGGTGCAGGAAGAGGAATTTAGCCTTGAGTTACGTAATCGCGATCGCGAACGTAAGTTGATTAAAAAAATCGAGAAAACATTAAAAAAAGTTGACAATGAAAATTTTGGTTATTGCGAAATCTGCAGGATTGAAATTGGTATCCGTCGTTTAGAAGCTCGTCCAACAGCTGATTTATGCATTGATTGCAAAACATTAGCTGAAATGCGTGAAAAACAGATGGCGGGTTAGCTAATAACCATTACATCGTAAAATATGGTACATAAAAATACTTTTATTTTTTTAAAATAAAAGAGTAATTCAATGATTACTAACATTCCACCCTACATAAGACGCCTTACACCTATGAGGCCAAACAAGCTCTCTCTATTTTAGAGAGTTAGTTACAGTGATTGGTAGGGTGGTACCCCCACACCCTATCTACAAAAATCAAGAGAAGTTATATTGTCAGGATCAATAACACTGATAGCACTAAATAAGTGCTAAATGCTTCTTCTCACATTTTAAAAACTTTAAACCATCATCATTTAAATATTAAAATGGTAAATATACCTATCAGGTATATACTATTATATTTTAAATCAAATAAATCAGTGTCATGGTTGCTACTTTTCTTTTATACGCTAACCTATTAACACTACTGGTAGTTATTACGACACAGATTATCACAAGATTAGTTTATCTTATTCTACATCATCATTAATGATGATAATATAGTAAAAATCAATTTATGTTTTCTATAATTAGAACGTAACTCGCTATGTGTTAGCGGCATAGCAAACCTTCTTTGCAAACCTTTATAATCTGAGTACTGCTTTACACTCTATGGTATGTTAATTTCTATTTATGTTGGAGAAAGGTTGTTAGTAGAAACTACTTATACTGTGAGAAGGATTTTTCCTACAGAGATTCTTATGACAAAGCAAGCAGTCATATAGATCAAAAAAATTTTTTTTCTTATTTCCTAATAAAATAAAGATGCATATCATTAGTTGCCTCGATAATAATTTGCTGGATAGATATCGATTCATACATTGAAGAAACTCATTTCACTTCATCACTGCTCATGTTATCACAGTGAATATATTATCCGCTAGGTGATCCACTTCCCTATCTATCACCACATTTATTAGTATTACTGCAATATAATTGCAAAATATCCTAATTACAAAAAAAAGATTAAATAAAATCTTACTGGAAGTGTTCTGCTGAAACTACATTACAAGAATAAATAGTTAAGTTATCTTCGATGTATATTGAATAGGCTGACTTTACGGGGAGTCAGTGAAAAACAGGGGGGTTTATCTGAAAACAGAGTTTATATGGTGTTACTGATTCTTTAGTTCACGGTGATGACTAATTTAAATAAACTAAGTGAATTTTAAAATCAAAAAACATTTTTTCGTATAAATTAATTTAAAATTAAACAACTCTACTCCATAGAGTTATTAGAAAATTTAATGTATGACAGTACAACTCAGCTCTGATGTTTCGTAAACATATTCTCTATTATTAAATTAGAGTTTATTTACAATAATTAGGAGTCAGTAGGTGAAAATTCCTTTATCCGGCTCCATATTTTCTGAGCAAACTGGACAACTTAAATACCATCGAATGGTTGTTTTTCGAACTACTGTGCTTCGCACATCAGATTTATAACTTTACTATAACAAAAACTGATTCAATCCAAACTTGTCGTTCTTATGATGTTAGTATTGACAGGGAGAAATAGAATGCTAGAAGTTCTTTTTTACTTATTCTTCAATATCCTCATAGCTGAATAATACGCTGAAAACTTTACTAACAAAATATCTAGAGATTTATTAACGACATCACGCTCTCTTTTACTAGCTAAATCTCCTGCAGTTCAAGTTTTAACTTTTAGTTATATCCTTTGGACAATGAATCAAAGATATCAGCTATTTTTTGTAGCTAATGGCATTAGCGCTACATGTCCAGGAATATTTTTAGCATTGCATTTTAATAATCAATGGTATAGTTTTATGTAACAAGCCTGGGAGATATAGTTAAGTTAGGTGCTTGCATGGCATTAAGGAATTACCACAGTTTACTACTTCTAACTATCAATAAGAATCTTTGAGCGCAACGCGCTCACTACGTTTATGTGTAGTGTCATCAGTAATAACTACTCCTAAGGAAAGGAGATAAGCTTGCATAATAGGGACAAGGTTTATACCATCAGCATAAAATAAATATAGTTTACATTCCTAAATTACGCAAATACAATTAACAATTCTTTCAAGGCATTGCTGTTTTAATCTGCTGATAATGTTCCAAAGAGCATGTGCTTTTTACTAAGAATCGCCATTGAGTTTTATAAAAATCAGCGGCAAGAAAATAGATAACAGTTACACAGTTATGGTAACAACTCTTCGCGCTTTTGCACACGTCAGATAATGTGGTAAACAAGTAGTTGTTGAAGCATATTTCTTTACTGTTACAATTCCCTTAATCTTAAGCACTTTAATCTAAACGTCGCCAATAGCAGATTATATGATTCGTTATAGCAAACATCCGTTACGAACGATAATATAACAGATTCGACAAGGCGGAGTTGAGTATATTAAGCAACATGGATTCGAGCTCCGTATTAACAAGCGATACCTATCAGCATTTTAGTAGAATTATAGATAAGTTCATGAAATGGATTACTGTAATATCTAGTTTTACAAATACATGTTAAGGTGAACTTTTCATGATACATCATCTCTCTGTTGTTGAAATCATTAACGAAATCAATCAGCAGGATATGTAATTCTCTCTGAGAAAACTCTATACACCAAAAATAATCATAATTACGATTAACCTATCTAAGTTAGAAACTAGGCCAGAACTTCTGGCCTAGTCAAATTAAAGTAAGTATATAAAGAATAATATTCTTATATTAATGGTCTTTAATAAAATTAATTTTAAATAAATTTCTTTTGCTCCATTAAGTTAATTGAATTTTATTATTTTTGTAGTTGAAAATTTTATTGCATGGTAACCGCTTTTTCTTTAACACTTTTTCTTAAAGTGTTTTCCTTGCTTTTTATATCCTCTTTAACCACTTCTACTTTATTAGATAAAGTCTATACTTCAGAATTAAACCCTTCTTTAACTTGGGTTGTTTTTCTTTGGCTTGACTTATAGTTTCAATAGCTTTATCTAAAATGTTTTGTTGCAACTCTGATGTTTTTCTTTGTTTGTTTCTTTCAATTGATCTACTTTTATTGATAGTTTATCAGATTCTTCAGATTCTTCAGTTTCTTCAGTTTCTTCAACTTCTTTATTTTTTATATCACTTTCAGATTCTTTAACATCATCAATCACTTGTTTAGTTTTTTCTGCATCGCTCTGTTTTATTTGTTCAGCGCTATCCTTAGTCTGTTGGATAGCGTCCTCAACTTTAGGAGATTCATTACAACCAGTAACAGCAGTTATTACACCTGCTAAGATTAGCATATTTAAATTTTTTTTGTTCATTGATAGGTTCCTTTCTCTCTATTCATGGATGATCATATCGTAAAGTACGTGTATAATCAATAAAAAAAACTTTAACATTATAGTTGCGTTTATTAATTAAATAAAGACATAAGATAAAATACAAATTATTAATAACATAATAACTTGACATGCATAATTATAGATTATACACGTCATCTATTAATCATAGATGAGAATTAGAAGAATCAAAATTACTATCAGTAATTTTACTAAAAGTAAAATAGAACTAATACTTTCTGAAATTACGTTAATTAACCAATTAAAATGAATAAAAGTATTATAGTATAAATAATAAAACCTCAATAGACGCGTCTTGTTGTTATATTTTGGCTGGAATATTATCTACTGTTAAGATTTTAAAACTTATTTGATTAATAAAAATTATTAGATTTTTCTTTCGATATGCCTCGGCATCCGTCACCATAGTGTTCACCTTCCCAACGACCAATCAGTGCCGACCCTATGGCATTACTCATGACGTTAGTTGCTGAGCGTCCCATATCTAAGAAAGGATCAACACCCATTAATAAAATTAAACCCGCTTCTGGAATATTAAATTGATTTAATGTTGCTGCAATAACAACTAACGATGCTCGTGGTATTCCGGCCATACCTTTAGATGTTAGCATTAAAATCAATAACATAGTGATTTGTTTATCTATACTTAAATAGATATTACATGCTTGACCGATAAAAATAACTGCAAATGAACAATAAGCCATTGAACCAACAAGATTGAATGAATAGCCAATTGGTAAAACAAAACTAGCAATCTTATTAGATATACCAAATTGCTCTAATTTTTCTAAAGTAGCAGGGAAAGCAGCCTCAGAACTTGAGGTAGTAAAAGCGAGTAAGACCGGATCCATAATATTTTTGACTAAACGTAAAATACATGGGCCAACGATTAACACGGATAACCCAATTAAGATCACCCAGAGTAACGCTAAAGTAAAGTAAAATTCTCCCATAAAAATGCTAGTAATGATCAATATATTTAATCCGCGTTCAGCAATCATGGCTGAAATAGCAGAAAAAACCGTAATAGGAGCAAAAAGCATAATGTAGTTTGTTAATTTTAACATTACGTAAACCAGTGAATCTAGAATTTTAATAATTGGTTCACCTTTTTTACCTATAGCAGATAAACTGCACCCCATAAAAATTGAGAAAATTACAATCTGTAAAATTTCATTACGCGACATAGCATCAATAATGCTAGTAGGTATAGCATGAATAATAAAATTATGAAAAAAAAAGGCTGTTGGTTTAATATTCACCACCGATGAATTTGTATTTGTCGCGAAATTAATACCTACTCCTGGTTTAAGAACATTAACAATAATCAGACCAAGGATAATTGAAATAAAAGATGCAACCATGAACAGTAACAGTGTTTTTGAAAAAACACGCCCAAACATTTTTTCATCACCCATTTTAGCGATTCCGACGATCAAGGTCGAAATAATTAATGGTGCAATAATCATTTTAATCAAACGCAAAAAAATATCTGTAATAATTGAAATATTTTTGGCGTAGCTCATTGTTGCTTCTGCATTGGTGAATGAATTTAATGAAAAACCAACTATGATCCCCGTGATCAGACTTATAATAATCCAAGTAGATAAACTTTTTAATTTCATAATGGTTCCGTTTTATGTGACTAATATTAAATCTCATATTATTTAGCAAGCTCTGAATTAGTATTTCACTATTATTACCTGTCTAATCACAAAATATGGTATATTTTTTAAATAATTCAAATTTAACTTTTAACTAATCTTTCATAAACTGCAATGGGGAGTTTCACTATCTAGTAGTGATTAGGTAATTCCTGATTATATAGCCAAACATATTGATGCAAAATTATGATCACAAGCTCTTGTGAACAGAACTTAAATGCTAGCTTTATAGCTAGCATATGCGTCTATTAAATCGCTTAACCATACTATTATTTAAGAATATGCATCACCATAATAAGTCGGTGTTCTATATTAAGTTTTGTACAACAAATGGGTGAATTCCTGTTTTGAGGTGGCTAAACTTTTTTTTTAGAGCAAAAGGTAGTCTATAAATTTCTTGCCATTCTGTTAAGTATAAATGCATGTCCATGTGGCTTGTTCAGATTAAGGTAATGTAATAAGTGTCTCGATCATTTATCGTAATCTTAGTCTTGTAAAGACAGATAAAAATCTATCGAGTAGCGCGATTTATACTTATAAAAAGATAAGATTATTAAGTTTCGCTCAGTATTCTCAGAAGATATTTTACACTATATGCAAATAAATAAGCTCGTAGCTTTTTAAACGCTTTATACTTCAACTTTATGATGTATCTTCTTCTCTTGTCATTGAGAAGAAGATAAAGTTTTTTACAGGAAACCTGGATTACGACTTTCTAAACGAGCAACAGTATCATCGGCAAATGATAGAAAATGATGGATATAATCATTAACATCATATTATTTTTACTTTTTAACGAAAATTAAATTCAGATCTACCATAATATCACCAAAAGTAGATCCAGACTCTCTACTAGCCTGGAAGAATAAATTTAATTTTAAATGTTGTAATTTTCTGACGATGTAGCCTCATCATGATATTTTACCATAGATACTATGCCTTATCAGCATCTTGCGATAAATAGAGCTCTGCGATGATTGTCTATATAGTAACCCGAAACTAAATAATTACTTAAGTCATCATTTTTTAATTATATTAAATACATGTATTTAAACTAATTAAATTATATCGATTGATTTTATCAAAATTGATTTACTATTCTAGTATAGATATAGGTAGTGTTAAAATTAAGTCAATGTTTATTTTTTATTAGCTAATAATATAACTATTAACTATTAATTAATTATTTTTAATAAAACTAAACCACTATAAGCTTATCTTAAAATTAGATAGTCTGAACCTAATTATAAGATATAATTGTAATTTAGTCATTCTGTAAGAATGAACCAGATAAAATAAATAAATAAATAAATAAATAAATAAAATATTTTATTTAACTATAGGTTTAATAGTTATTATTTGTTATTAGGATAATTAATTTAACGGTGAAAAAGCTTAAAATCTTTATTAATAATATTTTTACTGATATATCTTTAATCATAATTAAGCCAGAATAAATGCGACTAAATATAGATCACATCCATAATATTAGAAGACCTATTTACCATGTTATATAAATAGTATTGGTAAACATTAATTCATTGTATGAATACTATATAATAAAAAAGATCTCATACATAGATCAAGTTAATGCGGCTTATTCAGGTTCTAAATAGAATGTGGCAGTATTTATCAAAATTTTTTTTATAATCAAAATAGACTAAAAAAACCATTTTCATTAGACTATAAAAAAAATTTTTAATTAACAGGGCCATGTCTTGTCCATTTTATCATTGAAGTGTTGTATATTACAATACTTACTATCATTAACTTTATTACTTTTACTTAAAACAGTTGATATAACTTTATTTTTATTAAAATATACCTCATCTTTGTGGTAACAATAGGCATACTCATATCTATGTTAAGTATATGAGCAACAACTAATTTCTTTTTGTACTGCATCTTTTAATGATTCATTGAATAGTTCTAATACTGATATGTAATGTTGCTATTAACTTTAAATCATATCGTTGTTAACGTAATATTATTTATCTGTCTGACATGCAAAATACAGTGTAAATTATATTACACTTAGTTATAGTCTATTGATTAGTAAATACAGAAAGCTTTATAATTTAATTACCTTAGCTCCTTGATTAGGGAAGGAGCTATCTTATAAAGTTCTAGATATATTGATCGAAAAAATTGATGTTTAACTTTAACACTTCTATAGTATAAGGATGGGATATAAGTATCTTACTGAATACATTAAAATTATTTGGATATTATGCTTTTAATACGCTTAATTATGGTATCATTTCTTAACCTATTCATATAAACTCATACGGTCTCAACTTGTCTACTCATCAATAATAAACACTAATACTTTTGTAGTAGTGATTATTATTATCAATTTTTAAATTAAAAAAATTTTAATATTGTGTGTAAAATAACTTTTATATTACTATATGACTTTGATAAAAAAATAACTACTAATAAATTACCAAGGAGTAGTATAGGTAATTCTTGCATTTAGATTTTGCATTAAATCATCAAGATCACCATTTCATTTGTTGTTTATTTATAATAATGTAGACAAAAAAAGAATACTGTTAATAATTGTTATTAACATAACTTTATTTCTTAAATATTCTATTAAGAATTTACTTATTTCATGTTTATTTTTTTCAAAAATTGAAAATTTCATAAAATATAAAATTTTTGCCACAAAAAATATAATTAGCTAATGCAATTACATAAGATAATCAGATACTAATGTCTATTATAGCTGTAACTAATTTAGCACAATGAGAAGGATTGATAAAATTACTAAAAGAGTGCTAGATAAATATAATTTTAAACTAATCGTATTTACTTTGATAGTTGTTTACAACAAATATCTAAATAATCTTTGAAATAGATACAGAGAAAAGTAACAAGAGAAATTAGTTACTAATTTATTTAGCAGTTTATTAAAAATAAGGTATTATATAATTTTATTATTAGTTTTTAACTAATAATTTTTATTTATTAAAATATAATTATTATAAAATAATATTGCCTTTAAGGTTACTGTATAACCTCTCTTTACTCTTAAAAAGAAATAAAATTCAATATTTTGAAATCATTTATTTGTTTATATTAATATATAATTACATTTTTTATAAAAAATTAGTAAATTAAATTTATCAAAAACTTGAATTTATATTTGTAATTAATATCTCTAGAAAAGATTTTCTTTAAAAGAGTTATTATATTTAATACAATCAGAAAAACAGAATTCTTCTGAATAATAATTAATTTACTTTAAATAAATAATTTTTATTGTAGTAAAACCGATATAAATTTCCTTAAAAACTTTTAATTATCGAAATTCATCGGAATAAAACTAGATAAAAAAGACTAAAGTACTAAACATTGCACTACTCAGTAAACCAAAGTTTAAATATTTCCTTTAATAAATTCACAATAATCTGTAATCTAACAGAACCATAGGTACCATTAAAATCATTTACAAAATAGAAATAAAGAAGTCTCAATTGCATATTATTAATTGTTGTTATTTTATTTGCAAAGCGATTTATAGCTAAATTTCTGCATTTCACTATTATGCTTTCAAATAATCTTCTATAAACTAGATAATTCAGTAAATAAAACAACTCTACATAATGAAGTTTACTTAGATGTCTTTTTATAATTAGCTGAATAACTATCATTATTTTAAATCTAGAATTCCTTACTAATAACTTTCTAATTATCTAACTTTATTAAGCAATGGTGACTAATTTCATGCTTGCTTGTAAAGGTTACATACGACTTTGTACTATCTAAGTAAAAGATGGACTCTTTATCAAAAATTAGATCAAGAAAACGGACAACACAACTCTATATTAAACTATTTAAGAATCTGATTCCTCCAATGAGAGGACCCTCTTAATCTTTGGCGATTTAGAGCGAGATTCCTTCTTTTCTTTTATCTCCTACTCTACCGAATTTTCTAGATTTCCTATATTAAATATAATTCTTCCATTTAATAATTTAAGAAAAATATTTCATTGACTTAACAATACCACTTAGCTATTTATTATCTGTTATTGTTAAATCAAAGAAGTAACGATATCCATCTAAACACCGTTTTTTAAATCAAAACCTGTTAGTTTTGATAACTTCATGCGTAAAGTTAAGTTATTCAAAATACATCATAAATAATTAAATCATTTATCCTTGTAATATAGTTTTATCAAAGGACTTCCTAATCAGATTATTAAATATTCTCCTGCAATCAGGGATTTTCCAATAATATTATTATAACCCTAATAAATTGTCTCTACCGAATAAGATATTCACTGTAGTAATATGGGTAGGATAAAGTAGAATAAGTTGTTTCAATATATGAATTAATGTCATTCAACAGATTATCACCGAGCTAACTAATGAAATGCAGCTTATCTTGATAGAGAGCAACAAAAGAGCCTATTTGATTTGAACGCTATCGTCCGATCAGTTGTAGTCCTTTTTTTACAAAAAACATTTTTTCTTCTCGACGATATCTATTGAGAGTCATGCCATAACTGAATCTCTGCTGTTTACTCAACTACACAGATGGAGATTTTTGATAAAATAAGGAGAGGAAGCACTGAACTGAGATATAAAGTGTTTAAAAACTACGAACGTGCTTATTTGCACGTATATTGAAATATTTTCTGCAAATACCAAACAAAACTTGACGATCTATATTTTTTATAACTATAGATCGAACCCATTGATAGGTTTTTTGTCCGTATTTAAAATGCTAAGACCTCGGACAATGTTCAACGATTCTTACATGATCTTAACCGAGCATATCCTATAATTATCTATCGGGCAGTTACACAATGGCAAGAAATTTATAGATCGTCTTTTGATTTGCAAAAACGTTCAGACACTGAAAAACAAAAATTCACCCCGTTTATATAGAAAATTAGTATAGAGCACCAATTCCTAGCCTACTGAGGAATCCATCAAACAGGATGATATGATTAAGCAATTTAATGACGTAATAGAAGGTTTGGCTGCAAAGCATTAATTTCAATTATGCTGAAGATTTTTAGATCACTCTGCATTGATATATTTAGTTATACAATCAAAAATTGTCAAATCAGTATTGGAGTAATATTTCATTGCAGTCTATGCAAATTGGTTTAAAAGTTAAACTTTAATTATTAAATTTTATACTCTCTTTCAGAGTGCGACAACGTTATTATCTAATATAATATTCATACAATGTCTATCATTACATCACTATTAAGTAATATACTTATCTGTTTATTCCCATATACTTTTATTTTTAGTGAAATTTATTAATGAGGTAGGAATGGTATTTAATGCTTTAATTAAAGATTCCACTTTCAATTATTAGGTTTTGTATTTAAGCACTACTTGGCTAGTGTTGACAAGTGAAAGCTATAAAAGTTATTGTGGAAAATAAAATGATATAATAGTATTATTATATACACTTTAAGTCACTTTAACTAAACAGGTTTAAAGTAAATAAAAACGTAAATTTTACAGTAAACTAAACGCATAATTTCAGATATAGACTGAATGATAATTATCATTGCATTAATTGTTTTTATTATTTAATATAGCAATATGATTACTATCATTGTACAAAATATTGATAATAATGTGTTCTATTTGATGAAAATCATTTATGATTAAAACCTTTTTGTCTATCTAAACCGACTCTAAGGTTTGCATTATCTTTTTATACTTTTATCAATGATATTGATCTATTAACTATACTTTTTTCACTAGGATTTTATCTCTTAAATATTATCACTAGGTTTATATTATGTATTGCTTTTGCTTATTTTATAACCATTATACGTAACTACCTGAGTGGTAGTTGATGGTAATAACTAATTTTGTGGTGATTTATAACCTTTTGCTAGCATTTTATTGAAAATGATATTTTTATTTCAGTAACATCACTATTATCATTGATTTTTAGAAATCTTAATTCATTCGGGTTAGTACACATTACTAGTAACTTACATTGATGTACTGGTTTAGCAATTAACTTTGAATCGCCTATAGTAGACGGAAATTTTGTAAACATAAATTACTTAAAAATATTTTTTTCTGTTAAATCTAATGCAAAATAGCTCAAAATCAAATTAGCACAGGCACGTTTAATAACCCATAATGTTTCTAGAATAACATCGATTTCATTAATAGCTCCTGCTTGAGCAGCAAATTTAATTTGAACAAATTCACTACTGACCTGGTAAGCTGCTAATGGTAGTTCAGTTAGTTCACGAACGTTACGAATAATATCAAGATAAACACCAGCAGTTTTTATCATTAAAACATCACCGCCTTCTTGCTCATCTATCAATGATTCTCTAATTGCTTCATGACGATTCATTGGGTCGATTTGGTAATTTTTACGATCACTAATTAAGCATGTGATCCTGCAGCTTCGCGAAAAGGGCTATAAAGATTAGCCGCAAATTTCGTTGAATAGGATATAATAGCAGCATTAGTAAAACCTGCTTTATCTAGTACCTCACGAATTGCTCTGACTTGCCCGTCCATCGCGGCAGAATGTGCAATAAAATCAGCACCAGCATTTGTTGCAATGACTGCTTCTCGACGAAGATTGAGCAATGTTGCGTCATTATCAACGCAATTTGTACCTAAAACACCACAGTGACCGTGAGAGATGTATTCAACAAAAACAAGTATCTGAGATGACTAGCAGATCGGGTACGGTGGTATTCCTTACAAGCTTTTGACATACGAGCAACTAAGCCATATTTTTCCAGGTATCGCTACCTGTTTCATCAAGATTATGTGAAATGCCAAATAATATTACTGATTTCAGCTCGGCTTTAGCAATCTGCTCAATTTCATAAGGTAATTTTTGTTCTGGGATACGAAAAATCCAAGGCATAGTTGCAATAATCTGATAATCTTTAATTTCTTCTTCGACAAAAATAGGCAATATAAGATCATTTAATGTTAAAATTGTTTCTTTGAATAAATCGCGAACTATTTTTGTTTGATGCAATCGCCTTAAACGATGAATAGTTTATTGGTGTTGCACACCTTCTCATTATTATTACTACTTAAATTATAATTGTTTTATGAAAATTTTTAGCGTATTATAAATAATAATTTATCTTAAATCTTTATTGATAGTGCTATTTTCTATTGCTATTTGTTAAAGGTTATTGCTTTGATCGCAGAATAATTTGTAGCCACTTCTATATTTCAATTGTTGTGGTTCATACAATCTTCTCCAAGACAAATAATTTGGTAAATAAATCACCTTACGCTATATAATCTACTCAGCCATATCCATTTAATCGGCTAATATAGCTATTCACATTTTGAATGTGAAATTTTTAGGAAATAATTCTCTAATTATATAACCTTATTAGACAATGGCAGTTAATTTTATGCTCGCTAGCAAAGGTTTCATACTATTTAGCTCCATCCAAGCAAAAAATGGACTGTTTATCAATAATTAGCTCAAGAAAATAGCTAACATATTCTGTATTAAATTCTTCAAGAATCTTATCGCTCATCTAACCATTATCTATCTGAGGTGATTAATACCGCAATTTATCATGGTGATTAGGAAATTAAATTATTCTTCAAGAGAGATAAAAGCACACTTTTTATTAAAAGTAGATAAAATCTGTTTACTTAGGTCTATTACAAATTAAAATTTCATTAGAGTATATATTCTTTAACCTAATGCACTATTTTAGATATATTAACTCTAGGTTTAAGTTTAATAACCCTCATTTTTTCATTTTATGCATTTTTTTGACAACAATTCCGTTTTCTATTTGCCATAATCTGTGCATCAATAAAAATATACTACTGTCACAAAGAATGCATTTGTATAGATCTGTGCGCAGGAATCTCCTTTCATCATAATTGCAAAATCTTAATTTTTTCATGCCGTCATTTTCAGCGTCTTTGCATCTTTTGTAATAACCTACTTCGTTGAGGATTCGACAATAAATTACTATAACGCACAATTTTGAAATACATAGCCGAAATATGAATAATATAAGTACCCAATTATCTATTTTTGCGTTAGGATCTATACTGGCGGTACTACTTAGTTAAGTGGTTATAATAATGATGACGCACAACTACTTCATTTCAGTAATGTCATAGTTTTAACATAAATAGCAGAGTTATTATAGTAAAAGAGTTTTTTTACAGCATGGCACCGCTCCTTTTATCTTTTTATCAAGTTAATTTTTTCTAGTAACATCCACACTTATGGTTTCAAGTAACTCTGCTACTGCTTCTTTTAGTAGATGATATTCCACAGAGCAAGAAGACTATTACGATTTATCAAGTCATAATTATTATGTAGTAACCGGATAATAGCACCTTGCTAAATCCATTAGATAGCTCTTTTTTTTTAAAGAGAAATTCACATCATACAGCATGCTTAATATTAAGAATTCTACATGGTGACGGAGATGTGAATATGCGAATATTGATTAAGTTATTAACAGCAAGTGTATAAGTAAGAAAAGATACTAATTTTGACACCCTATTTGTCTGCTCACTGCAACATAAGTATGAGTGACAACCAAAACAGAACATTGAGTATCGTCTAGTCATTGTTAAAAAAAGGATAAAGAATATGAGGAGTAGCGAAAGTAATATGTTATGAGTTTCAGTTGGATAAAATATGAACCTATTATGCTAATAGTGCTCGGTAGATTTTAAGCCATATGAAATCTAGGGTTTTGATTTGGAGCTTTAGCAGAAAAAACGGTGATGGGAACATTCAGGAAAGACACATCAGTAGAACGACAAGATAAACACCTATTACACAAAGTTCTGCAAGCAACCGTTCGCTATACAGATAGATGGGTCCCCATCCGAGTTAATACTTTTACTATTTTTTTTAAGAAATTTATTCAGACGTTATCAATAATAAAAAGCAGTTTAGTTTGTTGTGTAACAGATACATCTAGGTAAATTACTCTCTAAGCATCTTACTAGAGAAATAGAATCATCATCCTATCTGCATTCGTCAGATCTATCGGTTCAGTTATCTTTGTGTTTGCTACAGGAAGCGAAGGAAACGTGAGTTGTCCTTATTTCCTTATAGGTTATGAATTTATCAGGAATCATACTTTCATGTATTACCACTCAATAAAGTTCATCCTTTGCCATCGACTTGATCTGAGCGATATCAAAAATCCATGATAATTATAACTAAAGGATGATAATAGTTGCGTGTCGAAAAAAATGAGAACTTAGGATACTATACATCACTGTATAGTATCTCTTTTTTGATCTCATGAAAAGTTCAATCAGTCTAAACTTCTTTTATTTTAGAAATGAGATCATAAAGCGCTTCAGATAAATAGATAGTTAACACGTGAAGTTGCATGGTTGTCCTAATTCACTTAATTTACGCTTTTTAGAAGATTCATTCCGAACTATCTAGATGAATTTCTTTCATATTAACATATTGCAGAATACAAAAAGTACTCAGATAATGAACATTTCCGAAGCAGAGTAACTGGGTACTAACACTATAAGTTATAGATTACTATTCTCTTTCCTTTTATTTCCTCCTCTTCCGTGTTTTCTAGCTTTTTTATGTAGGAAACAACCTTTCCCTTAAAAGGATTTAAAGGGAAATATTTTATTGATTTCAAGAATATTATTTAGATTTATCTTGGCTGTCTCCCCGATAAAGTAAAAAAGCAGTCAAGCCATCTAAACGCTGTTTTAAATTAATGCCTATTTGTTTCGTTTACTCCTGAATAGTTTAGCTATTCTCAACACATATCGAATCTAACTAAAATATTTTTCTTTGTAATGTAGTTTTGCCAGCAGACTTCCAGTAAGATTGTTAAATATTTTCTCTAATTGGAATTTTATAACGACATCTCTGTAACCATAACAAATAGTTTCTAGTAGTTAACATACTCATGCTAACAACATGAGTAGGATAAAACAGATTGAATTGCTTCAATTCATAGATCAACATCATTTAACATGTAATATATTGTATCTGAAGCAGCTAATGCTATGCAGATTTATCTTGAACACGGAGTAAGAAAAAAGTCCATTTAATCTTATTAGTATTTGCTTTTCAAAGAAACTTCTTCATAAAAATCATTCATACAGTAGAATGGAATTCTACCAACAACATTTTTCAAAATAGCCTTTCTATACATAGCATTTCACCTTACTGGTTAAATCCTAAATAAAGATAAATAATTAATACGATTATTCCAGTAATAATAGCGTAAGGCATTTGTGTTCTGATATGCTCAATGTGATCACAATCAGTCGCCATTGAAGCAACAATAGCGTCGCTAGAGATTGGTGAGGTCATATCACCAAAAATTGAACCGGTGATCGCTGCTCCAATCATTAATTCAGTAGACATATTAACTGAGAGCCCTAATTGAATGCCAATAGGGATCATAATAGCAAAAGTTCCCCAAGAAGTGCCAGTTGCTAATGACATGATAGCGCTGATTAAGAAAATAAAGGCAATAGAAAATTCTGCTGGTAATACACTGGAAGAAATTTGTGCAATATATGCACCAGTATTGAGATCGGCAGAAACATTGCCCATTAAAAATGCTAAAATCATCACTGAACTAATTTTGATCATACTGCCGTAACCAATATAAATTTCCTTAAAAAATTTTTCGATCGTTAAAATTTGACGGGCTAAAAACCAGATAAAAGAAACTAAAGTGCCAAACATTACTGCCCAGTAAACCGAGGTTGAACCACTGCCTTTAGTGAACTCGCCATTACCTGTGATAGATAGAGCGACAGGTACCATTAAAACCGTTGCCAGAATAGGAATAAAGAAATTCAATATAGTATGAGTTGATGGATGATCAATAACTTCTTCATCAGAAATAGCATATAGCTGATAAGATTTATATTGATTTAAAATAGTTTTCTGTTCAGCTATTTTCATTGGGCCCCATGAATAATCGGTAAGAATATAAAATAATACTGATGCTAATGATAACCAAGCCATAATATTATATGGCATAGCAGTAGCAAGAATTTTGAAAGGTTCACCTGAAATAAATCCATTAGAGACTTGCACACCAATAACACCCATCATTGCAGCTCCCCAACCATTGATCATGACAGAAGAGCATACAGAAACACCAGATGTTTGAACAATGTAGGCCATTTTTTCTGCAGAAACACCATAATAAGAAGCAATATTTTTAGTAGAAGCACCAGCAACTAATTGATTAATAGAGCTCTCAATAAAAATGATTATTGAAATAAACATAGCTAGCAGCTGGATTGCTTTTTTATTTTTTAAAAAACTAATTTTATTAGTGAAAAAATACACTAAACTTCTAACGCCGCCGGTAATATTAATTAACCGCATAATTCCGCCAATTAATAAAATAAAAATAATAGTTTGTGTATTTCCTGGGGAAGCAAAAGTAGTAATAATTCCTGTAAGTGTTGCTTTAATACCTAATAAAATATTGTGATCATTAATAATGGTATAACCAACTAAAATACCTATCAATAATGATAAGATAACTTGTCGTGTCATTATTGCGAATATAATAGTGATAAGTGGCGTAATTACTGTCCAAATTCCGTAGTTATTCATTGCGAAATACCTCATTCTTTAGCTGAGTATTAAAATTAAGTCTTGCTCTAAAACATTAAGTAGATCGTCAATATTTTCTATCCATAACGTCTTATATCCTGAAAGAAAGATTATAGTTTTTTACTAATTAAAATTTAATTTTTAAGCAATCTTTCATAGACTGCAATGAAATTTATTACCTAGCAGTGATTGGAATAATTCTTGATTGTACAGCTAAACATATTGATGCAAAGTGATCTTAAGATCTTTACCAGAATTGAATAATAGCTTTTCAATCTATTTTCTATATACCATTATATCGCTCAACCATATTATTAATTTAAGGATGTCTCGTAGGATAAAATCGTTGCTCTATACCAAACTCTGTACATAAATAATCGAATTCCTGTTCTCCGATACCTAAATGTTTTTTCATAGCAAAAGGCAGTCTATAAATTTTTTACCATTGTCTGTAGCACCCGATGGGATTGCTATGTATTCTTATTTAAAATCAAATAAGAATCGTTGAATAATTAGCCGCAATCTTGTTGTTGTAAATATGAATTAAAATGGTCATATTAGTAAAGGTTGTTAATAAAAACTACTTATGCTACAAAAGTAATTTTGCTACAGCAGTTACTATGAAAAAGTAAATAGTTATACACCTTAAAAAGACTATTTCCTTACCTCTTATCAAGATAAAACTACATCTCACTAGTTGATTAAGTAAAATCTATCGGATGATATCGATCTATGTATTAAAGCAATTCATTTCACTTTATCTTGTTCATATTATTACAGTAAGGATATAACCACTTGGGGGGATTTATTAGAGTTACAGTAAGATTATTAGAAAATTAGTGGTTTTAAGAAACCATTTAACAATCTAATTAGAAGTCATTTGGTGAAACTAGATCACAAGAAAAAATAGTTTAGTTATCTTCGATGTAGATCGAATAACTTAACTTTATGGGAGCCCAATAAAACAAACAGATATTGATTTTAAAATAGCCTTTAGATTGATGACACTGTTTCTTATTTTAGCAGCGACAGCTAACATAAATACACTAAGTGATATTTATTTAATTCGATGAAATATTTTTCTCTAAACATTTTAAAGTAAATATTATATGAGTAATCAGATTTTTGAAGAGTTTAATGTAGAATATGGTTATCGGTTCTCTTGAACCGATCATCGATAAAGAGTTCATCTTTCTCGGAGTTATTAGTAAATCTAGTGCATAATGATCAAGTTATATTCCGCTCTGATCTTCGTAAATCTATTCACCCCTTTAAGTTAGACGTTATTAATCATCAGGATTAGAAAGGAAATCCTACTTAACTGCTTTCAGATTTCTAATAAGATTAGAGCAACTTAAACACCCTTAAAAAGATTATTTTTCTTGAACTACAGTCAGCTTTTTATAGCTTTACTATCGCAAAAGCTGATTTAATCGAATTTATCGTTATTATTGAGGCTCAATGCAGCTAACAAAAAAGGATAGAATGCCAGCCTATTCTTGTTGATCTTTTTCCAACTTCTTCATTGTTGCAGAATACATTTAAACTTTGCTAGCAAAGCATCAAAGGTTTTATTAGTGGCATCGCGCCTCTCTAGTAGGCAAACTTCTCCCGCATCTAATACTTAACTTTCTATTCTATCCTTTAGGAGTGAAACCTATCACATCAGCTTATTTGTATAGCTAATTATGCATTGGTGATAGATGCTCGGAAATATCTTTACTATTACACCATAAAACTAAGTGTACTCCGTCTTCCGTAGCAAGCCTAAGAGATACACTTAAACAAGACGCTAGCAGGTTTATTAAGAAACCTCAGATCAGTTTTCTTCTGATTTTTAATAACCATTTTTTACTGCAACGATCTCCTTATATCCATGTTAAGAAGTCCTAACGCTGCTTTAATCAACAGCAAAAGCGATTAGCTTCCATCTTATCAGTGCGGCATTAAGACCTCGTTAATAACGCGACGTTCTCAGAACGTTGTTACAGCATACCGTTGAGATCATTCTCAACTGTAGTGCCTATTATACCTGCTTAGAATCCACCATTACGAATGAGTTCATGTAATTGATTAGATAATATCTAATTTTCGGATACCTGTATAGTAGGCTTTTTATGAAATATTATCTCTCTGTTGTTGAAGTTATTTACTAAATAAATTAGTAAGATACGTTACGCATCTCCAAAACCACCCTACACAGAAGAAATGAGTATAACTCTATATATTATATTATTATAATTTTTTTATTTTCTTTCGAAAATAACTAATCCAAGAGAAAATAACGCAATGAAAACAGAAGAATTTATGATATATTTAAATCTATTTTGGTCAGAGTTTAATTTACATCCAATATTATTATTTACCATATTATTTAGCATTGCAATGAGCAAATCTACTGTTGTTTTATCTTCTTTTCTACCTCCTGCATCTATTATGTTATTAACAGGCATCACTGCCAGTCTACCAAAACTAAATATTAGTTTAGTTTGGTTGGCCATTACTTTAGGTGCAACTTCAGGTTCAATAATTTCTTACTATTTGGGTAATCAAATAACTACTAGAAAATTATTTAATCGATTTTTTAATCGCTATCAATCAACTATTAATAATGCTCATAATAAGTTACAAAACCAAGGAGTGACGGTATTATTTACCTCACGTTTTATTGCTGTATTAAGGTACATGATCCCATTAGTCTCCGGTATGTTATTAATGAATAAAACTAAGGTATACAGTATTTGCTTATTATCAGCGGCTATTTGGGGATCTGTATTTATTTTAATTGTTAAAGGTGTATTTACTATAATCGCACTAGAAACATTTATAAAATGGAGCTATTTAAGTTAAAATATTTATTTATACTTATACTCATTTCTAATAATGGGATTTCATAGATGAATAGTATATGCTGCATGATTGATTTTTTGAACAATCTCAATAACAGAGAAATAATACACCATGAAAAGCATGGTCTACAGGTATCCGAAAATTAGATATTACCTTTGATCCATTATATAAACTTATTTATGATTGTGATAGGTAGTTAATAGCACTGCTGTTGAGCATGAGATCATAACTATCTTCTGTAAATAAGATACTAAACACCGCCTTGTCGTCGAGCGTTTGTCCGTCAACCGTAACGATTATTTGACACAGCGAACCACACAGACTACTATTGGCGATATCAAAATTAAACTATATTAAAGTCAAAATAGGGAAGCTCTACAGCGGCAACAGAATATGTTTCAAGATCTCATCGCTACCTTCGCCTTATCTGAAGCGTATAAAACAGTTAATAGTTGCGACCATCGCTGTTCTACGGATATCCATCAGTAATTTCAGGAAATTATAGCATGTTTTCCAGTTAAAAATACATATGGTTCAAGCAGGCAAACAATCAGGTTTCCTGATAGGAAAACTATGTATTAATCAAAGAAATAAACCTAAAGTATATCCCTTAAATCACGTAATACAATTCTATATTCTCTTCAAGTCATTGTTGTTTCAATCTGCTGATATGGGTATTGGTAGAGAACACATTATCAATAACATTGCGAATAAATGTAAGGGAGCTTATCTGCAGTCGAAAATACTTATCAAGAGTTAGAAGAGAATTTGAGTTAAACTTATCAATGGTTTGCGAGCGTTCGGCTTAACTGCATCTCTAAATTTGCTATTGGAAGATGGTGCCATTAGTTTTTGGAATGCAATGGCAAAGGATATTCCTGGGGATGCAATCAATCCTGCTGAATACCTAAAATAGGTAATGCACTAGCTTTACTCCCAAAAGACATGGAGAATCAAAAGTTAAGGGTGAGCTGCGGGGAGGTCTAGCTAGCATAAAGTTGTGATTTCGTTAATAAAGCCATTGATATTTTGTTAGCAAGAGATTTTTAGCGTACCCTAAAAGTATGAAGAAATTGAAGAAAAGATTAAGAATAACAGCTAGGATTCTACTATTTTTTATCAGTGAACTGTGAGTATCAATAAGAACAATGAATCCAATTTAGTCGGGTTTGTAGCAGTTGAGGATACAGAAGCTGATACAAGAAGCATTGTAGTTCTAGAAAAACAACCACTTTAATGGTATTTAAGTTAATCTCGTCTGATTAGAAATCAGAAAAAGGTTAAGTATGATTTCCTTACTCATCCTTATGATAAATAATATTTAACTTAAAGATTGAGAGCTGATTATTTGAAACATCAAAGCGTAACATAGTCTGATCAACATAGACCAGATTTACTAATAACTCATGCATGTGCAACCATGACGCAAAACTTTTCGCTGCTTTTGCATGATTCAGATAAGGCAGCCACGAACTTTGCAAGAATATCCTGTTACCATTGCATCGCTTACCATCAGGTGATTCTTTAATATCAATATCGGTCATACTAGTCTGTATTGCTCTCTATAGCAAATAACCGTTGTGATCACGCGATGAATACCGTCTAGAAGACGGCGTTCATCATATTGATGCAGCATGGCTTCAATCTCCGGTTCAATAGCAGTTCTTATTAGCTAGCTAGAAATTGTGTATTATATCACTGCACACACTAAGATAGTGTAGTGATATAATACTAAACATATTATTACTTCTAACTTAAAGCGAAAATTTATTTATATTTTCTGATTTTATCAGGTATTCAGGATAGTTACGGTAAAATACCGAATATTTCGACATAAATTTTTAAATTAATCGCTAATAGCTAATATGATTAAAATAGGCTGGCTACTCCTCGAGTTTTGATGAAAAACATCATAAAAATGATGAAAGTAATTATTAATTTTTAAAATAATTTATTAAAAATAAAGTGATTAATTATATCAATTAAAATTTATCATAAAATGATAGATTTTATCTAACTCAAAAAACTGTTTAACAGCAAAAAATTTTGCTAAACCAACTATAAAGATTCCATCTTTTTATAAGTTAATTGTTTTAATATTTTCGTATAACATATATAAATGATTGTAATAAAAATTTTTTTAAAAAAACTTAGAATAACGAATTAATTTTAAGTAAATAGCAACAATAACTTTAATCATGAATAAATAGGTTTTTATCTGACTTCAGTATTATTGAATAATATTGTTATAAACAACAATCGTAATAATCATCACAAAAATAATAACATCAATTTTATTTTTAATTTGTTTTTCCATTTAATAAATTAGTAATCAATGGTATCAATAATAGCATTAGTCAGCATCAGTAGAATCAAGGTAGTCAATATAATTTCATTTATTTTCATTAATGAAAAATCAAAACTATCATTTTCTGCTGTAAAAATAAAATAAAATAAAATAAAAAAACAGACGGAAGAAGTTTTAAACTTCTTCCCCTCCTCTAATTAACAATTAAGATATTGAGTTTCTCAAATTAAAAATCCGGCCCAATATCCAGCAATACCTAGAATAAAGAAACCAATAATGATCCATAATGGATTGACCTTGTTTCGCAACAACCACATACAGCCAAAGGTTAGTAATAATGGCACTAAACCAGGCATTAATTGATTGAGGACAGTTTGTACAGTTGTAATTGTCACCTCAGAAGTAGTTGGATTTTTTATTTCTGATACGACTATAGGAATATTAACATTAGTCCACTTATTAACTAATGCGCCCATGACAAATAACCCTAAGATAGAAGCGCCTTCAGTCATTTTTTTTAGAAAACCATCACTCATATCTTGAACTATATCAATCCCTTTTTTATAACCATAGATAACACCATAATAACGGGTTAATAACCGAACTAAATTAAATAAAATAAAAAATAGTAAAGGTCCTAGTAGATTACCTGACATTGCAATTCCGGCACCTAAAGCTGCGAATACTGGACGCACTGTGCCCCAAAAAATAGGGTCACCAACGCCTGCTAAAGGGCCCATTAAACCTACTTTGATACCATTAATTGCACCATCATCGATATCTGCGCCATTAGCTCTCTGTTCCTCCATCGCTATGGTAACACCTAAAATAGGCGCTGCAACGTAAGGATGTGTATTAAAAAACTCAAGGTGACGTTTAATGGCTTGTTTGCGTTCTTCACTATTTTTAGGATATAAACGGCGAATCACTGGGATCATTGAAAAACAAAAACCAAGAGCTTGCATACGCTCAAAATTCCACGATCCTTGAAAAAGGTTGGAACGTAAAAAAACTCTGCGAATATCACCAGCAGTAAGCTTTTTTTTATTTATTTGATTTACTGAATTTATATCTACCATTATTCAATTCCTTAATTAATCTAATTCATTATCTAAGTCATTATTACCATTATTTGTCGAATCGATAACTTTTAATTGGTTGTATTTAGGGTTGAGTTGAATATAGAGAATAGCCATTACAATCCCAATAACGCCTAGTGCAACTAGGTTAAAATTGGTAAATGCAGCAGTTACAAAACCCAAATAGAAGAATGGCATCAAATAACCTGCACGCATCATATTAATTAGCATAGCGTAACCGACAACAACAATTATACCACCAGCAATATTCAATCCCTTAGTGATAACATTAGGAATTGAATCCAGTAGGTATTGAACTTCTGAAGTACCTACAGATATAGTAACAATTAAAGATGGAACAGCAATACGCATAGCTTGTAATAACAAAGCTAGGATGTGAATTATGGTTAATGAACGTAAATTAGCAGATGATGCAGCGTGATTAGATGCATGCTGGAAAGCAACAGTTATTGTCCGAACAATAGCGGTTAATACTTGTCCTGCAGCCGCTAAAGGTATTGCTAGTGCAATACCAGTACTGATATCTTGCCCGCTAGTAATGACTAAAATAGTAGAAATAATTGAAGCTAGGGCAGCATCTGGAGCTATAGCTGCACCGATATTCATCCATCCAAGCGCAATCATTTCCAATGTGCCACCGATAATTATTCCTGTTTTTATATCACCGAGTACAAGACCGATTAGCGTACAAGCAATTAAAGGACGATGAAATTGAAATTCATCTAGAACAGAACCTATTCCTGCAATACAAGCAACAAGAAAAACAAGCATGATTTGAACAACGGTAAGTTCCATTGATTATCTCCTGTAATCAACAATGTTGGTTAATCTATATTTAAATTGTAATAGATAACCAAAAAACTTAATTTTTTACTTTTTTGATAAGAGCTAATATATCTAGTTTGCTATCACTAGAAACTTTACGCGCTTCAAGCTCAATGCCTCGTTTAGATAACTGATTAAAAGCATCAATATCTTTATTATCGATCGATATGGCATTATTAACCTGTGTTTTACCATCACGATAGGCCATGCCACCAACATTAACAGATTTTATTTTGACACCACCCTCTACGACGTGCAGAACGTCTGTTGGATTAGTAAATAACAGCATAACGCGTTTACCAGCATACTTAGGATTATTGTAGACACGAATACATTTTTCTACGTCAACTACATGCGCAGTGACACCTGGCGGCGCAACTTGTTTTAATAAACTTGAACGAACATGATCTTTAGCAACTTCATCACTTACCACGATAATAAGTTCAACTCTTGTCTCTTTGGTCCAGCGAGTAGCTACTTGACCGTGAATTAAACGATCATCAATTCGTGCAAGAGCAATGAACATATGACCTTGTGTAGATGAATTAGTTATCTGTACCTGTGATGGTAAATTTGGCAGTTTATTTTTAATTTGCTGACTATTGAGAGCTTTAATTTCGCTGCGCCCCGTTTCAATGGCAGTCCTGACTAATTCACTAAAAATAGGATCATCATCACGGGATAGTAACGTAGCAACTAACATAGGGACGTTAACACCAGTAACTATATCATAGTTGCCCTTATCTTTATTTTCAATAATTTGACTAGCAACATTAAATGGACTGCCTCCCCAGATATCTACTAAAAATAACACACCTTGAGAAACATCGAGCTTATTAAGATTTTGATTATATTTTTCAATTAAAATATTGATGTTTTCACCTGAAACAAAATTGATATAAGCAATATTTTTTTGTTTACCAATCAACATTTCAGCGGTCATGAGCAGCTGTTTTGCAGCAACACCATGAGTGCTAATTATAATAGCTACACTCACTACTCTTCTCCTTAAGAAGTAAGTTAAATAACCACTAATATGAATAACTTTTCATTTTATAATGTATTTTCAAAAAATGAACTAATTAATTAATTTATAGGTTATCATTTAAATATCAGAAAAAATATACCACTGATTAGAAAATTTTAAATACATATAAAAATATGTAGCAAAATATAAATTTTTACAAAAAATTTAATTTTTAATTCTACAGATAGAAACGATAATTTAATGGCTATTTAGCAAAAATTGTTATTTTTTTATATAGCAATTTATAGCTATCTCTGTATTTTATTTCTTATAGCTTTAAACAATCTTCTTTAAATTAGATAATTCTATAAGCAAAAACCATAAATCAGGAAATCTTCCTTAACTATGTTTTTAATCGATTGATATAACTCATATTTTCAATGTAGAATTTCTTAAGAATAACTCTCTGATTACCCGGCTTTATTAGGCGATGATGACTAATTGTACGCTCGTTAATAAACGCTTCTTACTATTTAGCTCCATCCAAGAAAAGGATCGATTCTTGTCGATGATCAGATCAAGAAAATGACTAATACACTTTACATTAAACTCTTTAAGAATCTCATCGCTCACATGAACCCCCTCTTAATCTCGGGCGATTAACAGCACGATTCATTCTTTTTTATCTCCTCTATTCTCCTGAATTTTCTACCTTTTCTAGGTTGGAGATAACACTTCCCTTTAAAGGATTAAAGAAAATATTTCATTGATTTTAACAATGCTACTTAGTTTATTTATGTTAGCTGTCGCTACTGAAATAAGAAAGCAGCGAAGCCATCTAAACGCTGTTTTTAAAAAAAAATTTTATTTATTTCATTGACTTCTATAGATTTAAACTATCATCTACATCGCAGATAAATAAAATATTTTTGATTAAAATTAAATCGTTCTTTATAGAAAGAGCTAAACCGACCCTTTCTTTCTAAAAGAAAATAGAATCGGTTTACTAGATATTGTATAAGTTATTAATAAATCTGGTGCGATAATGATCAAACTACCCGTATACGATAATGCTTCCTAAATCTGTTCTTCATTCTTAACTGGGATATTGTTTTTACACTAATAGAATCAAACAACTTAAATTCCATTAGACCGCTGTTTCAGCTTTTTTGAGCAGACGGAGACAGCTTAAATGCCATAAAGAGTTGTTTTATTAAAACAGTTTTTGTACATCGAATTTATAGACTCACCTGTCGCAAAAGCTTATTTAATTAGATTAAACGTTCTTATTTTGATACTCACCGCACTGATAGAAGTTATTTAATGCCAACAGTTCTTCTCGATCTTTCTCCAGCTTCTTCATCGTTGCATGGATAATTATCCTGATAATTTTGTTAACAAAAACATCAATAACTTTATCAGCAGAATCACGGCTCTTTGCTAGCCCAAACCTAAGACAACTGCCTTAATTTTTAGTTATATGCCTTTGAGGAATAAAGGTAACATATCAGCTATGTTATGTACTCAACAGGATTCATGCTATATATTCGAGCATATTTTTACCACTTAATTCAAAAACCAAAGGTATCAGCTTCAATAGCAACCATGGAAGATGCGATTAAGCCCAGCGTTCATCAGTTATGAAAAGTTAGACCCAGTTTACTTCTAACTCTTGATAAGCATTTTTGACTGCAACTATCTTATGGCAGCCATGCAAAGTAATGCCGATAATTAATCAGCAGATAAAGATAATCTGTTTTGTAAAGCAAAACGGTATATATCATCGGCCAAGTAATAAATGTAATAGGTATCGCTAAATTACATAATTACTAATGTTTGCGCTCTTTAAGGCATCGGTGTTTCAGTTTACTGATATGGTTTTTCTGCAAAGAGACCATGTGCTTTTTACCGAGAACTACTTCAGAGTTTCATAAAAATCATCGGTGTACATTGCTTCACATACACAGGCAATAGTAACAACTCTTCAATATTTTGCACGCTTCAGATAAGGCAGCAATGAGAGCTATTGAAGAATATTCCGTTGCCGCTGAAATACCCTTAATCTTAGGCGTCATAATCTCAAGATCATCTATACCAATCTTGTATGGTTGGCTGTAGAAAATAATCGTTATGGACGAAGACATAAGATTTCATTGATAATGCGACGTTGAGTATCTTGTTGCAGTGTATCTTCGAGCTCCATCTCAAAAGCGATGATATCAGCTCCTTATAAAATTATAGATGAGTTTATGCAAGAGATTACAGGTAATATCTAGTTTTACGGATATCTGTAAGGGTAGATTTTTCATGGAATGTCATCTCTCTATTGTTTACATTATTCACGAAATCAATCAGCAAAAGGGGTGCTGCCGTCATCTATAAAATCTCATACACCTAGAATAACTATAATTCTTAATAAGAACGATAAATCTGATTGAGTCGGCTTTTATAATACTCAAGTTACGAATCCGATACGCGAGTAATGTGATTGGATAAAACAACTATTATGTTATTTAGATTTTCCGTCTGCTAATAAAAACTTAAACTACGGCCATAATGAGATTTAATCAGTTTGTTTACCTAGTGATAAACAACATTAAACTTAAGGATGAAGAGCAGATTATTTGAAGCATAAGAGAGGGAGGTATAACCATACCATAATATACAGCAGATTTTCTAATAATTCATAGAATAGTTGCATTAAATAATTTATCTAAACCATTAATAAAAGTATAAGATGGAATGGTATGATAAATACCATAATCAGAATTATTAGCATTAATTCCACGTAGAAAAAGATAGATAACACCACCAAAATGTTTTTGATAATCATAATTAAGTAAACGATTTCGTAAATAACGATGCATAGCTAATGTATAAAGCTGATACTGTAAATCATATCTATGATTAATCATGGCATTTTGTATTGCCTCCTGGCTATATGCAAGATCATTTTCCCCTAACCAATTTGATTTATAATCAAGCAAATAAATTTTTCCTTTGTAGAAAAAAACTAAATCAATAAAACCTTTTAAAATTCCCATTACTGGTTTAAAATTAAGTGGCGGACAACGTTGAGATAAAACATCATATTGATGGGTTAGACCATCTAATGCAGATGGCGATAATAATTTTTCTATTGGTAAATAGAATTGCATTTCATTTAATTGATACTCAGGCCTTAACTTTGACAAGCTAAAACTAGCATCAAGTAATGGAGTATTAAAAATATTTATTAGCCACATTTTAAGCACTGATACCCAATCAACAGAAAAAATAGATTGTTCTAGTTTTTCAACTAACCAAGACTCTTGCGGATGTTTGTTAAATGGCAGTAATTCTAGTAGGGAATGCAAAAAAGTTCCTGCTATGAGACCTTTAGGAAAGGTATGAATACTCCTATCTACTTCTTCACCTTGAGTTAAGAAACTTTCAACTTGTGTATTAACATTTATTCTAGGTGCCAAAGCGTGTATAGCAATCTCAATATTTATATCACTAGCAGTTAACTTATCAGATGATAAGTTCTTATCACGATAAGTTAACTCTGAATAGCTAGTAACCCGCCAGGTATCTGGGATGTGACTGGTAAAATTTCGAGCTAATAATTTTACGGATTTATTTTCTTTATGGAACCAAGGAGATAAGTTCCTATCATCAATAGGTGTGATACTGATATTATTACTAGCTAATGTGTCTAAAACTTTACGTAATAAAGTTGCATTACCTGATTTTCCATTTTGCAATAAGTAACCTAATGCGCTTTTATGAAAATCAGTGTCACAATTTTCTCTACTAGCTCCCCTTTTTACTAAAGGGGATATACCAACACTACAATGATAAACTGAGCGTGTTAGTGCGACATATAGCAGCCGTAAATCTTCAGCTAAACGCTCTTCATTAGCCAACCTAATGCTCTCTTTATTTTGAATTAGATCAAGGCATGTTTGAAAATTTTCACGATCATGAAAAGTAGCCAATTTTTGTTGTGAAAATTGACAGGCAAAAGGTAACCAAACAATAGGGTATTCTAAACCTTTAGATTTATGGATTGTGCTAATACTAATCAAGTGACTATCACGTTCTAAACGTATTTGCTGACTTTCTACTAAAGGATCTGGTTGTTCGATCTGCCGAGCTAACCAGTGAACTAGAGCATGCTTACTTTCAAGTTGTAATTCAGCTTCTTGCAATAATTCACTCAAATGCATCACATCCATTAAGCGCCTTTCACCATCTATATGATCCATTAGTAGGTTTTCAGCAATCCGATGGTTAATCATAATATCTCGTAATACAGTAGAAATACTATATTTCTGCCATTTTAATAAATAATTCGCAAACTCTTCAACCCGTATCTCCCATTTATTTTCATTCTGATTTAATTCTTCAATATCTTGTGCAGTTAGCCCGATTAAACGAGTAGCCAATGCACAACGCAACGTGCTCTCATTTTCTGGTGAGAGCACGGCTTGTAATAACCATAATATATCGCGCGCTTCATCAGTAGAAAAGACGCTTTCTTGATTAGAAAGAAAAACTGACGAAATATTAAATTTATTTAACGCTTCTCTTATTATTACTGCTTCACGTCTATTTTTGACTAACACCATAATATCCGCAGCTGTTATTGGATGCTTAACATCATCTCGATATAACCAAGTTGTTTTATTCTCTCCCTCTTTAAGCCAATCACAAATCTGGCTAGCACATTGGTAAGCCATTGTTTGTTGATAACATAAAATCGAAACAAATTCTTTATCTAAATAACAAAAATTTAAAGCTGATAATTTTTTTCCTTTATGAATAAAAACTAAATTCTTATTTGAAGAGACTGATTTAACTATATTAAACGGTATTTGTTTAAATAAAAACGGGTTTTTTACCCGACTGAATAATTGATTAATAGCTGCAACCATACCTGATGAAGAGCGCCAATTAATATTAAGAGTATAATGTGATTTAATTTGATCTTTAGCTTTAAAATAAGTAAAAATATCTGCCCCACGAAAAGCATAAATAGCTTGTTTAGGATCTCCAATAAGTAATAAGCAACAATGATTCTGATCCTGATAAATACGTTGAAAAATTCGATATTGTTGCGGATCAGTATCTTGAAACTCATCAACCATAACAACGGGATAATGGTTGCGGATTGCCTTAGCTAATTGCTCTCCACCTTCTGTATGTAATGCCTGATCTAAATGAGTTAATAAATCATCAAATCCAATCTCTCCACGTCGTCTTTTTTCCTTAATAATTGTTTGGCGAACATTAATAATAGCTTTTAAAATAATTAGATCGCGTAATGTACGTGATTCTTTTAATAAATTATTAATAGCAAGAAAAACTTTATGCTCGGGTGCATTACCATGCGATGTTCTATCTATCAGTTCAGATTGGCAAAAACGTGCTAGTTCTTTAGGTGTTTTATAATCAAATGTTGGTAACCGCGCCCAACTAGTGACCGCTTCTATCCAACTCAGTAAATTACGACGACTATAACTATGTTTATTAATAGTGGAATCAGCAATTAAATTGCTAAAGCTTCCTGAATTTAAAAGCCATAAAACTTTTACTTTTTTTATAGTGTTAATCAGGATCTGATGACGCTGCCTTATTGATTGAATTTCAGTTGGTTGATTAACAAAAATCGGAATATCACCTTGTAAATAAGGCTTTATTTCAACTAAAAGTGCTTCTGGATCACTCCATTCCTCAACTATAATTTTTGATATATAATAATCCAGTGGATAGAAGTTGCAACGCCAAAAATCAGCACAAGCTTCTTTCTGTAAAGAATGTTCATCTTTTATTATTGATTGTTTAAATAGCATTCCTGATTCAAGAGCATTATGCATCAACATGCGTTTACAGAAGCCATGGATAGTATAAATCGCTGCCTCATCCATTTGACGTTCAGCAGAAAGTAACAGTTGAGCAGCCATATATCTATCTGATATAGAAGATAGCAAGGTTTGAAATATTGAATTTTGATAAAAACCAATACCATTTCTAATGCAAGCCATTCTCATCTGATGAACATTGTAGCGAATACGTGATCGTAGTTCATCGGTTGCCTTTTCAGTAAAAGTCACTACTAAAATTTCTTCAACACTTAATGGACGAAAAAATGCATTTTTTTTCCCAATACCTAATAACAATCGTAAATAAAGTAAAACTATCGTATAAGTTTTTCCTGTTCCTGCTGAAGCTTCTATCAATCGCTGCCCATATAGGGGTAAACAATAAGGATCCAGCTGGTAAGTTTGTATTCGCCTATTACTCACTTAGCATTTACCTTAATTAGCAAAACATTTGGTAATTTAAATGTAGTCTAATAAATATACATTCTTTAAATTAAAGAAAAATTTTTATTAAAAAATTTATGGATAGCTCATAAAATATATGATAAATCTCTTTGTTGCAAAACAGAAATATTCTGTTAAAAACAACAAATTTGTTATGTAACATGAAATAATACTTCAATTATTTTTTCTATTTTTATCAAAAGAAAAATTTTTTCATTTAAATTAGGCATTATTACAACAATGGTTAGTAGAGAAAATTCCTTTAGTCGGTTCCCGCTTCTTTACAAGAAAGAAGAAGCTTAAATACTATTGAAAGAGTTATTTTTCAAAGCACATAATGCTTTGAACGTCGAATTCGTAGACACATTATCACAAAACCGATTTAATCGGATTCGTAATTCTTATTTACGACCAATGTGCTGACTGGAAGATGTAAAATTCCAGCTATTTTTTTTAATCTTTCTTCAACTTCTTCATAGCTTCAGGATAGCCTGAAAACATTGCCAACAAAATATCAAGGGTTATTGTCAGTATCAAGACTCTCCTCCTAATATAACTCCCGCAGATCACTTTAACTTTCTGTATTTCATTCTTTTTTAGGAATGAATCTAGTGCATCAACTGTTTGTGTAGCTAATGGCGTTAGTGCTGCGTGTTCAGAAATATCTTTACCATTAGATTAAAAAACTAATAACACTATATCTACTAGCAATCCTAGTAGATATAATAAAATCAGATGTTCGCAGATCATTAATATGTTAGATCTAGTTCGCTTCTGATTTTCAATATACATATTTAACCGCAATTAGATCCTTAAGTTTATTCTCAGTGATGCCTGATTTAATCAGAAGACAAAGACAATCAGCTTGTCTAACAGAATGATATGTGCCTTCATCCAATAAATAAAGCTAATGCATATCGCTCAAATCACACAGGCACTCATTGCTTATACTCTTTAAGACATTGATCTTTCAGTTTACTTATATCACTTAACAAAGACACTATGCGCTTTCATCGAGAAAATCCTAGAGATTTCGTCAATTCATCAATGAATAATGCTTCGCATATACAGGCCGTCAGTAACAACTTTTCGCCGCTTTTGTACGCTTCAGATAAGGTGGCAGCAAGGAGTTATTGAAGCATATTTCGTTGCCTCTGCAATTCCTGACCTTAAGATCTCTAATCTCAACATCGACAATAGCAATTTATATTATTCATTATGGCAAATAATCGTTACGGATGACGGATGAGATCTGTAGATAAAGCAGCATTTAGAATACTATTCTAGGATGGATTCAAACTCAGCCTCTCAACAATGGTGTACCTATCAGCTATCTGGCATACTAGACTATTACGAATAAGTACATACAAGATATTACAGGTAATATCTGTTTTATTTGATACTTGTAGAGTAGGCTTTCATGAGATATCATCTCTCTTGTTGACATTACCAACGAAATCAACTAACAGGGATACCCGCCAGCATCTATGGAAATTCCATAGACTAGAAATAAGCATAACTCTAACTTTAGTTACACTTGCAATAACTTATAAAAATAAAAGAATCCATCATACTAATACCAGTCAACTAGTAAAAATTTTCATAACTGCTAGGCTAGTTTTATACTTATTTATAACATTAAATTAGATATTATAACTGTGAATATTTTTCAATCATTTCTGAGGAGTTAATCAATGAAACAGATGGTGTATGTCGCTAGCTCAGAAAGCAAGAAAATTTATGTTTGGTCAATAGATAAAAAAGGCAGACTAATATTATTGCAACAGTTGATATTACCAGGTAAAGTACAACCAATGCAGATTAGTCGCAATGGTCGACAACTTTATGTTGGTATTCATCCTGATTTTGCGATTATTACTTATCTTATTTCACCTGAAGGGAAAATTAAGCAACAGGCCATTACTGCTATTCCTGGCACGCCAACTCACATTGAAATTGATAAACTTGGTCGTTGGTTATTTATTTCCTCCTATCATCAAGGTAATTTAATAGTGTTGCCAATTGATCAACAGGGGATAGCTCAGTTACCAATTCAAGTTATTAGTGATTTAAAACATCCCCATTCTTCAGGAGTAAATTTTGATAATTCACGCTTATTTGTCCCTTGTCTAGGGGAAGATCACATTCGTATTTATGCCATTAATAACAATGGACGTTTAACTGAGCATATTGCTCAACGTATTACAACTAATAAAGGCGCTGGACCACGTCATTTAACTTTTTTACCTAACCAGAACGTTTTTTATTGTTTAAATGAGTTAGATGCAACAATTAATGTTTATTCTGCATTTGAACCTTATAAACAAAGGCAAAATTGTAATATCTTACCTACTGGATCGGAATGTAAACCTTGGGCTGCAGATATCCATATTACTCCAAATGGACAGCATCTTTATGCTAGTGAGCGCTCTTCCAGTATTATTCGGCACTTCAAGGTGACAGCTGAAGGATTGAAATTATTACCGATGACGGCTTATGAAACCGAAACTCAGCCACGGGGTTTTAACATTGATCAAACTGGTAATTTTTTGCTGGCCGCAGGCCAAAAATCTAATTACATTATCGTTTATAAAATAAATGCTTTTACTGGCGCGTTACAAACATTAGATCGTTATCCAGTTAATACTGGTCCGATATGGATCACGACCCATTCAATTAAAAACTAAATTATTTTAATTTACAATTTAATAACTATTTTTTTTATCGCTTGGGTTAACTTAGTTAGTTGTTTAGTGGTAATAATATATGGTGGCATTAGATAAATTAATTTACTAAATGGCCTAATCCATACCCCCTCAGAAACAAAATAATCTTGTAATTCAGGTACATTAAGGTTGTTTTTCATTTCAACAACGCCGATTGCGCCTAACACACGTACGTCAGTAACTTGCGGTTCATCTCGTAATGGAAAAAGTTCAGCCATCAATTGAGTTTCAATATTTTTCACCCATTTTTTCCATGGACTATTCCTTAATAATGTAATGCTCGCATCAGCAATTGCACAGGCTAATGGATTAGCCATAAAAGTAGGCCCATGCATAAAACAGCTAGCTTTACCTTGGCAAATAGTATTTGCGATATGCCGGCTGGTTAGAGTAGCTGATAGCGTGACATAACCACCAGTTAGTGCTTTACCTAAACACAAAATATCCGGTGTAATTGCGCTATGTTGATAAGCAAATAATTTTCCGGTACGACCAAAACCGGTAGCGATTTCATCAGCAATCAATAAAATATTATATTGATCACATAATTTTCTCACTGCTGTCAAATAATTAGGATGATAAATTCGCATACCACCCGCTCCCTGAATAATCGGCTCAACAATAATGGCGGCAATTTTGTCACCTTGTTCAGTTAATATTTTTTGCAATGGTATCATAGAATCAGCTTTCCATTGCTGATAAAAACCGCATCGAGGTACTTGAACAAAAAAATGCACAGGCAGATAGCTATGATAAAGACTATGCATTGAGTTTTCCGGATCGGATACTGACATAGCACCAAATGTATCACCATGATATCCTCGTTGTAAGGCAATAAAATTGTGACGCGTTTCTCCTCGTGCCTGCCAATATTGTAATGCCATTTTTAATGCTACCTCTACAGCCACTGATCCAGAATCAGCCAGAAAAATACATTCTAATTTATCATCAGTTATATCAATTAATTGTCGACACAAAGCAGTCGCTGGCGGATGCGTGATACCGCCAAACATAACATGGGACATTTTTATTAATTGATCTGTAGCGGCTTTATTAAGTGCAGGATGATTATAGCCGTGAATTGCTGCCCACCAAGAAGCCATGCCATCAATTAATTTTTTACCATCAGCTAACTCAAGTTCGACACCTGATGCTTGTACGACAGGATAAGCCGGTATGGGTTGAGTCATTGAAGTATATGGGTGCCAAATATGTTTGGCATCAAAACTAATATCGTCGAGTTTCATTTTATCTAGTCAGCTAATTTAACTTAGTTAATTTTACTTAATTTTAGTTAATTTTACTTAATTTTAATTAATTTTAGTTAATTTTAGTTGACATAATAACGCAGTTATTTAAACTAGCAATACATTTTGTCTTAGAAGAGAGAATGATGTAAGATGGAAAAATCATGGACGTTTAGTCAGGCACAAGCATTATTTGATTTACCTTTTTTTTCATTACTTTTTCAAGCTCAGAAAGTTCATCGTCAATATTTTGATCCGCAACAAATCCAGATTAGTACTTTACTCTCCATTAAAACTGGAGCCTGCCCAGAAGATTGTAAATATTGCCCACAAAGTGTTCGTTATAAGACAGAATTAAAAACAAAAAAACTATTAGAAATACAAAAAGTGATCAAATCAGCTAAGCAAGCTAAAAAATCTGGTGCAACGCGTTTTTGTATGGGCGCCGCCTGGCGCAATCCACATGAACGAAATATGACATATTTAGAAACTATGGTGAAAGAAGTTAAAGCGTTAGGGTTAGAAACCTGTATGACACTAGGTAAATTAAATAACCAGCAAGCCCGCAGATTAGCGGAAGCAGGACTTGATTATTATAATCACAATTTAGACACTTCACCAGAATTTTATGGCAACATCATTACTACTCGAACATATCAAGATCGCTTAGATACGATTGATATAGTTCGACAGGCAGGCATGAAGGTGTGTTCTGGTGGAATTATTGGTTTAGGTGAAAAGGTTACTGATCGCGCAGCACTATTAGTTCAATTAGCTAATTTACCTAAGGCTCCAGAAAGTGTACCGATTAATATGCTAATAAAAATAAAAGGTACGCCCCTTGAAGATAATGAAGATATCGATCCTTTTGACTTTATTCGAACTATTGCTGTTGCCCGTATTATGATGCCAACATCTTTTGTTCGGCTTTCTGCTGGCCGTGAACAAATGAATGAACAGATGCAAGCACTCTGTTTTATGGCTGGAGCTAACTCTCTCTTTTATGGCTGTAAGTTATTAACAGCAGCTAATCCTAAAAAATATAAAGATCAGAAATTTTTCCACAAGCTAAATATTAATCCACAACCCATTGAAACCGCTTTGACTAACCGGCAACAAATAAAGCGGTTAGAAAATCTATGATGCAAGTAAATACGGAACAATTTTATAACGCGGCATTATAATGAATTGGTCAACATTTTTAACTCATCAACTTGATAGGTGCAAGCAGAAAGAATTGTGGCGGCAGAGGAAAGTCATTAAAAAGAATGATGCACGTACCCTGATTTTTGATCAACAACAGTATATTAATTTTTCAAGTAATGATTATCTTGGATTAAGCTATCATTCTGAAATTATTAAAGCCTGGCAAATAGGATTAAAGCGATATGGAACAGGTAGTGGTAGCTCTGGACATATTATTGGCTTTAATTGTGCTCATGCTAAATTAGAGCAACAGCTTGCTGATTGGTTAGGTTACCCCCGTGCTTTGTTATTTATTTCTGGCTATGCGGTAAATCAAAGTGTGATCATAGCCTTAATGAATAAAAATGATCATATTATTGCTGATAAACTTAGTCATGCTTCTTTACTAGAAGCTGCGATGTTATCGCCAGCAACATTACAACGTTTTGCCCATAATCAACCTGATGCCTTAGAGCGTCTTTTGTCAGTCAATTATACTGGAAAAACTCTGGTTATCACAGAGGGTGTATTTAGTATGGATGGTGATATTGCCCCTTTACAGCAATTGCAAAGGGTGGCTAGACAAGCAGGAGCTTGGTTATTAGTAGATGATGCTCATGGCATTGGTGTAAATGGTGATGAAGGACGAGGTAGTTGTTATTTGCATAAGATAAAGCCTGAATTGCTAGTGGTAACATTTGGTAAAGCGTTTGGCCTTAGTGGTGCTGCATTACTTTGTGATGAAAATACCGCTGACTACTTTCTTCAATATGCTCGCCATTTGATATATAGTACTTCAATGCCACCTGCTCAAGCAGTCGCCTTAACTGAGGCCATTAAGCAAATTCGTCAAGCTGATGAATTAAGAGCTAACCTACAGCGCAATATTAATTATTTTCGTAAATTAGCTAATTACTATCATTTACCTTTATTAAACTCCCATAGTGCAATTCAGCCACTTATTATTGGTAATAACCAATGGTGTTTACAATTATCTCAATTTTTACGTCAACGGGGATTTTGGGTGCAAGCTATTCGGCCACAAACAGTACCAGAGGGTAGTGCAAGATTAAGGATCACATTGATGGCTAATCATCAATTAGCTGATATTGAGCAATTAATGAAGACATTAAATCAATTCTTTGATAACTACGCTGATGAATAAGCAAGCGATTGCTCATGCTTTTGGGCGGGCAGCCAAAAATTATGACAATATTGCGTTATTTCAACAACAAAGTGGTCAACATCTGTTTAATTCCTTATCTATGATGTCAGGTAACACAGTCCTGGATGCTGGATGTGGTACTGGCTATTTCAGTGACCAGTGGCAGTTAGCCGGAAAACAGGTTATTGCACTTGATCTATCTGCATCAATGTTAGCTATTGCTAAACAAAAGCAAGCAGCTATGAGCTATATTCAGGCTGACATGGAATGCTTACCGCTAGCTGATGAAAATATCGATCTCTGCTTTAGTCATCTTGCTATTCAGTGGTGCAGCAATTTATCAATTCCATTAAGTGAGCTATATCGTATTACAAAAAAGGGTGGAGTAGTTGCCTTTTCTACTTTAGTTGATGGCTCATTACAAGAGCTAAAACAGTGTTGGAAAAAAGTTGATAATAACCAGCACATTAATTCTTTTATGACGTTTGAACAAATTAAGCAAACTTGTCGGGATTGGCGGCATAGTTTAGAACAACAATCCTGGCATTTAATTTACCCTTCACTTACTTGTTTACTTCAATCTATAAAAGGCATTGGTGCAACTTATATAACAGATGGGCGTCAACAGAGAGGTTTGATGACAAAAAAACAGTTATCTAAACTGGTTGATCATTATCCTCATATCAATGCGCAATTCCCCTTAACTTATCAACTAGTTTATGGAATGTTATATCGTGAATAAATGTTTTTTTCTCACTGGAACTGATACAAATGTAGGTAAAACTGTTGTCAGTTGCGCACTGCTACAGGCTGGCGCGGATCATGGCTATCAAACGGCAGGTTATAAGCCAGTAGCTTCAGGTGGCGAACAATTAATGATTGGCTTAAGAAATTTAGATGCACAGTTATTAAGAATAAATAGTAGCGTAAAACTTAATTACTATGATGTTAATCCGATTGTTTTTACTCAAAAAACGTCACCAAATATTGCCAGTCAACTAACAGGAAAGCTTATTGATTGGAAGATCATGCATGCAGGATTAAATAAATTAAAAAAATCTAGTTACTGGATCATTATCGAAGGTGCTGGTGGATGGTACACACCACTTTGCGCTGATAAAACCATGGCTGATTGGGTTATACAACAGCAATTACCAGTGATATTAACAGTTGCTATTAAATTAGGTTGCATCAACCATGCAATATTAACCGCAGAGGCCATTAAACAAAGCGGTTTATTACTAGTAGGCTGGGTGGCAAATGAAATTGTTTTACCGAATCAGTATCAGCATGATTATTTGCTAACATTAAATCAGTGGCTATCAGCGCCATGTTTAGGCGTTATTCCGTATTTACCAAATTGGCAATCCAATTCAATTGGAAAATTCATTAATTTAAATAGCTTACTGTAATAAAATAATCTTAGGCTAAAGAAGCACACTATACTGATTTAGCTGTTTTGATTAAAAACAGCTTAAGTCATAACAAATTAAATGCCATTTTTATTTATAAAAATTATAGAAATTATTTTTCTAGCAAAATTTTTTGCTAATCCTTAAATGTAAATATTAGAAATATAAATACTGAAAATAATATCTTAAGTTATTCACTATTCATATGGATAATCTTCTAGATTAGATCTAGATCTAGAAAAGTTAAGCTAACGAAGCTAGCATAAGATTTGATGAGTAATTAATATCGTTTTCGGCTCTAAAATGAAATTTTATAAAAAAATTAATATTTTATATCCAAACAAGCTAAAAATGATATATCATTTTGTTTTACCATTCCTGATTAGAGTTAAATATAATCCAAAGCGAGAAAAAGCTTTGGATAACTATATTATTAACATAATAATATATCTTTATGATTAGTTGTAATAGAAACTGATTTCTTATTTCTTCTATCATTAAGACTGCTTTATCTAAAATGATAAAGAAACATTTTTAGTAGAGAGAGTTAAATGAGTAAAGTTTTTAAATTACATTCTGGTTTTCAACCTACAGGCGATCAGCCTGTAGCAATAAAGAAATTAATCAAAGGCATTAAAGATGGATTGGCTCATCAAACGTTGCTTGGCGTTACAGGATCAGGCAAAACATTCACTATCGCTAATGTTATTGAGCAGATTAATCGCCCGGTAATGCTAATGGCTCATAATAAGACGCTAGCTGCACAATTATATTGTGAAATGAAGGATTTTTTTCCTAATAATGCTGTGGAATATTTTGTTTCTTATTATGATTACTATCAACCAGAAGCATATGTTCCCAGCTCCGATACTTTTATTGAAAAAGACGCTTCTATTAATAACCATATTGAACAGATGCGACTTTCTGCTACTAAAGCATTGCTTGAGAGACGTGATGTTATTGTTGTTGCTTCGGTATCAGCGATTTATGGTTTGGGCGATCCTGATAGCTATTTAAAAAATATACTTCTTTTAACTAAAGGCATGATTATTGATCAGCGTTCTATTTTACGCCACCTTACAAGTTTGCAATATACTCGCAATGATCAAGCATTTCAGCGAGGTACATTTAGAGTTAGAGGAGAAGTAATTGATATTTTTCCAGCTGAATCAAATGATTATGCCTTACGAGTTGAATTATTTGATGAGGAAGTAGAACAATTAGCGATTTTTGATCCTTTAACCGGGCATGTCCAATATAATGTACCGCGATTTACAATTTATCCTAAAACTCACTATGTAACTCCGCGTAAACGTATTCTTGAAGCCATGGAGCACATTAAAATCGAATTGGAAAAAAGACGCAAATTGTTACTGGAAAGTAACAAAATAGTTGAAGAACAGAGGTTAACACAGCGTACCCAGTTTGATTTAGAAATGATGAGTGAACTTGGTTATTGTTCTGGAATTGAAAATTACTCACGTTATCTTTCCGGCAGAGAAACCGGAAAGCCGCCACCAACATTATTTGACTATTTACCCAGCGATGGTCTATTAGTTATAGATGAATCTCATGTTACTATACCACAGATTAGCGGTATGTATCGTGGTGATCGCTCTCGTAAAGGTACATTGGTAGAATATGGCTTCCGATTACCTTCTGCGTTAGATAATCGTCCATTACGTTTTGAGGAGTTTGAAATACTTTCCCCACAAGCCATTTACGTTTCTGCTACACCAGGTAAGTATGAATTAGAAAAGTCAGCTAATGAAATTATTGAACAAGTTATTCGGCCAACTGGATTACTTGATCCTGAAATTGAAATTCGTCCAGTTGCCACTCAGGTTGATGATTTATTATCTGAAATCCATTTTCGTATAGCGGTAAATGAACGAGTCCTAGTGATAACTTTAACTAAAAGAATGGCAGAAGATTTAACCGAGTATCTGCAAGAACATGACATTAAGGTTCGTTATTTACATTCAGATATTGACACTATTGAACGGGTAGAAATTATCCGTGATTTGCGATTAGGGTTATTTAATGTCTTAGTAGGTATTAACTTATTACGTGAAGGATTGGATATCCCAGAGGTATCGTTAGTTGCTATTTTAGATGCAGATAAAGAAGGATTTTTACGTTCAGAACGTTCATTAATTCAAACAATTGGACGTGCAGCTCGTAACCTACGAGGTAAAGCTATTTTATATGCTGATAAAGTTACTGATTCAATGGCGAAAGCGATTGTACAAACTGAACGTCGTCGCGAAAAACAAATTACCTTTAATCAACAGCATGGTATTATTCCTAAAAGTTTAAATAAAAAAGTTAACGATATTTTACAGGTTGATGTACCAGTATCTATAAAACTTAAAGAAAAAAAACTGCAAGTATCACCGATTATTAAAAAATATCATAAACTATCAACCAAAGAATTTGAGCTTAAAATTCAGGTATTAGAATCACAAATGTATCGTTATGCTCAAGATTTTGAATTTGAGCAAGCAGCCAGTTTACGCGATCAGATTAAATTGCTACATAAACAGTTTATTACTAATTCTTAATGGGTTAAAAAATATAGCAGATTCTATGGTATGATCGGTGTGCAATTACGGTACTTCGTGGATATTCATGATCTAAGTATTGTTTTATACTGCGATATATTAATTTTTACGAAATTTAGCCAGATTGCTCAGAATAAGTCTCCTAGAAAGGATAATTTAGATAAATTAGAAATAGAGAATAGGCGACTTCACATGTTACACTGTCTTTTTACCCAACGTTTATGATCTCCATCCTGAAATTAATAATAACAAACTAACTGAATTTTTCATGATTCCAAAAAAGAAGCCATTATAAGCAATCCACCGACTTCGATCCTTAACTTTTTTCAATAGGCAAATATTATCCACCTCTCTAATTACGATTATCCTTGATTTTTGAGAACGCTCAGTCTAAGCCGATAGCAAAGCATAACTGCATTGAGAAGAAATTAATGAAAGTATGTTTTCCGATGAATTCATCACCTATAAGAAAATAAGAATAATTCCCGTCTCCTTCGCCTACTGGAAAAACAAAAAGATGACTTAACTGATAAATTTGACGAATGCGAATAAGATGACGAATCTATTTTTCTATCAAGATACTCATAGAGTAATTTACTCAGATGTATATATTTTGCAAAACTAACTAAACTGCTTTTTACCATTGATGACAACTGTAGAATAGCTTTCCTGAAAATACAATGAAGGTATCAACTCGTAGATCCATCTATATGTTGAGCAAACACACTTGACTGCGACAGTTGTGTTAAATGAGTGGTGACGCTACTCCTATGCCTCCTCCTAAATGTTCCCAGTTACGTTTTTTTCAAAACTGTAAGTCAAAAAACTACAGTTTATGCTATTTCAAGACTACCGAACGGTGGTTAGTAGATCAGGTCTATATTTTACCTGACTGTAACTAGTAACACATTACTTTTACTATCTTTCATCATCATTATTTAGTCTTTTTAATAATAACTAGTGATTATTCAATGTTCTATTTCTGATCCGTTACTCAAATTTATGCTGCACTTGGAACGTAAATTGAATATCAAAATTACCATCTTCTGTGCCTTATATACTTATGTAAATAATTTAATTAACATCTAATGTTCATATTTTTGTTATTTCTAGTTATTTGGATATTAAATATGTTGTATTGGCATGAAGCTGTTCTTTAAAAAAGAATAGTCAAATAGAATCTGGCTAGGCTCTGTTATCCGGATGATGCATCACAGCTATTATCTAATAAATCCTACTGATATATACTGGTCTGGTGGAGTATATTCGCCTCAGTAATCAATATCTAGCATACTCTGAAGGGCGCAGTTCAAACGTTACTGAAAAATGCGACTTTAAAAAGATGAAATTGACGTAACATAACGTGAAATACCATTGGCTCTATCTCAAACCCAACTTATACATTAAAACTACTACATTAACTGAAGGAAAGGTTGTATATCATTACTATGATCAACAAATTAAGCAGTAATTGGCAGAAGACCTTCCTTGACGAAATAAGAGTTAATCAAGCACTTATATTAGCTATATTTTACCTAAGCATTTTAAGATGATGCGTTACTATATAGTTTTTATCGAAACGTCAACGACGCTTATTACTACTGAAGCGTAATAAGCCTCTGAAGAGGATAGTTTACAAAAAACTGGAAAAATAGGGGTTTACCCCCGCTCCTTCTGATAAAAATATTCATTGTGCAGAAATTCGTACAAATGCATTCTATTATCAATAGATAGTTTATCAAAAGCTATTTATCAACAAAAATAATATCTAAAATAGAACAAATAAGCATTTGTTTATATGATTTAATGAATTAAATTATAGTTAAATTCTACTTATTTAATAATTTAATGTAGGCAATAAGGTATTGTATTTTCTGATATCGGTCAGATAATATCTGTTTTATCTAAAAAAGTTTTAAAAATAGTTATTAAGCTCATTTAATAAGTATTACGACGTAATAAACCTTGTTTTTTTAACCATATTAATAATATGGATATTGCAGCTGGCGTAATACCTGATATACGCGACGCTTGACCAATAGAAGTAGGTTTATGATCATTTAGCTTAGCAATTACTTCATTAGAAAGACCTGTTATTTGTTTGTAATCTACATTAATCGATAATGTAGTATATTCATTACGAATCTGTCTTTTTATTTCTTCTTGTTGACGAAGAATATAACCTTCATATTTTATTTGAATCTCAACTTGATTTGTGATTTGTAAATCATTAATTGCAGGTGAAAAATAGTTTAATGAAGTAAGTAATTTATAACTCATTTCAGGACGACGAAGTAAATCTTCTCCATTCGTTTTTTTTGAAAGCGGAATAGTTAATACTTCATTAAGATCACTAATTTTCTCTGAATTAGGATGTAACCAAATATTACGTAAACGTTGACGTTCTTGTTCAACTAATTCAACTTTACGACAAAATTTTTGCCAACGGTTTTCATCGATTAAACCAAACTCATGTCCTTTTTCAGTCAAACGAAGATCAGCGTTGTCTTCACGTAGCATAAGGCGATACTCTGCTCTCGAAGTGAACATTCGATAAGGTTCTTTTGTACCTAATGTGCAAAGATCGTCAACTAAAACACCAATATAAGCTTGATCACGACGAGGGAACCATCCCTCTTGTTCAAAAGCATAACGAGCTGCGTTAAGTCCAGCTAACAATCCTTGAGCTCCAGCTTCTTCATAACCTGTTGTTCCATTAATCTGACCTGCAAGAAATAGGCCTTTTATAAATTTACTTTCTAAAGTTAGTTTTAAATCTCGAGGATCAAAAAAATCATATTCAATTGCATATCCCGGTCGAATAATACAAGCATTTTCTAAACCCTTAATCGAATGTATAATTTTCTTTTGTACATTAAAAGGTAAACTAGTAGAAATTCCATTAGGATAAATTTCGTTACTTGTTAGCCCTTCTGGTTCAAGAAATATTTGGTGCGATGAACGGTTTGAAAAACGCATAATTTTATCTTCAATGGAAGGACAATATCGGGGGCCTATTCCTTCAATGATACCTGTATACATAGGACTACGATCTAAGTTATCGTGAATCACCTGATGAGTTTTTTTATTCGTATAAGTGATATGGCAAGGTAATTGTTGCGGATGTTGCTGAGTATACCCAATAAAAGAAAAAACAGGAGTGGGATCATCACCAAATTGTTTAGCTAATTTGGAAAAATTGATAGTTTTTGCATTTATTCTAGGAGGTGTACCAGTTTTAAGGCGATCTACTCGTAAAGGCAACTCTCTTAAGCTAAGAGATAAACCTATCATAGGATAATCATTGATTCTATCACAATTAGAATTTTCCAATCCTATATGGATCTTAGGATTAAGAAAAGTACCTACAGTTAGTACGATAGACTTTGCATGAAATTTTAATCCTATATTAGTTATTACGCCAATAACTTGGTTATTTTCTAATATCAGGTCTTCAACATCTTGTTGAAATATCATTAAATTTTTTTGATTTTCTAGAGCAGTCCTAATTGCTTGTTTATAAAGTATGCGATCAATTTGAGCTCTAGTTGCTTGTACTGCCGACCCCTTACTTGCATTAAGGATTCTAAATTGAATCCCTGCTTTATCTGTTGCAATAGCCATAATACCGCCTAAGGCATCAATTTCTTTAACTAGATGCCCTTTACCGATTCCACCGATAGCTGGATTGCATGACATTTGACCCAAAGTATCAATATTATGGGTTAAAAGTAAAGTTTTACGTCCCATACGTGCAGCAGCCATAGCTGCTTCAGTACCAGCGTGACCTCCACCAACAATAATGACGTCAAATTGTTCTGGATAAAACATAATAAACCTTAGTATTAAATTCTACATAGAAAATGAATTTCTATCGAGTTTTTGTTAAATAGAGAGTTATAAGCTATTGCTTATTAACAATAATATATTTTATATAAATATATAATTTATTATATTCATTATTAGTATCACAATAATCTGTGGGTAATTATAAATACCATCATAATATCATTATGTTGGTTATTATCTTTAGTTGTTAATAACATGTACTTATACTCCGTATAAGTTGTGAGTAACATAGGTAGTTATACACAACTAAGTTTGATATTTAAGCTTATTCTATAGATAACTATAGGTTATCTTCTTCTTTTTCACAAAGTTATCCATATTTATTTAACTTTTATTTGCCCAATTCCATAATATTACCCATTCCACTTTTAATTCAAATTTCTGCAGGATATTCTAGTACTTCATGTTCTAAAGTATCAAGAGCTAAATAATGCGCTCCAAGAAGCTTTGCTTAATGACCATTTAGTGGTTGATTTAATTTATAGATTGCACCGCAAGAAATATCATATTCCTTACTACTTACTTAAATTATACCGTAATTGATTTAGCTAAGGTTAAATTTTGTTTGTTAACCTATTTGTTAGAGATTGTATATTTTAGGTAATTCAACCTCTCCATAATAGAGCATATTTTTAACCAAATAGCTTTTGTTAGTAGCTCTTCTAACAATTAATCGTACGTACTTTAGTATCACAGTTCTATTTTTTAATATTTTAAGGGTATGCTCAGTAATATATTTATCGCTTCTAATAGTGCTATCTGTTATTAATGTTACTTTTGTTATTATGAACGGTATTGTTTAAAACAATGCTTATTGTTGATTGTAAATTAGTCATAATCTACCTATGAATGATAGGTTATGTTAGCAAAGGTTGCTTCTTTGCTCACAGAGTAATTTATAGCTATCACTATATTTTAATTATTAAAGTTTTAAACAATCTTATCCAAGCCAGATAATTCGATAAATAAGATTACACACCATGAAATCTACTCAGGCATTTTTTTAATCAACTGATATAACTGTTCAGATTTTTTGTGTAGAATTCATTATCAATAATTCTTTAATTATTAAATTTTAATATACAATAGTGACTAATTTTATGTTCCTCTATATAAAAGTTTGGTACTATTTAGCTCGATTATTCAAGTTAAGGATAAATTTTTTATCGATGATCAGCTAAATAAAACGGATAACGCCATTTGCATTAAATTATTCAAGAATATCATAGCTCACATATGATCCCCTCATCAATCTCTGATAATTAATCCTGGATTTGCTCATAGTTAGGAAATTGAATCGATCTTTTTAAGATCGAATAAAGTTATCTCTTTTCCTAAAAGGAAATAAAGAGTAAACTTTATAAGTTTATTATAAGTAAAAATTTTATCGGAGTCTGTATTTTTTTAATTTAAAATATTAATTTTTAGAGATATTAACTCTAGTGGGTTTGATTTAATAACTATCGTTTTTTGATTTTGTGTTCTTATAACAATAATTCTTCTGCCTGCTTCTCAAGACTGAGAGTTGGTAAAAGTAGCTTGTCGTCATACAGAATGCATTTGTACGGAATAAATGATCTATGTGCAGAAATTTTTTTATCATAACGGCGAAATCCCAATTGTTTTCGATCCGTTATCTTCAGTGCTTTTATACCTTCAGTAATAGTCTGCCTCGTTGAGGTTTCGACAATAAATCATAGTAATGCACTATCTTAATTAAGATGGATAAACTGCTGGAGATTTGTTTAGCAGATAGAACGCGATGCCCTTGATAAAAGCCCTTAATATTTTATAGCAATAATTTCATTGAAGTATCATCCTGTAGTAATGAAGAAACTGTGGAAATATCGACAAGAACAGCTGGTATCCTATAGTTTATTGTCAGCGCACTGTGGTGTTAATAAGAGTGATGAATCTAATTAAATATCGGCTTTTTCGTTGCAATGTAAGGGCTATGAAGATTACGTGCAAAGTACTCTAACTCAAGAAAAGAACCATTTCAATGGTATTTCAGGTATTCCTGTCTGCTCAGAAAAGTTAAAACCTAAAAGATTTAATTTGCAGTAATTATGGTGATAATTAATACTTAATTTAAGGATGATAGATAGATTCATGAATCATTAGAGTGGAAAAACAACGTAGCCAGATCGTCATGCAACATAATGAAGTTATACTCATTTTTGATGTATGGTGTTTCGGAGATGTTAGCGTATTATCCTGCTGATTGATTTCGTTAATGATTTCAACAACAGAAAGATGATATGCAATGAAAAAGCTTACACTATAGATATCTGCGAAATAAAATCTTATTTAAAGATAATGATATCTAGAATTAAGAAAGAACCTAAAATAGACTAATTAGAAATTAATTAAGATAGTGCCCGTTATTTTTATAAATTTTTTACAGAAGCAATCGGATAACCTTTCACTAAACAGGTATTATAAGGAGAGCAAAAGTTAATGTATAACTTATTATAGTAGATAGCATTGCTAAAAGAGAATGATTAAGACTTTTGATTATTTCAGTCAATCCAGTATGTAAATATTTACATTTATGCTTTGCAATAAAAAGGCCATTGTCATTACCTTTGAAATGGTGGTAATAAGCTAAATACATTTTGTATTGTTTTAATATTTAATTACCTTGAATAGGTAATTAAATAAAACTCTAAAATAGATTATTTTTATTTTTTAGAAAATTAAAGTTCTAGATATAGAACTAGAATAAAATATTGCGTATATAGAGTTTTACGCTAGGTAGTTGTATATCATCATTCTAATGAATAAATTTAAATTTTAAATTTAAAAATAACTAACAATATAAACAAGATATTTTTTATCGAAAAAAAGCAAGCAGATAAAATTTGCAAATTATTTGCTTGCTTACTGCGTAAAATTGCTTATAATGTTTCTCACTGATTCAGTATAGAACAAATCGATTGAATTGAATTTTTTTGACTTAAGCTAAAAAGAAAAGTAAAAATAACTACTTGACTTTATAGATGAAAAGCGTAAAATGTGAAAGTGATCAGATCACTAGTACGCTCTTTAATAATTAATAAGATAACCTGTATGGTACTTGTAAGACATTACAAAAAATAAAAATAATTTTATTTATAAAGTCTTGAAGAATAATAAAACATTTAAGCTCATAAATGACTTATGAGCTAATAAGTAGTAATTGAAATTTTATCAAGTAGGGGAAAATAATAAAAACATCGTAAAAGTTAGCTAAAAAAGGTGTTACGAACGCTCAAATACTATTTGAGCGTTAAGATTTTAATTGAAGGATTTGATTATAGCTCAGGTTAAGCGATGACTGAAGACGTAGGTTAATCACTATTAACGGTAGTTAATACCGTTCTCACTAAGTATGCGAAAGTGAGGAACCTTTTAATCTAAAACCTGAAAGGTTAAAATACGCTGGGATTGAGAAGAAATACTTCAGGTTACAAAGTAACCTGAATGGTAAGGGTATATTAGGATTAATTTATTTCAGTGAATGATATTTTAGTTACAGAAACCTAACCGGTTAATTCTGTTTCTGTGTTAGCGATAACACAGAGGTGAAAGGTTAATTGAAATCACTAGACGTAAAGATATGTACGTATACGCTTAATTATATTGGATGTGAAATTTCCAGGTAACCTGTGATTTGGCATAAAGACTAATATAGTTATAATTTTGTAGAAGAGTGGAATTCGATACGTTTCGGTGAAACGTTTAGAGATGTAGAAGAAATGTCGATGGTGAGAAGGGTAGTCAAATCGATAAAGATTGACACTCATGTGCAAAATCATAGGAAGCAAATAGGATTAAATACCAATGTTAGTTCAACATTGAAAACTATGTTGATTTGTAGGTTGCAGTCTTTAACTCGTAGACTACGATGCTAATATGTTAAATTAACTGTATGAATACCATGACTTAGAGATTAAAAATTCAAATAAATTAACGCGGTGGCTTGGAACCGTTGAGCATGCAGTTTACTTATTTGCAACGTAAATAAGTAACCCACTCTTAATATTTGTAAGAGTCCATTAGAGAGACAAGGGAGTGTCTTTTAATAGTGATGAGGACAGATACTGTAATGTTGTTATCGCTTTATATTTTGAAGCGTTTGGTTAAGTTTTATATAAACGCACCTATTATCCTTTTGTTGCCATAGATTCAATCGGAAAGAAGTTTGAAGGTGATAAACTGGAGGAAATATTGGTGATTAACGTTAGGAGAGTGCTACATGCTTCTCTGTCGTATACAGAGAATAAGTTTACGATGGGAAGTGCAAATCAGAAAGTATCTCGAAGTCCGCATTAGAGCTTATAATCTGACTTCATAAGATCTGGATCGCTAGTAATTGCGGGTCAGTATATTGCGGTGAATATACTTCCTGGCTTTCTACAATACCGACCGCTAATCACATGATTAGCTTAAGTATATGAAAGAAGTAGGTACTTAATCTTCGATAAGGCGCTCACCAATTTATAATTCATGATTTTAGATAAAATCGTAAAAGGTAACCGTAGTGAGGACCTTGTAGGTAATTAACTCTTTACTCTAACCTAGAGTAAAGTAGGTTAGGAGGAGAATATTCACATAAATATATCTTATGATATATAGAGTAAGAGTTAATATTAGATTAACTGAAACGTTGTTACTTCCAATAGTGTATAATAGGGAAAGAACATCACAGTTTCAGGAAGAAACTGTGATGTTCGCGTTTCTAGATGTAACTTCGGTGATAATAAAGATTGCGGCATCACTATTTTAGTGATGTGATTGTGATACGCTTGGAAATATTTTTTTTCTAGCTATTACTTAACTTAAATGTAAAAATTAAGTAAATTTAAATTATTTGGTTTAAAAATAAAGCTCTTTAATAATCTGGAACAAGCTGAAAATTGAAACAAGCACTATTAAAAATATAGTGTAGAGAACTCTCAAAACTTCAATCAGTTGGGTTTTTTGCTGTTATGATAACAGAGTTATGAACGAGCAGTTAACAATTCGAGTTAGAGGTAGCCAACGTACAGTAACCGCTGCATACATTAAGTATGTTAGTATTATGAGGCTGCTGCGCAACAAAGAATTTGTGAACATGCAGTTATAATGTAAAAAACACCTTCGGGTTGTGAGGTTAAGCAAATTAAGCGTATACGGTGGATGCCTAGGCAGTCAGAGGCGATGAAGGACGTGCTAATCTGCGAAAAGCGTCGGTAAGTTGATATGAAGCGCAATAGCCGGCGATATCCGAATGGGGAAACCCAGTGTATTTATACACTATCGTTTGATGAATTCATAGTCAAACGAGGCGAACCGGGGGAACTGAAACATCTCATTACCCCGAGGAAAAGAAATCAACCGAGATTCCCTTAGTAGTGGCGAGCGAACGGGGAAAAGCCCAGAGTCAACATCGCTATTTACATCAGGAGAAGGGTCTGGAAAGGCCAGCAATAAAGGGTGATAGCCCCGTATCTAAAGGTATAAATAGAGTGAGCTCGAAGAGTAGGGCGGGACACGTGTTATCCTGTCTGAATATGGGGGGACCATCCTCCAAGGCTAAATACTCCTGACTGACCGATAGTGAACCAGTACCGTGAGGGAAAGGCGAAAAGAACCCCGGCGAGGGGAGTGAAATAGAACCTGAAACCGTGTACGTACAAGCAGTGGAAGCCCCATCACTCAAGTGCCTCGAGTTATAGGCATGGTTACATCATATTACCATAAAGTATCGGTAAACCTTGCTAATAAGGTTAGCTGACTTTTTAAGTAACAGTTGTAGTTACCGCGCAGAAATTAATAAAACGGACAAGATTTACAATAAAAATAAGTGGGACATTTGAGGATGGGGTGACTGCGTACCTTTTGTATAATGGGTCAGCGACTTATACTCTGTAGCAAGGTTAACTGTATAGGGGAGCCGTAGGGAAACCGAGTCTTAAATGGGCGTTAAGTTGCAGGGTATAGACCCGAAACCCGGTGATCTAGCCATGGGTAGGTTGAAGGTTTGGTAACACTAACTGGAGGACCGAACCGACTAATGTTGAAAAATTAGCGGATGACTTGTGGCTGGGGGTGAAAGGCCAATCAAACCGGGAGATAGCTGGTTCTCCCCGAAAGCTATTTAGGTAGCGCCTCGTGAATTCATCTTTGGGGGTAGAGCACTGTTTCGGCTAGGGGGTTATTCCGACTTACCAATCCGATGCAAACTACGAATACCGAAGAATGTTATCACGGGAGACACACGGCGGGTGCTAACGTCCGTCGTGAAAAGGGAAACAACCCAGACCGCCAGCTAAGGTCCCTAAGTCATGGTTAAGTGGGAAACGAAGTGGGAAGGCTTAGACAGCCAGGATGTTGGCTTAGAAGCAGCCATCCTTTAAAGAAAGCGTAATAGCTCACTGGTCGAGTCAGCCTGCGCGGAAGATGTAACGGGGCTAAATCATGTACCGAAGCTGCGGCAGTAACACTAAGTGTTACTGGGTAGGGGAGCGTTCTGTAAGCCGTAGAAGGTAGATTGAGAGATCTGCTGGAGGTATCAGAAGTGCGAATGCTGACATAAGTAACGATAAAGCGGGTGAAAAACCCGCTCGCCGAAAGATCAAGGGTTCCTGTCCAACGTTAATCGGGGCAGGGTAAGTCGACCCCTAAGGCGAGGCTGAAAAGCGTAGTCGATGGGAAACGGATTAATATTCCCGTACTAAGGGTTACTGCGAAGGGGGGACGAAGAAGGCTAGGCTATCCGGGCGACGGTTGCCCCGGTTTAAGCAG
>JBQMRO010000011.1:0-1417 GCA_052174475.1 Arsenophonus sp. NC-CH8-MAG3
GAGATTCTATATCTGTTACCATGAGTGAAGTTAATGTCATATAATGTATCGCTAAATTGTTAGCTGATCTTTACCGTTTAAATGTCAATGTTTTAACTAGATTAAAGCATATAGGTCTAAAATCTGCGCAAAATCTAATTAATGCGATTAATAAATCAAAACGAACTACATTCCTGGCCAAGTTTTTTCAAGAGTATTCGCAATTGGATATTGTCGCAGTTTATTATTGTGCGTTATTTTGATAATGAGTTCAGTCTTCCTGATTTTGTTTTAGGTTCCAAAAAGGTAAGGTAAGGTTGATTGTATGTAGAATATTAATATTACTTTTGAGGTGTATTTTAATCTTATGTGGACTTCAAGTGGACAGGTCTTTGCTCTATGTTTCAGCAGAATTTTATACATTGTGAACGTGTAATCATTATAATGCAGATGACCATGTAAGACAGATTTTAAAGACAGACATGTATGTCAAAGCTAATGGTGCAACTGCTTCTCATTGAGAATTGATATTTGCATAACTTTTGAGTAAGTAGGTATATACTAAAAGTAAAACTTTGTATAAAGTCGAGTAAAAACTTAAAATATATATAATTGGATCAATTATTTTTCCAATTGTAAATAAGTTAAAATCAAGTTGCATAGAGAGGAGTCTGGGTAGCATAGTGGTAAGCATGCTCACTTTGAAAGCAGGGTGTTGTGGATTTGAATCCATCTCATGGTTGATGGTTTTTCACAACGTCCAGTCGGACTCTGGTTCTGATCCATCCAACCCTAATGGTACTTAGCCTAATCAGCCAGGGAAATTGAAGGCAGACTAAGTGTAATTTTTGCCTCATTATCCTACTTATATATCGTATTACTAAATCAATATAGCCTGACTTACATTACTTCTAAACCCTGTCAAGAGTTTTAACACTCAAAAGCCAGAGCTTTTAACTTTTTCAAATTACTTGGGTATACAGATAATTTAATTTAATACTGGGTATATACTGATGTTAAGTTGTGACATATGAATTATTATAAGTAAACATTTGTATTTCCAGAAAGTGATATTTTGCTGAATCATTGAGAAAATACTTGTTATAAGTACTAGTAGAATATTTAAAAAGATATCAAGTAAAAATTATTCAAATATTTATGTTGAATGATTTAATAGTCTACTATTTTAGCTAGTAAACTGCTAAATAGATGTTACTTGGCTTGAAGCATATATAGGAGATAATATCCAATTATTGCTTGGAAGTTTGCTATTTCTTTTTTAAATGTTTCGTTGTAACCTATAGAAATACTTGACAGCATTCCAATAATTTGATCTCTTAGTGGCCATAATTTCTACTAGACATTTTAGAATAATAATGTACATTGATTACACCAAGTGATTCAACTGTTCCGAAACAATAAAAATGGATTGTTAATT
>JBQMRO010000012.1:0-918 GCA_052174475.1 Arsenophonus sp. NC-CH8-MAG3
ATTTTATGTCAGGGTGTAATTTGTATATATTTTTTAATATTGCTTTTGAATATTTATTTTTGTTGTTGGAAATGTATAAGCCATCATGTATCTAATCCTACATATTAAAAATAAATATTAAAAAATATAAACAAAATAAAAACAATAAAAAAATATGGTATTAAAGGAATATGGATCAGATACATAGATGATTGTATACAAGTATACTGTACATGTAAGCAAATGAGAAACAATGAACTTATAAAACATTCTGAATTCATATATTATTTTTAAAGAAATTTTTTTATTTATTTATTTATTTTTGTGGTGTATTTCAGAACAGTTTTATTTTAGAGAATTAATTAGAGAATTTAAAGAATTTTCACTTCCATACAAAAGTATAATTGAAAGACACCTATATATACATTGGTGTTACCTACCAATCATGATGTTTTGAATGTTTAAGTTATTAAATATTTTGTTTAAATAAAACAACTGTTTTCTAATACCCATAAGTTGACGATAAAACAAATTCAAATGTGAAAATCAAAATGTTACATTTAGAACTGGAACTAGTAATAAAAAATATTTTAACCGATTTTTTATTAATTAAAATTTTCAATGTTTCATCATTTTGTGTGTAATACTTAATTTTTTATTTTCAGCAGTTGATGAATTTTCTTGTCTAAAACCTCCAAAATATATAATTGTTTAAAAATAATTCAAATATATTAACCTGGTACTTACACAGAACTCTGACATGAAACAACCATGATATCACAGGGCTCCTTTCCATCTGTAATAAAATATTACCTATCATTTACACATTTCCTTCTTCTCAAAAAAGCGTTGCCCGCCATAAATACGATAAGGCATTGAAGACTGCAACAAGGCCTCTTCAAGTACCCGTGATTGTCTATTGCTACGATAAAGAATTGC
>JBQMRO010000013.1:0-2477 GCA_052174475.1 Arsenophonus sp. NC-CH8-MAG3
TTCTAGCTTAGGAGCCGATAATAGAAGAATAAACCCTGTAACGGTTAAGAGCAGATAGAAGCCGAAATCGTCCTACTTAGAAGTAAAGCGGACACCCCACACAGATATTTATCGCGAACTAGAAGAGAGCGGCATAGATGCTTTGAACGGCGATTTTCCCCAGTGCCAGAGGCTTAGTATAAGTTGAAGAAATTTACACTAGTTACTCAAGCAGCTAAAATGACAGGTATTGTGCCACTTTGATAGCAAGCGGACCGAACTGCAGCATGGCTGGAAGCAGATTTCCAGTAGATGTTTTTGATTAAAACGATTAGCACACACGAAGTTTCGCATTACTGACGGAAACAATAAACGCACACTGTATTTTATTACAACAGAGAAAAACATGATATAAACATACTTCACTACAGCTCAATGCAATATCGATCGCGTTGTGCAACTGATGCAGCCATATAACAAGATGATTGATATTTTATCGCAGACAATCATTGGAGGATTCAAGGTGAAGCACTTTGTCAACCTGGTACAAGAAAGCCTTTTCGGGCGTCAGGGTTCCGCTAGACCAAACCAATCTGTTACTGGATGAAATTATTAACGTAGTAATACTTCTATCGAGCAATACTCCGCCTCACAGGGTGAGGCAGTAACAGTATATTAATCCTATTTCTTCAAGACTACTGTGGTATCGGCATCTAAGGTGCATTTTGCCGTTTGGCACGATGCCAGTAGTTTGCTATGTTCAGACGCGAGTTCACAGTAGACTGCTATCTAGAGTATATCGACAAGGACGAAGGAGTAGCGCTTGAGCCCGATCTTACCATTATTCTATCAATGCATAAGGTTACCGAGAATAGTTTTACTCCAATTTTTATCAAAATGACCGAATTACTGAATAATTTCAAAGCTGTTTAGTTATGTACACTATGTGCGTGCTCCTTTTCCGTAGGAGGACTTATATGTAGTTATGGACGCCTGGATTAAGTATAACTGAGATATCGATACTAAATGTTAGTTATTAAGCTTTTTCCTGATAAAATCCGGATATTGAAACCCCCTGTCCATTCAGTTTAAGGGATAGTAATTTTCTGGCTAACCAGGCTTCTGAAAATGCATTACACTAGTACTGTCTGTGTCGCTTTATCTTGCATGTTACACCTTATATCAACAAACTTACCGATACGATGACTGCTAACTATTGAAGATTTACAAAAGGCCGTATTTATAGGGAGATTTAGATGCTAATTATTGCCGATAAGAAAACATCTAGGAATCAAATACACATAGCTATTATTGATGGCCTTATTCCTTGCGTTGTAATTTGAACGCTATTTCAAACACTGAATATTCGATAAAGTATCTGTATTAATCACAATTGAAACAATAATAACCGAGTCATCTACTGATGACAAGAGTTCATATCAATGATGACTAAATCATTATTGATCGGTTGAAAATTAAAGAGATATCTGCAAAACAGCTGCCTGATCCTCAATTATTGATTGAGCTAATAAACCGACAACTAGCGCAACTCTTATACCTGGACTGAAAAGTCCATTATCACCGAGCAGATTGAGTCAGACGATCACCATCTGATAGAACATTATTGCTAGCTTGAGAAAGTATTTATTTACTATTTTAGTGACAGCGAATATTGTTATCACGGAATTGTCGGACGCATTATAGTGGGCGAATTGATCGTCTTCAAGTGCACAATTTTTTTAAATTATATCAAAGTAAAAGTAACGCGGCAGTGAAAACTTACTGGCTTCGACTGAGTGGGATATACCCGTTGTAATTAGCACGTATTAAACTACATCCGTCCTGAAGCAGTTAACCAGCTAGTAATACATTTCATCTCTATGATTGATAAAGATAGTTATACATTGTTGCCGTTAGAATATTAAAGCGCCCACTAGGGGCGCTACGTTTAAGATGGGTCGTGTTCAAGCACACTGCTTGATTGATTCTGAACACTAATAGCAATCTTCTGCGGTTTTTCCTGCTCAGGAATATCGTAGGTAAATTGCAGGGTTAATAGTCCTTTATCTAAATTTGCCTCCTGAATCGTTATTCGATGCTCAAGGCTAAAACTTAAAGAAAACTCACTTTTTCTAATACCATTATGCAACCATTTGCTACCATCTTTTTTTTCAACAATATTTGTTTCTTCAATCTTTGGTTTACCACTAATAGTTAAATGGTTATTAAGCACCGAAATATCGAGTTCATCTTGCGTATAGCCTGGTATGCTCACCGTCATTTCATAATGTTCTTTATCTTTTTGGAGAAGATTGTAGGCGGGCGTACTAGCCAGCGGATTTTCACCGGTCAAACGACTAAATAAATTATCTATCTGAGCAAAACGGTCAGACAGCAGATGATTACTAAATGCCGGGATAAGAGAAAAAGAACGATAGGCCATAGTACCCTCCTTTAATAGGTCATTAATTAATACTAAGGTTTACTTTCATATATAT
>JBQMRO010000014.1:0-2628 GCA_052174475.1 Arsenophonus sp. NC-CH8-MAG3
CTATAATCTGCCTGGCACTATTACGGATGTGTTTATGAAAAAGAGAATACAAGTAAATATCTAGTTTTGCAGGTTACCTCTAGATAGATTTTTCATGGCATATTATCTCTCTGTTGTTGAAATCATCCAGGAAATCAATAACATGATACAAAACCATCTCCAAACTTTCATACACTAGAAATGAGTATAACTGCATGCTAATTATCAGGTACTTATTCAGTTATGTGCGTTTCGTTATGACAAAGATGTTCAATAATAGAAGCAGTCAACCAGTAGGTTACTGAGGATAATTGCAACCTTTTCAGCAGTACGAAACAAAATAAATAAAAAATCTGAATTAATTTTCATTCCAAAAATGCTACTTTGTAGAAAATATATGACATTAATCTATACTTTAGAAGCTATTATTTTAAATAACGTTATTACTTTCGTATTAAGGTTTGAATAACATTTCGTCGAAATAAAAAGTTGCTGCATTTAAAATTCTGCAAAGAAAATAGGGGGAAATAAAATAAATATCTTATTAAGATTAATACCAAAATTAAACCAAATTGAGTTATTTTTGTGTATTAATTTTAACTTTTTTCATTTTTGAGTATATATTGGTTTTTATTTTAAAAACCAAATATATATAATATTTATGCAAAAGATATTTTTTGATGATGGCTTCACTTTTGTGAAACTGGTTTATGCTGATGAGCAAAAAAATTAGTGACAAAAATAACAAAACTTCATTTTTAGCAAAAAACTAGAATTTTGCTTTTGGACAAAACATTTATAATTATGAGATAGATAGCAATCGCTATTTTTTTAACGATGGAATCAATAATGCTAGCGAAACCACAACGGTTAATTATCAATATAGCGATGAAAAAGTGCTATCTGTTCATTATGCTTTACTGAATACTGATTTAACGCCCAGTGAAATAGAATTATATGTAACATTACCTTTATGCGAGTTTTTTAATGAACAACTTCAAAATAACACAAAAAATATAGAAGGAAAAAGTCAATTTATTAAAAATAATAAAGTATTATGATAGAGAAGGTTGCAAAGATATTTTTAAAATAAAAAAGTCCACGTTAGTCTAGAGTCTTTAACGGCTTTGCACGAAAGATTTAAACATGACTATGTTAATGATTTCGAGTCGTCTCTTATTGTTGATTTTATTGGAACTACGTTAGATCGTGGTTTTATTTTAGTAAAATTCAAAAAATTAATGCATATTAATGCCGAATCGTCATTAGGTATTTATTCTTTTATTAAACGAATACAGAAAATAGTTAAATAAGATTTAATTTTTCAGTTCGCTAGTAAATCGAGATCAACAAAAATTAATAGGATAAAATCATAAACTGAATATGCTATAAATAATTTATCTATATTGATTATTTGGTAAAATAAAATACTGAATAAATTTCAGCGAATTTATCTCATCAGCGATGTCTCATGAGCCCGTTCTTACTCATCTTTAATTAAAGATTAAATTATTAAAAATTTTTTAATGGTTAAATAACAAATATAGTAACTTACTGATTTGCAATTTTCCTTGATTGAATCGATTGCTGCTATGATTTTAAAAGAGGATTAAATGAGTGCTAAAAGCAAGAAAATAATTCTATACATCATCCAGATTTTTTTAGGGAGAGTAAATTTGTAGATGAAATTCTTGATCAACAGTTAATCAAAAAGCGATTTTCTAAGAAAATGTTTCTTATCAGGCTTGGATTTGCATTTATAACTAACCATTGATTACTAAATATGATCTAATGTTTATTAGATAAAATTTTAATTTCCAACAATTAAATAATGTTTTGGCTTTAATATTAAAGCCAAATAACACCATAAAAAAGAAAATATTTCAGAAGAAAAAAGTTTTAGATGAAATCAAAAACAATTTTTTTCTGGGTAATAAAGTAAGAGATCGAGTAAGAGTGTTGCGCTAATTCCGACTTAGCTTATGTTTCCATAAGCTAATGGGATGGGTTATGCTCATTCTTTATGTATGGAGTTTAGGAAATATTGTCATATACTGCTGATTAATTTCATGAATGATTACAACAACAGAGAGATGATATGCCATGAAAGTCTACCCTTTACAGGTAGACGCGAAACAAGATATTACTGTAATCCCTTGCATATACTTATATGTAATGTTTATCTATCACAACGATCCATAGAGATGGATATTAGCGATGTTGAGATTAAAATGCCTAAAGTCCAAGTAAGATCCCACTGGCGGTAACAAAATATGTTTTAACTGCTCCTTGCTTACCGCTTTATTTGAAGCGTACAAAAGTACGTGAAGACTTTCTACCATTCCTGTTCCTACACATAAAAATTTAATTACTGTAACGGGTAATATCGCTTATATTACTATTTGGGAAATATATTGAATGTATTGGTACCTGGCTTAACGACGTTAATTATGGCCTGCAGTTTAAAACTCATCATATAAAAACTATTATTTCTGCTACTCAGAAAGGAATAGAAAAATATTTAGATTCAGGAATGGTTAAAGGAATAGGCCCTATTTTTGCCAAACAACTTATCAAATACTTTGGTACAAATATTTTTGATATCATTGAACAGCGCCCTGATAAATTACTTGAAGTTGAAGGTATTGG
>JBQMRO010000015.1:0-1149 GCA_052174475.1 Arsenophonus sp. NC-CH8-MAG3
AAAAATCCTCATTACTCTATGGCTTATTTTACTACAAATGAATGTTTGTCAATCAACTGATCGTTTAAAAAATTAATTGTCTCTACCACCTGATTTTTGTTTAATGGTGCTTTGAGATAATTTTAGTTCAGATTATAAATCGCTTTTAGGTCTCGCTCTCTTCTTTTCAAGATGGTTATTATTACATCTTTTCAGTTTTCAATAAAACCGTAGACTGATTACTATACTTTTTCAGCAGTAAATGCCTTATCTCCCGTTATAGAAATAATCGTTCTATAAAAACAAAATCCCAAATTTAACAGCTTTTCACTTTTGATAAAACGAGTGCGATCATTCGATGCGCCAAACATGATAAGAATCAACCATATCTTACCATTCGTTTCTGATATAATCAGATTATAGGAAGCCATACTGGTGTGCAATCTTATTTAACTACATCCACCCTGTACGTTATTGCTCTACAATAAACGATGGCGATTAAATTGCTTAATTTTAGTGTAAAAATATTTTTGCAACATGTAAGAGATACTCATCAAGTACATCTATAATTAATGTCTTGGCTAATACCACTAATATCATGAGCAGTGCTAAATTAACCTTCTGAATCTAATCCGTATATGGTTTTAAAATGGCTATTTTAATTCTAGTAAAGTAACATACTGATTCATAAGATCGACAAAAATAGTTTAACTATACGCGACGTAATCCGTCAATACAATACAAATATCATTATCAGATTGAATGACAATACCACGATTTAAATCAAGCACCGAAATCATATCTTCGGGTTTTAAAATATTAAAAAGATCATTTCAAAACAAGATTACCGATTACCCCGTCATCGTTGGAGAACGATGACGAAATCATTAACGCTAATTTTACTCGCTTTAATTACCTGACAAACAACATAACTGGTCATAAGTTTCATTAAACTAGCAGGATCTAAACGTTAACCTGGATTATCAGATATTAAAACTTTACCACTATGCTAATCCATTAGCACATAAGCTTTTACATCAAGATACAGTATAATACTGTAATACATCAGCATAAATTTTATCAAGAAAAAATAAATAATAGACTCTTTAATCCACACGTCAAATGGTTAATTTTTTCATCAAGGTCTTTCTAATTATCGATATACCAGGC
>JBQMRO010000016.1:0-111358 GCA_052174475.1 Arsenophonus sp. NC-CH8-MAG3
ATGAGTCTCTATTGTCAGACAACTTCAAAACCTAAAATCAGAGATCTTCTTCAGGACAGCAAGAGCCTATGTCTACTTTGAGTAAGCGTTACAGGATATCCAAACTTATTGTTAATAAAGGTGAAAATAAGATGATATCAATTATCACAGCCATATTCTCAATCGTTACCGACGGAGACCCACCTCTCTAGCTATAACTTATGGAACTGTAATCGTTTTTCTGAAAAACATTTTTCTTCCTCTCCACGATCTGCTAACAGCAGTCTCCCTTCTATACGAATTCCTGAATCCTATGTTGATCTCTATCTGATCTAAATTGCTATTTATGCAGACATTGTAGAAAATTTACATAAAATAAAGTAGGAAAAGCACTAAAATCAAAGCGTAAATCGTTTAAAAGCTATGAGCTTGTCTATCTTCAGGTAAATATGAAGTATCTTCCGAAAATGCTAAACGAAATTTATGATATCATCTTTTGTAGGTATAGATCTAGATCGCATCACATGCACTCGATAATTTTTATCCATATTTTCAAGACAAAGACTGAAGCTAATATTTAACGTTTCTTACGTGACATTAATCGAACATATCCCATGAATATGCATTGGCACTTATAGATAATAGAAAAGAATTTACAGATTGCATTTTTATCTCTAAAAATGGTCAGCCGCTAGAAAACAGGAATTCGAGATGTTTCCGATATAGATCTTAAGATCATTCTGTATCGATATGCTTAATTGTACAACCAGGAATTACCTCAATCAATATTGGCTAGTAAAACTCCATTGCATTCTATGAGATATTGGTTCAAAATTAACCTTGAATTATTAAAAAAATCATAGTAACATCTTGATGTTAGAAATTAGTGTAAATGACTAAATTAAATAAAAAATTTCATCAGTAATTATACTTTTAATAGTATAATTAAACATTAATAATATCATGGCGTTAAACATAATTTCTATATTAACTTTATAAAAATATTTTTTCGCTTTTATGAAAAAAGCGATTTGTTTTTATAATTTTAGTAAAAACTGGCAGTGGCTTTGCCATGTATATTTTTAATAACAACATTTATAGGTAATAAGAAAAGGCCCCTATGTTGTGATTTTGGTGAAAATATTTTACTAAAATGGGGAAATATGCAAGTTTTTATTATGCGTCATGGTGACGCATCACTAAATACGATTAATGATAAAGAAAGCGAACTTACTCTTAAAGGAATAGATGAGTCTAAATTAATGGCCAGGTGGCTGGCACAACAAAATCCAGTTTTTGAACAAGCTCTTACTAGCCCATACGTAAGAGCAGTGCAAACTTATCAAGCAATGCAGCCATGCTTACCCTATTTAGGTGAGCATGAAGTATTAGCAGAACTTAGTCCTAATGGAGATCCACAATTTATTGCTAATTATTTGCAATTTCTTTCCTATGGAGGAATAAGAACAGCATTGATTATTTCTCACTTGCCTTTAGTTGGTTATTTGATATCAGCTTTATGTCCAGAAGAAATTCCACCTATGTTTGCTACATCTACAATTGCTTATGTAGAGATGAATACAAAAATGCAACATGCTGAATATAGATGGCAACGGAGACCTTCTCAAATATTACAAAGCGTTAATAACGTAGGATCATATTTCTAGTTTTGATTTTATGTATTATCTGTGCTGAGTTTCATCTATTTAGATCAAGATCAGTAATGAAGCGCTACTACTTAAAACTTTTAAGACTTCATAAAAAGCGATAAATTTAAAATGTTGAGCAAATCAAAAAGATTTTTTTGTTTTAAAATATTCTTTCGTGACCCTGTATAATACAGGCACGATAGATAATATCTTTATAGCAAACTGTAATTAATAGTTTTTCAATTTCTTGTTTAACTTATTATTTAAGTATATTATATATATAATATAATAATTCGGAACTATAATCACTTCAATATTCTTTTTAATTTAAAAAGATTAATATCGGTTCATAAATATTAACCAGTCCATTTATTTCTAGGACCAATTAACACTCATCTAAAAATAATAATTAGCATCATATTTCCTCTTGTAACAAATATTTTATTACAATTTTTAATTTTATTTAAAATGGTATTTTTGATCGATAACCAATAATATTAGTATTTTAAAAAAATTTAACCCCTGTAATCGATGATTTAATAATAAAAAATTTTTTATTACTTAATTTAATCTTATTAGCATTGTTATGCTATTAATTAGTTAGTTAACTATTCTATTAAATTTATCTTAATTTCCTATTATTGTATTCCTTTATAATCAGCAAGCTTTATAAGCTATTGTTAGTATTTTAACGTTAGTTAACGTGATCGGTATAAAATTTCTTAAAAAGAACCTTATTTGTTAGGTATACGCCTTTGAAAGAGTATCCAGTAATTAAATATATGAACATTGTATTAACTAGGAGGCATGTCTTAGACATGATTTTTCTTAATTAAGCATTTACGAAACTACATATTATTCAATATACCTTGCATTTGGTAATCAGTTAGTTTAATGCAGCAAATATTTATTACGATTATAGAGTACTGGTAATTGTTGGAATGAAGCTTTACAACTTGTTTTCCTATCATTTTTACTCTTGTAGATATCCACAAAACAATTTTAGGTTTCTAACTGACTTTAAGTAAACGTTATGATATTACTAAACAAGTGTTACTCAACATTAATTAATGTATTCCTTTTGATTATTTAATCAATAAAGGTTAGTATTATGAATATGAGTTTTATGTTAATGAGCGTATTTTGATCTTCTTCTCCGATAAGAGAACTAATTAATTAACATTTTGCCAGGTTCATTTATTATTAGTTAGTAGCTTATTGATAAATATTTTAAATATGTATAATTGCACTATATGTATTTTTATTGCCTGCGCTTATGAATTTCCGCAAGTATAAATTGATGTAGTTGATATTTCTCTTGATGCATTGGTAGTACTGAATAAATATTATCGCTAATAAATTTTCCAATCGAATTGGATCTATCCTATTTATTAGGACTTGTTTTTGAGTATATCATTGATTAATATTATTTAATAATTACTAATGGCTATATTAACAAAGGTTATTGTTTTGCTCGCAGAACGATCTGTAACAACACTATATTCAATTGCTATGGTTTTAAACAATCTTATATAAGCTAGATAATTCGGTAAATAAAACGATTCCATACCATGGAATTTACTTAGCGATCCTTTTAATCAGCTGATATGATTGTTCACATTTTAAATATGTAATTCCTTACCAATAATTCTCTGATAGCCCAGCCTCTTGTTAAGCAAGAGGTGACTAGTTTTATAGTCGCTGTGAAAGGTTTCATATTATTTACCTCCATCTGAGAAAAAGATGAACTCTTTATTGATCATCGGTTTAAGAAAAGAGATAACATGCTCTACATTAAACTCTTTAAGAATCTCATCTCTCACATGACCATCTTAATCTCGGGTGATTAAGATCGCAATTTGTTCTTTCATTTTACTTCTCCTATTCCACGTTTCTAGATTTCCTATGTAGAATTTAATATTCCCTTTAAAGGATCAAGAAAAATATTTCATTAACTTCAACAATAGCACTTAGTGTACTTAAGTTGACTGTTGCTTCTGAAACAAGGAGCAGCGACGCCATTTAAATGCTGCTTTCAAATCAATGTCTGTTTCTTTTTCTGACTTCCATAAAGTTAAATTATTTAACATATATCGCAGATAAATAAACTATTTATCCTTATGATGTAGTTTCGCCAGCAAACTTTCAGTAAGATTGTTATATATTTTCTGCAATTAGGGATTTTGCAACAATATCTATGAACTCTAATGAATTTCTCTAACGGGAAATATGTTCAATATGACAATATAAGCAGGGTAAAGTAGAATAACTTACTTAAATACATAAATCGAGATTATCTAATAGATAATCACCTAGGCAATTAATGAGATGTAGTTTTATGTTGATAGGAAAATTAGAAAAGAGTCTCTTGATCTATATGCCTGTTTGATTTTTTATGACAACCTCTGTAGAAAAACCCTTCATACAGTATAATGTATTTCTATTAATAAACTTTCTCAACATAGCTTTACTAATATCCACTATGTGGATTCTGAAGATATCTCTAATTTACCAGCTGAATATATGATAGAACTTAAATTAGCTCTTATAGCAGGCTTTAATGGTTTAAAACTTATCAGAGGAATTCTAACCAATATCTCATTCTTCTAACGGAGAATGATGTGCTTATTTATGAAGTTAGTAACAGGGCGACGTTACACCTTATTGAATGATATCTAGATATTCCTTTTACTTGGTTGAAGTTCGCTAATAACGGTGATTAGTTATCAATCTAACACAAAATAACTTATTGAATATCAAGAGACATTTAAATTTTTATCGATTAATAGTAATTATATTTTTATGCAATGAATAATTTATTCATTAATTATTAATATGAGTAAGAAAATAGGAAATAAAGGAGATGGCAGGAAATTCAATTGGACAACTTTTTCGTATTACCACATTTGGTGAATCGCATGGTTTAGCGTTAGGATGCATTGTTGATGGTGTTCCACCTGGAATGGCATTATCAGAGAAAGATCTACAAACTGATTTAGATCGTCGTCGTACTGGTACTTCTCCTTATACAACTAAACGTCGTGAACTAGATAAAGTTAAAATTTTGTCGGGGATTTTTAATGGCATAACGACAGGAACACCTATTGGTTTGTTGATTGAAAATCAGGATCAACGATCACAGGATTATATTAATATCAAAGATATTTTTCGTCCTGGGCATGCAGATTATACTTACCAACAAAAATATGGTTTACGTGATTACCGTGGTGGCGGACGATCTTCAGCACGTGAAACGGCGATGCGTGTTGCTGCAGGTGCTATTGCAAAAAAATATTTGCAACAAACACTAGGTATAACTGTTCGGGCTTATTTAAGTCAAATTGGAGATATTTGTTGTGAACTAAAAGATTGGGGTTTAGTTGAACAAAATCCTTTCTTTTGTCCTGATGCAACAAAATTAGAAGCAATGGACGCTTTATTACGTTCTTTGGAAAAAGAAGGCAATTCTATTGGTGCTAAAGTAACCGTAATTGCAGAACATGTACCAGCCGGATTAGGTGAGCCTATTTTCGATCGATTAGATGCTGACATTGCCCATGCAATGATGAGTATTAATGCGGTTAAAGGTGTTGAAATTGGCGATGGCTTTAAGGTTATCACATTAAAAGGGAATGAAAATCGAGATGAAATAACCCGTGATGGATTTATTAGTAATCATGCCGGTGGCATATTAGGTGGCATAAGTAATAGCCAACCAATTATTACCCATTTAGCTTTAAAGCCAACTTCTAGCATCAGTATTCTAGGTAGAACAATCAATCGAGAAGGTGATGAGGTCGAAGTAGTAACAAAAGGACGCCATGATCCCTCTGTTGGCATTAGAGCTGTACCGATAGCAGAAGCGATGATGGCAATCGTGCTTATCGATCATTTTTTACGCCATCGAGCTCAATGTGGTGAATTAACTTTTTAAGCTTAAAATGTAATTTACATAAAAACATGATTATAATCATGTTTTTAACATTTTTAGCATTTCTTTTGAAAAAAAGTATCGCACACGTTTACTTAAAGGAGATGGTAACCTACCTTATCTGCTTGTAGATGATAAAATACCATCTTATCATATTGTTTTGTCCGAGACTTTTATGCTAAGAATTATGCTTATTTTTAGTCTATAGAATTTCGGATATTGTGGTGTATCCTGGTGATTATTTTCATAAAAATATTAATAAAAATGATACGCCATGAAAAGTCTATGCTATTTAGATATCTAAAAAACTAGATATTATCTTCTTATTCCTTATAAGAACTCATTCGTAATGCTACTAAGAAGCTGATAGACATCACTATTAAAGATGTGTTCTAAGCCATAGTTCCGATAATATGCTCAAGTGCTGCCTTATCAATGGGTGTCAACCCGTCGTCCGTAACGATTATTTGTTACAGCAACCTACAAGATCTAGCTATGGATGATGCTAAAATTAAAGTACCTAAGGTCGGGAGTGTGCAGTAGCGATAGTAACGAAATATGTTTCAAGAGCTCATTACTTCCGTCTTATCTGAAGTATAAAAAGCGGCGAAGGCTTGCTGCTATAGCTATGTAGCTGGAGGGATCTACACACCGGTGATTTTACGAAGCTCTAAGTTTTTTCGGTGAAAAAGCATATGATATCTTATCAAGTGGCATAAGCAGACTAAAATAGTAATAGCTTAAAGAGTAAAAGGCAATTGCGGCTGTGTGATTTAAGCAACACCGCTATGTTTATTTATTGAAAGATGGTATATATACCGTCCTATCAGTCAGCTAATCATCTTTACCTTCTGCTTCATTATTTAATGGTACTCCATATGGCTGTAAGGAATAAACTGTGTTCAAAGAGGATTATTAAAAATCAGAAGCGAACTGTGGGCTAAACTTTTTAATGGCTGGTGAGCGTGTGGTTAACCGTATTTCCAATATTGCTATGGAAGATGCTGCCCTTGGTTTTTAGAATGTAACAGCAAAGATATTCTCGAGCACGCAGCATAAATGCTGTTGTGGTATAAAAACAGATAATGTTCTAACTTTTATTCCTAAAAGGCGTCCAACCAAAAGTTAAGGCTAAGCTACAAGAAAGTCTGCTCTACCAGAAAGCCGTGATGCTGCTAATAAAGCTCTTGATATTTTGTTGGTAAGGATTTCAGTGTGTTCTCCAGAGATGAAGAAGCTAGAGTAAAGAACGATAAGAATAGCTGAACATTCTATCCATTTCTGTTAAGGCACTGGCGTCAATAAGAACGACGAATCCGATTTAATTAGCTTCTTGCGATGATCAAGTTATAAAGTTGACGTACTAAGCATTTTGGTTTAAAAAGAAACTTTTTCAAAGGTATTGAAGCTACTTCACGTCTGTTCATAAAATCTGAAACCAGCTAAATGGGTTTAGCTTACTGATTCTTGTACTAAATAACGTCATAAATATGAAGAATAGATTTATGAAACATCAGAGTGGAAGCCTTAACCGTCATATACCAGATTTATTAATAACTCATGTATTTCATGCTATGCTACACCACTTTTATCTTTTTAGCAAAGCGCACTTTCCAGTAACATCCGTACTGTAGCTTTAGGGTGCGCTGCTACTGCTTCCTTACAAGAATACTTCCAAAACTAGAAATAAACTAGGATTTATCAAGTTACAGCTGTAACGCAGCAGCCCGGGATGATAGCGCCTTGCCAGATTTTTTGGCCGTTCTTTTTAAGAATAGCTCACACCAATACAACATATTTAATATTCAGACCGCACAAGTGAGAAATACATGAGCATGTAGATGTTGATTGAGTTGTCGACCATAATTATTATAAGGCATAAAAGATACTAATTTAGATACCCTATTTAAGTATATCCACTACAGAATAAGATTAGTTGGGTGCTAAAACAGAGCATTTTAAGTAACGGAGAGTTATTGTTAAAAAAGACTAAAAAAGATAAGGATAGTAAAAGTAAGATATTGCTAGTTGCAGTCGAATAAAATATGAACCTGTTATGCTGATAGTACTCGGTAGCTTTAAAACTATATAAAATTCAGGCTTTTGTTTTACAACTTTAACAGAAAAACGTTAGCGTAAACATTTAGGATAGACGCAGCAATGGAGCGATGAGATAAACACCTATTACACAAAGTGCTACAGAAAACCGTTCTCTATACAGATAGGACAGGGTTCACGAGTTAATACTTTCACTATGTTTTTGAAGAAATTTATTCCATCCATCATCAATGATGGAAAACTGTTTAATTGATTGTGGAAGATATACATCTGGATAATTATTTTCTAACTATATTACTAGAGAAATAAAATCGTCATCCTGTCTGTATTCATCAGATCTATAGGTTCAGTTATCTTTGTGTTTATTATAGGAGTAAAGGAGATGGAAATTATCCTTATTTCCTTATAGGTGATGAATTCATTGCTCAAGTATACTTTGATTAATTACCCCTCAATATGGTTGTATGCAGCGTTATTTTGCTTGGCCTAACCTTCTTTGTGCCTTGGGCTGGGTATGCTTTTCTTAAAACTCCAAATAATCGTGACTAGAAACAGATAATACTTGCGTGTCGAGAAAAAATTGTAGCCCAAGTAATTTGGGCACATCGAGTTATTAGCAAATCTGGTGTATTACAGTTAAACTTTGATATGACGCTTCATAAATCTATTTTTCACTTTTAACTTGATGTTATTTAATACAAGTATTAGCAAGTCAAATTTCCTTACCAGTTTTAGCCCTTCTGAGAAAAAGGGAGCAGATTTAATACCATTAAAAGGGTTGTTTCTCGAAGCACAGCGGTTATCCTATTGGCTTCATAGGATCGCTGTTGCAAAATCTGATATTCAAATTAGATTTGTCGTTCTTGTTGACGTCCAGTGCGCTGATGGAAGTGGTGCAATACCAGTAGCTCTTCTCGCTATTTCTCCACCTTCTTCATCGCTGCATTAGAATAACATCCCTAAAAAACCTTTCAAAAAACATCAAACTTTATTAGTGGCATTACAGTTCTTTGAGAACTAGACTTCCAACAACTGTCTTAATTTTTAGTTACATGCTTTTCTGGAAGCTGAAATCAGAAGATTAGTTATCTTGTGTAGCTAATAGAGTTGGTGATATATCTTTAAGAATATATTTGCAGCTGCATTCTAAAAACTAAGGGCACCGTCTTTCCTAATAAGCTTAAAGGAAATTGCCTGGCAATAATTACGGACGAGTTTATGCAATGAGAATTGCAGGTAATATTTAGTTTTATAGATACCTGTAGGGTAGACTTTTCATGGTACATTGTTCCTATGTTGTTAAAATTATTCACAAAATTAATCAGGCAGGATACGTCAGTTTCTTCGAAATTCCATATACAAAAATAAGCGTAATTCCAGAATTTGTTATTAAATATAATTATAAGAGAAGCTGCTGCATTAATGTTAAGTGGATAACAAGCCATCCCAAAACATCTTAAAGATGTTGGATTTAAATCTCACTATATTGAATTAATATAAGCACTCGAGTCATTATTGTTAACTACGTTCCAAGAGATAATTACTTAGTGCCTCGCCAACGCGTAAATAAGGTTTGCGGTAAGGTAATACCATATTGATCTAATATTCGATTGATAGTTTGATCAATAATATCCTGTACGGTTTCTGGTTGGTAATAAAAGGTCGGTATCGGTGGGAAAATTATAGCACCAATTTCTATAACGTTTATCATTAATTTTAAATGACCTAGATGTAAAGGTGTTTCTCTGATACCCAGAATTAATTTACGCTTCTCTTTTAAAACCACATCAGCCGCTCGCGTAATTAATGTATCGTTGTAACTATTTGCAATACCAGATAACGTTTTTACTGAACACGGCATAATAATCATGCCAGAGGTAATAAATGAACCAGAAGAAATCGCCGCGGCAATATCTCTATCTTCATAAACAACATCCGCCATTGCTTGAACATTACGTAGGCAATAAACAGTTTCTAAAGCTATAGTTTGCTTAGCTGCTGAACTAACAATTAAATGTGTTTCAACATCAACAACAGATCGTAAAACTTCAAGTAAACGAATACCGTAAATTGCACCACTGGCGCCTGTTAATCCGATAATTATTCTTTTCATCATTTTTACTCAAAAATAACAATAAAATTGACTTCAGTATTGTAAGCTTTAACGATACCCGCTATAGTTTAACTTAATTTAAACGATAACAACAAGTTAGCCTTCATTATGAATTTCTAAATTTTTAATTTCATTATGTTCTTTTAACTGATTATTTTATATAGATAATCCAGATCGATGTCTTTAATGACATAAATCCATTAAAAATTGAACATTTAAAAATAGTAATATCAGGATTTTTCTACCTAACTGCAGCAATTAAATTATTTGCATCAATAAGTTGTAAATTTCATTTATTTAACGTACATAGGCAATCAATTCATTAGAATGACATATCAAATGCCATAAATATTTGGAAAACAAACCTCGGATTATGCCTAAAAAAATAGATATTTTTATCTTCCCTTAAAGTTATTCTTATTTCTGATGTATAGAATTTTAAAGATAATGACGTACCTACAAATTGATTTGATAAATAATTTCAACAACAGAGAGATGATACGCAATGAAAAGCCTACACTAGAGATATCCATGAAACTAAATATTATAACCCCTTTAATTCCTTTCATGAACTTATCCATAATAGTGCCAGGTAGCTGATATGCATCGCTATTGAGACTTAGCTCAACTCTAAGCCATGATTGCCAACAATATGTTCAGCGCTGTTTTTGTAGACTACTTTTACCATAACCATTATCTGAACGGTTATTTACATCAGCAAACCATATAAGACAAGGTATTGACGATGTTAAAATTAAAATACCTGAACTCTAGAGATTACGTCAGCAACGGAATATACTTCTAAAGCTCTTTACTAACTTTTATTTAAATCATGTAAAATCGGCAAAAAGTTGCTACCATACCTATACCTGCGTAGCATCTCAAACTAGAGATTTCAGGAAGTCCTGGACGTTTTTCGATGAAAAGTATTTAGTCTCTTTGCTACAGTAAACCATCAGCAGACTAAAACACTGATGCCTTGAATAGCACAGACAATGCTGTCTGCATGATTTAAGTGATACGCGCTATGTTTATTTCTTGACCGATAGACATATACCGTTCTGTCAGGCAAAGTAATCGCCTTTGCCTGCTTCTCATTATCAGCAATCATAACGTACATAGACGTAAGGAATTGGTTGGAATTGAAGATACTATCAAAAATTAGAAACGAACTTGCCGAACTTCTTAATTGCCTGTAAGTGCGAATCTTAACCGTTTCTCTTAGATTTGTTACGATAGACCGAGTATTATTAGTTTTAAATGCAACGGCAAAGATATTCCAGAATGTGTAGCACTAAACACTGTTGGATACATAAAATAGGTAATACACTGCCTTCAGTGCCCAAAAGGCATCATATAATCAAAAGTTAAAGTTGAGTTGCGGGAAATCCTGACCAGCAGAGATTCACGATGCCGCCAAAAAAGCCTTTGATATTTGCTGGCAATGCTTCAATGTATCCTGCAGCGATGAAGAAGCTGAAGAAAGATCAAGAGGAGTTTGCGCTAGCATTTTATGCCTTCCAATTAGTGTTACTGGGCGTCAATAAGAGTTATAAATTCAGATTAAATTAGCTTTTATGACAATTAAGGCTACGAATCTGGATGCATAAAAGCTATGTAGTTTGAGAAAAAACAATTATTTCAATACTATTTAAGTTGCCCCGTCTATTTAAAAACTGGAACTAGCTAAGCGAATTTTAACCTACTGATTACTGGTAATAAATAACGTTTAATTTAAGGATGGAGAACAGATTCATGAAGCATCAGAGTGGTATGGGTAGCCTGACTACCCATACACTAATTTCCTAATAACTACTTGCTTCTTGTACTAACTTAACAATTTATTCAAAGAATGTTCTAGAAACAATAGAGTCATAAACTAATAAAATATTTTACCACAGAATTTGCACGATTGACATTTAACTTACAATGTATCGACTTACATCTCATGTCTGCTGCCAGGTATGATAAAAGTATGCACCAATGTAACAATTTTTATAAAACCTTGGCATAAAGCTTACCTAAAATCTAAGTTACTCTAGTGCCTGCTATAACAGTAATTTTCATTAATAGGAAACCACACTATCATTATCTAAATCTTGCATTAGTTAAAATTTTAGCACCCAACGATTTTATCATGTCCAAAAACGTACCTTATTAACTAATATTTTATAAAAAAGAATTTGATCTTGTATAAATACACAAGATCAAATAGACAAGAAGTAAATTATAAATTTCTATATATTGATGGATAAAAATTATCCTTGTATAGTAATATAAATCGCTTCATTAAGCGTAAGATCGCAACAAGAACTAAAAACCAAAGATATCTAAAGCGACACTTTCCGAAACAACCATGTACTAATTTAACCTTTTTCTAATGTGCGGTTGCTAAACACCAGAAGTTAGATACAAAATTGATTACAAAACCCATAGTCAATAATCATTACAACACAACTGTAAGCCGTTACGAACTTGGCTAGAAATCGTACCAATAACGGTAAATAGGTCATTTTAATGACAAGAAATGATCAAACTTATTGTCCTTACGAACAAGGACATTGAGAAACTTCTTTTAAATTAGAAGAAGTATTTACATGACAATGAGGCGTTTAAATAACGTTTTTAATTCATCTGCATTGGTCAAATTACTATTTTATATTTCAAAGGTAATTAACATATAAAAAAGTTATACTCAGAAACCGCTGTAGCTACCAATGGTTAGACAACGAACATGGTAATTCCCATTTAGCCCTGCAAATGCAACTTACGGCTAGCCAGGATACATATCTTTTACTAAATCATTTAATTTACGTGAGTGAAATTATTTATTTTCATCAATTGAAGCAATACCTTCTCAATATCTTACCACGATATTAAGACACTTTTAGTTCATGTAAATTAATTAGATAAACTGATGTAAATACAGAAATACCGATAATACTAAATATCTACCTTTTTATTATTAACCAAGGTAAGTGATACTTTTAGGTAAAAAACTTGATACATTTTTTAAATAATCAAAAAACCATCTAATGATATGACTAAATTGAGGAATTAATTCAGAACGTTTCCAATCTTCACTTTTTGGTAAGGATGTAAAAGTATCTAAAAAAAACAAAATTGCAGATACAATTAATGTACCGCGTAATACGCCAAAAAAGACGCCTAACACGCGATCAATACTTGATAATCCCACTCCTTCAACTAACGAACTAATCAAATAATTGACTATAGTACCCACAAGTAAAGTTGTAATAAATAAAATTATAATTGCAATACTATTTCTAATCAGCATGTCATCGAAACGAGTAAGATAATAAGTCGCTAAATAAGGATAAAATTGGCTAGCAACAAAAAAAGCACATCCCCAAGTAATAAGTGATAAAGCTTCTCGTATAAAACCACGAATTAAACTAACCAAGGTAGAAAAAATAATAATAGCAATTATAGCATAATCAATCCAAACCATAATTTTGGTCCAAAAATTAAATTTTTTAGAATAGTCGAACGCATTTTAGCGAAAAAAATGTTTTTGTTAGTTACTTTATTAAAAAGTAACAATACATTTCATAAAAAAGATAAATCATAATCACCGCATGAATACTTAATATAACTATTTATTATCAATATGTTTTATTTGTTAATAAAACCTATTTAAAACTTTATAAGTATGTACTTGATCCTATTAATTAAGTTAAATCTTTTAACTCTAATAAACTAGACTACAATCTTTCTCTCTAAGCATTTATAGCAATAAAAATTTGAGTTAATTAATTATTTATTGATAATGATGGCTCGGTATAAATCTTAATTACAATACAAACGTAATCTAGTAAGAATTCTATTTTATTTTTTCTATATTTTCAAGTACGGCTACTATGAATAACATAAATCTACCTCTATGGTGCTTGAACTTTCTGATTTGACTTATTGATCTATTTTGACATTAACGCGGGGGGGGTTAAACTTTAATGACGAAGTTTTATCATTCCTTGTTGAATGGATAGACTATTTACTGATTTGGCCTTTAAATTAGAAATGAGCTCAAAAATTATAGCTTCGGCAAGACTTTTTGAGGAGATCCATCCTCCTTAGTTATTTAAGATTAATTGGTGAAACAGATTCAATCTAATATTCATTATTGGTTTTAGGTGACAAAAAGGTTATTGTAAATTCAGTCTTATTATATTTTTATTTGTTAGCTATTAAGCTATTATATAAAGCATTGTTGCACAACTTTATTAATTGCAAGATGGCTACTGAAAGTATATTTGAATCAAAAATATTATGATGAGAAGAGGTTTCATCGTTAGAAAACTACAACACCTAAAATCAAAGTCACTCTTCAGAGAAGCAAAAAAACCTACCCTGCTTTAGCTAAGCATTTCTAAAAGAAAAAACGAGATGATGTTGAGCATCGACTATATTGGTAAAGGTTATTGGTAGAAATCCCTTCTGCTGTATGAAGGATTTTTGCGACAACAATTGTCATAAAAAAGCAAACAGTCATACAGATCAATGAACTCTTTTCTCACTTCCTACCAATATAAAACTGCATCTCATTAGCTGTAGCTTATTGACGACAATATGTCGGATGATGTCGATCCATTCATTGAAGCAACTCATTTCACTTTATCCTACCCATATTATTATAGCAAACATGTTTATCCCCGCTGGGGCCATTTATTAATGTTAGAATGATATTGATATAAAATCTTCGATTGCAGGAAAATATTTAACAATTTTACTAGAAGTTTTATGGCAAAACTAGATCAGAAAGATAAATGTTTAGTTATTTTCAATGTACGTTCAATACTCTGACTATACAGAAGTAAGCAAGACAAACAGGCATTGATTTAAAATAGCATTTAAATGGCGTCGCTGCTCCTTGCTTTAGCAGCGAGCAGGTAATATAACTGCACTAAGCCCTATTGTTGAAGTTGACTAGATATTTTCTTGATCGTTCATAAATAAAAAGTCCATCTTTTCCTCGTATGGAAGTAAATGGTATTAACCCTTTACCAGTGAGCGCAAAATTAGCTGCTATTGCTTAATAAGGCTAAATATTTAGAGGAGTTATTGCTAAGGAATTCCATATTTAAAATATGAAGAGTTATATCAGCTGATTAAAAGGATAGCTAAATAGCTTCCATGTGGGTATGGGTATGTTATTTACTAAATTATCTAGCCTGGAAAAGATTATATAAAACCATATCAATTGAAATACAAACCGTAGCTATAAATATGCTGTAAGCAGAGTAATAATTTTTCTCAACATAGCATGATTATTATCGCCATATCCCATCGTCTTCAACGAAACTGCTGCTCACTTAAAAGTCATAGTGCTTTTCTGTAAAAAACGTTTCTATCCCTCTTGACGTTCTCCTGGAAGAGAAGAGCTACTGAACGAGAATTCCTGAACCCTCGTTGTATCTTGATCTGTTTTAGATCTTTGTTTACGTAGCCACAGAGAGGAATTTGTATAAAATGAAACTGAAAGTATCAAAGTCGAAACCATAAAGTATTTAAAAGCTATGAACTTGATTATTTTTACGTAGATATAAATATCTTCCACAAATGCCAAACGAAATTTCACAACGTTATCTTTTCGTATCTATAGATCACGCCCCCCTCGATTAATTTGTCTATCTTTACAAAGTCAAAGACTGCGGTTAATGCTTGATGATTTTTGTCTGATCTTAAAGGAGATTCAATAACTATCCATCAGACACTTACAGACAAATAGCAAAAATTAAATTATACTGATTTCTGGTGCATATAGTTTCGGAGATGGGTGGCGTATTCTGCTCATTGATTTCGTTAATGCTTTCAGTCATAAATAGATCATATATCATGAAAAATCTACCTTATACATATATCCGTGAACTAGATATCACCTTATCCTTTGCATGAACTCATCTGTAATTCTATTAGAAAGCTGATAGAAACCGATATTGAGACAAAGCTTGAAGTCATGGCTGCAACAAGACACTGAATGCTGCCTTGTTGATAGGCGTCTATGCCTTCGACCATAACAGTTATTTTCTACATCGAACTATACAGACTTGCATGTGGATGTTAAAATTAAGGTGCCTAAGGTTAAGGGAGAGGATCACAGAGAAACTGAATATATTGCTAAAATTCATTTCTATGCCCTTATCTGAAGCGTAAAAAGCGCAAAGAGTTGCTACCATGACATTTGTACCTACGAGGCAAATCCAGCGGAGATTTTTGCGAAGCTCTGAGCCGATTCTCGGTGAGAAGTGCACGGTATCTATGCTGGTACCATTAACAGATTAAAATAGCGATTGCCTGAAGAGCGCAGGCAATGGTAGCTACCTCATTAAGCGATACAGGCTACATTTATTTCTGAACGATGTTATATATCTTCTTCCTGCCAGTCAGTGTGATCCCCCCTTTTGCCTACTGCTTATTGTCGACGGCACTACATGGACGTAAGGAATTCGTTGCGGTCGAAGATGCTTATCAAGAGTTAAAAGGGAAGTTAGCATAAATTCTTAATGGCTAGTGATCGCGTTGATTAACCTATCCTTCCAGATTTACTATGGAAGACGGTACTTGATTTTAAATGCAATAGCAAATATATTCCCCCTGAGCACGACTCAGTACCAATATTATTGAGTATAAAATAACTGATGTGCTGATTTCATTCTTAAAATGTATATAAACAAAAGTTAAGGTGAGTTTCTATAGGTCTGGCTAACAGAAAGCCCCAAATGCCCCTAAATAAAGTCTAATTTTTGTTGGTAAAGTTTTTAGTGAAGTACTATCCCTGCAGCAATAAAGAAGTTGGAGAAAGAGCGAGAAAAATAGCGTTAGCATCTATGGCTTTCTGTAAACACAGTGTGGTTTCAATAAGAATAAGGAATCCAATTGAATTGGATTTTACGACAGTTAGGTTATAAAACCGAAATACAAAAATTGTAGTTTTAAGAACAACAATTTTTTCAATGGTATTTAAGCTACTTCCATCTGCTCAGAAAAAAATTAAACCGGGAGTAAATCATTTACTTGCTGACCTTATGGCGGTAATTAACGTCTAATTTAAGGATGGAAAACAGATTTAGGAAGCATTATAGCAGAATATAGTCTGACCACCACACTATATATCAGATTTGCTAATAATTACAAAGAATTTTCAAACCACTGTTTTTGGTCTGTGAAAATATTCAACCGCTGGAAAACAGAAAACTACCTGTTTGTGTACAGGGTTGGTATAGAACACTGACTTAGCTCACTACTGTATCCTTAAACTAATGGTATGATTGAGTAATTTAATTGGCGTATAGGAGATTGGCTGCAAAGTCAGCTCTTTAAATCTAGTGAATAGCTTAAAATTACTCTGCATTAATATATTTGGCTATACAATCAGAAATTATCCTAATCAACATTGGGTACTAAAACTCCTTTACAATCTATGAAAGATTGGTTCAAAGTTAAATCTTAATTATTTAAAAAAATCATATTATCTTCCAGGAAGATACAATTATTACCATCCAATAATATTGGTAATAATATAACACCAACTACAATAACAATGACCGTTTCTAGGAAACGGTTTCAACACTTACTGTCCACTTAGCTTGCTTATTTTATCTGTAGTTTCATAACCTCAGCGACAGTATGAAATGAACCACAAATTAGCACAATATCCTGTTTGTTAGCATCAGCTATAATCTGCAACCAGGCATCTCTAACCGTAGCAAATTGGTATGGCGATTCAACGTACTGTGCTAATTGAGTTGCATCAGCACCACGTATCTCACCACTTAAAGAAGCTAAATACCATTTATCAATTTGCGGAGCTAGAGAAGATAAAGTACTTTTTATATCTTTATTAGCTAACATAGCTATCAGAGCGTAAACTTTAGTGTTTTTCTGTCTAGGCAAGTGAGCTAGTCTGGCAGCTAAATAAGCTGCTGCATGTGGATTATGCGCAACATCTAAAATTACAAAAGGTTCCTTGCTGATAATTTGAAAACGGCCTGGTAATTTTGACTTCATTAATCCTTGCTGAATAGTTTGCAATGATATAGCCTGGCTAATAGCATCAGCCTGCTTGATTAAACAATTAATAATTGCTAATGCAGTTGCAGCATTAGCTAATGGGACATTTGGCAAAGGTAATTGTTTAAAATCCTGATCCTCAGATTGCCAATGCCAATGATCATTTTGTAGTTCAAAGTGCCAATCTGCTTCGCAACGAAATAATTTTGCCTCAAGATTTTGAGCTACATCATTAACTGACTTTGGCATATCTGGTTCACCTACAACTGCATAGCGACCTGAGCGAAAAATACCAGCTTTTTCGTAGCCAATTTGCTCACGATCAGAACCAAGCCAATCAATATGATCTAAAGCAATGCTAGTAATGGCAGCAATATCTGCATCGACTATATTGGTTGCATCTAATCGCCCACCCAAACCAACTTCTAAAATAACCACATCAAGTTTAGCTTGTTTAAATAACTGTAAAGCAGCTAAGGTGCTATATTCAAAATAGGTCAACGTGGTTGCACCACGTTTAGATTCAATATTCGAAAAAACTCGACAAAATTCTGCTTCAGGTAACATCTTACCTTGAATCCTAACACGCTCAGTATAACTCAACAGGTGAGGAGAACTATAAACACCGACTTTTAATCTGGCTTCAATTAAAATTGATTCTAATGTATGACAGGTAGTTCCTTTACCATTTGTTCCTGCGATAGTAACCACTTTCATAGCAGGAGATAAAAGATCTAGTTGTCTAGCAACTAAACCAACCCGCTCAAGCCCCATATCAATAATTCTTTTATGTTGAGCAGTTATATAAGTTAACCAGGTATCTATAGAGGAGCTTACATCAGGTATCATTAATGGTTTAGATATTTTCTTATTTTTAATCAAATTTGTTATCAATTTTTGATTTTTTATCATCTGTCGGCTCCAGATCATCGTCAACTAAGGTAACAACATCAATTTGACTTGCGTCTTGAACAGTTTGATGAGTTAGCATAGCCAGTATTTCGGCTAATTTATCTCGCATTTCAGGTCGTCTAACAATCATATCAATCGCGCCTTTTTCAATTAAGAATTCACTGCGTTGAAAACCTGATGGTAATTTTTCACGTACAGTTTGCTCAATAACCCGTGGTCCAGCAAAACCAATTAGTGCTTTAGGCTCAGCAACATTAATATCTCCTAGCATGGCTAAACTTGCTGATACACCACCCATTGTTGGGTCGGTAAGCACTGAGATATAAGGAAGCCCTCGTTCCTGAATTTTCACTAATGCCGCGCTGGTCTTTGCCATTTGCATTAACGACATCAATGCTTCTTGCATACGAGCACCACCGCTGGCAGAAAAACAAACTAACGGACAATTATTTTCTAGTGCTTGCTCAACTGCACACACAAAACGTGCACCAACAACCGAAGCCATTGAACCACCCATAAAAGCAAATTCAAAAGCGGCTGCAATAACTGGCATACCTTTAAGCGTACCCTTCATCACGATTAAAGCATCTTTTTCATGTGTTGTTTTCTGTGCCGCTGATATGCGATCTTTATATTTCTTTAAATCACGAAATTTTAAAATATCTTTAGGTTCTAATTCACTACCTAGTTCAACCATGGTTCCTTCATCGAGAAAAGAGGTTAGACGTTGACGAGCCGTAATACGCATATGATGATCACATTTTAGACATACAACTAAATTAGCTTCTAATTCAGGCCGATAAAGTACTTGCCTGCAGTTATCGCATTTTGTCCAAACCCCTTCAGGAATACTCGATTTGCGGGTCTGGCTAATATTGCTTTTATTAAGAATCTTTTCAATCCAGCTCATTAATAGACCTTTCTGTCTAAAATTACATTATCAGTCTTATCATTATATTAATTATTAAAGCATAACGCCAAAGCATAGTGGATAAAAACTGATCAAATCTGTTAATGACTATCTATTTTATAGTTTTAAGAAACTGTTTTCTTTTATTGATGCTCAACAATAACAAAATATCACCTATACCTGGTAGGATAGAAATTAAAAACAATCGCTACAATTAATAATTTTAAATTTTACTGAACAATTAGAAAATAACACCAAAAAGTAACCCGAATTAAGTAAATGATTTAACCTATATTAAAGCCTCAGCTACATTATAAAAATACCGAAAGTTATTAACAAATCTGGTGCATGATCTTCATAGGACGTCGTACCGCACTGATTCTTAGTGAATTTCTTATTCATCCTTAAATTAGATGCTGTTTAGCAACAGAATTAAAATAGGTTAAATCCTCTTAAGCCGGCTCAGCTATCCTGAGCAAACAGGAGCGACTTAAATAGTATTGAAAGGGTTCTTTTTCTTAAGGCATAGTGTTTCACGCGTTGAGCCTTCGTAGGCTCAACGTAATAAAAATTGATTTAATCAGATTCATCGTTCTTATTGATCCTAGTACGATGACAGAAGGCATAGAATATCAGCCATTCTTCTTGATTATTCTCCAGCTTATTCATCGTTGCAAAATACACTTCGCTAAAAATTTTACCAATAAAACATTAAGCTTTATTAGCAGCATTAGGTCTCTCTGGTAGCCAAATTTTCCGCAACTCAAGGTTATATCTTTTAGTTGCATGCTTTTTGGCAGTGAAGCCAACATATCAGCTATTTTATGCACTCAACAACATTGATTGCTGCGTGTCCGGAAATATCTTTGCTTATTGCATTACAAAAAAAACCAAGCACCACTGAACCATTATACAAGGTTCAAGGAAATACAGTTAAACTCCCTACTCGCAGGCAATCAAGAAGTTCGTTAAGCTTATTTCTAACTCTTGATAAGCATCTTTGATCACAACTATCTCACTTCGTCCATACGAAGTGATGTTTATAATGAGCAGCAGGTAAAGGCGATCAGTTTACCTGACAGGGATTATATGCTATCGACCTAGAAATAAACGTTAAACGTATCACTAAATCACCAACCTACCATTGCTTATGCCTTTCAAACCATTACTATTTTAGTCTACTGATGTGGTGCTTGTAGAGGAGAAACCACGTGCTTTTTTACCGAGAAGCAGCTCAAGGCGGCTTCGTAAAAATCTCCTCTGGCTTGTACCTGTAGGTACAAAAGCCATGATAACAACTCTTTACTGCTTTTCACGCTTTAGATAAGGCACAGCAAGGAGTTTTATAAATATATTCAGTTTCCCTTGTGATCTTCCCCCTTTTAATCTTAGGCAGTTTAATATCAACATCGTCAATACAAGTCCGTATGATTCGCTGTAACAAATAACTGTTACGGATGACAATATGACGCCAGTAAACAAGATAGTGTTCATTATCTTGTTGCAGCCATGCCTTCAAACTCCGCTTCAACAGCGGAGTTTGAAACTTCCTAGTAGAATTACAGATGAGTTTATGCAAGAGATAAGGGTAATATTTAGTTTTGCGGATATCTGTAGTAGGGTAGATTTTTTATAGCATATCATCTCTCTGTTGTTGACGTAATCTACGAAATTAATAAGCAGGATACACTACCATATTCGAAACCTTACACAGCAGAAATGAGCGAGCATAATTTAATATTAATATTGACATTTTTTCCTATTTCTATGAGAAATAAAGCAAACATTCTAATAATAGATATAATCTAGCTATAGTAATTGCTTTATTACTATATATTTCATAATATTGGTGGAGTTTTTGCAAAAAAATACCAAAAATTTTTAAATTTAAATACCTAAAATAGGACGATTACTGAATAATCAACCAATAATATAATTAACCGTATCATCAATAATTGCAACAATAATATTAACTACTATTAAATAAATATTTAGATCATTATCTTCAGTACTATTAATACTCTCCTCCTACAACAAATAATAGTGAATTACTCACAGTAAAAAAGGCATAATAATTAATATAGTTTCATAAAATTTTATTAAAAATAGAATGGCATATAGCTAAATTGCATACTAAGGAACCAACTTAGTTAAGTGAAGATCGATGTGTATGATAAAAGTCCATAATAAAAGTAATAAATTCCGTAAAATCTAATAGTTGATAACTTTAGCGTTGTGTAATTAAACGCAAAATTAAATTTATCATTCTAGTAAAAAAAATGCTCCTACGGTCGTTTTAGGTAACTTATACTTTACTGGATAGTCGACAGAAACTAAATAGAGCCCTTCTGCTTTTGCAGTTACCGCTGCTTTTGTTCTATCTTTAAATTCTAAAAGCTCTGCTATCCAACTAATATTCTGATCACCACACCCTACTGCAAATAAACTACCAACAATATTGCGTACCATATGATGAACAAAGGCATTAGCTTTAATATCAACCACAATATAATTACCATAACGATTAACATGAATATGTTTTATATTACGCCAAGATGATTTAGATCGACACTGAACAGATCTAAATGAAGTAAAATCCTGTTCCCCAATCAATGCCTGAGCAGCAAGATGCATTTTCTCCGCATCTAATAGCGCATGATAGTGCGTTACACCTGCAGCTAATATCGCTGGTCGAAATCGATTATTAAAAATAATATAACGATATCGACGAGCAGTGGCGCAAAAACGAGCATGAAAATCTAGTTCAACAATTTTGCACCACTGTACTGCAATATCTGATGGTAAATAACTATTAACTCCCATCGTCCAGGCTGAGTCTTTACGTAAGGCCGATGTTTCAAAATGAATAACCTGACCAGTAGCATGCACACCTGCATCAGTACGTCCAGCACAATAAACATTGATATACTCATTTGCAACTTTTGATAGCGCCAACTCCAAACAAGCTTGAATACTTTTTACCTGTGATTGACGCTGCCAGCCATAATAATGGCTACCATCATACTCAATCCCTAAAGCAATTTTTATCATTGACAAAGGAGATTTTTTCTTCAACATTAATAATATTGCTCCTTTACTAATCGCTCTAAAATTTCTATTAATATTTGAACACTGCTAAATCGGATATTGTTGGTAATCGATTAAAACTATAATATATCAGGTGCACTATAATCATTACACCTACAACTAAATATTTAATTGATCACTGCCTGAAACATCTGTTATTTGAGTTGAAAAATCATCTTCGCAAACTTTCTGAATATCATTAAATTTAACAATTTCTTTCCAGGCAGCCTTAAACGCTCATTGAACATAGTTCTTCCAAATGAACTAATTGTACATAATCATAAAAACAGGCTCTTGTAAATAATTAACAATAACGGATAACCCTATCATTTTTTAAAATTCTACCTATTTAACTAACTAAATTGCACGTTTGCGAACAAAAAAAGAGACCTTCATCGTCACTTAATAATAGTAATAAATTAAATGCTAAATCTTTCACTAGTCTAAAATAATATGTTTTTGAATAATTCAAATTTAACTTTGAAGTAATATTTCATAGACTGCAATGGAGCTTTACTATCTAATAGTGATTAGAGTAATGACTGCTTACACAGTCAAACATATCAATGCAGAATAATGTTAAGTTCTTGAATAAAATTGAATGGATGACTTTGCAACCCATCCTCTTCTATTCTCCGATTAAATCGCTTGACTATACCATTCGTTTGAGAATTACTCAGCTAGCTAAGTCGGTACTTTATATCAAGCTCTGCACACAACACAATCGAATTTCTATTTTTCAATGGTTGAGCATTTTTGCAAACAACAAGACGGTCTGTAAATTTTTTCCATTATTTATAAGTATCTGATGCATGTTCATAGAACTTATTCGATTAAGATTACATAAGAAGTATTAACCATAAGCCGAAATCTTCGCCTTGTAAAAATAAATAAAACTCATCGAGTGGCGCGATATATATACACTTACGAAAAGATAACGTCGTCAAATTTTATTTGACATTTTAGAAAAACATTACTTATCTATCTGCAGATAAGCAGATTTATAACTTTTAAATGCTTTATGCTTTATTTTTTCGAAACTTTTTTTCTGTTTCATTTTACGTAATTTCTTATTTCTTGGTCTGCGTAATAGCAATTTAGTCCAGATCAAGATACTGCTGGATTCAAGAATTTGCATACGATTTTACTAGCAGATCAGCGAGAAAAAAACTTTTTCGTAGGAAACGACTTCAGTTTATTAAGCGGAAGAAACATCGTCGGAAAACAGTAGGAATATGGTTGTAATCATCAACATCATCTCGTGTTCGCAAACTTAGCAACGGTAAGTTTGGAGATGTAATAATGTCTAGCTAAAATAGACGCAGGCTTTTGCTACCCTGAAAAGCGTCACTGATTTTAGATATTGTAGTTACCTAACTATTAGCTATAATCATCACGATATTTTCCTTCAACTATATTCCTCAGTAAGGCATCCCTTTGCATGAATATGGCTGTGAATCAAGGGTTTATATAATAACCCTGGATTAAATAAATAAACTAAATACAGCTTCTCTAACTAGCACCGGTATGCACCTAATAGTGCAAGATTCCAATCTTCTGTCATGTTATTTTTCTCTAATCTTATTAGCATTTTAATTAAATTAATTTGGTATTGAAGCCTAGTATTTTTAGTGTATTAGCAGCATCACTATTATCACAATTAACCATAAGAGATGACCATTCACGGCGTTCTGGATAATTTTTACGCAAATAATCAAACTGGCTGTCAAGATGAGCAATCTTTCTTAATTGTGCATCGTCACGACGTACATCATAAACTAAATGGACTAAACGTTTTAAACTAGTTTGCGTTAATTTACCGCTAAAGGTAATTTCATTAAATTCTGCAATAGTCAATAAATCAGCTAATTTAATTTGCTGCACTTGACCTAAAAACTGGCTAAATGCGGCGAAAATTTGGCTGGTCCCTCGTGCTTTACCTTCCAGTGAATAACCAGCAATATGTGGCGTGCCAATTCTAACTTTAGCTAACAAAGGTAGAGAAATGTTTGGTTCATGTTTCCAAACATCTAATATAACATCGATTTTCTTACCATCTTCTAAATTTTTTAATAATGCCTGATTATCAATAACTTCTCCGCGGCTAGTATTTAGCAAAATGCATCCTTCCGGCATTGCAGCAAGCAATTCTTCATTTAATAAATGATAAGATGAATAGCGGCCAGATTTATTTAATGGCGTATGAAAAGTTAAAATATCCGCCTGATTAACTAATTCATCCAATGGCAAAAATTGTTCATTATTATCAGAAGCGGCTTCACGAGGAGGATCACAAAGTAACGTATTTACGCCCCAGGCCTTCAAACATGCGTTAAGACGACTTCCAACATTACCAACACCTACAATACCGACTGTTTTTTCTCGCAAATCAAAACAATCACGCTCAGCTAGTAACAAGAAAGAAGAAAAAACATATTCTACCACCGCGGTCGCATTACAACCCGGTGCGGCAGAAAAAGCGATGCCTGCTTGTGATAACCATTGCCTATCAACATGATCAAATCCAGCTGTCGCAGTGCCAACAAATTTTACCTTACTCTCCTTAAGTAAGGCTTCATTAACTTGAGTAACAGAACGCACAATTAAAGCATCTGCCGTTTCTAGCTGTGACGATGAGATTGAACGCCCAGAAACTACCTTTACTTCACCAATTGTTTCAAACAATTGAGTTGCATAAGGTATATTTTCGTCAACCAATATTTTCACTTATTGAATACCCAGTTATATTTATTAAAATTAACCTATTGTTTTTATTAATCATAAGGTAGAAAGAACTATTTTTTTCATATTAATGAAATTTGATGAAGAAATATATCCAGATCAAAAACTACCTGATGGATACTGTTATCTTACCATAATTTCATTATGGTATCTAAAAAACCTAATTACTTTCACCACTCACTAAATGATATCACTAATTCTTTCTGTCAACAGAATAACAAGGTATGTCTTGAGGTATATATTATCCGCTCTTGGCTCAAATAGGTTAAAGCGGTATTATCTGCTAAATTTTGTTGTAATTTAGGTACAATAAATACTAAAAATTTCTACTTATTAGTCCCGAATCATTCTATAGATCTTCGTTGTACAGCCATCTTTATAGAAAGATAACTATTGATGGTATAAGTTGAGGTAAATTCTTATGATGATAAGAATTCATTGTCAGGTAACTACAACACATAAAAATCACCAGTACTCTTTAAATAAGTAAAAAATCTGCATCTACTTTTGCTAAAGCTAATCTTTATAATAAGTGTATTCGAACTTACTATTGGTAACAGACAAAAACGAGATGATATTGATGATTAATAGCCATACCCATCGTTACCAACAATGCTATCGCCCACTTAATAAGTCGTAGTCATTTTTTATGAAAAACGTTTTTTCCATTTTGGCAATCTGTTGGCAGTCCGTACGTGAGTTCTTGAAATCTGTGTACATATATCTTAACTTAATCTCTGTTTACGCAGATACAGAGGGGGGGGAACTTTAGATAAAATAAGCCAAGAGAAACCCCTCTATCTTAAAACTGAATTATAAAATATTTAAAAGCTACGAACTTAGGTTATCTTCACATAGATGTTAAATGTCTTCCGCAAATGCCAAACAAAAATTCATGACATTATCTTTTTATAGAAAAGATCGTACAGCGCTCGATGGGTTTTTATCCGTCTTTAGACGGTTAAGACTGCAACTAATAATCAATACTTTTTACATGATCTTAACCGAATATATTCCATGAATATTCATCGAGTACTTATAGATAATAACAAAGAATTTACAGACCGTCTTTTGGTCTGCGAAAATATTCAGCCATTGGGAAACAAGAATTCGACTATTCTATATAAAGCTTGTTATAGAACACCAATTAGCCCCAATTCGTCCAAAATAAATTATATTGTTAACCGATCTAATCGGTGCATGGAAATTGAGCTGCAAATCCAGTATTTTAATGTTAATCAATGGCTTGATCTTTAGGAAGTTGTCTCTCTTTAAGAGAGATAAAAATTAATCTTTTATTGCTAAAAAGATATAAAAATCAGTTTACTGGGTTATTGTAAGTAAAATTTCATCAGAGTATGTAGTTTTTTACTTAAATCACTAATTTTAGTGATATTAATTTTATATATTATCTTAATAAACATCATTTTTCAATTTTATACATTCTTTCTGACAACAATTCTATCTGATCTTGCTTACCAAGATAGATGTCAATAAAAGTAATTTATCGCTACACAAAATGAATTTTCACAGATCTATTTATAGGAATACCTTTAATTAGGGCAGCGAACTCTAGTTTTTATAAGTCATTCCAGCGTCTTATACATCTTCGATGATAGCATACCTCATTTACGCTTCGAGAAGAAATCATAATAACATATCATTTTAAGATGACTTTAGGAATATAGCTAATATAGCGCCCGATTAACTCTTCTTGCGTTAGAGTTTACTGGTGGTACTACAGTCCGGTGATAATAAGAATTATGTTACAAGCACACTCCACCACCTCATTAATCCCTCAGTTTTACACGGATACTGTAGTCACTTGAGTGGTTATCGTAAGAGGTATTTAATGGTATGCTATTTTCTTTTGTCTTTTTAGGGAAATGTACTTTCCAGTAACGCGTCTGTATACTTCGTCTTCAAATAACACCCCCCACTCCTTCATGTAGCACATATGTGCACAAGAAAAGTAAGACACTGGGATTTATCAGGTCATCGCTGTGACGCATCAGCCAAATGACAGCCCTCACCAAATTTCTTCGATCGCTTTTTATTAAAGAAATAGCTTTTACCATACAGCATATTTAATACCCAGTCTCCTCGGGTGAGGAAGATATAATATATAGATTTTGATTAAGTTATCGAGCATAAATGTACAAAGGATAGAAGATATCAATTTTTAATACCATGTTGTGTGTCTACTACAGGCTAACTGTGAGTAGCGATTAAAATAGAGTGTTAAGTTGCGCAAGCCAGTTATTGTTGAAAAATCCAAAGAAGATCAGGGATAGTGAAAATAATGTGTTATAAGTTTATAATCAAGCGAAATACGAACCTGCTGTACTAACCACTGCTCAGTAGGTTTACTGTAACATAAACTGTAGTTTTTGACTTATAGATTTAGAAAAAATGACGGTAGGGATATTCAGGAGAGGCATAGAGTAACGCTGTGGAAGAACCATGACAGAAGTGCTGTAGATAAGTATTCGCTTGACAAGTAGACGGGTCCATAGTTAACACTTTCACCGTGTTTTTAAGAAAGTTATTCCAAACGTCATCAATGGTGAAAAGCAATTCAGTTGAAAATGGGATATAAATCTAGGAAAATACCTTCTAGGTTTTCTATAAAAATAGAAGTCGTCATCCTATAAGGATTTATCAGATTTATCGACCCAATCATCTTTGTATTTTTTCAGGAAGCAAAAGATAGGAGAATTATTCCTAGTTTCCTAAATAATCAATTCATCAGAAAGTATACTTTACAGTATTACCCATTAATGTAGTTATATCTACTGTCATTAGATTTACCTGAGTTATTTACTTATAACCTCAGATAATTATGACTAGAGGAGAATGATACTTTCGTGTTGAGAAAAAATCAGGAGCAAAGTCGGACGCATTTTTGTATGGCCTATTTTGGAGTATCATTAAAAATTAAGTCAGCCCCTACCCCTTCAATTTCAGAAGGGAAATCATAAAGTGCTTCGTATAAACAGGTGTTTTATAATACGTGAAGTCACGTATTATTTTCCTAATTTATCTAGTTTATTCTTTATAGGAATTTATTCAATTCATCTGGATAAATTCCTATAAAATTAACAGATTGCAGAATATAAATAGTACTCAGATCATAAACTTCCAAGAAGCACCCATAGTGCACTAGGTGCATATTATCATTTTTCATCAATATATTTTACTATATAATCAGGAATTACCCTCAATTAGTATTAGGTAGTAAAACTACTTTGCAGTCTATGAAAGATTAATTCAAAGTTAGACCTAAATTATTCAAAAACAATACTACCTTTCAGGAATCAGATTTACTGGCAGGTAAATCTGGTTTCTTGAATAGATAAGTATTTTACTTAATCAGCCAATCCAACTGGATAAGAAAATATTTTCCGCACTCTTTGGTTGACTTATCTTATGTGTATAAAATCTAATTAAATAGTATGAAATAGATGTTGACGAATAATACAAGATTTTTATAAAAAATGAGTAAGTTTCTGAGAAATATCTAAAGTATTAAACTTAACATTTTTATTATAAGTAACATGTTTAATACACCACTACTGCTCGAAATTCAGATATAAAACTTTGACGGAACCATATAATATGGCATAACAATTTACATCTCTATAATACCTTAATCACATAAATTAATTAAACAAAGTTTTGTTGATATAATTTATATTTAGTATTATCTAACAATTCATTTTTAGGAAAAATCATAGATTCTAACTCAAGAATTGAAACTAAAGTATATATTTGTTTTTAATGACAGTAATTTTATTAGCAAGGTTATATAACCTATCCTATTATAGATATATAATGAATCAGATAAGAATTATTAGCAAATCTGGTGTATGGCAATCAAGTTACGTTCACGATGATACTTCATAAATTTGTTCTCCATCCTTAATTGAATGTTGCTTCACCACAACAAGGTTACCAAGTCAAACCCTCCATTTTTAACCGGTTCCTAGCTATTCCGAGCAGAATGGAAGCAGCTTAAATACTATTGAAATGGTTATTTTCTTGAACCACAGTGCCTTGTGCGTCAGGTTCATAGTATCTCTATCGCAAAAGCTGATTTAATCAACTCGGTTATTCTGGATGACAAGTGCGCGGTAACGGGGCGTCATAAAATGCCAGCCGTTCTTCTCAATCTTTACCCAGCTTTTTAATTGATGTAGGATAGTACTTCGCTAATAACCTTGCCAACAAAGTATCAAAGGATTTGTTGGCAGAATTGCGGATCTCCGCTAGCCAGACCTCCACCGCAGCCTAACCCTTAACTTTCGATTGTGAGCTCTCATTTGGGGAGTGAAGGCAGTACATTAGTTATTTTGCGCATCCATAATCCCAATAGCGTTGATGCTGCGTGTCTGGGAATATCTTTGCTATTGCATTCCAAAAGCGAAGGGTATAATCTTCCGTAGAAAGTTTGAAAATACGGTTAAACAATGCGCTTTCAGGCCATTGAGAAGTTTAACGCAACTCATTTCAATTTTTGATAAGTATCTTCAAGCGTAACGAGTTTTTTATGTCCAGGCTAAATAACTCAATAATGAACAGCAAGCAAAGGCGATCATCTTAACTAGCAAAATTCTATATACATTAAGGCAAGAAATAAACATAACGCGTATCACTTAAATCAGGCAGTCTATCTAAATAGACCTGCACCCTTCAAGTCATTACTGTTTCAGTTTGCTGATAGGGGTCTTATTGGCAAAGAGGATCAAATGCTTTCACCATAAAGTGCGATCAGGGATTCGTGAAAATCATAAGTGGTGGGATGATTCGTAGGTATACAGGGATAGTAGCAACTCTTTGCATACTTTTGTACGCTTCAGATAAAGCAGCAACGAGCTCTCTTGAAGCATATTCTGTTATTACCCACTGCGAATCTTCCTCCTTTTTAACCTTAAGCACTTTAATTTCAACATAACCAATATTAATATATATGGTTCGCTGCAGTAAATAACCATTACGGACAAGAATGGATATCCCTGTCAATAAAAGGATTGCTTACTACGTTATTGTAGCATAGCTTTAAACTCAACCTCAACGACAGTGCCGTAATTCTGCTAGGCAGAATTACGGATTTGTTCATGTAATGAATCACAGGTGATATCTAGTTTTACTGATAATCTCAGGTAGGATTTTTATTGCATACCATCTCTATGTTGTTGATATCATTTATGAAATAAATGACAGGATATACTACAATTTTAAAAATCTTATACGAGAGAAATAAGCATAACTCCAACGCTTCTTACGTGACTTTAATCAATCATGCCATAACTATCCATCGAGTACTTACAGACAATGGTAAAGAATTTATAGACAGCTTTTTAGTTTGCAAAATGTTCAGCTACTGAAAACAGGGATTCGTCTGTTTGTGTATAGAATTAATATAGAACATTGACTTAGCTCTACTGATACGTTCTAAAACGAGAATGGTATGGTCAAGCGATTTAATAGACGCAAAAAAGATAATCTACAAAACCATCCTTTCAATTCTTCTCAATAGCTTTGAGATCACTCTGTATTAATATGCATGGCTGTGCAATCAGGAATTACCCAAATCAGTATTGGGTAGTATATCTTCATTGAAATCTATGAAGATATATTTAAAGTTAAATCTGAATTATTCAAAAAAACATAATGTCTTCTCAGGAAGAGAAGAGATGGTTAGGCTTATTTCGTACCAATCTACTTGACTATCTACTTTTAATCTCATCCACATTCTGCCTTTACATTAGCGATTAGTCGATATTATATTATCGGCTGAGTATTTAGTAATTAATATGTGCGCGAGCTCAATCTTTCTTTTTTTTCTGAATTTACTGTTAAAGCACAAAAAATTTTGTCAACTTTTTTCCATGCCAGAAAATGCGCGTGAGTTAAAGAATGGTATTGAACGTTCTATCTATCGTTATAACGATAGAACTAAAACATTAGATTTGATTTTTTAATTCTTTAGCTAGTGAATTAATAATATCATCAGCAACAAAAGAAAATTATGAGCTATTTGAACTTCTTATTGATTTAAAACAACGATAGCATATGATGGAGAATATTTTTACTCGAATAAGCATTATAAATAAACCAGTTTAATCAGCGACTAATTCTAAACCTGCTTCGCAATTAAATTAATCTATCATCAATTAACATAACTACTGAAAAACCATAATTTGTCAGATAACTAAAATATAAATACATATAAGTAATATAGAAAATAGCTACCGCTTGACGCTATCAAGCAAATTAAATCACTGGAAGTAATATAAGCAATGTCATCTACAGTATATCAAATTACTATTTGACAATAATCTATTTATTAGATAATTGATCTTGATGGTTATCAAGAACGTTTGCAAAAGCACTTTGTTAAGAATTTTTTCAAAAATAACTAATAATTTATTAACTCTATTTTGTTGCATAGAAAGAGTTAAGCTATAATAAAGCCATTGGCACTTATAATAGGTTTTTATATGCGGTACTTAATTTTATGGATTATTTTAATAAATGTAGGGACAATAAATGCTTTAGCAAACACCCTTCTTCCACCACAAATTCGTCAAACTAGTTTTATATATTGTGTTAATGGGATTATCACCACATTTAATCCTCAAATTGCCAGTACTGGACTGATTATAGATCCACTAGCTGCTCAACTTTATAATCGATTATTAGAAGTTAACCCATTTACCTTTAAACTGAATTCTGAACTTGCCTCACACTGGAAATCCATTGATAAGGGAATAACTTATCAATTCTACCTAAAACGCAATATTCCATTTCAAACAACAAATTGGTTCACGCCGACAAGAACACTCAATGCCGATGACGTTGTATTTAGTTTTTCTCGTATGTTTGATAAACATCACCCTTATCATTATGTCAGTGGTGGTAATTATTCTTATTTCGATAGCCTGCAATTAGCTAACAATATCCGTAGTATTCGTAAGATTGATAATTATACTGTCGAATTTAAATTATATACGCCCGATGTGTCATTTCTCTGGCATCTTGCTACTCGCTATGCCCCAATACTTTCAGAAGAATATGCGCAATATCTCAATAAAATTAATCATAAAGAATTTATTGACCGGAAACCTGTTGGTACCGGTCCTTTCATGCTGGTAGCTTATCAAAGCGGTCAATTTATTAAGCTAACTCGACATAATAATTATTGGAAGGGTAAACCTTTAATGCAGCAAGTTGTCATTGATCTTGGCACCGGCGGTACAGGACGTATATCTAAGTTATTAACTGGCGAATGTGATGTATTAGCTTACCCAGTTGCTAGTCAATTAAAGGTATTACGTGAAGATACCCGTTTTCGGCTATCAATGCGTGCTGGCATGAATGTTGCCTATCTGATTTTCAATACCAGTAACCCGCCATTTGATCAATTAAAAGTTAGACAAATTATTGCGTATTCAATTAATAATAAAAGATTAACGCAATCCATCTACTATGGTGCTGCTGAAATAGCAACTTCTATCTTACCAAAAGCTTCATGGGCTTATGATAATCAAATTAAAGTGACAGACTATAACCCAGAAAAAGCTAAAGAAATGCTGAAAGAGTTAGGCTTGGGTGGTATGAAATTAGATCTTTTGGTTCCAGTTATTTCTCAATCCTATAATCCGAGCCCGCTAAAAACTGCAAAACTTATTCAAGCAGATTTAGCAAAAGTAGGCATTAAAATAAATATCCTGCCTGTAGAAGGCAACCTATTAAAAAATAAGCTCAGTAATCAAAACTATCACATGGTTCTTAATGGTTGGTCGACCGATAGTAATGATCCAGATAGTTTTTTTCGCCCTTTATTCAGTTGCCAAGCAATTGATTCACATACTAATTTAAGCAAATGGTGTAATGCTTACTTTGATGAAATTTTACGCAAGGCGCTAGTAAGCCAAAGTATTTCATCTCGCGTTAATTATTATCATAAAGCGCAATCATTATTAGCAAAAGAATTACCGGTATTACCGCTAGCTTATTCATTATATATACAGGTTTATCGCTACGATATTAAAGGGCTTATTCTTACCGCCTTTGGTAATTCCTCTTTTGCCGAGGTTTATCGTGATGGATCTACTAACATCCCACTGCCGGCTGACTCTTATTTTAATGATAAAGAAGGAATTGCGTGGTGATTATTTACGCATTAAGGCAATTATTACTTTTAATTATTACCTTATTTTTACTAACGCTCGTTAGTTCTAGTTTGAACTATTTTACTACTGATGCTCCGTTAAGTGAACTATCATTATTGGATGCCTATATTTTTTATCTAACCAATTTATTAGATTGGAATTTTGGTTTTTCTAAAATTAATGGCCAACCCATTAGCGATCAATTGAATACCACTTTTTCTGCTACCATGGAGTTATGTTTTTTAGCATTTATTTTAGCTTTAATAATCGGTATCCCTATGGGTATTATTGCTGGTGTTTGGCGCAATAAATCAATTGATTATATCATTAAAATTTTTACCTTAATGGGTTTTTCTATGCCAACTTTTGTATTGGCTTTATTATTTATTCTGCTTTTTTCATTGAAATTAGCCTGGTTACCGGTCTCAGGACGAATTAATTTACTGTATGATCTTCCATCTATTAGTGGTTTTGCTCTAATTGATGTGTGGTTATCAGATTCAGTTTATCGTAATCAAATGTTAATTAATCTTTTGGAGCATTTAATTTTACCAGTTATTACATTAGCTATTGCGCCAATTTCTGAAATGATACGTTTAATGAAAAATAGTACTGAAGCCATTATGGGTGAAAATTACATTAAAGCAGCGGCAACTAGAGGACTCTCTCGCGTTACTATAATTAAACGTCATATATTACACAACGCACTTCCCCCTATTATTCCAAAACTTGGTTTGCAATTTGCTACTATGATTACACTAGCAATGATCACTGAACTTGTGTTTAATTGGCCAGGCTTAGGCCGCTGGTTAATAACAGCCACTCAGCAAAATGATTACTCTGCAATTTCTGCAGGCGTAATGATTATTGGTACTTTAGTTATTATTGTTAATATCATATCGGATATTTTAGGTACTATTATGAACTCTCCTAAATATAAGGATGCATATGTCTTCAGATAATTTTTATCGTGAACAAAAAATGCCGTCTACTATGCAGATTATCTGGCGATTTTTTTCTAATGATATTCCGGCTATGACCGGATTTTATGGCGTTATTTTTCTTCTAATTTTGACTTTACTTGGCGATTATTTAGCTCCTTATACAATTAACCAACAATTTTTAGACTACCAGTTATTACCTCCATCTTGGTCGCATTATGGTAATGTAGCCTTTTTTTTGGGTACTGATGATCTTGGTAGTGATATTTTAAGTAGACTGCTTATCGGTACAGCATCTACGTTCGGCTCTGCACTTGTAATTACCATTACTACAATGCTGGTTGGATTAATGTTAGGTTGTTTAGCTGGTATTACCCATGGGTTAAAATCAGCTATTTTAAATCATGTGTTAGATACTCTATTATCAATTCCCTCGTTGCTTTTAGCAATTATTATTGTCGCTTTTGCCGGTTCAAGTCTTAAAAATGCAATAATTGCAATTTGGTTAGCCTTATTACCAAAAATTATTAGAACAATATACAGTGCTGTTCGTGATGAACTAGATACAGAATATGTTCTTGCTGCTCGACTTGACGGTGCATCAAACTTTTATATCCTTTGGTATACTATATTACCAAATATTATACCTACCTTAGTAGTAGAAATTACTCGGACTCTTTCTGTGGCCATTTTAGATATGGCTGCATTAGGATTTCTTGATTTAGGTGGCAGATTACCAACTGCTGAATGGGGCAGTATGCTCGGTAATAGTTTAGAATTGATTTATGTAGCACCATGGACAGTTTTTCTTCCTGGCGCAGCCATTATGATCAGTGTTTTATTTGTTAACTTACTTGGTGATGGCTTACATCGGGCCATTAATGCTGGAGTGAAATAATGCCATTATTAGATATCCGTAACATCACTATTGAATTTATGACTGCCAAAGGTCTAGTTAAAGCAGTTGATAATGTTTCTTTGCAGTTAAATGAGGGCGAAATTCGTGGCTTAACTGGCGAATCCGGTTCAGGTAAAAGCTTAATTGCTAAGGCTATTTGTGGTATTACAAAAGATAATTTAAAAATGACTGCCGATCATTTTTATTTTCTTGAGATTGATTTATTAAAGCTCACTGCACGCCAAAGACGTAGAGTGATAGGGCATAATATTTCAATGATTTTTCAAGAGCCGCAGTCTTGCTTAGATCCAGCTGAAAGTATTGGTAAACAACTGATTCAATCAATACCAAAATGGACTTTTAAAGGTCGTTGGTGGAACAGATTTAGCTGGCGCAAGCGACGAGCTATAGAATTACTCCATCGAGTTGGAATTAAAGATCACGATGATATTATGTACAGCTATCCTTATGAACTTACAGAAGGTGAATGTCAGAAAGTAATGATAGCCATTGCGTTAGCAAACCAACCACGTCTACTTATTGCAGACGAACCCACAAATGCAATGGAACCAACAACTCAAGCACAAATATTTCGCCTACTTGATAGCTTAAATCAAAATAATAATATGACAATTCTGCTAATTAGTCATGACATGCAAATGATGAGCAAGCTAGTTGATCGTATTAGCATACTCTATTGTGGCCAAACTGTTGAAAGTGCAACACCTGAAGAGTTATTACTCCGACCTCATCATCCTTATACGCAAGCCCTAATACGTGCTGTACCGAATTTTGGCAGCCCACTTCCACATAAAAGTCGACTAAATACCCTATCAGGAGCTATTCCTTCTATAGATCACCTACCAATTGGTTGTCGTCTTGGCCCTCGTTGTCCTTATGCACAAAAAACATGTATTATCACACCGCCGCTACGCGGCATAAAAAATCGAGCTTTTGCTTGTCATTTTCCTCTTAACATGGAGGAAATATCATGACAACACCGTTGCTGGTAATAAAAAATCTGACTAAAACTTTTTTTTATCGCACAGGGTTATTTCAAACTCAACTATTAGAAGCGGTAAAACCTTTAAATTTTACTTTAAGAGCTGCTGAAACCTTAGCTATTATAGGTGCTAACGGATCAGGTAAATCAACTCTTGCTCGCATGTTATCAGGCGTTATCGAAGCTAGTGGTGGTGAAATTTTTATTAATGGTCATCAACTTAATTTTGGCGATTATAGTTATCGCAGTCAACGCATCCGGATGATATTTCAGGATCCAAATACTTCCTTGACACCTAAACAGCGTATTGGACAAATTCTTGAAATCCCTTTAATTCTCAATACTTCTCTTTCTGTTCACGAACGGGAAGATCGTATAGAACAAACCCTTCGTCAGGTTGGATTATTACCTGATCACGCTAGCTATTACCCGCATATGTTAGCAGCAGGTCAAAAACAGCGAGTAGCGCTAGCAAGAGCGTTAATTCTGAAACCAAAGATTATTATTGCCGATGAAGCACTAGCCTCATTAGACATGACAATGCGTTCTCAAATTATTAATTTAATGCTTGAACTACAAGAAAAACAAGGTATTTCGTATATTTACGTTACTCAACATTTAGGTATCATAAAACATATCAGCGATAAAGTGTTGGTAATGGATAATGGTATTGTAGTGGAAAGGGGTTATACAGCTGAAGTTCTTGCTTCGCCTTTACATGAAGTAACCCAACGCTTAATCGCCAGCCATTTTGGTGAACTTTTATCTGCGGATGCCTGGCGACAAGATTTATAACTAGTATAAAGGCAACAAAACTGATCGAATCAATAAAATTATACAACACATTTAATTCTATTATGGTAGACTTAGTAAGTTTATCAAAAATGCATAGATACTATCTATAATAGATAGTTTATGTTGAGTACGTTAGTGTTTTTTTAAAAATTACAAGGATACTGGCTTATGGGCTTTATGAGCGGTAAGCGCATTCTGATCACTGGTTTAGCTAGTAAATTATCTATTGCTCACGGTATTGCACAAGCAATGCACCAACAAGGAGCTGAACTAGCTTTCAGTTATCAAGCTGATAAACTAAAATCTCGCGTAGAAGAGATGGCAAATAGTTTTGGCTCTAGTATTGTTTTGCCATGTGATGTAGCTTCTGATGAAGCTATTACTAAATTATTTTTCGAGTTAACGAAAGTATGGTCAAAATTTGATGGTTTTGTCCATTCAATTGCCTATGCACCAGCCGATCAACTTTATGGTGATTATATTGATGCAGTAACACGCGAGGGCTCTCGCATTGCTCATGATATTAGTTCATATAGCTTTGTTGCGTTAGCAAAAGCTTGTCGAAAAATATTAAACCTTCATTCTAGCCTGGTTACGTTAAGTTATTTAGGTTCTGAGCGCGCGGTCCCTAATTATAATGTCATGGGATTAGCAAAAGCTTCCCTTGAAGCAAATGTCCGTTATATGGCAAATGCAATGGGACCTGAAGTTATTCGTGTTAATGGAATTTCAGCTGGTCCAATCCGAACTTTAGCAGCATCTGGCATTAAAGATTTTCGTAAAATGCTTTCACATTGTGAGTCAGTAGCCCCAATTCGCCGTTCGGTAACAATAGAAGATGTTGGTAATTGTGCCGCTTTTTTATGCTCTAATTTATCGGCGGGTGTTACCGGTGAAATTTTACATGTTGACGGTGGTTTCAGTATTACTGCAATGAATGAACTGAAATTAAAAGGCTATATTGACAAAGGTTGTTGATAGAAATCTCATTACATTATATACTGTATTTTAGTTACAGAATTTTCTCTAGAAAACAAATAGTCATATAGATCAAAAAAACTATTTCTTCATTCCATGCCAGCATAAAGTTGCATCTTATTAGTTGAGCTAGGTGAGAATCTCTTAGCTGATGTGAATTCATGCATTGAGCAATTCATTCTACTTTATTCTACCAATATTGCTACAATGAACATATTAGCCGCTGAAAAACTATTTATTATAGTTAGCGATATCGTTGCAAAATTTACGATTGAAGGAAAATATTTAATAATCTTACTGGAGAAGTCTCTAGTGTGATTACGTCACAAGAATAAATAGTTTAGTTATCTGTGATGTATATTGAATAGCTTGACTTTACGGTAGTTAAAGAAATAAACAAAGGTTGATTTAAAACAGAATTTAAATGACGTCATTGCTCCTTATTTTAGTTGGCAGCCAACTTAAATGTACTAAGTGGTATTGTTTAAGTTGACAAATATTTTCCATGAACTCTTTAAAGGAAACCATTACACCTAATATAGAAAATCTAGAAAACGCGCGATAGAGGAGAAATAAGAGGGAAATGTAGTTAACACTATGGTATGAGTGGCGCAGTTCTATCCTATTTTTGGGATGTTCATGATCGAAATACTTGTTTTATACTCAGCTATCTATTAATTTTTAAGAATTTATTTAGATAACTTAAAAGATATCTACTAAAAAGTAGAAACCAGGTAAATCAGGAAGACAATACGCAACTTTAGATATTAAAATCATATATTTATCTGAATGGTTTTTTACTTCTCTTTTAAAATTAATGATTAGAGAGGAAAAACTACAACTGAATTTTATGATACTCTAAAAAGCAGAGTCATATAGTAATGCGTCGGATTTGATCTCTAATGTTCTTAACAGAAAGTATTATTTCTCTATAATCACTATTATTCGAGGTTTTAAGCGAAACTATAAATGTCAAAAGGCGCTGACCACGCTGGATACATAAATCCATTAATGGGGTAATGACTAAGATATACTTGCTGATACATTTATCACCTATAGGGAACTAGGAATAATCCTCATCTTCTTCGCTCATCCTCTTTGACAAAACAAAGATAACTGGGCTGAAGACCTGATAAATGCGGAGAGAATATTGATTTCTATATCTCTAAAAAGAGATTAAGAGAGTAATTTATTCACATATATATCTAATCCAATCAACTAAACTTCTTTTCACTATTGATGACGGCTAAAAGAAAATTCTTAAAAAACACGTTGAAACTATCAACTTTGAAACGCCTCTATTTGTAGAGCTAGCGCTTATCTGTAGTGTAGCCACTTCTGTCATGAATATCTAAACACGACTGCTTCTCCAAGTCTCTGAATAGCTTTTACCACAAGTTATTTTTCTGCTAAAGTTGTAAGTTACAAGCCTACAGTTTATGCGGTTTTAAAGCTATAAAGTAGTGATTAGCACAGCAGGTTCATATTTTTTCTGATTGCAACTAGCAATACATTACTTTCACTATTCCTCCATCTTCTTTTGCCTTTTCAACAATAACTAGCTTATGCGATTCAACGCTCTATTTCGTGGCGTCACTCAGACTTATGCCTGTAGGCACGCAACAGGATATTAAAATTAATATCTTCTATCCTTTGTACACTTATGCTCTATAACTCGATTAAGATCTGCATATTTATGTATTCCTCATCCAAAGTTAGACTGGGTATTAAATATCCTGCATGGAGAAAGCTGCTCTTTAATAAAAAGCAGTCAAAGAAATCTAGTGAAGCTCTGTTATCCAGTTGATACGTCACAACTATGACTTAATAAATTCTAGTATCCTCTTGTTCTTGTGAACATATACGATCTAGGAAGCAGTGGTGGGCCCGTACTCTAAAGGCAGAGTACGGCCCACCGGTTATTGAAAAGTGCGCTTGCTAAAAAGATGAATGGGGGGACTGGCATAGCATGAAATACTTTAAACCCTACTTTAAATTCCGATATCCGTATCAAAACTGTGCCATTACTGAGTAAGGAGTGGATTGTAGTATATTACTACTCTATAAACACCGAACTCAACATTAGCAATAATAAATACTAATGCAAGAAAGATAATCCAGCACTTATATCAGCCATATTCCAGATAAGAATTTTAAAATGGGGTATTACTATGATTTCTTATCGAATTGCAAAAGGAGAGCGCTATTGCAAAAGATGTATAAAATTCTCGAAATAGAAGAGATCTAAAAAGTCAGGAAAACGTTGGCTACCCCTCCTTTCCTCGTACTGATAAAAGAGTTCTGCTGCACAGATACGTACAAATATATTCTGTGTGTGGCGTAACAAGCTACTTTTAACGACACTCAGATTAGCGAGCAGGGAATACAATTGTTGTTAAAAACAATACATAAAATAAAAAGTAATAGTTATTAAACTAAATCTAGATTTAATATTTCTAAAATTAGTGTATTAGAATCAAAGGATACACACTACGATGAAACTTTAGCCTAAAATAGACCTAGATTGATTCTTACCTCCTTTTATCAAAAATGAATATCTTTTGCTCTTCAGTTAAATAGCAATTAAATTTTTTAACCATAAATAAATTGCGGTCTTAATCGCTCGAGATTGATAAAGTCATGTGAGCGATGAAACTATTGATAAGTTTAATGTAGAGTGTATTAGTCGGATTTTTAAGCCAATCATCGATCAGAATTCATATTTTTCTTGGATGTAGCTAAATAGTGCGAAATTTTTTCTAGTGAGCATAAAATTAGTTACTATAACCTAATAAAGTTAGGTAACTAGAAAGTTATTGATAAGAATTTTCATATTTAAAATATGGAATTATATCAGCCAATTAAAGGTATGACTGAGTAAATTTCATGATATAGGGGTCTTTATTTACTGAATTATCTGGTTTGAGAAGATTGCTTGAAACCATAATAATTGAAATACAGTCGTGCCTATAAATTGCTCTGCAAAAAAGCAACAATTTTACCAACATGATCTAATGATCAGAGCCATATTTCCCATTGTTTGCTGACGATACTTTTACCTGTTCAAGAAGCGTAATCGTTTTTCTGTGAAAAACGTTTTCTTCCTTTTAATGATCTACTAGCAATTTCACGTGAATTCCTGAATCCCGTTTATTTGATATGCCCTAGATCATTGTTTGTGCAGGCACAAAATAGGGAATTTTCGTGAAATAAGGCAGGAAGCACTGAAGTCAAAGCTGAAGACATTTAAAATCTACGAGCTATGTCTATCTAGACATAGTATGAAATATCTTCTGCAAATACCAAATGAAACTTCATGATGTTATTTTTCGTAGTTATAGATCAATTGCGGCCAATGCTCGACATTTCTTACGTGATTTTAACTAAGAATGCTCCATGGCTACCTATTGGGTATTTATAAATCGCTCTTTTGATCTATGAAAACATTCAGTCACTAAAAAATAGGAATTTAACTGCTCTCTGTACAGAGATTGGTATAGAACACCAACTTAAAGACCGCCGATGGATCTCCTAAAACGAATGGTATGATTGAGCTATTTAATGGGCGAATAAAACATATACCGCAAAGCTATCATTTTAATTATGATAAAGAACTTTTGATCACTTTGCATTAATATGCTTAATTGTACAATTAAGAATTAATTTAATCAGTATTAAGATAGTAAAACTCCTTTACAGTCCATGAAATTTATTCAAAGTTAAACTGAATTATTCAAAAAATCTATATACATCTTTCAGTATATAAAATATAGGCGTAGATGATGAAGAAATTCCTTATTTATAGCTTACTTACCATTTCATTAACAGCAATTGTTACTACTCTTGCATTCGATCATTGGATTAGCTGGAAAACTGCTAACTATATCTATGATGATGTAAAAAAATTACCAACTCGCACCGTTGGTATGATTTTAGGTACATCAAAATATTATTCTAGTGGCTTACCTAATGAGTACTATAAGTATCTAATTCAAGGCGCCATCAATGCCTATGATAGCGGTAAAATAAAATACTTGCTTGTTAGTGATGATAATACTCATCATAATTATAATAAACTGATCACCATGCGTAAAGACCTGATATCAGCAGGTATCCAAGCAACAAAAATTGTATTAGATTTTGCTGGCTTTAGAACATTAGATTCTATTATCCGAGATTACAAAGTGTTTACTACTAACAATTTTACTATTATTACACAACGTTTCCATTGTGAAAGAGCATTATTTATCGCCATAAAAAAAGAAATAGATGCACAGTATTATGCGGTTTTTTCACCAAAAAAAATTCTTAAAGTTCGTTTACGTGAGGCTTTACCTGTATTAATGCTCTGATTGATCTTTATGTATTAAAAATGAACCTCGTTTTTCAGATAAACAAGAACCTATTCCTGCACAAATAAAAATGCCTGATAGTATTAAAGGATATCCTGCTTTTTACTAAAAGAGCTTAAATGATATAAGCCAATCAAGTAGTGAATTTATTAGTTAAAAATTTACCCCTACTAAGGAATTAATTTATTTGATACTTGTAGTAATATCGGGGCTATATTGCTGAAGGGTTCTTACTTTGTTCGCAGAGCAATTTGTAGCAATATCTGTATTTTAATTGTTTCAATTTTAAACAGCCTTCTTTAGAATCAATAATTCGGTAAATAAAATGATCATCTATCATGAAATCTATTTAGTCCATCCTTTTAATTAGATGATATAACTTTTCACATTTTAAATGTGGAATTACTTACTAAAAATCTCTGATTACCTAACCTTATTTAGGCGATAGTAACTATTCTCCTGCTCGCTAGATCAGGTTTTATACTACTTATCATTCATTCGAGAAAAGAATAGACGCCCTCAATAGATTATTTAGGATAATTCGTAACTTTTGTTTCGACCACGAAATAAAAGAAAATAAAAATTTGAATTAATTTCTTATTCAAGAATTCTACTTTGTAGAAAAAATATCAAATTTTAACTTCTAAATTAGAAGTCCATTTCTTAAATAACATCATTATTTTCGTATCAATAATAGAATAACATTTTATCGAAATAAAAAGCTGCTGTATTTAAAATACATCAAAGAAAATGTGGCAAAATAAATATATTTTTAATAAAAAATTAAAAATAAAGTAAATTTAGTTATTTTTATGTATTAATTTTAATTTTTTTTATTATTTGAATGTATATATTGATTTTATGATAAAAAGCAATATAAATGGCGTTTATGCAAAAGATATTTTTTAATGATGATTCTACTTTTGTGAAGTTAGCATATGCTAATGAGCAAATCGATGATCGGCTTAAGAAAATGGCTAACACGCTCTGCATTAAACTCTTCAGAATGATCGTTCATATGACTTTGTTAATTTTAAGTGATCAAAATCGTGATTCGTTCTTTTCTTTTTCTTTTTTTACTCCCGCGTTTTCTAGCTTTCCTATGCGGGATATAACCCTTCCCTTTAAATAATTTAAGAAAAAATATTTCGTCAACTTTAACAATGCTACTTGTGTATTTATATTACCTATCTCTATTGAAGCAAGGAAGCAGTAATGCTATTTAAACACTATTTTAAATCAATATTTGTTTGTTTTGCTTGACTGCAGCCTAAAATCAAGCTATGCGATATATATCGCAGATAACTAAACCATTTATCTTTGTGATGTAGTTTTATCAAAGAACTTCTAGTAAGATTGTTAAATATTTTTCTGTAATTAGAAGATTTTGCAATGATATCGCTATAATATTAATGAATATTCCTAGCGGATAGGATCCCCAATACAATAATATTGTATATTATAAAATATATATAAGTTGTTTCAATGCGTTAATCAACATCAGCTAACAGATTGTAGCTGAACCAAATAATGAAATGTAGCTTCCTCATTCCATGAAATGAGGAAAAAATTTGTTTAATCTAAATTACTGTTTGTTTTATGGCAACTTCTGTGTAGTAAAAATCCTTTATATAATAGAATGAACTTCTATCAACAACCTTTACCAAAGGCACCTAATTTTAGAAAGTTAACAACTAATACTCGGAATAAATCTTCTAGAAAGCGTAAACAGAATTATCGCATACAGCTCAACCAATTACAGTGCTCGTTTCCCGTTTATCTAACTGAAACTGAACACTCCAATCATAGTTGATATCTGTAGATATCTCTGATCTTTTACCTAAAATACTGACAAAAGACGTATTACAACGCAATAATATCAATAGAGGCTTAAAATAATAAATTAGATAGAATCTAATAAGGATAAGCCCAAAAATCTAGCACTAGTAAGAGTTAATAATCACGTCTGGTTATTTGAGCTGACTAATCATTCCAGTAACTGAATTTACGTCTAGGACCGTTTCTTCGTCGGCGAAGCACGGCACAAAACTTTACCGATGCGTTAATTAACTGTTTGTCCAGGATGATTATATAAAGATTCTAGCCGTATAGAATATATTCATAAATATATGCCTACTGAGAAATATAATTCAGGATAAATTCATGATAATGAATTTGCTCCCATCGTAAGGCACTACAATATTTAAAATCAGAGCTGTTTTTCAGCTCAAAAAGCGCATCTACTTTTTCTAAATATTATTGCATATCTAAACTTCCATTGCTAAGAGGTAAAAAGAAGATAATGTTGATAATCACAGCCATATTTTCTATCGGTTTCTAACAGATACTGTTACCTACTCAGTAAGCCATAGTCGTTTTCCTGAAAAAACGCTCCCTCTATTGATGATCTACTGGTAGTCCGTATGCGAGTTCTTGAACTCCGTTGTGTTGTATCTTGATCTAGACTAGATTGCTTTTTACGTAGACTAGAAATAAGGAATTTTTGTGAAATAAGGAGAAAGGCCGAATCCCCTAAGAATAAAGTATTTAAAAACATAATCCTATATTCTATCCACATAGAAATATAACTATCTTCCATAAATGATAAACAGAGCTTCACGACGCTATTTTTTATAGGTATAGTATAAATCACGCACTTAATTCATTTTTATCTATCTTTATAAAAAAGACTCTGGTAATGCTTGACGCTTATTAAATAATCTTAATAGAAAGTTCTATAATTATCTATTGGTTACTTATAGATAATAGCAAAGAATTTAAAGGGACTTTTTGATCTGCAAAAATTTCAGCCACCAGAAAACAGGAATTCGCCAGTTTGTGCACAGAGATTGATACATAACACCGACTTAGCCAGCTGGTTCATTCACAAATGAATGATGTGGGTGAGCGATTTAATGGGCAGATAAAAAATACACTGTAAAACTATCCTTTTAATTCTGCTCAAGATCTTAAAATAATTCTGCGTCGATATATTTAACTGTGCAATCAGAAATTACCACTATCAGGGTTAGATAGTAAAACTCATTTGCAGTCTATAAAAGATAGATTCAAAGTTAAATCTAAATTATTCAAAAAAAAACATCATACTATCTTGATACCGCATGTGATATTTGAAGCCAAAACGGGCAATAAATAATCGCCAGGTCATTCCAGAATGACCTGACAAAATAATTTTATCTTATACTCTTGTTATGAAGAAGATAATGAGCAAAAGGTCTACGTTGATATGCCATTCGCTTCTCGCTGCAGCTAAACCTCTGCCTGAGTATGTTTAACAATTACCTATCATTCTATTTATTCCAATGAACTTATCATATGAAAGAAAATGACTTGCTGACGATAATATATCGATAGAATAACATTAAACTATAAAACAAACGTCTCCCATCTTAGAGATGGATATTAAAGTAATCAAATGTTTAATACTGAGATTAAGTCTATCCAGCTTCCAGACAACTAAAATGCCATTCGATTTCAGTAAATTTAGCACAAGTTTAACCAAAGTCTTTTTGGTCTCTTTTGCACTTATTATCCTTAAAAAACCTGCTCACAATTTATGTAAATGAACAATATTCGCTATAAATCAACGTTTGATCATTTTTTAATGCCATCTCATTATAGCCTATTTTTCTATTTTGATCCTTTCTTAGCTTTTTAAAAGATTCTTATCTTTATTTTTAGTTAAAAACTAACTAAATCTCTGATTTAAGAAAATCTTGATTTTAAAAAAAAATTTTTATCTGCGATATATATTCAATGCTATTATCATTTTTTGATAGATTCTGATCGAGAATCTTATTGAGTTTTTCAGAAAATTTTTGGTTATTACGGTAACTTTTAGCAATTTATTTAGTTTATCTAATATTGATGACATAATGTCGATCACTGCATTCAGATGGTTTTTTGAGCACATAGCACAGGCAATTCCGATTTAACTTTTTTATATTACTGCTTTAACCAGTCGGCACGATTAGCCAGTTTCTCGCGTGGACGGTAGTTAATTATACCATCTCACTTAATTTTAATACCAGATTGTAGGTCTTTATTTGCTACCCACCATCCTACTAGGTAGCCATTTCTTGTAAATAGCTAATTTCCTCATTCTCAATCGGATTTAATTCCATCGTGTACAACTTTTTAGTTAAAATTAAAATCTATTTAAATCTATAGATTAAGTATTTTACATACCGTTAACTGATGCCATAATTATAGTACCTATTGTAGGTCTTCTTATAGTTATAACGCAGCGCAGTAACACCATGTAATCCATCGCTACCAGTTCATTATGTTCCTGGCGCATATCGCCTCCGCTAGAGTTCGCATAAATTTTGCTGCCTATACGTTGGTAATTAATTGTTTGAGGATAACTCGATACAGTACTTAGTGAATACATATCACTATCGGATATGCAGTTTCCTATTTAGGTTTATGAGCGTCAGGATACTTCTTTGCTTATAGTTACCTTACCAAACTCCAGTTTTCCGTATCCTAGGGCGATTCTACCAGAGAAATGTCATTATATGAATGGCAGCGTGATCGCGTATTTCAGCATAATGCGAGGTGAAGATTATCCGCGATTCTGCTAAACATAAGTCATTAAATACCAGTTTAATGCTAGCTGCTCCCTAGTTCTGGCAAATTCGCCGTGTCGGTCATATCCAGCAGATAAACCAACAACAGCCGTCAGATTAATCCGCTGTAATTACACCGCCTACACGGTACGGTCAGCGCCTAAAAATGTTTTACTGCTGATAGCAGTAGTGATAGTAAGTGACAATGGTGTTATCAACAATCACAAATCCTCTTCCCCGTCCAATGATAAACCAAATATCAGTATAATGCGCTAATTAAGAGTCTACCTAGACATCGTCAGCTTAATGGTATTAAAACTGGTAAGTTGCACACCCGGTAAAGATCAGTGCTAAAAAATGACGACACCTATCTTGGTAGAATATCTTACTCAAGCTATTTAGCTTAGTAAACGCATACTGCCCGACTGACTACTGCTTAGTCAGTTTAAGTACTAGATTACCCTGTTAGGTAGAATACCAGATCAGTTATATATTAACTCGTATATCAATCTTTTCATAAACCAGTACTTACACCATATCATTAAGTCAACGCACTTGCACTCTTCCAAGCACAATATATCTCAAGACTAGAATATAGCTATTGACAAACAAACTCTTGGTTAACAACAGGATACAGGTTGATAATTACTAGTTTCAGATGGGATCACTATTATATCACAAATTCACGAATGATCACTCATAGATAAAAACAGTATGCTTCGCATGAACTGTTCCTACGATAAAAAAAGGTGGGGAATCTTGATCAAATGAATACAATTGCATAAATTCTCATGATCCTCAGTTTTTATTATAGCCAGTCCGCGTTCAGCGTGATATTTTGTTTATCTGAATCTCTCAATCCCTGATGGTTTTCATCAGGATAATGATTGATAATGGTTATCAACCATTAACATTATCCTCCCCCCGCTTAGCTGTAGATTGGCGCTTCATCCCATCTATTTTTTGATGCTTATTGGTGACAGCCTAACTTTTCTGTCAGTGGTAAATATCAAGATTATCCCTGACGGATAATCGTATGCTTAAAAATCTCAGTCTTGTCACAGAGAGAGAGCGCAAGACCTCTCCAACGAAAATTACACCGTGTGCGTACCAGTTATGCTGGTAGATAGTGAGCGCCGATCAGCTTGCTAGATTTGCAAACATCGTAGAATCGGGAAAAGACAAGCAGGTTTCTTTAGGCTACGCATTAAAGAGTATCATCTTATCTCTCTTTTGGTAGGAGAGATATTAATCAATAACTGCTCAGACCGAAACTAAGCCAGAAAAGTCCCAATGCCTACTACTTATAGGCTACAATCATCTCGTGGTAATGATCTGCGTATCCGTTTCAATAAAAACCAGCTTCTCTAAACTTAACGCCACTCTCAACCACTATTTATTAGTGATCTTAACTACGCTGTCGCTTGACAGCGTAGCAAAAGATTTATCCGCTTATTCTAAACATCCAGCGTGATCTGATGTAATTTACATCGGTAACTTTCCAACGTCTGTAGCCTCCATCGTTTACATTAAGCAGATTACGGCAAGACCTGCCTCTCAGCTGGCATATTCAAATAGCATTTGATCACTGTAAAAATTCTAGCTATGTGGTCGTTACTTTTCTAGGTAACTAAAATCAATCTTAGATCACTAAGCATCCTTAACGCTACTAACACGTTCATCTTGGCGTATAAAAATGCGAGTTAGCAGTATGCGAGGTAAACACCTCTCATAATATTAATTAAACGGCCCGCCTTTTCTTCCATTATTCTCCCCTACCCGATCAAAAACTTATCTGCTGTGTACTAAACTTAAGAACTACCACACCGCTATTCTGCATAGAATAGCGCAACTAGAAATATGCGGCACACCACTCTTTGGTAGAGTGGATCAGATTTCAATTAGCATAAGCAGCTATAAGAGCTTACATTTATCATGCATCACTACGGCATAAGCATCAACGGATATTTGCGTTCTCTTAATTATCTTCTATAATTTAAATATCTATTAATCCCTACTGAGTCGTCAATGATGCTTAACGGCGTGCTAAAATAATACTTTTGATACGTTAATCGTTTCTTATATGATAAAATTATCCGTCGCAATACTTTTATGTCTGTTCAAATTAAGAATATCGCAGCTATTATGCTGCTGATTTACGTCTTAATCAGCAAACATCATCCTGCCTGGATAGCATCAGATCTATATCTCACTCCGATAGCTATCACGTGGTTTTCGATCACACTCGACAAAATGCTCATCAGCAAAATTCACTCGCTGTTTATCGCAGTTAATAACCGCAGTATATTAATCTCGAAATATAATGCGCCAAATACAACGCTATCATCGCCGTTGACATACAAGTAACAGCACAGAACCTGTTCGCCAAAATGAGCAGCCGTAATCTTTATTATCTTAACTATTACGCTATAATATCGATAACTAGAGAATACGCAGCTTATCATAATTAAGCAACTGAATCTGAACGCGGACGTTTTTCTCATAAATATCGTTCACGCTGCCAATCATTAATGTGCAGCCTTTCATAATTGTTTTCCGGTTTAAATATCAAGGACTAATGCAATTGGTTTTTATCCTATCACCTGTTTCTGGAAGGATTCTCTACTCGAGATGATTTCCTGTTCGGATGTGCGTTAGGTCTTTCCTATTAAATCCAGGCTCAATTTATTGATGTAATTACTTTAGCAGAAAAAAGTTTGCCTGGTTTCGATAATAATCAACATCCGGTAAAGGCGATCAAAGTTGTTAAGGCGTAGCCGTTAAACTCAGATTGATCGCCATATTACTTGCTAATTTCAAGGTTACTACTCGTTGATATTTATCATGCCACTTCAGTGCCCCGTCTAAACTTTTCAATAGCTTCTTCCAGGTGGCATTTTCCTAACTTTTTACGATTTTAGTCTATCGGAACTTATCGTGAATCCTGATTAGTTATTCACCGTTTTTCTCATCATTTCATCTATTGTGTCATCGCCTTTAAGCTGATGGGTAAATAATTGTTTCGCTATCTGCCTTGGTATTTGATCTTGGCCTGCGTATAGCATACGGTTAAGCATATCGCATAGTAACAAAAATTCTTCATGCAGTATAAAGGATTTCTATCAAGAATCATTGTCAACACATAATTTATTTCAGTCATAGCCATAACCTTAAAAAACTCTCTTTCCAGCAGGGAAGAGAGAGCACTTTGCTGACTTCTTTTAGATTTTTGACCTCCTGATAAGGATAATTTTTGAAAATTTGTAAAACTTTTCTAAAAAAGAATAACTAAAATTACTGGCAGTAGAAATATCAGCGGATGTAATATTACAACTGCAAGCAATAATCTCTAATAATACTATAAATCAGAACACTAGCTATACTTAAGGAATAAGTAAGTGTTAAATATACTACTAAATAGTACATTTGTTTTGTGATAATAAAAATTCTATTTAATCAATAAATAGAAAAAATTCTGAAGAGTTAGAATGATATTGCTGATTATAATTAAGTTAACTTATTAGAAATTATATCTATATTTTTATTATTTTTTAATCTATATAAAATTATTACTATTTTAACAAAAGTTGTTAGTAGAAATCCATTCTACTGTAAAAAAAGATTTTCGCTACAGAAATTGCTATGAAAAAGCAAACAATCATAAAGATCAAAGAAACTTTTTCCTTACTCCATAGCAACATAAACTACATCTCATTAGTTATCTTTGTAATAATCTATCGAATGATTTAAATTTATATATTAAAGAAACTCATTTCACTTTACCTTGACCATATTGTTATAATGAACATGTTATTCACTGGATATATTCATTATGTTTACATAGATATCGTTGCAAAATTTCTAATTACAGAAAAATATTTAACAATCTTCTGAGAAAGTCCTCTGATGAAACTAGATCACAAGAATAAATAGTTTAGTTATCTGCGATGTATGTTTAATAAGTTAACTTTGTGAAAGTCAGCGAAAAACAAGCATTGATTTGAAAGCAGCGTTTAGATGGGGGCGCCCTTGCTTCCTTACTTCCTTCCTTCTTTACTTCCTTGTTTCCTTGCTTCACTGAAGACAACTAACTTAAAGGTACTAAGTGGTATTGTTAAAATTAATGAAACATTTTCCTTTAATTCTTTAAAGAGAATTGTTATATCTAATATATAAAAAATAGAAAACGCGGGAGAACAGGAGATAAAAGGAAAGAACAAGTTGTGATCTTAATCGCCAAAGATTAAGAGGATCATGTAAGCGATAAGATTCTTGAAGAGTTTAATGCAGAGTGTGTTAATTGTTTTTTTTGAGCCGATCATCGATAAAGAGTTCATACTTAGCTCAGATGAAGAAAAATAGTACGAAATATTTGTAACAAGCATAAAATTAGTTACCACCGCCTAATAACTCTCTGGTAATTATAGAGTTATTGATAAGGAATTCTAGATTCAAAATCTGAATAGTTTCATGAACTGATTAAAAGGATACTTTTAGTAGATTCTATGTTATATAGTAGTTTTATTTATATAATTATCTGACCTTGAGAAGGTTACTTAAAATCAGAAGAATTAAAATATAGAAGTTACTACAAATTACTCTGCACACAAAGAAAGAAACCTCTTTGCTAGGATAGCAAATTTTATTTATTAATATAAATATATTAATTATAATAAGTTCATAAATTATTTATTAAAATTAACTTACTTGTTATAAGTAACATTGATACTTCTTTCATAAAATTTAATCAGTTACATTAAAATTTTGAAAAATATTTTTAGGAGTGAAAGTGATATACAAGGAGCTTATTTGCTCTGAATTAGAAGAAGCGGCGCTGACATTGAAGAATTTTCTTAATAACAGGAAAAATATCGAAGCAATTGAAGAAGCTGCGATTATGTTATCAAATGCCTTTAAAGATGGAAGGAAAGCATTATCTTGTGGTAATGGTGGATCGCACTGTGATGCTATGCATTTTGCAGAAGAATTAACTGGGTATTATCGTAAAAATCGGCCAGGTTATCCAGCTATTGCTATTTCTGATGTTAGTCATCTCTCTTGCGTTAGTAACGATTTTGGTTATGATTATGTTTTTTCCCGTTATATAGAGGCTGTAGCTAAAAAAGGGGATATATTATTTGCGATTTCAACATCAGGTAATTCTCGCAATATTATTAAAGCAATTAAGGTTGCACGTACTAAAGGGATGAAAGTGATCACATTGACAGGTAAAGAGGGTGGAAAAATAGCAGGAACTTCTGATATTGAGATCAGAGTAGCTCATTTTGGCTATGCCGATCGGATCCAAGAAATTCATATTAAAGTGATTCACATCTTAATTCAGCTAATAGAAAAAGAAATGGTAAAATAACATCACTATATAGTAGTGATGAATATGTGATGTAATTTTGGCTATCTAAGCAAAAATAGCTGGTAGAAATTCTTGTACTATATGAAAATTACGCTATAGAGATTGTCATAAAAATAATCAGTCACATGAATCAAAGAGACTCTTTCTCACTTCCTACCAATATAAAGCTGTATTTCGTTAATTATCTAATAAGATCAGCGATAATATATCGAATGATGTGGATTTATACATTGAATTAACTATTTTAGTTTATGATACCCATATTGTCAGACTGAACATGTTTCTGCTGGTAACTCGTTCATTAGGGTTGCAGCGACATCATTAAAAATTCTAAATTACAGAAAAACATTTAATAATCTGACTAAAAGTCCTCTGGTAAAACCAGATCAGAAAAATAAATAGTTTAGTTATCTGCGATGTATGTTGAATAAGTTAACTTTACGAAAATCAGTGAAAAAAGGCATTGATTTGAAAGCAGCGTTTAGATGGAGTGCACTTGCTTCCTTGCTTCTTTGCTTCAGTGAAGATAACTAACTTAAAGGTACTAAGTGGCATTGTTAAAATTAATGAAACATTTTCCTTTAATTCTTTAAAAGAATTGTTATATATAATATATAAAAAAATAGAGAACGCGGGAGAACAGGAGATAAAAGGAAAGAACAAGTTGCGGTCTTAATCGCCCGAGATTAAGAGGCTCATGTGAGCGATGAGATTCTTAAAGAGTTTAATGCAGAGTATGTTAATTGTTTTTTTGAGCCGATCATTGATAAAAAGTTAATACTTAGCTCAGATGAAGCAAAATAGTACGAAATATTTGTAACAAGCAAAATTAGTTACCACCGCCTAATAACTCTCTGGTAATTATAGAGTTATTGATAAGGAATTCTAGATTCAAAATCTGAATAGTTTCATGAACTGATTAAAAGAATACTTTTAGTAGATACTATGTTATATAGTAGTTTTACTTATATAATTATTTGACCTTGAGAAGGTTGCTTAAAATCAGAAGAATTAAAATATAGAAGTTACTACAAATTACTCTGTGCAAAAACAATAACTTTTATCAACGTAGCTGTCTTACCTTTCTTTAAAAGGTAAGACCTCGCCTAAGCTTTGATACTTCTTATATAATGTTAATCCTGGCGTTTCCATAGCTATCCATTGGGATACTTATAGATAAATAGCAAAAATTTACTGCGACCTTATAGTCTATAAATACATTCAGCCATCGAAAATAGGAATTCTACTATTTCTGTACAAAGCTTGATATAGAACATTAACTTAGTTCGTGAGTCACCATGAAATTATTTCTGGTTAAGAGCTTAAAATTACTCTACATTAATATATTTAGGTGTACAATAAAGAACTACTCAATCAGTATTGAGTAGTAAAACTCCATTGCAATCTATGAAAATCTACTTAAGAGTTAAAACTATATTATTAATAATATCATAGCGTCTTTCTGAAAAAAATATCTAATCACTATTTATCAAACAAATTTCCAATGCCAATAATTATTTCAATGTTTAATGTCAACGAATTAATTTTGGTTTTTCATCTAAATATATTACCTTAGCGATTAGCAATCTTCTCTTCTAGTTAGAAGATATTACACCATATTCACTAGTATATCATAAAAGACTAAACAATCTACAAGATATAAATTTAGGTAATAAACGAGAAACAACAGCGCGCTTTTATCTGGGTAAAAGATCACTAGATTTACATAAGGAATCAGAAACTAGTATTTACGTAATTTTCATCAATAAGATTATAATTATCCACTTCCAAGATAGAAATATGATGATAATGATAACTATACTACATAGTAGGACGCATTAGATTATTAAACCATTATCAACTATTAGATAATAATTTTTTCCATCTTTTTATTGCTCTAACTTCAGATAAAAGTAGACCTGATTATGCTGCTAAATAACGATCAGTCTCAATTGAGTTATTAAGAAATCTGGTGTGCTAACAATTAGGTTACGCAGCACTTTGATGCTTTATGCATCTATTCTCTCATCCTTAAATGAGATATTGTTTATTACCCAGGGTTAAACAAGTTAAATTTCTTTAGTCATTTTCAGTTTTTGAACAGACTATAACAGCTTCAATACCATTGAAAAGATTCCTTTCCCGAAGCACTGCGATTCGCGCATTGGCTTTATAGTTTTAATATCACAAAAGCTGATTCATTCATATTCGTCACTCTTATTGATGCCAAATGCGCTGACGAGAAACCATAGAATACTAACCGTTCTTCTCAATTTTTCTAGCTTCTTCATCCCTGTAGGAAAACTTATGCTGAAAATTTTGCCAAGAAAATATCAAGGGGGGGTTTATTAGCAGAATCACAGCTCTATGAGCTAGCCACTCTCCTCCCGCACAGATCAACATTAACTTTATACTGCATACTTTTAGCGAGTAAAACTAATATATTAGCTGTTTTATGTACTAACAGAGTTAGTAGTGCATGTATTGACATATCTTTACTATTACATTCTAAAAACAAAAAAGCATATGCATCTTCTTAATCCTGGAAGATGCAATTAAGTCCGCTCTTTTTAGCCATTGAGAAATTCAGACCAGTTTGCTTCTAACTCTTGATAAGCATTCTTGACTTCAAGTAGTTCCTTATCATCCATGCATCGTCTCAGATAATGAGCAGAAGGCAAAGATGATCAACTTGTCTGACAGGATGTTTTATGCCTTCAGGCAAGAAATAAACGTAGCGCATATCGCTTAAATCACGTAGAGCACTATTCCTTGTACTCTTCAAGCAATCTGTGTTTCAGTCTGTTTATAGTTTCCTGCCGGAACAACATGTGCTTTTTAGCGAGAACTGTTCTATGGCTTAGTGAAAATCACCAGTAAATAATGCCTCGCATATACAGCCATGGTAATAACTCTTCAACATTTTTACACGCTTTAAACAAGGCGGTAATAATGAGCTATTGAAGTATATTCTGTTGTTACTGTGACCCTTAAGCTTTAGTCATTTTAATCTCAAAATGCAAATATCAGTCTGTCTGGTTCATTATGTCAGATAACCGTTACGCATGAGACATAATCCATCAACAAGTCGCGTTCAAAATGTTGTTTTAACCATGGCTTTAGATCAATCTTAACAGCGGATCCTATCAGCTGCATAACACTATTATGATGAGTTAATCATGTCAAAGGATCAGAGGTAATATCTGGTTTTACGGATGTTTGTAAGTGTGATAGATTTTCATGGCATATATCTCTCTATTCTTGAAATCATTCAAGAAATTAATTAGCAGAATACGCCAACATTTTCTAAACTCCATGCAGCATAAATAAGCATAACTCATCATCAGATACATAAAGAGCCTCTTCTCCGTTTTCTGCTATAAAAAACAACATATTAATTCCTGGATTCACTCTATATAATTTTTAATAAAAATATTAGCTAACTTTTTTAATGTTAATTTATGATCTAGATCATATTAAAAATAAATGTAAAAATTAATTTTAGATCAGAAAAATGAATTGATAAAAATCAATCAGGTACCTATAAAAATATAGTTTTATCGATTATATATTATGCTATATTATCAATATAGTAGCTGTGTTTATTTAAATAATATAATGAAACTAGGTGCTAATTTAATCATTATTGTTTAATTAAAGGATTAATACAATCGCTAATGCAATTAGCTATATTTGCTAATCATCATAATGAATGTGTTCTCGATACTTTATCGAGGTGAAGTAAAAAATTTCAGATATGATGTATTTAAAAGTAAACGGGAACCATAGACACCAGACGATCACCTTGATTATTTAATGACACTAAAGAACCAAGGTGGTGTATTACCTTTTCTTAAAAATATTTAATCATTAACTAATGATGAAATTCATATAATATATAAAATTCATTACACTGAATTTCTAGGCACTACTAATATTCTGATTTATTAAAAGATAGTAAACATTAAGTCTTGTTTTTGTTAAAAACAGAATTTATTATTAAATATATTTAATATATTGAAGATGATAAAAATGTTACTGCACGAATGAATAGTGCTAAAATTGAACAACATAAATGAAATAATAACTTTTACTCGTTTTTAATTCTATATCTATAGGTTAGAAATAACTGATGATAATATTTATCTATTAATTTTATTTAAAGGTGTTGCTAACTTAACATGTTAACTTCAGAAAATAACAGAATTTATTCTGTTAGCCAACTTAATCAATTAGTTCGGCAATTACTTGAACTTGAAATTGGAAGAATTTGGCTTAATGCAGAAATTTCTAATTTTTCTCAACCAGCTTCAGGCCATTGGTATTTGACTTTAAAAGATGAAAAAGCACAGCTACGAGCTGTGATGTTTCGTGGCCAAAATATACGAATTAATTTTCAACCACAAAATGGTCAACAAGTATTGGTTTTAGCAATTGTTGCCATATACGAACCAAGGGGGGAATACCAATTAATTATAGAAAAAATACAACCTGCGGGTGATGGATTATTACAACAACAATTTGAAATATTGAAGCAAAAACTTTCAGATGAAGGATTATTTGCGCAACATCATAAACAATCGCTACCGATGCCAGCCAAATGCTTAGGTGTTATTACCTCAGCAACAGGTGCCGCATTACATGATATTTTAAATGTATTAAAACGCCGCGATCCTTTATTACCTGTTATTATTTATCCAACCGCTGTGCAAGGAGAAGATGCCACACGACAGATTATTCGTGCTATTGAATTGGCAAATCATCGTCAAGAATGTGACGTACTCATTGTTGGCCGAGGTGGTGGTTCATTAGAAGATTTATTGGCTTTTAACGATGAAAAGGTTGCCAGAGCAATTTTTGCTAGTCAATTACCAATTATTGCTGCGATTGGGCATGAAATCGATTTGACTATTGCTGATTTTGTAGCTGATTTACGAGCACCAACACCATCAGCTGCGGCAGAATTAGTAAGTCGTAACCAACAAGAGTTGCTTCGCCAACTACTTGAACTGAAACAGCGATTAGAAATGGCGATGGACTATTTTCTGGCGCGCAAACTACGTATTTTTAGTCAATTACAAAATAAATTACAACAACGCCATCCTGAATGGCGGATAACGCGCCAACAAAATTATCTAATCAAACTACAACAAAAACTTCTTACCACCACGCAAGAATATTTACAGCAAATTAATCGTCAGCAATATAACCTTAAACAACATTTAATACTATGTGATCCGCGGCCACAACTACAAAATTATCGTCAACGTTATATTCAGCAACAATTTCAATTAAACCAATCAATTACTCAAATATTAAGCCAATATCGTGAAAAATTTAGCATCAACTGCTCCCGCCTTGAAGCAGTAAGTCCATTATCAACGTTAGCGCGCGGTTATAGCATTAGCGAAGCATCTAATGGACAGGTTTTAACCAAAATACAACAAATACATATTGGAGAAAAGTTAAAAACTCGATTACAAGACGGCTGGCTTGAAAGTAAAATCTTATCAATTAATAAAATTACTTAATTTAAACAAACTTTTACTTATAAAAAAATAGATTTATTAGCTTTATAATAAGCTAATATCTAAGGCTAAATAAAATTTATTAAATATCAAAATTAGGAAGATATTTTTTATTATTATCTAGCATTAAAATAAAAGCATATTCTAATGCGGTATCTTTTAGATGGTTAAATCGACCAGATTTCCCACTATGGCCTGCTTTCATATTTGTTTTCAACAATAAGACAGTATTATCAACTTTATACTGTCTTAATTTAGCCACCCATTTGGCCGCCTCCCAATATTGGACTTGTGAATCATATAAACTGGTCGTAACTAATAAATTTGGGTAACGTTGATATTTAACATTATCATAGGGGCTATAAGATTTTAATCGAAAATAAGCAGCTTGTTCAGCAGGATCACCCCATTCATCATACTCTCCAGTTGTTAATGGGATAGAGGGATCAAGCATGGTCGTTAGAACATCAACAAAAGGAACTTTAGCAACTACTCCTCGATAAAGTTTCGGTACCTGATTAATTACCACCGCCATCAATAAACCACCAGCACTACCACCCATCGCATATACTCGTTTTGAGTCAGCATAGCCTTTTTCAATCAACATCTTAGTTGCATCAATAAAATCACTAAAACTATTAACTTTATTTTCAAGCTTACCTTGTTGATACCAAGCTTTACCTAAATCACCTCCACCACGAACATGCACTATTGCATAGATAAAACCCCTATCTAATAAACTCAACCAAGGTGAACTAAAAACTGGATCCATATTAATACCATAAGCACCATAACCATAAATCAAAATTGGATTTTTACTTTTTTTCCATAGATCTTTACGATATACCAACGAAACTGGCACTTTTATTCCAAAATTTACGTTAATCCAGATACGTTCACTGGTATAAAGTGACTTATCAAATCCATTAACTTGTTGTTGTTTTAGCAATTCACGCTGCCCAGTTCGCATATTTATCTGCATAATGGATATTGGTGTAGTTAGTGAGGAATAGCCATAACGTAAAGTCTCGCTATTAGGTTCTGGATTATAATCAATCCACGCACTATATACCGGTTCATCAAATTGAACCAATCTTTCTTGTTTTGTTTGCCAATCTATCTGTCGAATATTAATTAATCCATTATGACGCTCTTCAACAACTAACCAACGGTTAAAAAAAACAAAACTTTCTAAGTCAATATCTTTATTTGGAGTAATAATTGTTTGCCAGGGCTGATCAATTGATTGAGTAGAATATAAACCAAATTGCTCTAATTGATGATTAGAACGAATATAGAAATTATCACGAAAATGATCTAAATCGTATTCACGTCCAGTTTGGCGTGATGAAAACACTTTAAGCGCTTCTGTTGGGTTATTGGCATTAATTAATCGATATTCAGATGTTTCTATACTGTTAATCGATAACAGAATATAAATTTTTGATCTACTTTTTGTTATACTTAAGTAAAAACGATCATCATTCTCCTGATAAACTCTATAATCTTTAACACCATCTTTTCCATATTGATGACAATATACTTGATAAGGTAATAGTGTTTGTGGATGATTACGAATATAATAGAGGTTTTTACTATCATTAGTCCATATAATATTACCAGAAGTATTTTTAATTACTGCATTCTGCCATTTTTTAGCAGATAAATGTCTAAATGAAATTTCAAACTGACGGCGCCCTTGAAAATCCTCAACAATTGCTAAACAATGATTATCTTCAGAAACAGCAATGCCATCCAATATATAAAATTGATGTCCCTTAGCACGCTCATTACCATCAACTAATATCTGCCAATCAGTATCTTGATTAAGACGTTTACGTTGATAAATAGGATATTCTTTACCTTCTTGATAAAGGGTGCAATAGATATAACCATTATAAATATAAGGTACCGATTGATCTCGCTGTTCCATACGAGCGACCATCTCTTCAAATAATTTCTCCCTTAATACGATGCCAGATTTTAATACCGTATTAGTATATTGGTTTTCTTCAGTTAAATATTTGATAACTTTTTTATTTTTTCTCGTATCATCACGTAGCCAATAATAATTATCAATGCGGGTATCACCATATAATAACATTTTATGTGGTTTTTTTTCTGCCATTGGCATTATCATTTTTTTCTCCTACTAACTGATAAATACAATCATATTTAATAATGATATTATTAATACATTACTTAAACAGTAATGAAAACGCTAAGTTAATTACATATTTAATATGATATACTTTTAGTATATATAGTTATTTACTATATATAAAATTAATAAATAAAAATTTATCAATAATTATACCAACTATTTTAAATAAAAATCTAATCAATCAATCAATCAATCAATCAATCAATCAATCAATAAAATTGATTCATACATTTTATCTTACCACAAGATAAAAATCTCTGTACTTATGAGTAACAGAAATATAAATCAGTAATTAATTTATTTTATAATATCTGAGTTTTGTTTTCGATGAGTTATTAGGAAATCTAGTGTATGACGGGTCTCAGACTAAATATTCACTCTCATACTTCGTGAATATGTTATCAATCTTTAATTAGACGTTATTTATTACTAGGGTCTCAACAGATAAATTTTAGAAAAACTTTCTATTATTTTCATAGCGTTACAATTTATCTGTTCCTTGTTGCAGTAGGAATTACTCTATATCGATTTGCCAGTACAAGCACTATAGCTAATTCAGTTTTATTATTTTAGCGATGATAAGAAATTTTTCATCTAAATTCTCTTCGCTAGGAGGGAAAGGGTATTATACGTATAATTTATTATTAAGTTTGATAGAAAATTTATTTAATAATTTTTAATTATTAATTAATATAGTAAACGAGATTATTAAAATATAACCAATTAATATAAACCTATACAAAAGTATATGGTAAAGATAGCTTTGATGATACATTTGATATTAATAATAAAAATTAATCAAATCAAGCAAGATAAGCAATCTTTGGTAAAGAAGAATTTTATCTGATAATGAATTTAATTGTGGTTGAAATTCTTTTTTATGATGATGAAAACCGATATTTTACCGCTTTAGCCAGTATAGTTAATAACTGTTCAGTATCTTGCCAGCCTATGCAAGGATCGGTAATAGACTGACCATAGGTGAGGGGCTTGCCAGCAATGACTTGCTGGGTACCTTCTATTAGAAAACTTTCTGCCATAATGCCGGCAATAACCCTCGATCCTTTTTGCAATTGTTTAGCAATATTTTTAGCAACATCTATTTGGCGTTGATAAATTTTTTGGCAATTACCATGGCTAAAGTCAATAATCAATTGCTCAGGTAACCCAAATTGACGTAACTGACGGCAGACAATGCCAATATCTTCAGCGCTATAATTAGTCTGTTGTCCTCCACGCATAATAATATGGCCATAAGGGTTACCTGTTGTTTGATAAATAGTCATTTTACCATTTTTATCAGGTGATAAAAATAGATGACTAGTGCGTGCAGCACGAATTGCATCGATAGCAATATTAATGTTCCCGTCAGTGCCATTTTTAAAACCCACAGGACATGAAAGTGCTGATGCCATTTGTCGATGGATTTGGCTCTCTGTTGTTCTGGCACCGACAGCTCCCCAGCTAATAAGATCGGCTACATACTGACCGGTTATCATATCTAAAAATTCAGTTGCCGTTGGTAGCCCGAGTTGGTTAATCTTAGTTAATAGCTCACGAGCTAATCGTAGACCTTTATTAACTTGGCAGGAATTGTTTAGGTCAGGATCGGAAATTAAACCTTTCCAACCAACTACTGTACGTGGTTTTTCAAAATATGTACGCATTACTATTTCAAGATAATCTTGATATTTAATTCTCTGCTCGGTCAGCATTTTGGCGTATTCAAGTGCCGCTTTGGTATCATGTACTGAGCAGGGGCCGATTATCACCAATAGTCGTTGGTCTTTGCCAATTAAAATTGATTCAATCGCTTTTCGCGATGCTATCACATTTTCAATAATTTCTTTGGATAAAGGAAATTCATCCCCCAGTGCTTGAGGGGTAATAAGGCTATCGATAGGTTGAGTTCTTAACTCATCGGTTTTGTACATATTTATCTCATAAATACTTCAATATAGTCGATTTTCTTACAAATAAATAAATAAATGAGTTATTAGCAAATATGCTATATGGCGATCAGACTAGCTTTTGCGTTAAGACTTCGTGAATCTGCTTTGCATTCTTAAATTGAATGTTGTTTATCATTAAAGTTAGAAGGTGAACTCCCCCTTATCTTATTCTAGGTTTTCTGAGAAGACAGGAGTAGTTTAAATACCATTGAAAGGATTGTTTTTCTTGCAAACCATAGTGTTTCAAATATCAGCTTCGTAGCTTCACTGTCGCAAAATCTGATTTTATCGAATTGGTTATTCTTATTGGACTGCTCAATGCTCTGACGGAAAGGCATTGAATACCAGCAGCTTTTCTCGTTCTTTACTCTAGCTTTTTCATCGTTTCAGAATACGCTGAAAACCTTACTGATAAAATATCAAGGGATTTATTAGCGGCATCATAGCTCTCTTCTAATCAAAATTCCAGAAGCTCACCTCATTTATACTTCGATTACATGCCTTTAAGGAGTGAATGCGACACATTAACTATTTTGTTTATCTAAATAGCGTTAGTACCACACATGATGTCCGGTAATATGTTTATCATTCCATTCAAAAAATCAAAGGCATTGTTCCCATAGCATGCTTGGAGATGCCGCGCTCTATGCTTAGAGCGCGGCATTAAAAGTTGAGCCCAGTTCGATTCTGACTCTAGATAAGCATTTTCGACTGCAACGAGCTCCTTATGTTCATGCGAAGTGCCGTCGATAATGAACAAATGGTAAATAAGTGATCAGCTTGCAATGGCAGTATTGCGTATTCCATTGATCAAAAATAAAGCCGTATGTATCGCTTAAATCACAAAACTACCACTGCCTATACTCTTTAAACTATTGCTGTTTTAGTCTGCTGACGCTTTTTCTGGAGAAAGCATTTTCTTTTCACAAAGAATCGTCCTAAAGCTTTATAAAAATCAGCTACAGAGATATCTCACAAGTACACAGCTATGGTAACAACTCTTTGACGCTTTTGCGCATGTCAGATAAAACGGTAATAACGAGCTACTGAAGAATATTCCGTTATATCTGCAATCTCTGATCTTAGATACTTTAAATATAAACATCGCTAATATTAGTCTATATAGTTTTTGGAGGTACATAACCATTACGGACTATGGAAAGGGCAGCGTTGAGGATGTTTTTCGCAGTATGGGTTAAAGCTCATCATCTATCAACGGTGGTAACTTATAGCTACTCTATCTCCATTATGTATGGAGTTCATGCAATGGATTAGAGGTACATCTAGTTTCTCGGATACCTCAGTAGACTTTTCATGATACATCATCTCTTTGATGTTAAATCATCAATGAAATTGATTAACATCATAAGCCAGCATCTCCGACACTCCATACAGTAGAAACGATCATAACTGAAATAAACTAGCATCACCATAATTAAAAATAAATTGGATCTAATAGTTGTTAAAATATTTTAATAGTATAACTGAGCGTTTCTCAATTAATTTTAAATTATTAAATTTTTAATGGGTTAAATTTAAATGTATTAATAATTTTGACTGAACTTTCTTCAAGAAAGTAATTAATTGTACTTAAAATAATGAATATTATATCTTCTAAAGAAGATTTTATCTTAATTAATTTAATCCGATATTGATGTAAAAGTATAACAACTTTTTTCATAGTATTTATGATTAGGAAATTAAATCCCTCTTCAAGAGAGACTAAAAACCACTCATTATTGCTAAAAGCAGATAAACTCAGTTTATGGATCTATTTAAATAAAAATTTCATCGAAGTGTATATTCTTTGATCTAAAAGATCAATTTCGCTGAAATTAATCATAAATAGTTAGAGTTATAACTATTATTTTTCCATTTTATGAATTCTTTCTGACAACAATTCCGTTGACTGCTTGCCAAGCTAAACGGTGGTAAAAGTAGCATGTTGCTAACATGCATAAATTTATACGTGGATCTGTGCAAAGAAATTTATTCATCAGAACGATGAACCATCTCAGTTTTTATGGTTTTTTGTGATCTGTTATCTCCAGCGCCTTATACATGTTCGGTAATAGTGTACATCATTCCCTATTTGATAGGGAATCATATAGTAATATATCAACTTAAAATGCCTTGCCGAAATATGGCTAATATATTTCCAAATCATCTCTTCCTACGTTAGGATCTGCTACTATCACTACTTGGCACAATAGTGATCGTAATGATGCACAACCATTTCCCCTTGGGTTAATGCCGTACCTATTTTGATGCGGATACCGGTAGGTGTAAAGTAGAGCTATAGGTATTTCACGCTACTACGCCCCATTTTTGTCTTTTTAGCGAAATGAATTTTTTAATAAAATCTGTATATTTTATCCTTTCAGGAACGTTGCCACTAAATTCTTAGCACAGATATTCCACAGACTAGGAAAGACAGCGGGACTTACCAGATCATAGATATAACTTAGCAGTCGGATTACAGCAATTGCCAGATTTCTTCAACCGCTCTTTTTTTTGAAGAACAGATCATATCATACAGCATGTTTAATATCTAAACTACCACAAGTGACGGAACGATAAACATGCGAATATTGATTGAGTTGTCAACAATAAGTATGCAAGTCACAGAAGATACAAATGTCTATATTCTGTTACGTCTCCACTGCGGCATAATTTCGCTTGACGGTTCAAAATAGAGCATTTAATCGTGTAAGCCAATTATTGTTGAAAAGGTCAAAGAAGATGTTATACACTGAAAGAAATTTGTTATCAGTATCAGTTAATAAAATATTAATCTGCTATGCTAACTACTGCTCGGTAGTTTTGATCCCATATTAACTTCAGGCATTTAACTTACAGCTTTAGCAAAAAAATAACTGTGGAGAACATTTAGGAAAAATCACAGTAGTAGTCATCCAGCATGGAAACCTCCCCCGCATTATACAAGTGTTGCAAACAAGCCTTCGATCTAGAAGTAGATGTGTCCACAAGTTGACGCTTTCATGGTATTTTTAAGAAATTTATTTCAACCATCATCAATGATAAAAAGCAGTTTAATTGAACGAGAGTGATATATATATTTGAGTAAATTACTCTCTAGACATTTTTCTAGATAAATAGAAATTGTCATCCTATCCGTATTCGTTAAATCTATCGAGCTAGATTTATTTTTATGTTATCCAGGTAGCGAAGGAGACAGAAATTATTCTTAGTTCCCTATAAATTATGAATTTATCAGCAAGTATACTTTTTTCGTTACCCCTTAATGCACCTGTATCTAGCGTTAGGAGAATTATATTCATTTTCTGCTTATTGCTTTCAAAGATAGTATTTGGGTACCTTTTTTCTGATTGATTTCATAAATTATATCAACAACAGAGATATAATATGCCATAAAAAGTCTGTCCTACAGGCATCACCAAACTAGATATTACCTCTCATCCATTGCATGAATTCATTCGTAATAGTAGCAGGGAGCTAATAGTCTTACTGCTGTTGAGACAAAGCTCGAGCCATATTGATCAATATACTTAACACCGCCTTGTTAACGGGCGGCTACGGCGTTGATCGTAACGGTTATTTGCTGTAATGAAGCATATAAACTATTATTGGCGATGTTGAGATTAAAATCTCTAAAGGTTTATCAATCACAGAAGCAACGAAATATGCTTTAACAACTCGTTACTACCCCTTTATCTAAAGCACGTAAAAAGCGATTAAAAGTTATTTTCATAACTCTATCTACGAGGCATACCATAGATGATTTTCACGAAGCTCTAGGCTTTCTCGATGAGAATACATAATCTCTATTGCTTCTAGTACCATTAATAGACTAAAAAGCAAGGACTTGAAGAGCAGGGGTATTGGTACCAGCATGACTTAAGCAATACGCACTACGTTTATTTCTTAGCCGATAGCATACGCAGTCCTGTCAGGCAAGCTGATCGCTTTTACCTGCTGGTAAATCGGCGGCAGGGAAGAACTACCAAATGGATATAAGGAGTTCATTGCAGTCGAAAATGGTATCAAAAATTAGAAGTAAACTGTGGGGATACTTTTTCAATGGCTGGTAAACAGGTATCTTAACCGTATCTCTATGCTTGCTATGAGAGATGATGCTCTTGATTTTTTTAGAATGCAATAGTAAAGACATTTACGGAGATGTAGCACCAACGCTATTAGCTACAAAAAATAACTAATGCACTGTGGTTTCACACTCCCTAAAATAGTATGTAACCGAATTAAGGATAATCTACGGAAAGTTTGGATAGCAAAAAAGTAATGATTTTGCTAATAAAGCCTTTGATGCTTTATTAAAAAGATTTTTAGTGAAGTATTTTACAACGATAAAAAACATTAAAGAAAAAGCAAGAAGAATTATTGATATTTCTATCACGTCCCGTTACCGCGCGCTGGGCATCAATAAGAATGACCAATATAATTGAATCAGTTTTTGCGACAGTGAGGATATGAAGATGACGTGCAAAGCGTTGTCATTTGAGGAATGTAACCATTAGAATGCTATTTAAGCTATTCCAATCTATTCAGAACAGATAGAACCTGCTAATTAAATGTTAAATTCCTGTGACCTTTAGTGCTAAACAACGCATAATTTAAGGATTAAGACCAAATTTATGAAGCAAAAATTTGATCTTAATCGTTATACACTGGATTTGTTAATAATATGGTTATATGGTACCATCTTCTAATGGTTGCATAGAAGATGGGCTGCAAAGTCATAATTTCAATTATTGAAAAAACTTGAGATTACTTTGCATCGATATATTTTGATGTACATTCAGGAATTAACTAACTCAGTATTGAGTAGTAAAATTCTATTGCAGTATATGACAGATTAATTGAAAGTTAAAATCTGAATTATTCAAAAAAAATCATACCATACTTCCTAAAAGTAACAGCTAGATAAAAGAAAAACTTCATTACTAACTACTTTACATTTTAGCAATTAAAAATAAAAAATTTCGATTATTATCTCTGGTTTTGAATGAGTGCGTTTATTTAGTAATCAAAGACTGGTAGAAATAGATAAGCACTAAATAGACGGATATCTTAGAAAAGATTACTGTTTTACTTGCATAGCAATTTTTATCTATAACTGTATTTCAATTATTCTGATTTTAAATAATCTTTTGCAGCTAGATAATTCTGTAAATAAAACGAACCCTCATACCATGGAAACTATTCAGTTATCCTTATAATCATTTTATATAACTGTTTATATTTTTAATATGGAACTTCTTACCAATAACTCTCTAATAATATAGTTATTATTAGACAATAATCATTAACTTTATGCTAATTGGCATAAGGGTTTTTCATACCCTTTAACTTTATCTGAGCAAATGATAGACTCTTTATTTATGTGATTGACTCAAGAAAATATCTAACATTTTTTATATTAAACTCTTCAAAAATCTCATTGCTCGCATAACACTATCGATTTGATAGATTTAGACCGTGATTTATTCTTTCCTTTTACTCCTAATCTCACGTCTTTTCTACCTTTTCTATGTGGGATATAACAATTTTATTTAAAAGATTCATGGAAAATATTTTATTAAATTCAACAATACAACTTAGTGCATTTATGTTGCCTGTCGATTCTGAATTAAGGAGGGCAAGTGGATACTATCTGAATGCTGTTTTCAAATTAATGTCTGTTTGTTTTTCTAACTTCTCAGTAAAATCAATCTATTCAATACACATTGCAGATAACTAAACTATTTATCTTTAAAATATAGTCTCATTAGAGGACTTCAAATAAGATTATTAAATGTTTTATTAAAATTGGAGATTTTTGAATTAAAATTGCTACAACCCTATTAATACCAAAAAAAACGGATAACATATTCACTGTAACAATACAGAGAAGATAAAGTAGAATGAGTTGCTTCAATGTATGAATCGAGATCATTTAACAGATTATCGTCGAGCTAACTAATGAGATGCAGTTTTATGTTGGTAGGGAAGCAAGGAAAGAGTCTCATTGATTGTATGACTATTTGCTTTTTCATAGAAACCACTGTAGATAAATTCTTTACATAGTAGAATATTTTCTACTAACAACCTTTGTCAACAAGCTTAAAAACACAGCAATTTTCCAATTTATATTTTTTTGAAAGTACAGAAGCGATGAAAGGTATTGATTCTTTTAATACGAATAAAACAAATTATATATCTGAAATTTTTATAAACACATGAATATTACAAATAATTACAAGTAGATATTTGTTATATTTAACATCCATTATAACCAATTAACTCTCCACATTAAGAGGAGAGTTAATTTCATCATAACAAGCTTATGCTACAAATTTATTATTCTAATCAATTAGATATTCATAAAGAATTTATTTCTAGTTTAATCAAAAATCATCCCTTGACCCATGCTTTTGCACAAGAAATTATTTTAGTTCAAAGCCCAGGTATGTCGAAATGGCTACAAATAAATCTTGCGCAAAGCATTGAAGTTGCTGCTAATATTTCTTTTCCACTACCAGCAACTTTTATTTGGGACATGTTTACTCGGGTTTTACCTGATATTCCCCAAGAGAGTGCTTTTACCAAAACAGCAATGACTTGGAAATTAATGACAATTTTGCCTTCCCTGCTACACAAACCTAAATTTAAACTTTTTAATCGATATCTCAATGAAGATCTAGATAAACGTAAATTACATCAGTTATCAGCTCGTATTGCAGATCTATTTGAGAAATATTTAATTTACCGTCCGCAATGGTTAGAAGTTTGGCGCAAAAAACAATTAATTGAAGGGATAAGTGATAATCAGCAATGGCAAAAATGTCTTTGGTTAGCGTTGATAGAGTATACGGAAAAAATTAATCAACCTAAATGGCATTTAGCAAATCTCTATCAGAAATTTATACAAAGATTGCAACTTAATCTGCCTTTACATATTAAATTACCAAAGCGTATATTTATTTGTGGTATTTCTGCATTACCTCCGGTTTATTTACAGATATTAAATGCTCTTGGGCGGCATATAGATATTCATTTAATGATTACTAATCCATGTCGTTATTATTGGGGGAACGTTCAAAGCTACGCTTCTTTAATAAGACTTGAACAGCGTAAATTAAAAATTTATCAAGATCAACATGAAATTGCGCGTTTCAAGAAAGAAAGTTCACCTAACACATTATTTAATCAACAATGTGAACAATTTTTAGCTAATCCATTATTAGCTTCTTGGGGTAAATTAGGTCGTGATAACCTCTATTTTTTATCTCAGCTGAAGCAATCTAATGAAATTACTGCTTTTGTAGATTTACCACGCGATTGTTTATTACACCAAGTTCAGCAAGATATTCTAGATTTAGAAGACCATGCTCAGCTTGGTTTAACCGAAGATAGTTATAATAATAGTTTTTTAAAAAGGAAGTTAAGCAAACAAGATAAATCCTTAACATTTCATTCTTGTCATAGTATACAACGTGAAGTCGAAGTATTACAAGATTATTTATTGCGTCTATTTGAAGAAGATCAAAATCTAAGACCAAAAGATATAGTTGTAATGGTAGCTGATATAGATAATTATGCACCTTATATACAAGCGGTATTTAGTCATATGTCGCCTGAACGTCGGCTGCCTTTTTCTATTTCAGATCGACAAGCCAAGCAAGTTCATCCTATTTTACGGGCTTTTATTTCGTTACTTGATTTACCACAAAGTCGCTTCACTACAGAGCAAGTATTAGCTTTATTAGAAGTGCCTAGCTTAGCTCGCCGATTTTCTATCTATGAAAATGAATTACTTTTATTACGTCGATGGATTAATGAATCAGGTATACGTTGGGGGCTTGATGATGAAAATCTTTCTACGCTAGAGTTACCAGCAACAGGACAAAATACCTGGGCTTTTGGTTTGAATAGAATGCTGCTTGGTTATGTAATGAATAGTCAAGTAGGAATATGGAATAACATTTTACCTTATGATGAATGTACAGGGTTATATGCTAAATTAGCCGGGAAACTTGCTGCATTTATTGATTTATTGGCTAGTTGGAGAAATAAATTTAAACAGGAACGAAAATTGTTAGAATGGTTACCATTATGTCAATGTCTTTTAGATGTTTTTTTTAAAACTGATGAAAAAAATCAAGCAATATTCGCATTTATACTCCAGCAATGGCAAAAAATCATTGATACTGGAGTAGTAGAAAAATATGATGAGTTAGTTCCTATATCGCTTATTCGTGATAAGTTAGCAACATATTTTAATGATGAAAAAATTAGTCAACGTTTTCTTACTGGTGAAATTAATTTTTGTATTCTAATGCCTATGCGCTCTATTCCTTTTAAGGTTGTGTGTTTATTAGGTATGAACGATCGAATATATCCATGCTCAATACCTCCATTGTGGTTTGATTTAATGGTTGAGCAGCCGCAACTTGGTGATAGAAAGCGTCGAGATGATGATCGTTATCTATTTTTAGAAGCTTTAAATTCTGCTTCTCAACTATTTTATCTTAGTTATATTGGGTATTCTATGCATGATAATCAACCAAATAATCCCTCGGTTTTAATAAATGAATTAGTTGATTATATTAGCCAAAGTTTTTGTTTAGAGGGTGATGAACATCTAAATATTGATCTTAGTGCTAATAGAGTAAAAGAACATTTAGTTACTAAACACACGCGAGTCCCTTTTGCGAGAGAGAATTATTTGCCTAATAGTCTTCATCAAAGTTATGCTAATGAATGGCTATTGGCAGCCAAAAAACAAGGTATTCTACAGCCTAAGTTCTGCACACCGTTAACCCCAATAATTGAGCCTGAGAATAAAATATTATTAGAGCAGTTACTCTATTTTTATAGACATCCAATCCGTGCTTTTTTTCAAAAAAGGTTAAAAGTTCATTTTCTTGATGAAAAAATACAATTACCTGAAAATGAGCCTTTTGTTGTAAATAATTTACAACGATATAAATTTAATGAACGCTTACTTAAGGTTATGATTTATGAAGAGTCACTAGAGGAGCTATTAACCACTTTACGGGCAACGGGTGGATTACCAGCAAAACATTTTGGCCAAATTTATTTTGAAAAACAGATCCAAGATCTGAAGCCATTAGCTGATAAAATCAAGATAAATTGCCATGAATATTTTAACAAACTATTTGTTGAACACTTCAAGAATGTTCGTTTGTCTGGAGAATTACAAAATATTCAGAAAAACGGCATCATTCGTTATCGTCCTGCAAATTTAACGATTAGTGATGGTCTATCACTATGGATAGAACATTTAATTTTTTGTTTAACTGTTAAATCTGGTGAAAGTTATTATTGGGGAAGAAATAACAGTGAATGGTCTTTTAAGCCTGTGGCTAAATATCAAGCAAAAGTATATTTACAACAACTTCTTGATGGTTATCAAGAGGGAATGAATTCACCATTACCACTTTTTAATAAAAGTGGTTGGAATTGGTTAATGTCATGTTACAATAAAAAAACTAATCAATTTGATTTTGAATCTGAAGCTATTTCAAAAAAAGCAAAAATGCAACTTATTCAATCTTTACAAGGTACATATAACCAGCCTGGTGAGATAGAAGATAAATATATCAGTCGAGCTTTCAATAAAATTGATAGCAATTTACTTGAAACGATACAAAAAAAAACACGTACTTATTTATTAGCAATGGCAATTTTTAGAAAAGATATAAAGAGGATGTAATAAGATGTTTTAAATGATAAGTAGTTATTAGCAAATCTAGTATATGACGGGTCAGGCTAAAAGTTAGCCTATGATGCTTTGTAGATCATTACTCATGCTTAAATTTGACGTTGTTTACTACCAAAGTTAGTAGATCAAATTCCCTTAGTCGGCTTTAGATTTTCTAAATATACGGGAGTAACTTAGATGCAATTGAAAAAGATATTTTTATCAAAGCGCAGCTCCCTACGCATCAAATTCGTAGGGTCATTATCACAAAATCCGACTTACAATTGGATTCGTCACTCTTATTGATATCTATTTGGCTCAGAGGAAATCAAAGAATGCAGGCGCTCTTCTCGATCTTTCCCAGCTTCTTCATCACTTTAAGGATGCTTATGCTGAAAACTTTACCAATAAAAATATCAAAGAATTTATTAGTGACATCAGAGATCTCTGTTAGCCAGCTCTCTTCCTATCAAATTTATAGTCTTAATTTTGGTTGCATACTTTGGAAAGTAAATTATCAATAGATTAGCTGTTTTATGTACCACCAAACGGCATTTGTGCTGCGTGCCGGAATATCTTTGCTATTGCATTCCAAAAACTAAGGTACCGCCCTCATGCAAGTCTAGGAAATAGGTTAAGTTCAATCCGTTTATAAGCTATTGATAAGTTTAGCCAAGCTTCTGACCCCCCCCCTTCCCCCAGATAACCATCTTCGATTGCAACTATCTCCTTACGTCCCATAAACAGTAAGCCCCTTTTAACTAGTAGGTAAAATTAGGCTACCTTCTCTAAGAAGGGGCTAATATGTCATCGGCTTAGAAGTAAACGTTAGTGGTATCGCTTAAATCACACAGCTGACATTGCCTGTACTTTTTAAGACATTGCTATTTCAGTCCGTTAATGGTATTGATAGAGAGTATGTGCTTTTCATTGAGAAAAGTCCAGATATTCATGAAAATCAGTGGTGGAGAGATACCCTCTAATGGGGTGTAGGAGAGATACCCAAAGCCAAGGTAAAAACTCTTTAACGTTTTAATACTTCAGATAAGGCGGTAGGAAGAAGCTTATTGAGGTATATTCTGTTGTCGCTACGATTCCTTAATTTTAGGCACTTTAATCTCAACATAGCCAATAACAGTTTATATGATTCATTACGGCAGATAACCGTTATGGATTACGACATTCAGTCCGTTAAACAACGTAGCGTTAAATATGTTTGCGCAACATGCTTTAGAGCTCGTCTTCAACAACGCTATCTATCAACTGTCTAGAACTTACCATTACAGATGAGTTTATGCAAGGGATCAGGATAAATATCTAGTTTCGCTGATATCTATAGGATAGACTTTTCATAGAATATTATCTCTTTGTTATTGAAATCATCCACAAAATCAATTTATATGATATAGAGGCTAGAATCTACAAAACTCCACACACCAGAAATAAGCATAACTCTATGGCAATTTTTATTTGGGGATATTTCAGTGAATTAAAAAGAGTTTACACTATGAGGTATTTATTTAGTTGCATAAAGATTTAATATGTCGTTAATCAGGAGAAGTAAATGTTAAAGCATGAAATGAATATTGCAGATTATGATCAAGAACTATGGCAGGCAATGAAAAATGAAATTAAACGTCAAGAAGAACATATTGAGTTAATTGCTTCAGAAAATTATACCAGCCCAAGAGTTATGCAGGCTCAAGGTTCCCAACTTACGAATAAATACGCCGAAGGCTATCCTGGTAAACGTTATTATGGTGGTTGTGAATATGTTGATATTATTGAGCAACTCGCTATAGATCGCGCAAAAACTTTATTTGATGCAGATTTCGCTAATGTTCAGCCACACTCAGGTTCACAAGCTAACACTGCTGTTTATATGGCTTTATTACAACCAGGTGATACGGTATTAGGTATGAATTTGGCACATGGTGGACATTTAACCCATGGATCACGCGTCAATTTTTCTGGCAAACTTTATAATATCATTCCTTATGGAATCGATGAAAATGGTAAGATTGATTACAACGATATAGCTATTAAGGCACAAAAGCATAAACCTAAAATGATTGTTGGTGGTTTTTCGGCTTATTCAGGTGTGATAGACTGGGCTAAAATGCGTCAAATTGCAGATAGTATAGCTGCTTATTTATTTGTTGATATGGCGCATGTTGCTGGCTTGATTGCCGCTGCTCTTTATCCTAATCCCCTTCCCCATGCGCATGTTGTAACAACGACTACTCATAAAACTTTAGCCGGACCTCGTGGTGGTTTAATTTTAGCTAAAGGCGGTGATGAAGCGTTTTATAAAAAACTAAATTCTGCCGTATTCCCATGCACTCAGGGTGGTCCGTTAATTCATGTTATTGCTGGTAAAGCGGTTGCGCTAAAAGAAGCAATGGAGCTTGAGTTTAAAACTTATCAACTGCAAATTATTAAAAATGCAAAAATGATGGTTGAAATCTTCATTAAGCGTGGTTATAAAATTGTTTCTGGTAGTACAGAAAACCATTTATTTTTATTAGATTTACTGGATAAAGGGATCACTGGTAAGGAGGCAGACGCTGCTCTTGGTCATGCTAATATTACCGTCAATAAAAATTGTGTACCAAATGATCCTCAGAGTTCATTTATTACTTCAGGTATTCGTATTGGTTCACCTGCTATTACTCGTCGTGGTTTTAAAGAAAAAGAATCAGCTGAATTGGCCAATTGGATATGTGATATTTTAGAGAAAATTGATGATAAAATCGTGATCCAGAATGTGAGACAAAAAGTCTTGTCGATTTGCCAGAATTTTCCTATTTATGTTTAAATAAGTTAAAATTTAATGTTTATTCCATAAACCACATTGGCTGATGTTAGCTTGTTTTACTTATTTTTTATTTATGGCATTTTTTGCTTTTATCGCAATTTTACTAAGTTCTAAAGAACTTGAGCTCAATATAATTAGTGTCCTATTAGACTCGAGATTTACTGCTCATTTTATTGGTTCTTTTATGAACGTACCGATACTGAAAGAAGTCAATTACCTCATTATCACTTTACGTTTATTTTCTGGTTTAACGCTGATTATTTCTATTGTATTTATCGTAAGTTTCTATTGATTAGAATTATTATTTTAACATGTTAGCTTTCAATCTATTTTTGTTGTTAATATCTTTAACTGGATGCGTTAGCCACAGATTAGTAAAAAACAGTTAATATTGATTATAGCAAATTTAGGTTTTAGGTTTGATTGCATTTATTATTATCGCTTCTCAGATCGGTTATTTAGCAAATAAAAAGGGGACATAAAATAATTATTTATGTATTACTTGTCAATATAATTATTATATTGTTGATAATGTCATTAGAGCACACTGTTATACTTAAAAGGCATTCATCATAAGATCAGTAATACAACTGTATCACTGAAACAATTATTGGCCTGTTATATGGTCTTTAAATATTGTTGCTGAAGTGATTATATTTATATTTATATTTATATTTATATTTAGTCGTCTTCTTTTTCGTTATTAGTAGATATAAGTGGATTATGATTGTTATCATCCAATTGTGTAATCATTCGTTGGGATTAATGACCAGTTTATCGCTTTACAGATACTGATAGTTAACCAACTTTTAGATAGTAGTACTTTTACTATTTATTATCTTTCAGATAATGCGTTTTATTAGTGCACACAGTAGCAGCAAAGATGAAATTATTCCGCTACAAACATTTTATTCGCTATTATGGCTAGAGAATGATTTAGTGGTAGTAACAATCGTAGTGTGTTTTGTATATGAACTTTACCTTTTTAGCAAAATTGAGTATTTGATTAATGATATTAATTACTATTCCAGAAATATTTTTCGAATGAGTGGAAAGCTTTATTATTAAGTCGATGTAATAACCCAGCTTTTTAAGCTAAAGTTGTTTATTTAAAATAAATAATAGATAAATAGCAACAAGCTATAACTATGCGAAAAAAATTTTTTCTTAAAATTAAGAAAACTAACCAATCGTTATCTCCCTTATATTATCTTATAATAATAAGAGTTTTAATATCTCATTAAGAGATAAGGATCGATAAATAAGAAAAAATATTTAGCTGGTTGTTTACCCAATAAAGCTAGAGTGAATCACTAATATTTTTCAGCTACCACAAATTAGTAATAACAAAGTAAGCATTAAAACATTATTAACTAAATATAACTATTGGATATTACCATTTAATCATATTTATTAGCATTTTAATGCTTCGCTTAACTCAGTCTTTATTTCTGGCACCATTTTTTTTACTATCCGTGGACTACCAGCCAGAAGATTGCCAGATATTAGATAATTATGTCCACCAACGAAGTCAGTTATAATTCCGCCGGCTTCACGAACTAATAATTCTCCAGCCATAAAATCCCATGGTTTTAAGCCTATCTCAAAAAATCCATCGACGCGACTAGCTGCAACATAAGCTAAATCTAAAGCTGCTGAACCAGTACGGCGAAAATCAGCACATTTTTTAAATAATTTAGTGATAATATTAATATATGCAGCTGAATGTTGTTTCACTTTGAAAGGAAAACCGGTGGCAATAATTGCCCCTTCTAATTCATTATTATTTTTAATACGAAGCCGGTAACCATTTAATTGTGCACCTTGCCCACGTACTGAAGTAAATAGCTCATTAAGCATAGGATTATAAATAGCGGCGATTTCTGTACGGTCTTTAATCCGTACTGCGATGGAAACAGCAAAATGAGGTAAGCGTTTAGTAAAATTACTTGTTCCATCTAAGGGATCAATAACCCACTGAATATCTTGATTTTTAGCAACTATTTTACCACTCTCTTCCGTGATAATATTATGATCAGGATAAGATTTATGAATGGTTTTAATAATGATTTGTTCTGCTTTTTTATCAATATTGGTCATGAAATCATTTTGACCTTTTGCTATTATTTCAATGGAGTTAGGTTTTTCATAACTTTTAGCAATAAAGTTACCTGCTTGTCTAGCTGCTCGTATAGCAATAGTTAATATTGGATGCATAGATTATTTCCACTGGAATGTTAAAGAATAAGAATTAAGCTAATTCAATATTATAATAGATAATCGTCAACATGACGATGATTGTAGTAAAATACTATGATAACTAACACCAAATAAAGATAATTATGCTAGAAAATATTCACACATTATTTTGGTTAAAACTTCGCATACCGGAAGTATAAGCTTAACTGTTAGTGTGATAAAACGATGAGACTAACTAATTTATATTTAGTTAATTCACTCATATTGCCGGATTCGCAGCTGTTGCATTATCTACTGGCTACAGTAATATTATTGATTAAACTACTATTATAGAAACAATAGATCAAATTCTGCTTGAGGCAGTCTAGTAATTAGAACGAGTGCACGCTCGTACGTTATCATGGTTATAGATAACGCCTAAAAAATGTAGCGAAAATCATCAGTCGGACAATAAATTCTCCGGTGTCTATCATTTTTTATCTGCGAATATGTTGATCTAACAAATGAAGAATTACAGAAATATCAATATCATCTTCATATTCCAATCAATCCTAAATATAGCTCACTTAATTTAGCAATTACTATTAAATTGATCAGTTATGAATTCGTATAACATACTTAGCAATAAATATAAAATCCTCATTAGATAATAATGATAGGATACAATATCCCTCAATTGAAGATATTAAACGTTTTTATATTCATCTTAAAATAGCGTTCAATATATCTCGATTTATCAGAAAGCGTCACCCTGGATAAATCATAAATAAATTTCGATGTTTATTTACTCGAATACGTCCTGAAATGCAAAAACTACATATTTTACTTGGAATTCTCAGATCAATTAAAAATTGTATAAATAATAGTTGAGTAAATTAAGCTATCTTAACAAAGGTTATTACTTTGCTTGAAAAGCAATTTATAACCAAATCTATATATTTCAATCGTTGTGCTTTCAACAATCTTTTCTAGACCAAATAATTCTGTAAATAAAACAACCTTAAACCATAAATTTACTCAGCTATCATTTTAATTTCCTGATATAACTGTTAAAATTTTAAACGTAAAATTCCTTATCAATAACTCTCTAATTACCCAACCCTATATTAGTGGATAGTAACTAATTTCATGCTCGTTAGCAAAGATTTCGTACAATTTTTCTCCTTCTAAGAAAAGGATGAGATTTTTATTGATTATCAGCCAAAAAAAACGACTAATTCACTCTGAATTAAACTCTTTAAGAATCTTATCGCTCACATGACAACCCCTGTTAATCTTGGGTGATTGAGACCACAATTCCTTCATGGTTAAGAAATTAAATCATTCTTTAAGAAAGACTAAGAGTCATCTATTTTTTGATGAAAGCAAATAGGAGAATAGACTTGCTAGGTATATTGCAAGTTAAACTTTTATTTGGAGTGCATATTCTTTGATCTAATGCTCTAATTTTAGAGATATTTTAACCCTATATGGGTTAGGATTAATAGTCATCAGTTTTTCATTTTATGTATTCTTTTTACTAATAATTCTGTTTCCTATTTATCAAGCTGAGAGTTGATAAAAGTAATCTATCGCTACACAGAATGCATTTACACATATCTGTCAGTAGGAATTTTTTATTCTAACGGCGAATCCTAGTTTTCTAGTTTTTTACAAGCCGTTATTATCTCCAGTGCCTTATACACCTTCGGTAATAGTGTACTTTGTTTACGATTCGATAATAACCATTATAACACACCATCTTAATATTCCTAGCTATCTGGAATATTCCTAATATAGCATCCGATGTATTTCATACTATGGCAGATATCTTTCGGCTTTTAATGAAGTTTACCCTTCCAGTAACGTACTCGTACTGTAGCTTAAGATCTAACATTACCACTGCTTCTCCTGGAGCAGATATACCAAAGACCAAGAAAAATACTAGGATTTATCAGATCATCACTATGACGTATCGCCAGAATGATATCGTCTCGCCAGATTTCTTTGACCTCTCTTTTTTTTGAAGAACAGCTCAAGCCATACAGCATCTTTAATATCTATATTTCCTGCTACAGGTGATGAAGATATAAATAGGCATTTGTTGATTGAGTTATTAACCACATGCGTATAAGGCATACAACATAGCATTTAATACCTTGTTTTTGCATCACTTCAATATAGTTTGTGTAGCTATAAAAAACAGAGAATTGAGTATCAAAAAAAGCAGTTATTTTAAAAAAGCTAAAGAAGATGGGAGATAGTAAAAGTAATATATTGCGAGTTGTAGTTAGGTAAAATATAAAGATGCTCTAGGATAACTACTGATCGGTAGTTTTAAGATCACATGAACTACAGACTTTTAACTTACAAACTTTGTTAGAAAAACAACGGTGGAAATATTCAGGATAGATACAGCAGCAGTGCTAGAGCCGGATGCATCCATGGCGAAAGTGCTACAGTCAAGTATTTGTTTAATAAATAAACGGATCTATGACTTAACACTTTCACTATATTTTCAAGAAAGTTATTCCAGTCGTCATTAATGGTGGAAAGAAGTTTAGTTAGTTGTGAGAGGATATAACATCTGAGTAACTTACTCTGTAAGTATCTTACTATAGAAATATAATCATCATCCTATCCGTATTCGTCAAATTTATTAGTCCAGTCACCTTTGTGTTTGTTCTAGGAGTAAAGAATACGGAACTTATACTTATCTTTCTATAAGTAATGAATTTATCGAAAAGCATACTTCAGTTATGTGCCTCAATCCAGTCATATTCAGAATTATTAACTTTAGGGTCTTGGCCGTTTCTCAAAACCTCGAATAATCGTGATTAGAGGCGAATATACTTATATATCTAGAAAAATTGGAACCAAGCGAGAGTCCAGATTTATTGTTACATACCATCTTTTTATGTATCATGAAAAATTCAGTCGGTCTATCATCATTAATTTCAGAATTAGATGAAATCAAAGGGTTTCAGATAAACAAGTAGTGATATAACACGCGAAGTCACGTATTATCTTCCTGATTTACTAATTTCTCCTTTCTAGGAGACTTATTTCGATCCATCTGACTGAATTCCTAAAATTAATATATCGAATAGTATAAAAAAGTACTTATATCATAAGCATCCGAAGCAACCTAATCGTAGTTAAGCCGTTAACACTCCATAGGGTGTACTACGTTTTTCTTTTTATTCCTCCTCTTTTGCGTTTTCTATTTTTTCTATGTGGAATATAACTTTCCCCTTTAAAGGATTCAGGAAAAATATCTCGTTGACTTCAACAATACCTCTTAGGCACTATGTTGACTATTACCTCTGAAGAAAGAAAAGCAATGATGCAATTTAAACACTGGTTTAAAATTAATGCCTATTTATTTTTGCTGATTATCGTAAAGTTAAACTATTCAACATACATTGCAAATAACTAAACTAGTGTTATCCTTGTGATGGAGTTTTATCAGAGGACTTTTCCAGTAAGTTTATTAAATCTTTTCCTGCAATTAAGGATTTTGTAAAATATCGTTATAACCATAATGAATATCTCCAGCAAATTATATGTTCACTATAACAATAGTGAGCAGGATAAGTAGAATAAGTTACTTTAATGGATAAATCGATATAATTCGACAGATTATCTTCTAACCAACTAATTAGATACAGTTTTCATGTTATCATGGACTGATAAAAGAGTCGCTTTGATCTGCATGACTCTTTTCTTTTTCATGGCAATTTCTTCTCTGTAGCAAAAATACTTCATGTATACAATGGTTTTCTACCAACAACCTTTATTAACATAGCCGTGAATTACTAGGTTAAATAGTTGATTAAAAATACTTAGAAATGACACAATTTTATCATATTTAACTATGGAGAGATATCATGAGACTCATATCTAAAGGACGCTATGTAGTAACAGATATTCTGGATGTTGCATTACATTCAAAGACAGAACCTCTGCCATTGGCTAATATATCGAAACGCCAAGGAATTCCACTTTTTTATCTTGAGCAACTTTTTTAATTTCGTAAAAACGAACTACTTAGCAGTATTTGCGGGCATGGCGGCGGATATTTATTAGGTCAGGAAGTGAAAAATGTTTTATCGTTCAAATTATTTCTGCTGTTAATGAATCTGTTTGTGCAACCCCCCTGTCAGGGAAAAAGAGAAGGATATGAAAGTAAAGAGAATTATTTAACTCACGCGTTATAGCGCGATTTAAATAACCGTATTATCAGTTTTCTTAATAAGATTAACTTAGAGGAATTGATCAATAATCAAGAAATACAAGAAATTACTTATCATTAAAATAATGATAAGTACCATCTAAAAGAAATTCATCAACCTGAACCTATTATTAATATACAACTATAAACTGAATGATTCTAAAAAATAAAATAATTGTAAAATGATAAAATTTTAAGACGTTTTCAGTCTTATTGGAGCTAATGAGTTAATGAAACTACCGATTTATTTAGATTATTCGGCCACTACACCGGTTGATCCTCGTGTTGCTGAAAAAATGATGAAGTGTATGACGATGGATGGCAATTTTGGTAATCCATCATCTCGCTCTCACGGTTTTGGCTGGCGAGCTGAAGAGGCTGTTGATATTGCGCGAAATCAGATTGCTGAGTTAGTAAATGCAGATCCGCGCGAGATTGTTTTTACTTCAGGATCAACTGAATCTGATAACTTGGCTATAAAAGGTGTTGCCAACTTCTATCAGAAAAAAGGTAATCATATCATTACCTGTAAAACTGAACATAAAGCGGTTTTGGATACTTGTTGCCAACTTGAACGTAAAGGTTTTGAAGTGACTTATCTGTCACCACAAAATACTGGTCTTATTGATTTACATGAACTTGAGACGGCTATCCGTGATAATACAATTTTAGTTTCTATCATGCACGTTAATAACGAGATTGGTATCATTCAAGATATTTCCTCTATTGGTAAACTTTGCCGCAATCAAGGAATTTTTTTTCATGTTGATGCAACCCAATCAGTCGGTAAAATACCGATTGATTTAAGTGAACTTAAAGTTGATTTAATGTCTTTTTCAGCACATAAACTGTATGGACCAATGGGAATAGGTGCGCTCTATGTGTGTCGTAAACCACGTATTCGACTTGAAGCTCAACAACATGGTGGCGGTCATGAACAAGGGATGCGCTCAGGAACATTACCTGTCCACCAAATTGTAGGAATGGGCGAAGCTTATCGTATTGCTAAAACAGAAATGGCGGTAGAGTTTAATAGACTACATGATTTGCGTCAACGTTTATGGGACGGGATCAAGAATATTAAAGAAGTTTATCTTAATGGTGATATGATAAATAGCGCACCTCATATTCTGAATGTCAGTTTTAACCATCTTAAAAGTGAATCATTAATGATTGCACTCAAAGATTTGGCTGTCTCATCAGGTTCCGCATGTACATCAGCAAGCCTTGAATCTTCATATGTACTAAGAGCATTAGGAGTGAATGATGAGTTAGCGCATAGTTCTATTCGTTTTTCCTTTGGTCGCTTCACGACAGAAGAAGAAATTGATTATGCCATCCAGGTAATCCATAATGCGATATATCGTTTGCGTGATCTTTATCCTTTATTGGGAGATCTATAAGTAGGATCTCGTCTTGATAGCATTGAACGATCTCATTATTAATAGATGAATAGACGGTTTCACAAGTTTACAATACGGCATACAGTAAGAAAGTGATTGATCATTATGAAAATCTACATAACATAGATTAGTATAATAATGATGACCTAATTGTAAGAATAGGAATTGGTATGATCTGGGTAGCTTCATATGATTATCTCATGAAGATTTAGATTAGAATTAATAACACAAGCATTATCGAAGATGCCCAGTTTAAAACTTATGGCTGCAGTTCAGTAATTACCTCTAGTTCATTAGTAATAAATGAATACAAGGTAAGACACTGGATGAAGTGAAGACTATAAAAACACCGCTCTTTCAGAAAAGCGAAAGTAGGTTATATCTCTCCGGTCATAATTCATTAATCTATTTTGACAGAAAATGTAATTAAAGCCATATTTTTAGACTATAAATATAAACGGAAAGATAAATAATTAAGATAAAAATCTATTTCAAATCGTGATAAAATTTCTATTTTTTATCATCTATTGTATTTATCTGTACTAGTTTTGATTGTAAGATGTTGTTATATGAACATTTCTGATAAAAAATATTACAGATCGCATTCTAATTTTCTTATATAACTAAAAAAATGAGCAGTTACATTATAAGCATTACAGATTATAGATAATCAATTATAGCTTATGTTCTTGAATTTTTCAACATTATTAATGAATGATTATATCATTTTTAAAGAAAAAACCTGAATGTTATTATTGATAATAAAAGCATTGCTTATCTCAAGCAAGACAGAATTGGATTTTATTAAAGGAGATATTAATTAAAGTCTAAGGTTAATAACCATAACAGCAAAATAAATGTAAAAGGTGGAAGAAAAAAAGGGGGGATGTGGTAAAAGCTTTAACATAGATAATTTATTTATTACTTATTTAAGTTCAAACATGAATAACCCATATGATAAATTTTTAATCGTCTGTTTAATATTTTTAATCTAGAGCATTTATAGATTATTTTAGCTTTCTTTTTTGATCTAGTATCATTGCATCCTATTGATTTTATGCAATTAACTTATCGTTATAAGGAATTATAGAATCAGTATAATCCTGATCGAGAGTCGTTAGTAAATCTAGTGATAATGAATGCTCCACACTGATGCTTCATGAATCTTTTCTCCCTCCTTAATTTGCCATTGATCACCATCAGTGATCAATAAAACCCATTTAGCCGCAGTGCTCAGCTTTTCTGAGCAGACTGTAACAACTTCAATAACATTGAAATAATTATTTTTCTTAAATTACAGCACTTCGCGCATTAGATTCGTATTCTCACTATTATAAAAGCCGACTCAATCGGATTTATCGTTATTATTGAGGCCTACAGTACAATGATGAGAAGTCGTAGAATCCAGTAGCTCTTCTTGCTTTTTCTCTAACTTCTTCATCACTGTATGGATACTTATCCTGATAACTTTCCCAACAAAAAACATCAACGGCTTTATTATCGGCATTTCGGCTCTCTTATAACCAGACCCTCATTCTACAGCTCACTATTAATTTTCAGCTTTTATTCCTTTGTGGAATAAAGCCAGTGCATTAATTATTTTATATATCAAACAGGATTGATGCTGCGTGTCCAGAAATATTTTTATCATTGCATTACAAAAAGCAAGAACACCATCTCTCATAGTAAGCCTCAGAGATACGATTAAGCTAAGTTTGCTTTTAACTCTTGATAATCATCTTTGACTGCAACGATAGCTCCTTACATCAATACTCAGTAACAGCGTCTTTAGCCAGAAGGTAAAGACGATCATTTTGTCTGATAGAAAACGGTATACGCCATCATTTAAGAAATAAATGTAGCGGTATCGCTTAAATCACGTATATACAATTTCATATGCTCTTCAAGCCATTGCTATTTCAATCTACTGAAGTTATTTTAGAGAGACCATGCGCTTTTTCACCGATAAAGTATGTCCACAAGAGCAGAGCTTCGTCAAAATCATCGGTGGTATCCGTATAATAGTTATAGTAGAAACTCTTTGATGTTTTTATACGCTTAAGATAAAACAGCAGCAATGAAATGCTAAAGTGTATTTCATTGCTGCTGCGATTCCTGACCTTAGGCAATTTAGTCTCAACATCGTCTATACCCATCTTTATAACTTCGCTGTAGCAAATAACTGTTACGGAGGATGATTTTATCCCGTCAATAAAGACGGCTTGAGCATGCTGTTGCAACATAGATTCGAGATGCTACATCAACAACAGTGCCTATTAGCTTACCTGGCACCATTATGGATGCATTCATCTAATGGTTTCAGGGTAATATCTAATTTTATAGATACCTGCATGATAGAACTTTTCTGACATATCATTTCTCTGTTGTTGATATCATTCATACAAATCAATCAGCAAGATACGCCAGCTTCTCTGAAACTCAATGTACTAGAAATAAGCATAACCTCCTATTATTTTATTAACTAATCTGAAAGTGATAAATTATATACAATACAATAGGCAGTTATAATTAATGTTACTTATCAATATTCAAATACCCTTTTAAGGGGGTTGAATATATGCGGCTATATTAATAGCGGTTTATTATTTTTCTTGTAAAGCAATCTGTAGCCACCTCTGTATTTCAATTGTTGCGGTTTTAAACAATCTACTTTAAGCCAGATAATTCAGTAAATAAACGACTTTACACCCTGAATTTACTTATTATTCAGGTATATTTTTAATTGGCTGATATAATTTTTCATATTTTAAAAATGAAATTTCTCACTAATAACTTTCTAGTTACCTAACTTTAGTTAGGGTATGGTAACTAATTTCATGCTTGTTAGTAAAAGTTTTGTACGATTTTACTCCATTTCGATAAAGAATAAACTCTTTATCGATATGATCAGCTCAAAAAAAACAAATAACACTCTGCATTAACTCTTCAAGAATCTCATCGCTCATATGGCCATCTTATACTCTTGGCAATTAAGAGTGAAATTCTTTTTTATCTCTTCCTTTTTCCCACACGTTTTCTGCTTTTTCTATGTAACATATAATAATTCTCTTTAAAGGATTAAGAAAAATATTTCGTCAACTTCAACAATAGTACTTAGTACACTTAAGTTGACTGCTTCTGGTGAAGCACGGAACAGCTATGCAATCTAAACGCTGGTTTAAAAATTAATGCCTGTTTATTTCATTGACTTCTATAAGGTCAAACTATTCAACATACATTGAAAATAACTAAACTATTTATCTTTATGATTTAATTTTCATAGAAGACTTGCAGTAAAATTATTAAATATTTTCCTGGAATTCGGAGAATTTGCAAATGATATCACTATAACCCTAATAAATTTTTCTAGCGGTTACATGTTCACTTTGATAATCTGTGGCAGATGAAAAGGGAGTGAGTTGTTTTAATACATAGATCGACATCATCTAATAGATTATTGTCAAGCGAACTAATGAAATGCAGCTTTATGTTGGCAGAAAGCAAGGAAGTACTCCATTTAATCTGTATTATTGTTTTCTTTTTCATAGTCATTACTGTAGTAAAAATTTTTTTATAAAAGAATCAATTTCTACCAACAATATTTGTCAATATACCCAAACTTTTTCATAGCATATCATCTCTCTGTTATTGAAATCATTCGTAAAAAAAACAGATTACCTATGTTCTATTTTGTATGACTTATCTATAATTCTGCCAGAAACTGATAGGCACCGCTGTTGAGACGGACCTCGAAGCTGCGCTGCTACACATGCTAAATGCTGTCTTGTCTACGAATTATCATCAATCGTTCGTAACAGTTATTTGCACAGCAAAGTATACAATATAGGTATGGCAATGTTGAGATTAAACTACAGAAGAGTTAGGGATAGCAGCAGCAATGAAATATCTTTATAAAGCTCGTTTCTACTGCCTTATCTAAACGTGCAAAGTAACAAAGAGTTACTACTAACCATGTCTATTTATCCTGCGAAGAAATTTTTACTGGTAATTTTTACGAAGTCATATGCGCTTCTCAGTGAGAGAGTACATGGTTTTTACCAATATCATCAGCAGATTGAAACAACAATGACTTACGTGATTTAATGGATATGCGTTACGTTTTTTCTTAGTTGATGACATACAAACTCAATCCTGTTAAGCAAGCTGATCGCTTTTGCCTGCTTGGTTATTATCGGCGACGGTGGCCATGGATAGTAAGGAGCTCGTTACGACAGAAGATGCTTATTTAGAGTTAGAAGAAAACTTAGTTTAATCATATCTTCCATGATTACTATGGGAGATGATGCTTTTGATTTCTGGAATGAATATAAAGATATTTCAGGACATGCAGCATGAATCCTATTGGGTACACAAAATAGCAAATGCACTGGTTCCAATTCATAAAGGCATTTAATACCGAAAGTTAAAGGTGAGCTTCGTTAAATTTAGCTATTAAGAAAGGCCTAATTCTACTAACAAAACTTGATATTTTGTTGATAAGGATTTTAGAAAAGGTATCTTGCAGCGATGAAGAAGCTGGAGAAAACGCGAGAAGAATGGCTGGCGTTCTATCCTTTCTCGTTAATACACTGGCATCAATAAGAATAACAAGTCCAATTTAATTGACTTTTGCGACAGTAAAGGTATGAAGCCGACACACGCGAAACTCTGTGATTTATTAAAATAATCATTCCAATGATATCTTGAACTGCTACCACAGTCTGCTCAGAAAACTAAAACCGACTAAAAATGAGTAACACCTTGCCTAACTATGCTGAAAAACAATGTTTAATTTAAGAATAGAGAATAGATTTATGAAGCATCAGAGTAGATCCTGATCGCTATAATAGCAGATTTACTGCTAACTCATTTTTCTTCCCGTGTGTATGTTATTGTTTATATGAAATTATTCTATTGAATAGATAAATTTTCTTTTTTCATCTAAAAAAAATATAATATATTCAAATAAGCCTTTTAGTAACGTCGCTAATTCTTTTAGTTCTATTTGACTAGTATTTATTGGGTAATTAGGAAAAATTAAAAACGATTAGTATTCATATTTAGATATGCTATAGATTTCTTTATCCCTGATAAAATCAAATTTAAAATAAATACATTTAACTTATTTTTATTTGTAATAAAACTAATGATATACAATTAGATATATGTAATATATACCCTATAATTTTATTATGTTTTTACATTTAATGTAATTAAATAACATAATAATTTATGTTTATTTATTTTATTCATATTATTTCTTTTTATAAAAAAAGAAAAACTTTTTAATATTTAAATTTATTTTTTGATTTTATTCAATATCAATTATGATAATAATATATTATCAATTCTTAAATTCTATTGGTAAATTTTAGAGATTTTTTAATAAAAAAGTTTGAATTTTATTCATAACTTAGCTATTAACTTTTAAATGCAATTGATGAATCAATTATTTTAACTCAGTTATTGAGTCTGAATTTAATACAAAATTATTAATAGATAAATTATACAAAGGAAATGATTAATTTTACTAATTTTGTTTATAAAACAATCATTTTATTTACAAAAACTAGACCAAAATAAAAACAACAGGTATAATACATCCCATTTTTAGGCCCCTTGGCTCAGTGGTTAGAGCAGGCGACTCATAATCGCTTGGTCGCTGGTTCAAATCCAGCAGGGGCCACCAAATTTTGGTATAGCAGATAATTAATACATTTATTAAAATAAATGTATTTTTATTGCAAAATCATAGATTTTATCTTCTATTTACATGGGAAATTATTAATAAAGGATTATAGCTAATTCTGATAAGCGCCATCGATAAATTCAGTGCAATCAAATATAACCAATTGCTGCTATAAACCTGCTAATGCATTAATGTTGATGTCTGATCAAATATCAGATAGCGAAATTTAATTGGACACTATCTATCGATAGTGATCAATAGAGAAATCCTCTGAGCTGGTTTCAGTTGTTCTAAACAGAACATAACAGATTAAATAGCATTGAAATGATTGTTTTCTCAAAGCACAGTCCTTTGTTCCTCGGCTTCATAAACTCGTTATCACAAAAGCTGATTCAATCGGATCGTCATTCTTATTAACCCAGTGCGGTAACAGGAAAGGATAGAATGCCAGCAGCTCTTCTCGCGCTTTCTCCAGCTTCCTCATTGCTGAGGGATATTTATTGCTGATAACTTTTCCAACAAAAACATCAATGACCTTATTAAGTGAGATAAGGGCCCTCTGATAGCTATAAGCTGCCCTCTGCAGCTATCATCCCTTAACTTTTAGCTTTATATCTATGAAAGTAAAATGCCATCATAATAGCTGTTTTGTGTACTAAACAGCGTTGGTTCTATATATCCTGCAATATTTTTGTTATTACATTCAAAACCAATGGTGCCGTTTCCCTTAACAAGCTTAGAAAATACTATTAAACTACCTGTTCGTTATGGCATTAGAAGTTCGGTCAAGTGCGCTTCTAACTCTTAATAAGAATCTTTTATCGCAACTCTGCTTCTTGCGTCCATACACAGTGCTGCTAATAATGAGGAGCAGATAAAGGCGATTAGCCTACCTGACAGAATGGTTCTTATCCATCGGTCAAGAAATAAATGTAGACATATCACTTAAATTATACAGTTCTACCATTGCTGATTCCCCTTTAATCCATCATTGTTTTAATCTTCTGATGTTACTGATAGAGAGATTATGTGCTTTTTCACCTAAAAGCGCCAACAGAGCAGAGCTTTATAAAAATCACCTGTGCCTATGGCTTGCAGGTATAGGCATAATGCAATTCTTCATCGCTCCTTATCCTGTTTGGATAAGTTGAAATGAGGATCTGTTGAAGTATATTCCGTTGTCGCTGCGAATCTCAACTCTTTTTTAACCTTAAGTCCTTTAATCTCAAGATCGCCAATAGCAATGCATGGTTCGCTGTGACACATAATCGTTACGGACGAGATGTCGAACAATTCGTAGACAAGGCGGCGTTGAGTATGTTTATCAGCATGGCTTCGAGCTCCGTCTCAACAGCGCTGTCTATCAACTTGATATCAATATTACGGATAAGTTCATTAAAGGGATCACAGGTAATATCTAATTTTGCAGATTATATCTAAGGTAGATTATTTATGGATATCATGAATATTTTATTAAAAATCATTAATGAAATCAATCAGCAGAATATGCTAACATATCCTAAACTATATACACCAGAAATGAGCATCCCTCGGTGTTTAAATAACTTTTAGTTTTTATAAAAAAGAGCATTTTTTCACTTTTTGTAATTACAATGACAAAAAATTTTTACTAAAAATCTGTTAATTTAACAAAAACTATTAATAAAAAAAGCACCTATAGATAGGTTATCTTTTTGCTATGGTAAAGATAAATAAACGTTTTACTCATCCAAAAAACTACGCAACACTTCTGAACGACTTGGATGGCGCAATTTACGTAACGCTTTTGCTTCAATTTGTCGGATCCGCTCGCGGGTAACGTCAAACTGTTTACCAACTTCTTCTAATGTATGATCCGTATTCATATCAATACCAAATCGCATACGCAGAACTTTTGCCTCACGGGTCGTTAAACCAGCTAAAACTTCATGAGTGGCTGATCTTAAACTCTCAGAGGTAGCAGAATCTAATGGTAACTCTAAGGTAGTATCTTCAATGAAATCACCAAGATGTGAATCTTCATCATCACCAATTGGCGTTTCCATTGAAATAGGCTCTTTAGCAATTTTTAATATTTTACGAATTTTATCTTCAGGCATTAACATGCGTTCTGCTAATTCTTCAGGTGAAGGTTCACGCCCAGTTTCTTGTAATATTTGGCGAGAAATGCGGTTCAGTTTATTGATTGTTTCAATCATGTGCACTGGAATACGAATAGTACGCGCCTGATCAGCAATTGAACGGGTAATCGCTTGTCGAATCCACCAGGTTGCATAAGTTGAAAACTTATAACCACGACGGTACTCAAATTTATCAACCGCTTTCATTAGACCAATGTTACCTTCTTGGATTAGATCAAGAAACTGAAGACCACGATTAGTATATTTTTTAGCAATAGAGATAACTAACCGTAAGTTAGCTTCAACCATCTCTTTTTTTGCTCGGCGAGCTTTTGCTTCACCAATAGACATACGGCAGTTAATATCTTTTACCTGTTTAATAGTTAAACCAGTTTCTTCTTCAATTTGTTGTAGTTTTTGTAACGATCGATATATTTCTTCTTCGACTTCAACTAATTTTTCAGACCAGGGTTTATTTATTTTTTTTGCCAGAACTAACCAATTTGGATTAGTTTCATTACCTGAGAATAAGGTAATGAAATTTTTTTTCGGCATTTTACATTGTTCAATACAGAGTTTCATGATGAAGCGTTCTTGATCGCGAACACGCTCCATCATATTACGCATATTATTCACTAAATAATCAAACTGTTTCGGTACTAAACGGAATTCTTTGAAAATCTCAGATAACTGCTCGATTTCTGCTATTGAATTAGGATGGTTACGACCACTTTTTTTGATTTCAATAGACGTACGTTCATATTGCTCACGAAGCTCTGAAAATTTCTTACAAGCGAGTTCTGGGTCAATATTACTTTCATCACTGTCATCACTATCATTATCTTCGTCTTTATCTTCGTCTTCATTATCATTTAGAGGTTCTTCCGATATTACTGAAGTAATATGCCTTGCTGTTGGTGCAATATCCTCTTTAATGTTTGGATCAATAAAGCCGGTAATAATATCAGATAGGCGGGTTTCACCTTTTTTAACAGGCTCGTATTGGTCTAATAGGTAAGCGATAGCCTCAGGATATTCAGCAAGAGAACACTGAACCTGATTAATGCCATCTTCTATACGTTTAGCGATATCAATTTCGCCTTCACGGGTCAGCAATTCTACAGTGCCCATTTCACGCATATACATCCGAACAGGATCTGTTGTACGGCCTATTTCACTTTCAACACTGGATAATACCTGAGCAGCAGCCTCAACAGCATCATCGTCAGTACCAGTAGCAGTTTCTGCCAGAATAAGATCGTCGGCATCAGGTGCTTCTTCCATCACTTGAATTCCCATATCATTAATCATTTGAATAATATCTTCGATCTGATCTGAATCGACAATATCTTCCGGCAGATGGTCGTTGACCTCAGCGTAAGTCAGGTAGCCTTGCTCTTTACCTTTTGTAACTAGTAGCTTCAGTTGTGACTGCGAGTTTTGCTCCATAAGACGCTATCCACATTTCATAATTTTGGTTGGTATTAGTCGGCAAAAACAAGTCAGCCAACAATAAAATTAAAAAAGGGGGAATTTAATTATTTTATCTGCCATGCCCCTTAACACCATGGCAACTTATAAGCGTTAACCCTACGTTACATTAGCTGGCACTTAAAAACCGAATATTTTTTACTTTTTTAATATTACTGTTTCATTCTTGCAACAGTAATTAAACGAACTTCTTCACGTTGTTCACTAGTTAAACCTTCTGCTCTCTCTTTTGCTATCAGAGATGCGAATCTTTCATCAAGCGCGGTAATAAATAAATGTTCTAAAGCATCCTTGAACATTTTTTCTGCTATCTCTTCTATTTTGATATCGTTCCAAGTTGCCAGTTTTTCAAGTTGCTTAATAAATTTATTATTACGATAGCATTCCAATAATTGACCAGTATTTATCCCAGGATGGGATTGACAAAGTTCAATTAACTCTAAAAATAGAGCTGATCCTGGTAACTGTAAGTGTTTAATTCCATCAAGATCAGGAATTAAGCTAACAAAATTTGGATTTTGCAGCAATAATGCTATTAATATTCGCATTGTTGTTAATTTAATTTTTGGTGTTTGATATTTTTTTTCAGGTAATCCTTTTTCGATCATGGCAAAAATACGCGAAGTATCAGGAATACCAATAAATTTACCCAACATTTGGGCTAAATATAACTGTAAAGTATCACCAGGTACCTTTTTAATTAAAGGAATAGCAAGATAATTAAATTTTGCTTTACCTTCATAACTGCCTAAATCAACTTGTGCAACTAATGTATCAAACAAAAATTTTGATAAAGAGTCTGATTTATCCATTCGTTGTTCAAAATTTATTTTACCTTCTTTACGTATTACTGAATCAGGATCTTCATCATCAGGTAAAAACATAAATTGTAGCTGGCGGCCATCCCTTAAATAGGGAAGTGCTGTTTTAAGAGTTCGCCATGCGGCTTTTCGACCTGCTTTATCCCCATCATAACAACAAATAACCGTATCTGTTGTTCGAAACAGTAACTGGATATGCTCTTCCGTTGTTGATATACCTAATGACGCTACGGCATAATTAATACCAAATTGAGCCATAGCTATAACATCCATATAACCTTCGACAACTAATAATTTAGAAAGTGCAAGATTATTTTGTGTTGCTTCATATAATCCATATAATTGACGGCCTTTATGAAAAATTTCAGTTTCTGGTGAATTGAGATATTTTGGTAATCTACCATCTAAAACACGCCCACCAAATGCTACGACTCGTCCCCTATGATCTCGTATTGGAAACATTACACGTTCACGAAATCGATCGTAAGTGCGACCATTATTACTGGTAACTAACATACCAGTATCATCTAGTTGTTTACGGCTCTCAGGAGATTTAGCAAAATTCTTGAGCAAGCTGTTATTCCAGCCGATTGGGGCAAAACCGATAGAAAAACGATGAATAACTTCATCACTTAACCCGCGGTGTACTAAATATTGTTTAGCACTCTGTGAATCTAATTTATTCAATGAATATTGATAAAATTGATTAATATCATCCATTAATTGATAAAGATTTTGTCGCTGATACCAGTCTATTTGGTTTGAACCATTGCTGGTTTGATAAGGAATCTCCAATCCATGCATAGTAGCTAGTTCTTCAATAGTTTCGACAAAATTAAATTTGTCATAATTCATTATAAAATTAATAGCATTACCATTAGCACCACAGCCAAAACAGTAATAAAATTGTTTATTTGCATTAACTGTAAATGATGGCGTTTTTTCATTATGAAATGGACAACACGCGAGATGGTTATTGCCTTGTTTTCTTAGTGGAAATTTAGTATCAATAAGATCAATGATATCGGTTCTGGCCAATAAATCATTGATAAATGTACGTGAAATTCGTCTAGCCATAAACTCTTCATTGATAAAAGATAACAAGTCATGTTTCATTTTAGGAAACATGAGATTTTTGTAATCACTGTTGCCTAATTATTACGATTGTTAAATTGCAATAATTAGTGCAAACGAATACGACGTTCGTTTTCACGAACCAATTTTTTAGCGTGACGTTTTACTGCTGATGCTTTTTCACGTTTACGTACAGTTGTTGGTTTCTCATAAAATTCACGACGACGCACTTCAGCTAGTATCCCTGCTTTTTCACAAGAACGTTTAAACCGACGTAGCGCTACTTCAAATGGCTCGTTTTCACGTACTTTAATTACCGGCATATGCCTTTCACCTCAAAAAAATCGGTTTTTGCTTTGCTAACAATATTATTGCTAGCTATCTTTAAAAGAGTGCAGAATCTTACTTCAATTTCTATGGCTTTGTAAAGTGCTCTATATAAACGAGATGCAAAAATTTATCCAACTATTTTTACTAAATATAGTTTTTACTATAAATTATATATATTAATAGTAACTAATTTAGTTTAAATAGACAGTTATTTATTTAATAAAAAAGTTACACCATTTTTACATAAATCCTGATAAACTTACATTATTAGAAAAGGTGATAAGTAATGTATGCGTATTTTAGGTATAGAAACATCTTGTGATGAAACCGGTATCGCAATTTATGATGATCAAGTAGGTTTATTAGCCAATCAATTATATAGTCAGGTAAAATTACATGCCGATTATGGCGGAGTAGTACCTGAATTAGCTTCTCGAGATCATATTCGTAAAACAATTCCTCTAATTAAAGTAGCACTACAAGAAGCAAGTTTAACTGGCAATGATATTGATGGTGTTTCTTATACCGCAGGTCCTGGCTTGATAGGCGCTTTATTGGTTGGAGCAGCAATAGGGCATTCATTAGCGTTTGCCTGGAAAGTACCGGCTATTCCTATTAATCACATGGAGGGGCATTTACTGGCGCCAATGCTAGAAAAAAACAGTCCTGAATTTCCTTTTGTGGCATTATTGGTCTCTGGTGGGCATACTCAATTAATTAATGTAATTACAATTGGTCAATATCAGTTATTAGGTGAATCAATTGATGATGCTGCTGGTGAAGCTTTTGATAAGATAGGAAAGTTATTAGGCTTAGATTATCCGGGCGGACCAGCACTCTCATTAATGGCTCAACAGGGACAAGCTGGGCATTTTGTATTTCCTCGCCCGATGACAGACCGCCCGGGTTTGAATTTTAGTTTTTCAGGGTTAAAAACTTTTGCTGCTACTATCATTCGTAATAATAGTATGGATAAACAAACAACTGCAGATATTGCTCGAGCGTTTGAAGATGCTGTTGTGGATACATTAGTGATAAAATGTAAACGTGCTTTAGAACAAACTGGTTACAAGCGTTTGGTTATGGCTGGTGGTGTAAGTGCAAATCGTACTTTACAGCTAAAAATGGCAGAATCAATAAAGAAAATTGGCGGCCAGGTTTTTTATGCTCGTCCCGAGTTTTGTACCGATAATGGCGCAATGATAGCGCTAGCTGGCATGATCCGTTTAAAACATGGCGTAAGTGATAGTATGGATATCAGTGTTAAAGCACGTTGGCCACTAATAAATTTATCACCGTTAGCAGCAACAACTTTCCATAAATCGATTTAAAGTATAAAAATTAAAATAATGATTAATTATTTTTCTTGTTTTTAGTAAAAAATTTCTTCATTTCTTTTTTCTATTTTTTTTCTTCATTTTTGCCACATACAGCTTTCTTTTCTTCTCTATAGGCGCTGAATATTTTCATGATAGTGAAAAATCATTAAACATGAAACTACCCTAACCGAAAAGATGAATGCCGGTTTAAACCAGCAAACATAAAATGAAGGTAATAGAGCAGTGATAACAGCTCCTAATAATGAATATTTACTAAGTAGCACAATTAGTAACCAGCTACCACCCCCTTTTGCAATAATACTAGATAAATTCCAGACAATAGCAAAAATTAAGCCAAAGATAGTAGCAAACACATTTTACGCCTTTAAAATGAAAAAATAGGTTATTTATGCCATAAACAGGAGGTAATGGCAATAATTCCAAAATAAAAAAGGGAATATTTAAATAAAAGGCTAGCATACTTTGGATCATACATTTTAGAAGGTCGCATATGAGCGCAGCTAAAGCAGCGGATTTTTGCCACCGATACACCAATGAACCGTAATACGTTTGTTGCTACAGGGTTCTCTGAATCCTGATGTCTTGGATCAAGGAATACTATTAAGCAGCAGATCAATACGGCGCTAGAGATTTAACCATAGAGATAGGCGAAGATAATCATGCTAAGTGCAATCGCACTCTTATCTTTGCTCCAAATAAGCAAAATCTTTTTAACTTAACATATTAATAATACTTGTATTTTATCGAAGTATTATTTCTGACCTTGTTTCAAGGATTCTAACAATATCAGAATATTAATAATATATGCAGTATATTTGTTAGTAACACACTAACAACTATCTAACTTATATTTATTTTTGAGTTGTGATGAATTATATTTTTAACTTTTTATTTTTTTAAAAGCTATCAGCACAATAGTCTTTATTTTTCTATTTTTATAGAAATTTTACTAAAAAATGTTATCATTATGCCATCTTTAAAATAATAAAGAGAAGTATCATCTGGAAAGCGATTATTTATCGCAATTAAAAAATAAGAGAAAGATAAATGGATATTATATTTATTGAACAGTTATCTGTATTAACAACTATTGGTGTTTATGATTGGGAGCAAACTATTCAACAAAAACTATTACTTGATATTGAAATGGGATGGGATAATCAGCGTGCAGCTAAAAGTGATAAAGTAGAATATTGTTTAGATTATGCTCAGGTTACTAAAGTAATAATTAAACATATAGAAACACAAAAATTTGCATTGATAGAACGGGTTGCGCAGGAAGTTGCTGATATTATTTTAAATAAATTCGATACTTGTTGGGTACAAGTTAAAGTTTATAAACCAGGTATTATGATACAGGCTAAACAAGTTGGTGTAATTATAAAGCGAACAAAATCTACTTAAATTAACTTAAATCGGCAAAATTGCTTGTTTCTGCCACCAATTAGTTAATGTTTGTATACGTTGTCGAGTAAGTTCATCTCTAATCGCGATACCTTTAATACCTTGTTGAATAATATTTTTGCTTGATACTTGTTGTATTGTCTTAAATGCTTCAATAACAAATTTAGCTTGTGGATAAGTGATTTGCTCTCGCCCTATCCAACCGCGAGCATCCGCTTCACAAACGATGAGTAGTTGATTAATACGCTCCGGTTTCCGCCAACTATCTAATTGATTAAATAGGTTAATCACAATTTCAGGTGTTAACTGATTAATTTGGTGGATTTGTTGATGAAAACGAGCAACTAATTTAGCTGATTCTTTCATTCTGTTAGGAACATGTAGTCGATCACACATAGCTTCAATTAGCAAAATACCCTTGCTAGTATTATCGGGACATTGTTCAGTTTGGGTCAGCGCTTTATCAAAATTATGACAGAGAGCAGCGAAGCGAGTTTCGACATTATCAGTTAATGATGCAACTATTTTTAAGGTTAAAAGCGTGTGCATTCCAATATCTATTGCGGGCTCTGATTCTGTCACTGACAATATTCCAAATAATTGATTAATTTCAGGAAAAAGAATATCTAGCGCACCACAATTATATAAGACACAAAAATAAATTTCAGGCGAGGTTGATCGTAGTGCTTTTTCTGTTTCTTTCCAGACTCTTTCTGCGCTAATTGTATTAAGCTCATGATTAAAAACCATTTTTTTCATCAATAATTGAGTTTCATTAGCAATAGTAAAATTTTGCTTAGTCAATTGAGCAGCAAAACGCGCTACTCTAAGTATTCGTAAAGGATCTTCGGCAAAAGCAGCAGAAACATGGCGTAGTAGGCGATTTTTTATATCTTGTTCACCATGGAAAGGATCAATTAGTTGTCCATCTTCAGTTTGCGCGATAGCATTGATAATTAGATCTCGACGTAAGAGATCCTCTTCTATAGTTACATCAGGTTCGGCATAGTAAGAAAACCCGGTATAACCTATACCTGTTTTGCGTTCTGTACGGGCTAAAGCATACTCTTCACGTGTTTTAGGATGAAGAAAAACAGGAAAATCCTTACCTACTTGCTGAAAACCTAATTTGATTAAATCATCCTGGGTAGCTCCGACCACTACCCAGTCACGATCAGAAACAGGCAATCCTAATAGACGATCTCTTACCGCACCACCAACAAGATAAATCTGCATGGTATTTTTTTAATTCATTCAGCGTTCACATTATATTTTTATGTCGTAGGATAATATCCAGCAATAACAAACCAAAAAATAAACCTGCATCAGTCACAAGTACCACCATACATAAACCACTCTAGAATAGGCTCACAGAGATCATTATTAAGATTAATTTGCGCAATTTCTAATTTTTCCTGAACGGATTAACTCATTTTTTAATTTTTTGTTTTCTATTGCTAGATTAGCAAATAATTTGCTCACTGAGTAACATTTTGGTTTGTATTTTACTGATTTTTATTATTTCAGTTGCTATCAATGTTAGTTAAATTTTATGTAACTGTTAATTTCCTTTTACAAAAAATAAAATACGTGTTTTTACACTTGGTGTTTTACTAAGTTGATTTTTAGATAATCAAGCAACCCCTCCTTTATAATCACGAATTATAGCATAACCGGTTTTAGGATCTGTGATTAATAATTGAATTTAATCACAGCTTTTTAGGCTATCAGCAATGCGGTAATCTATGCCAAGCCATTGCTGAATAAAAGTAGGGAGTTCATTAGAGATATAAAGCGTCTCTTCCGCTTTAGTTGATACTAAAAGGTTTAATCCTATTAATGCTATTATAAATAAAGGAAATTTATTCATTATATTTAACTATTTCAAACTATAAAATAGTGCTATTAGCATTATACTAATGCATTAAATGTACTTATGCAAATCAAAAAAAACAAAATAACAATTGTTTTAAATTAATTTGCTATTATTAATAATATTTCATTATTATAATTTTGTATAAAAATTATAAAATAAAATTCTTTACTAATTTATTTTATAGTGTTTAGTTCTTTAACTAATTTCCCTTACCATTAGAATTATTTGTTAAAAACAAATAATTCTAATGGTAAGGGAAATGAATCACACTTTGACTACTGTTTTCTGCTTATTTATATTAAAATTAAAGCTCCTTTCCTTATTATTAATAATAATACTATCCATTTTTAATCAGCAACAGAGTGAATAAAAAAACAAGAATCATACATTAAGTATGAGACTATATATTATAAATAAAATAGAAACATCTCTTCTTTAGAAGAAATAAAAATCTCAAAAATCTAAACTAGATATTCGTCATCTAGAAATTAGATCAAATTATCTGTTTGTGCAGGAAGCTATTAAAACGAATTCCGTAAAAAAATATTTTTCTTATATAATTTCTTCTTAGATAAACTGTTAAATATCTATTTTAAAATAAGTTATGCTTATTTCTAGTGTATGTGATTTCAGAGATGTTAGTTATAATCCTGCTTATTGATTTTGTGAATGATTTCAACAACAGATAGATGATATTCCATGAAAAATCTACCCTACAGATAATATGAAAAACAAATATTATCTCTGATCTATTGCACTTAACCCATTCTAATAATGACAGGTAGCTAATAGCGCCGCGCTGTTGATGACCTGAGGTGAAGCTATGCTGCGATAACGTCCTGAACGCTGCCTTGTTGATGAGCGTTTATGATGTCGTTTGTAATAGTTATGTGCTACAACAAACCATGCAACTGGTATTATAGATATTGAGATTAAAGTACCTAAAGTCATAAATCACAGCGGTAACGTAATATGCTTCAACAACTCATTCTTACCATAGCCGCTAGTACCTATAACTAGGCACATGTGCCGGTAAGTTTCATAAAACTCTTGAAAAAGAGAGCGCTTCTTAGCGAAAAACATATGGTATCTTACCAGTGCTATCAGTAGAATTGAAACAGCGATGACTTAAAAAGCACAGGCAAGAACAGCTGTATGATTTGAGCGATACGTCTAACGTTTATTTCTTGGTCGATGACCATTATAACCATCTTCTTAGGAAATCTGATCGCCATGGCATGCTGCTCATTATATCAGCAGCACAGTGCACATGGACGCAAGTAGAAGCTCGTTTCGGTTGAAGATGCTTATCGAGAGTCAGAAGCGAACTGGGCAAAACTTCTTAATTATCTGCGAGTGCCTAACTTAACCATATATTTCAGTCTTGCTTACGGCAAGATGGTGCCATTACTTTTTAATACAATGATAAAGATGTTTCCGAATACGTAATACCAATGTTGTTGGTATACAAAATGGCTCATGTTCTGTCTTTACTCCCAAAAGACATGCAGCACCGAAAGTTAAAGTTAAGCTTCAGTAGGTCTAGCTAGCAGAGAACGCGACGCGGCTAATAAATCATTGATATTTTGTTTGCATTGTTTTAAGTGCATCCTTCAGCGATTAGGATGTTGAAGAAAGATTAAGAAAAACAGTTAAGTGTTCTAGGACCTCTCATCAGCGCACTTGGCGTCAAAAAAAACAACGAATTCGAATTATAAATCAGCTCTTACATGACAATGTAAGACTATGAAGCGGACGTCGAAGAGCTATTGCTCGAGGAAAACAACCATTTCAATAGTATTGAAGCTACCCATTCTGTTCAAAAAATCTAAAACCAGCTAAGAAGATCTCAGAATGTTTTATCCTGCTGAGAATCTACAGGCAAATTAAGGATGGAAAATAGATTTACAAAATATCAAAGAGAAGCACAATATGATACCGTCATACACTAAAATTTATTAATAATTAATTACTATTAATGGCAGTTCTTTTTTGTATCCTACAATAGGATTTCCAGTTCCTTAAAGCCAGCTATTAGCGTATCTTTCCCTTTTGCCATCTATCAGTATATCTACCCACTTCCACTCTATCAGATATATCATCATCTCCTTCAGAACCATTTATATTACTCTTCTTTATCAACTGATATACCGTATTTTATTTACTACTTAATACAGTTAATATTCTTCTATTTAATATTTTAATTAAATTTTATTGAATATTCTCTTCATATTTATCAACAAAATTTAAATTAAGCAAATGATATTATATTTAAATTAAAACTTAACATGCTATAAATTCTTTATAGCTAGTAATTAAAAATTAATAACAAGAGTGTGCTCTACTATAAAAATTAGTTACTTTTTAGCGCTATGCAAAAATTTGATAATAGTAGACTAGCTAGTATTTTACTGAATAAGTAATGCTTAAATCTATTCAAAAGTTAGCCTTTTTTGGGGAAATATTTAAAAAAATTAAAAATTCTTTTCGTTCAAATGTCCAGTTTTAGAGAAGAAAAATAGTTTAAAAAATAAAAACTGAAACAGTTCAGATTCTTTTCTTAATTAAAAAAACTATAAATTTACATATGACTGATCACTGCATCACTAAATTACTGCATTTTAATAACTTAACGTTGATATATTAAAGGTCCAAAACCATAAGTGATGGTTTTTGTGAAAGCATTCCTTGTATGCTTATGCTATAATGATTATGTCAGCGATCTCTATATCTAAAGCTCATCTGACGTTTTCTATCAGAAAAGAAAAATAATCGAACCTGGATTGACTTTTCCTTGATCTGCATATTTGGAAATATTCCATGATTGCATTTAAAGAATGCATAACTACTATATATATTTGCGGCCTGAGTCCAATGCATTTAATTTTAGCTCAATCGCATTAGAAATACAATTACCATTAAGCTTTATAGAAATAAAGACATCATAATTCGATTTGACGGATCAAATTTATTGTAAAAACACATCAGCAATCATGCTTTAAACAAAAAAATCTTTAATTATCTATGTATGCTTAACTTTTATTCATGGGCAGCTATTTAGTAACTCCTTACTAAATTCTTGTTGTGCTAACTAATATCCCTAATCTTTAAAAGAATCTTAAATGAATTTCACTTTATTGCCTTTATCCACTATAAAGTTACCGATTTACGATTATTTTGGAGAGCATACTCAGTTTCTGCTTTCACTAACCGCTTCATTCCTTTTTGCGAACAGGCTTTATTCCGATTCTACATTTGATTGAAAACCGAATTTTATTCTATACATTCATCCCTTATAGAAATTTAATTATTTTATTTACCTCAAAGCAGAATTGCTAGTTTTCTTATTTAATACCTCATAAATATTTTATAAATTTTCGTGAAAATAACTATATTAGTCAATTCTGGCTGTTTTACAGCGATTGATTTTTTTGGGGGGGGGAAGCACACCGCTTTGATAATAAGCTCATAGGTTGTAAACAAACACACAATATCAAGTTTTTTACGTAAAGCTAAATCTAAACAAAAGATCTACAGCCTCAAACAGGAGTAGTTAATGGTTCTTTAATAAACACATTATATTGTTAAATCAAATCAAGTATTTCAGCGTAGGAACTCCCCCCCGTTCCTTAATACATTCTTAGCATAAATTTAAGTTAATTTTTTACTAGCGCAAATCTCCATCTAAGAAATCTTTTTGTTACTATGATAGGCTTTCTTTTTACTGCTGCATCACAACCACTTTTAATATTACTTAGGTAATATAAGTACTAATACTATTCTTATCAATATAAGAAATCATTAAACTATTAGGACACTAAACTTACCTATATTACTGTTATTAGATTACCTTGTTGAGAAATGAATGTTTTGCTTTCTATCAAGCTCTCCTTTTATTATATTACGCAATACCTATTAACCCTTGGAGTTGGCTAAGTGGATTTAACCTGCTGATTTTAGTGAGAAATAATATCTAGCTGAAGAAAGAAGATCAGATTTATAAATCATCATAGCAAAGCAGAGAACCTAACTATTACACACTAGATTTACTAATAATTATCTATTAATTTTAAAGTAACATATAGTATGGGCACCATTAAATAATTTTCTATACTAACACTTCTTAATTTAAGATATAAGAGAGAGATCTTATTATTCATTAGCATAACGCATTTGCAGCACAAATAATTAAACTACTACTATTATAGTAGTAGTGCAATTTTTTTCAAAAACAATTAATTCACGTAAAATATTATGCTTTAATAAAGCATTCACTATAAAATCACAATTTATCAATTAAATTGGTTAGAAGATAGAAAAATTATATTTCTATCCTAATGTTCATACCGCAGAACGGTTAAATTCGTATAACAAGTGCTTTAAGATTAATTAATTATTTAGTCACGACACTAAATAGGCTCTAGTTGCGTAATCATATTTATGGCAATATTACTATTGAGAAATATAATTGATAGAAATTATCATGATAATGACGCTTCATCGTCAAGAAACTACAACACCTAAAATCAGCGCTGCTCTTTTACACAGCAAAGAGACTGCGTCTGGTTTAGTTAAATAACGTTATACTATATCTTAATTTACCGTTGCTAAATGATAAAAGATATGTTAATGATTACAGCCATATTCCTCATCGTTTCCCGATGAGGTTGTTATCCGCTCATCAAGAAGCTGTAGTTATTTTCCTGCAAAAAATGTATTTCTGTCTCTCAACAATCTGTTGAGAATCATATGCGAATTCTTAAACTCAATCGTATCCCGATCTTATCTGAAATCACTGTTATGCAAATATGGATGGATAGTTTGCATGAAATTAGGCAAAAAAACCGAAGCTGACGTAAGAAGCGTTTAAAAGATACGAACTTAATTATCTATATGTAGCTGTGAAATATCTTCAGCAATGTAAACAAAGCTTCACAACGTTATTTTTTTCGTGTATATATCACACTACTCGATTGGTTTTTATCTGCCTTTAGAAGAGAGAATACCGTGGGTTATGTTTCGACGGTTCTTACGTGATCTTAATCAGCAATACCACATGTTTATCCGGGTACTTACAGATAAAAGCAAAGAATTTATAGATCGCCTTTTTAATCTATGAAACATTCAGTCAACAGAAAATATAAATTCCACTGTTTATATGCAAATCTTGCTATAAAATACTGACTTATTCATCAATCATTCTAAAATAAATGGTATGGTCGAACAATTTAATGGATGCATAGAAAATAAGTTGAAAAACCATCATTTCAATCTCTAATCAAGAGATTGAGATCACTCTGCATCGATATGTTTAGATATACAATCAGGAATTATCCCAATCAGCATTGGGTACTAAAACCTCATTGTAATTTATGAAAAACTAATTCAAAATTAAACCTAAATTATTTAAAAAAACCATCTATTTTACGGGAAATGACAGTTAGTTAACAGGACTACTCCAACATGAGTATTTTAAGTACCAGCTGTTTTTTATTACTAGTTAACTACCTTGAATTATTAATATTTATCAGTATAGTCCGATAAAGTTTATGGTTATTTATCCGTACCTGATGGTTAATAATATACAAAACTGGAGTTAGCAGTTGTTATACTGTCTGTAAATTAATCTAATCAATGCTTATCACAAATAATAAAGCCAAGTAATAGATAATATCTGGCTTTATTATTTGTGATAAGCATTGATTAGATTTTAATGATAACAATCATAGCAAGCATACTAATGCTAGTGGCAGTACCATAAAAAATCCATTTTGCGGCTGGAATTGCTATTTTTAGATCATGCATCCCATGATGAAGTCGATATATCCCAGACCAAATAGGTAAAATAATCATTAATAGCAAAAAAGCACGACCAATAAAACTTTGACAAAACGCTAAAATACGTTCAAAATAAAAAATTTCTGGCGCAAAACAATCTAGAGGAATTAAAATCGCTAATAAAAGAATAATAACCGGAGAGACAATTGCACTCCACATGCCGCCAACACCAAATAATCCCCAAAAAATAGGTTCATTAGAACGTTCAGGAAGTTGATTCATTATTGTTCTCCTTAGATTATATTAACGATACAACTAAGATAATAATCGTTACTAAAAACGTAACACCCCAAAGTAATTTTACTATCGTTTCTTGGGCTATTTTTTTATTTTTAATTATAATGTTCATAGCTTTAGGTACCAATTCAAACCAGGTTTTTGTATGAAATAAAGTTGCTATTAAAGTGAAAATATTAATTAATAAAATAATTGGGTTATCAAGAAAACCAATATAATTGGACCAACTTTCACTCCCTGCTGTCAACGAACATACGCCATAAAGAACAACTAAACTAAACCAAATTTGAGGGATAGCGGTTGCTTCTCGAATAACATAAAAACGATAAAATTCAATCTGTTGCCACCAATTTGGTGATATTTTACGTACATATGGCTTACGTTTTGTCATCATCTTTTCTTCCTTAGCTTGCTTTCAAAATAGGTATAATAAAATATTTTACACTTGCTGCTTTTCCTTATTGAATTGCATCGTTAACGTTAACATGTTTAGGCATGCTTCAGAGCAGTAATCGATAAATATACAGCTTCATACATCATTATCGGCATTTAGTAATGACATCCTGTTTTATTAACAGCAAATCAAGTTGAAATTCGTTCGATTTTTATTCCTTCGAAACGATGGAGATTATGGTATCATCTTTTTTATGATTCCATGGGAATTCCCCATAATTCTAGTTGTGTTGTTTCTGTTGAAAATGCACAAAAAATATTCAACAACATTCTGTTAACATAACCAACATTTCTATGAAACTGTATCATTAAAACAATAATCATAAGTATTATGAAATTGAGCGATTCTCGCTGCGCTATCTTACCTTCTGTAATGACAATATGATTACGCATGGAATAAATTTTTAAAACAAAAAATTTTAATATATGAATTAATTTCAGTATCAACAATTGTTGCTCTTAAATCAGATCAATCAGCTTCTATTCTAACTAAATTAGAATTAAAATTTTGCATAAAATACTATTTCTATTATTGATAGAAATAAATTGTATGTTGTTATGGCATTGTTATTTGATTAACATTAATTATTAATTCTAAATTATTATTTAGCAATTTATAATAAATTGTTACTAACAGAGATTTGATTTAGATATAATTTTTACAGAATTTTGTTTATAACATGAGATCTAGACTTTTTTAAAATTAGCTATTTTGATCGAGTTATTGGTAAATCTAGTGTATGATTGTCAGCAGTGGATATATGTTCCACTATGATGCTTTATAAATTCCATTCTTCATTCTTAATGGATATTATTTACCATCTATAGTTAGCAGATTAAATCCCTCCCCCCCCACTGATCTGCTTTCAGATATTCTGAGCAAAATATAGCATATTAAATAATATTAAAAGGATTGTTTTTAAAGCACACTGCTTCTCGCGTCGGCTTCATAGCTTTAGTATCGCAAAAATCGATTTAATCAGATTCGACATTCTTATTGAAGCCAAGTGTGCTAATGGGAAGGGATAGAATGCCAGCTGTTCTTCTCGATTTTTCTTTAACTCCTTCATCGCTAAAGGATGCTTTGCTAAAAATATTGCTAATAAATATTAAGGGATTTGTTAATGGTATTAACACCTTCTAGTACCCGCAAATCTCTCATAACTTACCCTTAACTTTTAGTTGTATGCCTTTATGGAGTGAAGGCAGCACATTACCTACTTTGTGTACCTAATAGCGTTGGGGCTAAATGTCCTAATATTTTTGCCATTGCATTCAAAACCAAGGACGCTGTATCCCGTAGTAAGCTTAAGAGATACAATTAAACTACCTGCTCTCGTATAGAGCATCAGAAGCTCGACCAAGTGCACTTATGACTCTTAATAAAGATCTTTTGTAACAGCTGCCTCCTTACATCCATACGCAATGATGCCGATAATGAGCAGAAGGTAATGGCGATCAGCTTACCTGAGAGAATAATATACGTCATCGCCTAAGAAATAAACATAACGTATATTGCTTAAATTACGCAAATATAATTCCATGTTCTTCTCAAACCATTACTGTATCAATTTACTGATAGTACTTAACAAGATAGTATATGTTTTTCACCGAGAAACAGCTAAAAGCTTTAAAAAATCAGCGGTGAGAGATATCACTCATAAGTACAAAAGCAATAATAGCAAATCTTATCGCTTTTTACACGCTTCAGATAAGGCAATAATGAGCTTTTGAAACAAATTATGTTGCGCTGCGATCCTCTCTTTAACCTTAGGCACTTTAATCTTAAAATACTAATATCATTCTGTATAATTCACTGTAGCAAAACTATTACTGGTGACGGACATAACCCAGTCGAGAAAGGTAGTATTGAGTATGTTGTTACAACTATGACTTCGAGTTTATCCTTAATAACGGTATTTATTAGTTACCTGGTATAATTATAGATGATTTCATGCAATGGATGAAAGGTGATATCTATTCTTGTGTCTACCTGATATGGTGGACTTTTTATGGTGTATTATCTCTCTGCTGTTAAAATCATCCATGAAATTAATTAGTAGGATACGTTACCCATCTCCGAAGCTCCATATACCAGAAATAAACATAGCTCTTAAGTAGCTTCAAGGCTGGTAAGTGGAAAGAGGCGATCTTATTTAAACCGCACGTTACAGCGCTAATGTAATTTACATTAAAGGTAAATTTTTAATTGTAAAAGAAATTATTAATAATAAATCAATCTGGAGAAGCAACCTGCTAGATATTTAGCAACTAATAAAACTTATTTCGCATGCTGCGATTGTCGCGAACTATATAAAGAAACATGGTATTATTTCACTTCCTCGGAAATTAATAAAAATTTATTAATGGATTCAACCTTCTGATCTGATGATCGCACTTTCCTTCTATTTTTTTTGATTGAACTAAATGAGATGTCTAAAAACATCTACATATAATAATGATATCCACTAATCTCTATTATTACTGATAAAACATTATCCAGTTTATGACTTTATCTTTGTTTTTAGTGGCAAAAAGTATATGATATTTTATCAGCTAATATTTTCCCATTAACATTAATCAATGCTTATCAATTCTATATAAGCTAATAGCTATTAATCTTATTCTACAGTGGTGCAGCTTGTCACTGCGTGTTAAAATGCTAGAGTTTACATTTACCGCAATGAGATCTATTCATGTTAGATAACCAGTTAAAAAAAGTCATCATTGGTATATCTGGAGGTGTTGATTCATCTGTATCCGCTTACCTATTAAAACAACAAGGTTATCAGGTTGCCGGTCTATTCATGAAAAATTGGGAAGAAGACGATACTGAAGAGTATTGCTCAGCAGCTATCGATCTTGCCGACGCACAATTGGTATGCGATAAACTAGATATAGAGCTGCATACCGTTAACTTTTCCGCTGAATATTGGGAAAATGTTTTTGTCCATTTTCTTGCTGAATATAAAGCTGGTCGAACACCGAATCCCGATATTCTGTGTAATAAAGAAATTAAATTTAAAGTATTTCTGGAATTTGCCATTGAAAATCTAGCAACAGACTATATTGCCACTGGCCACTACGCTAGACGTAAAACTGTTGCTGGACACTATCAATTATTACGTGGTTTAGATAAAAATAAAGACCAGAGCTATTTCCTTTATCCTTTAGATCAAAATCAACTAGCACGAAGTCTTTTCCCAATTGGTGAACTAAAAAAATCAGCCGTTCGTGTTCTCGCTGAAAAAATTGGTTTAATTACAGCCAAAAAGAAAAACTCAACAGGAATTTGTTTTATTGGTGAACGTAAATTTTGTGACTTTCTCGCTCGTTATCTACCGACTAAACCAGGTGCAACAATAACAGTTGACGGCAAAATTTTAGGTGAACATGCAGGTTTAATGTATTATACGATAGGTCAACGTAAAGGGTTACGTATTGGTGGTGTAAAAAAAACTAATAACGATCCCTGGTTTGTTGTCAACAAAGATATTAAAAATAATTACCTAATTGTTGCACAAGGCCATAACCACCCACGTTTAATGTCCACAGGACTTATCGTTCAACAAATCCATTGGATTAATCCAGAAATATTAAATAAAATCAATCAATGCACTGTTAAAACGCGTTATCGACAGCCAGATATTCCCTGTACAATTAAGCTACTTACTAACAATAAAGTCGCTGTACAATTTGACTACCCTATTGCAGCCATTACACCTGGTCAGTCGGCAGTTTTTTATCAAGGTGAAATTTGTTTAGGCGGTGGTGTTATTGAAACACGTATTCAGGAGTCAATGTGAGCAAAAATTTTTATAATATTACTCTTGCATTTGCGGGTATTTGCCAAGCATGCCGCCTAGTTCAGCAATTGGCTCATGAAGGTAAAATTAACGATAATGCGGCAGAAGTGATGATTAATAGCACACTAAATATTAATCCAACATCTACATTAGCTGTTTATGGCAATAACGAGGAAAATCTTAGCATTGGGTTAAATACTCTACTTGCTATACTTACCACTTCAGGTAGTACGATTTCCTCAGATTTAACCCGCTACTTATTAAGTCTTATTGGATTAGAGCGCCGACTAAGAAAAAATTCACCTGCAAGTGATGAACTTAAACGACGTGTTAAATTACTTCAAGAGAAAAAAAAATATTTTGAACCTATGTGTACTGGTATTTTTAATGCGCTAGCAGGTATTTATGTAGATGTTATTAGTCCTATTGGCCCCCGTATTAAGGTAACGGGTTCTCCTGATATTCTACAAAACACCTTGATACAAGCTAAAGTACGAGCATTACTTTTTACTGGCATTCGTAGTGCTGTTTTATGGCAACAAGTTGCTGGAAGCCGACTACAATTAATGTTTTCGCGACAACGTTTAATCAATCAAGCAAAAAATATTCTTGCTCATTATTAATAAATTGGAAATCATTATCAATGGAATTATCTTCACTGACTGCTGTATCACCAATTGATGGTCGCTACAGTAATAAAGTTAGGTTATTACGTCCAATTTTTAGTGAATTTGCTTTGCTAAAATATCGTATACAAGTAGAGGTGCGCTGGTTACAAAAATTAGCAGCATGTGCTGGCATTAAAGAAGTACCAGAATTTAGTATCGAAACAAATGCTTATCTTGAGCAAATTATAGCTAACTTCAATGAAAATGATGGAATTCAGATCAAACAAATTGAGAAAACAACTAATCATGATGTAAAAGCAGTTGAATATTTTCTAAAAGAAAAAATAGCAGCCATCCCTGAACTTAAAAAAGTAACTGAATTTATTCATTTTGCCTGCACCTCTGAAGATATTAATAATCTTTCTTATGCGTTAATACTAAAAACCACTCGTGATGAAGTAGTTCTTCCTCAATGGCAAAAAATTATTAATACTCTAAAAGAGATAGCACATCTTTATCGTGCTTTGCCACTACTATCAAGAACCCATGGTCAACCAGCAACACCAACTACTATAGGTAAAGAGTTTGCTAATGTTGTTTATCGTATGGAGCGACAATATCGACAGCTTGAAAAAATAGAAATTTTAGGAAAAATTAATGGTGCAGTGGGTAATTATAATGCCCATTTATCCGCTTATCCTGATATAAACTGGCATTTGTTCAGCGAAGAGTTTGTCACTTCATTAGGCATCAAATGGAATCCGTTCACAACCCAAATTGAACCTCATGACTACATTGCTGAACTATTTAATTGTATTATTCGTTTTAATAATATTTTAATTGATTTTAATTGGGATATCTGGGGTTATATTGCTCTTAATCATTTTAGACAAAAAACTGTTGCTGGTGAAATTGGTTCATCAACTATGCCGCATAAAATTAACCCGATTGATTTTGAAAATTCTGAAGGTAATCTCGGACTAGCTAATGTTCTATTAAATCATCTGGCAAATAAGTTACCAATTTCACGTTGGCAACGTGATCTCACTGATTCAACAGTACTACGTAATTTAGGCGTTGGTATTGCTTATGCTTTAGTAGCCTATCAATCAACCTTAAATGGATTAAGCAAACTAGAAGTTAATGAGCAAAATTTACAAACTGAATTAGATGCTAATTGGGAAGTACTGTCTGAAGCTATTCAAACTGTTATGCGTCGATATGGAATTGAAAAGCCTTATGAAAAATTAAAAACTTTAACCCGCGGCAACTGCGCTACAGAAAAAGATATCAAAGCGTTTATTGATAGCTTAGATTTACCACAATCAAAAAAAAATCGTTTAAAAAAAATGACACCAGCCAACTATATTGGTTATTCAATCAATCTAGTAGACATGTTAAAATAACATTAATAGGTTCAGCGATATTAATGGCAAGCCCTATTTTTTGTTTAATTAACCAATCAAACTACATAATTATTTGCTTTTAATTCAGTAACACTTTTCTGTTGTTCAGCTCTCCTTTTAACATAGATAAAAGGAGTTATGCTTCTTTCTAGTATATGTGGTTTTGGAGATGAATAGCGTATATTACTGATTTATTTCGTGGATTATTTCAATAATGAGTTATTAGAAAATCTAGTATATAACCGATCAGGTATCTGTTCTGATATTTCGTGAATCTGTTCTCCATTCTTAAATTAGATACTGTTTACTAAAAGTATCAACAAGGTTAAATTCCCTTATTCGATTCTGGTCTTCTGCGGTAGA
>JBQMRO010000017.1:0-358 GCA_052174475.1 Arsenophonus sp. NC-CH8-MAG3
CCACCTTTCAAAAGGTTTATTCTTATCTTTTTTTCAAAAAATTTAACATTTATAGCTGTAGAATAGCACATTCCATTTACACCAGTTAACCAGTCTTTCTTTCAAAACCAAGTTTGCAAAGTAACACTTTTTCTTAATAAAGGCTTCTTTTGCAATGGCTATAATTTTCTTAATTCCTGTATCATTTTCTCCAGTCCTCTAGTAACATGCTTGTAAACATCTGTACTTTTATAATAACAGGTTTCACTTTCGTAATCCCTGAGTCATTAATTTTTATAATTTTCATTAATCTATTGCAAATAAATTTCAGATAGGTTTGCTTAGTATGTTGGAAGCTAATCCAGGTACCGATCCTTAT
>JBQMRO010000018.1:0-946 GCA_052174475.1 Arsenophonus sp. NC-CH8-MAG3
CAAGTTTAATATTAAAAATAACCAGGATATTGATTTATAATGTTTTCTAATAATTGTTTTAAATTATTATTACTATTTATTTTGAATAAATTCTCAGCAACTGCAATCAGTAAAATTTTATATTATTCATACATATACTCATATACAGGGAAATATGTTGTGTTACCAAATCAGAACAACTTAATTCAAAAAGTTTTCTATATTTTGTATGTGCTCTAATTATATATAATTATATCACAGGCTAAAGATATCTCTGCAAATAAAGAGAAGTCAAATATATTTTGTTTAATATTTAATAAGTAATAAACAAACAGGACTTAAAAACAAACACACCTTCCTAGCAAAATGTGTGACTGCTCTTTCAGAAAATGATTTAGAACTGTAAACTACAAAAATTCTTTTAATCTTACACAAATTCCATTTTAGACCATCACTGTCGTAGAATATCTGCATCCCATTTTATTAAAATGATACGGATTCATAAAATCTATACTATGAATTCCTGAAGAATAGCAAAAAACTGTATTGATTTTACTCATTAAGGAAATATGTATTATTAAGGATAACACAATTTATTCCTTACCTGATTTGTAAATTCCTTCATGTGAGCTAATACTTTGTTAACTTCAGGCATGACATCACTTCCATCAACTTCAATTGGTTTATTGCTACGATTACGTAAAGCAATATGTAACACAGCACGATTTTCTGTAAAATTTATCTTTTTCCCAGAAAACATATCATCTCTGGCAGCTTCTACCTTACATGCCCTAGCCTAGAATCAAACTTGTCTTCATTTATAAAATTATTTAAATGTATAACAATAAAAATTATTACATTCAATACGACAATTTAAAATAATAAAAAACTTAATAAAAATTAAAATCTATCTTGTTAAATAGCAAAGTGTAAATGGAGTTTAAAAAATAAGTTATATATACTATTT
>JBQMRO010000019.1:0-1105 GCA_052174475.1 Arsenophonus sp. NC-CH8-MAG3
CAGGGTGATTCACAAAGAAAGGAAATACTTAAGGAGATGAATCTACATTGAAAAATAAGAAAAAAGTTTTTGTAAATATGTGTCCAAAAACGCTTTGTTTGCTGACTATCTGCCATTTTACATTTTTAATATAAAAATGTATATTTTAAAAACAGTTAATTCTAATTAATTAAAATTTAGCATAGTGATTGGCTACTTAAAGTCCTACAACAACAAAAATTATCAATATTATCATTTGATTCATTTCAAAATGGCTCCTACTTTAATTTTTTAATTACTAATAGCTCTGTAAATTTTAACATGATTAAATAACAATTTATTATCATAATGTTAAGTATTTTATTATAAACATGATGATACCTTATTTGTTCAAAACCAATAACAAGTAACCGAGTTATGGTCAGAAACATCCTACAATAAGTTCTCTCTACTAGATTTGTTTTGTGCTGACCTTTGATTCCTCTAGTATAGAAAACACATTTTTCTGCTATAACTCAATTACATATAATCGGATTATAAGATTAGAACAGAAAACTTAAAATGGTCATATCATTAAACATAATTACTAAAAAAACACAATATTTAACTAAATTAATTATAATATGGGACATAAAAGGAATAACTTATGCAAAATTATCAATCTGGGGCATTATGGAATAGATCTTATGTATTTTGAGGAATTTTATTAAGCAAATAAGTTAGAGGTTTGGAACCAATCTTTTGACAATTGATGATATGCAATTAAGATACCAAATTATAAGGGTTACAGGGCAAATAATAATTCAAAAGAAGTAAAAGCATAATTAAAAGAACATAATCTATTAAGAAAAAAGTCAAGTTATTAATAAATAGTTAAAGTAAACAATTTACATAAGGTTCCAAACTAATAAACCATGTCCTAGGCAATGAGTAAAGAACAAGAAATAATTCATTTTAAATATTTTTAAATTTAAATATGACCCCCAAGAAATTTGATCAATTCAGGCAACATGCAATTGTGGCCTTTAAAGATTTTAAACAACTAATTCATTTTTACCCAAATAGCCTTTACGCAACAGATGCTAGCAAACGTTTAGCTTTCCTAAAAGAGCATTTAGCAAAATAT
>JBQMRO010000020.1:0-826 GCA_052174475.1 Arsenophonus sp. NC-CH8-MAG3
GGCCAGCGAAGAATTTCTAATGGATTAATTTCTCCTTTACCACTACTCTTTTTTACCCAATTAGCAGTTCTAATTAATACGTCATCACAGCTGGAGAAACCGCGATACGTTGTGTTAACCTTTCAAACAGCACGAAAGAATGATATAGAAAAAAACATGTCCAGATTCGATCATTGTAAACTGGTTAATGTCAGCCTCTTCTTGAATGACAAATACTATCCGTACGATAACCTGAACCAGGATATCGCGAAAGATCGTTATGCCTTGTTGTATGACATGTACGCACGTTTTCAATATCCTTACTACCACCGACAAAACATAAACATCGCTTTTAACACCTGAAATGTTTATAACACACTATCCACTGTTTGTAATCGATTGTTCTAGACAAGAAGAAACGTTCAAGTCGGCCGCCGTCGACGTACGTTTAGAATTCGAATCGAGTGAAAATTTCCCAACTATCACTACCGCGTACGCTTTGGTCATACACGATCCGATCGTGCAATATACACCATTGTCGAATACAGTTCATAGATTGACGTAATGTTCGCCCCACCACTACCTCAAACCAGAGCCGCTTCGCGTCAGTCAGTCAGTCAGTCACGATGGAAGGTAGTCACGTTTATTTGTCTTTCGTGTATCCTATCAGCTGTAACAAGTTTGTCACCGTCGGACTCGTGGAGGAAGAGGGGAAACACAACTGTGAAGTAGGAATTCTGTTCACAGCCGGAAAAAAACGTTTGTTACTTGACTTTCACGAATGGAATTATTTTTTAATTTTTCATAACAGCTCACTGCAACACATATTATTGTGTGAAGAAGGTGA
>JBQMRO010000021.1:0-61513 GCA_052174475.1 Arsenophonus sp. NC-CH8-MAG3
TCGCTCAACGGATAAAAGGTACTCCGGGGATAACAGGCTGATACCGCCCAAGAGTTCATATCGACGGCGGTGTTTGGCACCTCGATGTCGGCTCATCACATCCTGGGGCTGAAGTAGGTCCAGGAAGGGTATGGCTGTTCGCCATTTAAAGTGGTACTCGAGCTGGGTTTAGAACGTCGTGAGACAGTTCGGTCCCTATCTGTCGTGGGCGAAGGAAGATTGAGGGGGCTGCTCCTAGTACGAGAGGACCGGAGTGGACGGCACCTACTGGTTAAAGGCTGTCATATTAATGACATTGTCTAGTAGACTAAGTATGAAAGAAATAACCGATGAAAACATCTGATTTAATCAGAAAACTTACTGTAAAGTAAGGATTCTTGATAGGAATATTCAACTGATGTTCAAGATAAAGACCTAAATATGCTTGATGTATAAACGTAACGATATCTTGAACTAAGCAGTACTTAATGATTCGAAAGGCTTCACTTCTGGCAATATTAAAGGTGTTTTTAAGAGAGAAAAAATTTTGATTTAATAGTTAGAAAATTGAATCTCTCTTCTTAAAGAGAGAGAAATTATCCTTTTAACAAAAGGATAAGGATCGGTTTACTTTGGTCTATTATAAATTAAAATTTTATCGAAATATGGATTACTTAATTTAATGAACTAATTTTATAGATGTTAATGCTAGATTTGATCCAATAATTATTATTTTCCATTTTATGCATTGGTTTTAAAAACAATTCCGTACCTGTTTTAGGAACGTAAAAATCAATAAAAATACCCTATCGCCAAACAGAATGCGATAGTGCAGATCTACGCGTAGAAATAATTTTTTCATTAGACAGGCTAAACTATAATTTTTTAAAGCCATCATCTTCATCGCCTCACTACACCTTCGGTAGTAGTGAGGCTCGTTTACGATTAGATAAGAAACTATAATAACGCACCATATTATAACGCCTATCTGAAGCATGACTAATATATAGTGCCGAAGATATTTCACGCTATGCCACTCCAATTTTATCTTTTTAGCGAAGTGTATTTTCCAACAGCCCCCTTATGCTTTCATGGGAAGTTGATATTGCTTTTCTGGCACGAATTTACTACAGATCAGGAAGACTACTGGAATTTATATTAGGTCATAGTTGTGAATGACACAGTAGTTGAATGATAACGCTTTATTAGATTTTTAGACCGTTCTTTTTTGAAAAGCAACTCACAGTATACAGTAGTATGCTTAACATTCAAACTTCCATATGGTGACAGAGAGATGTGTATGCGAATATTAATTGAGTTGTTAACCACAAGTCTGGTAAGGCACAGAAGATACTAATTTTATTCTATGTTTATGTCTCCACTGCGGCATAGCTGAGAGTAGCGGCCTAAAACAGAGCGTTGAGTCGTACAAACCAGTTATTATTGAAAAGGCAAAAAAGATGAGGGATAGTAAAAGTAATATATTGCTAATTGCAATCGAGCAAAATATGAACCTGCTATGCTAACCACTGCTCGATAGCTTTAAAATCGCATAAACTGTAGACTTTTAACTTGCAACTTTAGCAAAAAAATGACTGGGGAGAAAATTCAAGAGAATTATAGCAATAATCCTCCTCCGGATACTACATCATGACACAAATTATGCATATAAGTATTCGCTTTATAAAAAGATGTGTTCTTACATTAACACTTTCACTGTGTTTTTAAGAAATTTATTCGAGTTGTCATCAATGGTGAAAAGTAATTTAGTTAGGTGGGATATACGTTTTTATAAATTATTTTCTAAGTATTTATTTTAGAGTTGTTAGTAAATCTGGTATATAACGGTCAAATTATATTTCACTCTGATGCTTCGTTAATCTGTTTTCTATTCTTAAATTGGATGTCATTTACAGAGTTAAATAGGGTTCATCTAATTAGCTAGTTCCAGTTTCTTAAGAAGACTGTAGCAACTTAAATAGCATTGAAAAGGTTGTTTTTCTTGAACAACACTTCTTCGCGTATCGACTTAATAGCTTTACTATCGCAAAAATTGATTCAACCCGAATTCATTTTTCTTATTCATACTAGTTCACTAAAGGGAAGGCATAAAATTCCAGCAGCTCTTCTCCCTATCTCCAAACTTTTTCATCGCTGCAGGATATACTTTGTTAAAAATGTTGCTAACAACATATCAGAACTTTATTGTCGCATCGCAGCTCTTCTTTTAGCTAAGAAGAGCTCACGCAGCTCACCATTAACTTTCTGTGCCACATGCATTTGGAGAGTGAAGCTAGAACATTAGTTATTTTGTGTACTCAATAGCATTTATGCTGCATGTCTGGGAGTATCTTTATTATTGAATTCCAAAACCTAGAACAGTGTTCTCCTGTGCTTAGGGGCTGGGAGATATAGTTAAGTTATCCCCCTAATAAGCCATTGAAAAGTTCAGCCCAGTACTATTTCTGACTCTTCATAAGCATCTTTGATTAGAATTGCTTTATTACACATCTATGCTCAGTGATGCCAATAATGAGCAGAAGAAAAAGGTAATCAGCGTCCATGAAAAAACGGCATATGCTTTTTAGCCAAGAAATAAACGTAACGCATATCACTTAAATCATGTAGGCAGCACTTCTCCATTACCTATGCTATTCAAGTCATAGCTGTTCTAATCTGCTGATGAGATACCTTCAGGAGAGACATATAATTTTTACAAAGAATTTTCCAAGAGCTTAATGAAAATCACTGGTAGATATTCCTTGCCGGATATACTCCAGAGTAACAATTTTTCGCTACTTTTCACGCCTCAGATAATGAGATAGAAAAAAGCTATTAAAACATATTCCATTGCTGCTACGATTCCCTAATCTTAAGTATTTTAATCTTAACATCGTTAATACCAGTCTGCATGATTCACTGTGGCAGATAATCTTTATTGTCGATAGATGAGCCTGTCGACAAGGTAGAGTTGAGTAGGTTATTCGCAGTATGGTTTTGAGCTTCGCCTCAATAGAAGTTCTATCAGTTAGTCTGGCACACCAATTATTGATGCATTCATGAAAAGAATTACAGTAATATCTGCTTTCACAGATATCTGTAGGACTAAATTTCATGGTATATCTCTTTCTGTTATTAATGTTATTAACGTTAATAACGAAATCAATCAGCAGGAATACTGCCATTTTCTCTGAAATTCCATACATCAAAAATAACTATGATTCACTGTTTGGTCTAAAATTATTATATAGACCATTTTCGCGTATTCCTTATTCATATCAAGATGACTATTGATTGATATAGTTGATAGCAAAAATATCATGATGATTAGGCTCCATCATCAGGCAATTACAATACTTAAAATCAGAGGTGCTATTCAAGTCAGTAAACAGGCTACATCTACTTTAGCTAAGCGTTATGGTATATTCGAATTTACTTTTGATAAAAGGCAAAATTAGATCATATTCATCATAACAGCTATATTCTTCCTATTATTTTTAGAACGAGGCTTTCACTCGCTCAGAAAACTGTAATCGTTTTCTTGTGAAAAACATTTTCTTTTTAATGAGATTTACTGGGAAGTTATGCGAGAACTTCATCGCTGTTTATGCAGGCACAGAGGGAATTTGTATAAAATATAGGAAGAAATACTGAACTGAGATATAAAGTGTTTAAAAGTTACGAGCCTGGTTATCTACACGTATATTGAAATATTTTTGCAAATACTAAACGAAACTTAACGACCTTATCTTTTCATAAGTATAGATCGCGTCACTAGATAGATTTTATTTGTCTTTGCAAGACTAAAATTATGCACAGTGCTCGACGATTTTTACGTTACCTTAATTAATGATGCCATAGCTATATATCGGATACTTATAGACAATAGCAAAATTTATAGACTGACTTTTGCTCTGAAAAAAAACGTTTAGCCGCCGGCCAGAAAACAGCAATTTACCCGTTTTTTGTAAAGAGTTTGGCATAAAACAACGAATTATGCCGACGATACATCCTCAAATAAATGATATGGTCTAGCAATTTAATGTGTGAATGGGAAGATGTGTTATAAAGCTATCATTTTAATTCTGATAAAGAGTTTAAGATCACTCTACATCAATTATGATTGATTATAGAATCAAGAATTACTAAATCAATATTTGATAGTAAGTTCCATTGCAGTCTATGAAAGATTTCTTCAAAGTTAAAGTCGAATTATTTAAAAAAAACTATATTATCTTCCGGAGAAGATGTGACAGTAATAATGCTCTCATTATAAAGTTTTAAGGCATAAATACAATTATTGTGCTGAATATAGAATAAAATAACTAGATTATGCAATTGATCAGCGGGATACAACAGAAAAAACCAGTTGACTTAATTCAGTTATATAATCGTATTCTGTCGTTTTATATTTAAATTTTAAATAATAATTATTTAAAATTTGTTAAATAGGCTGTTGATAACAAGATCGATAGCACCTTTTATTATGTTCACAGATATAAACCATTGACTTTTTAAAAATACGGATCTAGCTAACTTTAGTATGGCATTGAAAAAGTGGTTTTATAAATTAATAGTTATTAAACTTATTTTTTGAGTTATCAATAAAATATACTTAAATTAAGGTTTAAAATAATTAATAAAATATATTTGTAGTTATTTAACTTTTAATTTAGGCTAACTGTACGCCATTAATGTTTTCTAACAATAGAAAATATTTATCATCATCCCTATTTTATTAGTTAGTTAATTGTAGTTAACTTATTATTTTGCAGTCAGTCGTTTTTCAATTGCATTAAATAACATACCTGTGATTGATATATTCGAAAATGCTGTTTCAATTTCACGTATACAGGTAGGACTAGTGACATTAATTTCAGTTAAGCGATCACCAATGATATCTAATCCAACAAAAATTAATCTTTTTTTTTAAAATAGGTGCGACCGTTCTGGCGATTTTCCAATCACTTTCGGTCAATGGTCTTGCTTCAGGATACCCTCCGGCGGCTAAATTTCCTCGCGTTTCACCTTGAGCCGGAATACGAGCTAAGCAATAAGGAACTGGTTCACCATCGATAACCAATACCCGTTTATCTCCCTGCTTAATAGCAGGTAAATAATTCTGAGCCATACAGAAACGCTGCTCATGTTGGGTTAATGTTTCAATAATGACACTAACATTAGGATCATCTTTCATTAGACGGAAGATGGACGCGCCACCCATTCCATCGAGAGGTTTAAATATGACATCACCATATTTTTGATGGAATTCACGCAATTTTTTATTATTTCGAGTTACTAGTGTTTCAGGTGTTAACTTAGAAAACCAAGCAGTAAATAGTTTCTCGTTACAATCCCGTAAGCTTTGAGGTTTATTGACAATTAAACTACCTGCTTGTTCTGCTCTTTCAAGGATATATGTAGAATAAATATATTCAATATCAAAAGGGGGATCTTTACGCATTAAAATAACATCAAGATTTTTCAGAGCAATGTCTTGTTCAGCGCTAAATTCATACCATTGTGTAGTATCTTGTTTAATGTTAACTAGTTGTTTGGTATGTCCGTATGCTTCGCCTTGTAATAAATAGAGATCGTTCATTTGTAAATAATGAATTTCATATCCACGGCGTTGTGCTTCTAATAGCATAGCGAAACTACTATCTTTTTTAATTTTTATAGTTGAGATTGGATCCATCACAATACCTAATTTGATCATTTTATCTCCTTAACCCAAGATCGCCGAAATAAACTTATAATTTTGTTATTTGCAGTTAATGCAGTAGTTTCTGTTCTTAATATCACAGGCTTAAAAATAGAATATTAGTAAATTGCTAATCAGTTGTCATTATGATTTTTTATCGAAAGGGTCTCCCCTCTTCTTAGCCAATGAGAAAACGAATTTTATTTACCGGTTACGAAAGAGTATTAATGCTTGATTGAACTTTAAGGTAGAGATTAATTTTAATCCATCATCTTTCTCTACGCATCAAGCTTCAAGAAATATAATTGGGTAAATTAATGGGGTTTTGTTAAGTTTGTATTATTTACAACCAAAAATAAGCGTAACTTTTCCATTCTTATTTCTTTTTACTGAATTGTTCAGGTTTAATTTAATATTATAGCGTTATGAAAAAGAAGTAAAAAATGATATTGACGCTGAGTTCTTACTGATTTTAGAATAGTAATTTCCATTTACCTCGCGAGAAATGACTTCTCCAAGATTGAGATCTAATGAGAGAGTTTCTTGTTAAGATTGTCACCAGGCAGATCTCCTGATCTTTAACTGACTTTTTATTAGGTTCAAGTATTTGCCTAATAAAAATAGAATTAGTACTATCAAATAACTCAATATTTTGTCGTAAACTAATACGTAGAACTCGATTAACTTAATTAGTGCTTTATTAGTTATTATATTATTGCACTTGATTCTAATAATTCAGGATGATAGATTAGAACAGCGCATATTATAAGCTACGCTTCCTTGAAACTTATTACTAGCAAAAAATTGTGATTATAATAGAGATGCTAAACAAGCTAGTTAAGCTCTCTCATTAGCTATTGATTTCCTTTTTTTATTTTATGTGCTAATTTGCAAAAATTTTTTTTTAATCGGATAATTGTTAATTATCAGTTCTTGGAAGATATTATGAATTTTATAATTTAGGTTTAACTTTGAACTAATTTTTATACGGTTGCAATGGAGTTTACTCCCTAATATTTGATTTGAGTAATTTCTGTTTATATAACAAGAGCATGTCAATATAGACTAATCTCAAGCTCATAACTAGAATTAATAATGGTTTGTAGACTATTTTCTATTCACTCATTAGATAGATCAACTATACCATTTTATTTGAAGATATAGAGACTGACTAAGTCAGTATTCTATACCAAGCCTCTGTACATAAACACTCTAATCCTATTTTCCAATGCTGAACATTTTTGCAGACCAAAAATGTTTTATAAATTCTTTTCCATTATCTATAAGTATCCGATAGATAGTTATAGGGCATCCTCGATTAAAATCACGTAAGAAGTGTCAAATATTAACCACGGTCTTGGCATTGTAAAGGTGAATAAAACCCATTAAGTGACGTGATCTATGCCTATAAAAAGATAACGCCATAAAGTTTTATTTATATTTCCGGAAGAGATATTTCACATCTACGTGCAAATAAGCAGGTTAGTAGCTTTAAGGGCTTTATGTTCGGCTTCGTAGCTTTTCTCTTATTTCATTTAAACCAGATTTCCATTTCATAACTGCACAAACAGGAATCCAGATCAGATCGAGATATTAACGGGTTTAGAAATTTACGTGATTACCACATTAGATCGTTAATAGGGAGAAAATGTTTTTCGCAGAAAAGCGACTACAACTTCCTGAGCAGGCAACAGTATCGTCAGAAAACGATAGAGAATATGGCTGTGATTATTAGATTATATTAGTAAAGGTTGTCACTTTGCTCACATGGCAATTTGTAGTCACCTCTACATTCAATTGTTGTGATTTCAAACAATCTTTTCAAGGTCAGATATTTTAATAAATAAAACGATTCCATACCATGAAATCTATTTAATTGATCTTTTTAATCGGCTAAAAATCACTGTTCACAGTTTGAATATATAATTCATATTATAAATAACTATCTGATTACCAATATTATTAGGCGATTGTTGGTAATTTCATGTTTGCTGGTAAAGAGGTTTTTTATCATTTAGCTCCCATTCAAATAAACGATGGACTCTTTATTTATGATAAGCTCAAGAAAACGGCTAACACACTTTACATTAAATTATTTAAGAATCTCATCGCTCACATAAATAACTTCTCCAGATCTTTGTGGGATTAAGTTCGGAATTCATTCTTTTTTTTATTTCTTCTCTCCCGCGCGTTTTCTAGCTTTACTATACAAGAAGCAATGATTCCATTTAAAACATCAAGAAAAAATATTTCGTCGACTTCAATAATACTATTTTAGTACATTAATGTTGCCTGGTTACTGCTGAAGCAAGAAAATATTGATGCCTATCTAAATGCTGTTTTAAATCAATGCCTGTTTGTTTCGCTGATTCCAGTGAAGTCAAGCTATTTAACATACATAGCAGATAACTAAACAATTTATCCTTGTGATGTAATTTTATTAGAGAACCTCCAGTAAGATTCTTAAATATTTTTCTGCAATAGGAGGTTTTATAACAAAATATAGCTGTAATCCTAATGAATGTCCGGAGTGGATAATATGTTTACTGTAACAATATAAGCATCATAAAATGAAATGAGTTACTTCAATGCATGAATCAATATAATCCGAAAATTGTTATCGAGCTAATTAATTAGCTGCAGCTTTATGTTTGGAGGGAATAAGAAAGTAGTCTCTTTGATCTATATGACTGCTTGTGTGTTCATCGCAATCTCTGCTCTGTAGCAGAAATACTTCATATAGTATAAGGAGTTTTATACCAATAACCTTTGTTAACATAGTCGATGATTAGCATCATCTCATTTTGACCATTTAGTAACGGGTAAGTTTGGATGTCCCATAAGCTTAACTAAAGTAGACGTAGGCTTTGCTCTTCGTTTGCCTGAAGAGTACCTCTTATTTTAGGTGTTATAGTTGCCTGATGATGGAGCCTTATCATTAAGATATTTTCTTCAACTATATCAGTTTAGTAGCTATATTGTTAATTAATATGGCTGTGTGATGGAGAAGGCTCATATATAATTGTCCTTTAACCAAAGAATTTGGATAATTATTGATTTTAATGTTAAAATATTTGGTGAGGGGATAGAATGTCGTGTACTTTTAAAAAGCTATTTTGCTACAGTTCTTAGGGAACTGTTTGATCTTTAGTAAGTATTTTAAACGTACAAAACAATTAAATCTTTTCTAAAAAAATTTATATATCTATTTTATAGATGAGTACTGAATTGAAGTAAATAAAATATTAATAATAAACTAGTCACTAATAAATTAGTTATAGTTTTAACCTTTTATTTCTTGAATAAAAAATAAAAGCACTATTTTTTTAAAAAAATATTGTTATTTTTATTTTAAATGAAAGATATTTTCACAGAAAAGAATAGTTCTTATTTATTTAATAAAAGTTAAATAAGAAATATAATATTTAATAGTATTAAACTCATTAAAGTAAAACTGATTTTTAATCATAAAATGATTAAATGTGCTAACTGTTAGTTAAGTATAAACTATGAAAGATAGTGATTAATTAATTTTACTTTTATTAAAATTATTCTCTTAGAGCTGCTTATAAGAAATTGCTAATTTTATTAGTTGCTAATAGTAACTATATAAAACTATGGTTTAAACTTAATTTAGTAAAAGATACTTTTATAGTTAAATAACTAATAAGATTTTGACCAGAAATATAACTTCTTAAGTTAATAACTTATTCTATAATAATAAGTTATTAACTTAATTATCTGTTAACAATTATTTTTTAAAAAATCTCTTTAATTAAATATAAAGCAAATACCAAAGTGCTGGTATAGAAGAGAAAATAATCACTGTTATGAAGCTTTTTTCTAATAGACTAAGTGGTTTATTATTATATTGATTTTGAGCATAGAGAAAGATAAATAAGCCAGGCATGTAAAGAACAATAGATAAAAGTAGATTAATTGTTCCTGAAGCATAAAGTAACCATAAACTATATAAATTGGTTACTGTACCAATAATAAGTAATCTTTTATTAGCATTTTTAAAAGAGATTTTGCTTAAAAAAGCACCCACTAAAAAATAAGGAACTAAAATCATTTCTGAGGCTACTATTAATAGAATATTGTAGTTGCTACCACTCAAACAAATTAATATTAATGTTAACTGTACGGCGCCGTTTGTAAACCAAAGAGATGAGGATGGGGTGTTATTTTTATTTTGACATTTAAATATTTTAGGAAATGAGCCATGGAGTGAAGCGATATAAGGAATTTCTGTTGCCATTATTGTCCAGCTTAAATAAGTACTGCAAACAGAAATAATCAAACCTGCTGCAATGATAATCTCGCCATAATTTCCAATCATATTAATCATAAGTGATGCCATAGAGGGATTTTTCATTTCAGAGAATTCTGATCTTGGAACGATGCCTAATGAAAGTAAGGTGATTACTATATAAATAGTTAAAGCTGAGATTACGGCAAGTAACGTTGCTAAACCAATATCTTTACGTCTTTGAGCACGCGCTGAAAGAACTACTGCCCCTTCGATACCAATAAATACCCATAGTGTAATTAGCATAGTATTTTTGACTTGTTGCCAAATTGGCATACCCATTTCAATACCGGTAAAGTCAAATTTAAATATGTCTATATTAAACGCTAAAATAGCTAAAATGATAAATAGGCTAATAGGAATTAATTTAGCTAAAGTTGCTAATTTATTGATCTCGGCGGCAGTTTGTGTACCTTTTAATACTAACCAATGAATAACCCATAGGAAGATAGATTCTCCGATCAAAGATTGCCAAGTATTGCCATCACCAAAAATGATATCATCTGAGTGATCAGTAAAAAAACTCAGGGCTGTAAAGCCGATAACTAAATAGGAACCATTAGCAATAACAGCACATAACCAGTATCCCCAGGCTGAACAAAAACCAACTAGTTCGCCAAAGCCTTCTTTAGCATAAGAATAAATTCCTCCATCTAAATCAGGTCTAATACGTGAAAGCAATAGTAAAGATATGGCAAAAAATAAAATACCGATACCTGTAATACTCCAACCTATCATAAGTGCTAATGGGCTAGCGATTTTAGCCATATTTTGCGGCAAACTAAAAACACCTACTCCAACCATTGAGCTTAATACTAATGCAGTTAAAGCGGTCAAATTTAATTTTTTATTATTCAAAGAAATATCCTAAAATATATTTGTCATAATTTAGTTAATTTCATTAATAAAACTTTGTTATAAAAACCAAATTGACAAATTAAATATAAAGAAAAAATTTAGTAAAAATTTTACGGTTATGAAATATAATATGCAATTATCAAATATGGATAAAAATATTTGCTTTTATAAAAATTATTTATGGATTTTATCTATAGTTCAAAAAAACGTATAATTTAATCTATTAAAACGATTAGTTATATAAATATAATATATTATTATAATTTTTATTATTAATAGAAATCAATACTAATTGTAACACTACTATCATTATCTTGACGTTCACGTGAATTATATTAAAAATTTGGTGTATGACGGTTAGGTTAAGATCTGCGATAATGCTTCATGAAATCAGTTCTATATCCTTACATTGGACGTTATTATCACCAAAAACTAGCAGATCAAATCCATTTATCCGGTTCCAGCTTTTCTGAGAAGACGAGGAAAAGCTGATTAAATATCATTGAAATAGTTGTTTTTCTCGAAGCGCAGTACTTCATACGTCAACTTCGTAGCTTCACTGTTGCAAAAGTTCATTTAATTCGAATTCATCGTTCTTGTTTATAGCAGTGCACTAACGATAAGGTATAGAATTCCACCCGTCTCTCGCTCTTTCTCTAACTTTTTTATTTCTGCAGATGATACTTGGCTAATAACCTTGCTAACAAAGCATCAAGATCTTTATTATTGGTATCATATATCTCTGTTAGCCAGGGGCGCGCTTCCATACGCAACTCAACTTTAACTTTCGGTTTTGATGCCTTTGGAGAGTGAAAGCAGTACATTAGTTATTTTGCGTACTCAATAGCATGTACACTGTGCGCCCAGGAATATTTTGCTATTGCATTTCAAAAACCAAAATCACTGTATTTTGTAGCAAGAAGTTAAGAAATATGGTTAAAGAGGGGTTGTACACCGCTTGCTCGCGCGATTATTTAGAAGTTCGGCTTAACTTCCCTTTTTTAATTTTTAATAACCATCATTGATCGCAATAAGCTCTTTACATTCATCTTCAGTGGCGCTAATATAACTTAAGGAGGCAAGGCGATCAGTTTGCCTGACAGAATGAGATATAACCTTCAGCCAAGAAAAAACGTAACGCATATCGCTTAAATCATGCAGCTACTATTGTCTATGCTCTTCAAGGAATTAGTGTTTCAGTCTAATTATGGGTTTTTCTGTAGAGAAACCGTGTGCTTTTTACCGAGAACTGCTCCAGAGCTTAGTGAAAATAAGAGGTGTAGATGTATTACAGATACGGCAGCGATAGTAGAAATTCTTTGCTGATTTTTGTACGCTTTAGATAAGAAGCAAGAAGTTGTTGAAGTGTATTCTGTTGTAGTCCTAATTCTATTAGGCACTTTAATCTCAAAATATTAATACCATTCTGTATGGAGTTCGTTGTAGTACATAATCGTTACGAACAACGCCATTTGATCTATGTGGATAAGGCAACGGAGTTTAGTATGTTATCGCAACATGGCGTCTTCGATCGCCACCTGAATAGCGGCGTCTATTATAACTATCTGACACGCATTATGAATGCGTTCATATAAAGAATTAGAGGTAAAATCTGGTTTTACGGATATTTGCAAGGGTAGATTCTCATGACATATGATCTCTCTATTGTTGAGATCATTTACAAAATCAATCTGGCAGAATACACGCCACTATCTATAAAACTCTATACACTAGAGTTGTAGCATAACGCAATAAAAATAAACAGCACTTTTTCTTAGCTTTTGTAGTTAGATTTTTGCTTCTGAATCATTATATAGATATTTAATTTCAGACTCCTATTCATCAACTGTGGCTATTCATGGATATAAGTTGATGGTAAGATATCCTAATAATTAGGTTCCATCGTCAAACAACTATAACACATAAAATTACATCTGCTCTTCAGACCAGAAGAGCAGCATCTACTTTAGCTAAGCGTTATAAGTAGATTAAAAATTACCGTTTCTAAATGAAAAAATAAGATGATATTAACGATCGGTTATGTTGGCAAAGGTTATTGGTAGAAATATCTTATATTGTATGAATGGTTTTTACTATACAGGTTGTGATAAAAAAGCAAACAGTTATAGATTAAAAATTTTCTTTCTTTAATCCCTGCCAACATAATTTGCATCTCATTAATTGGTTCGGCGATAATCTATCGGATAATCTCGATTAATGCATTGAATCAATTTGTTCTACTTTATCCTATTCATATATTATCATAGTGAATATGTTATCCGCTGAGGAGAGATTTATTAGGGTTACAATGATATCATTGGAAAATCTCTGATTACAGGAAAATATTTAACAATCTTACTGGAAGCTCTTTGACAAAACTACATCAAAAGAATAATTAGTTTAGTTATCTGTGGTGTATCTTGAATAGTTTTACTTTATAAGAGTCATAAATTATATATGCATTAATTTGAAAACAGCGTTTAAATGGGTCGCTGCTTTCTTGATTCAGGATCGGCAGTCAACATAAATGCACTAAGTAGTATTTTTAAATTAACGAAATATTTCCCCATAGATTCTTTAAAAGTAAGTGTTATATTCCAAATAGGAAAAGTAGAAAATATAGGAGAGGAGAAGATAAAAGGAAAGAATAAATTGCGATCTTAATTGTTCCTAGATCGAACAGAGTTATGTGAGGAATTAGAGATTCTTAAAGAGTTTAATTTAGAGTTTATTAGCCGTTTTCTTGAGCTGATCATCGATAAAAAGTTCATCCTTTGCTCAAAGGAAATAAAATGTTATGAAACTTTTGCTAGCGAGCATGAAGTTAGTTACCATCGTCTAATAAAATTAGGTAATCATAAAGCTTTCAGTAAGAAATTCAGATTAAAAATCTGAATAGTTATTCAGTCAATCAAAAGAATAGCCTAAGTAGATTCCCATAATCTATGGTTGTTTTATTTACTTAATTATCTAACCTGGAAAAGATTGTTTGAAACAATAACAATTGAAATGCAGACATGGTTATAAATTACTCTGCAAAAAAATAGCAATCTTTGTCAAGATAATCTAATTAATAGATTTATTAACAATAATTATTCCATTGTTTTCTTAAAAAACACAAATTTAGTTAAATACTAACTATTTTTATTAATTTTTTCGTGGAAATTTGAAACATTATAGCTCATGATTACTATTTTAGTAGGTTTCAATAATGTTTTTCACTTAATATGACAGATATATATAATATAATTAGTTATGTTTAAATGGAAAAAAAGCATCAAGTAATTTTACTTTAAACTAGAAAGGATCAATATGCATATTGGTGTACTAAAAGAAAGAATTACCAATGAAGCACGCATTGCAGTAACGCCATTAACAGTAAAACAGTTAATAAAATTAGGTTTTTCTGTTCTTGTTGAACGAGAAGCTGGTTATCTTGCTAATTTCGAAGATGCTGCTTATGAGAAAGCTGGTGCTAAAATTGTTGAGCAACAATCTGCATGGAATGCAGATATTATTTTTAAAGTTAACGCCCCTCTAGAAGCTGAAATTTCTCTTATTAAAGAGGGAACGATATTGATTTGTTTCATTTGGCCAGCACAACATCCAGATTTAATGCAAAAGTTAGCAGCCCGCAAAATTACTGTATTAGCAATGGATGCAGTACCACGTATTTCTAGGGCACAGTCACTTGATGCACTAAGTTCTATGGCCAATGTTGCAGGTTATCGGTCAGTATTAGAAGCAGCTTATCAATTTGGACGTTTTTTTACTGGTCAAATTACTGCAGCCGGTAAAGTACCGCCAGCTAAAGTAATGGTTATTGGTGCAGGAGTTGCCGGTTTAGCAGCAATAGGTACAGCAGGTAGACTAGGAGCTATTGTTTGTGCATTTGATACCAGGCTAGAAGTAAGAGAGCAAGTGCAAAGTATGGGGGCTGAGTATCTTGAGTTAGACCTTAAACAGGAAGATCTGGCACGTAGTGATGTTTATCCTAAAGAGATGTCTGAGGCTTTTATTCAATCGGAAGCGTTTTTACTTGCTAAGCAAGTAAAAGATGTGGATATTATTATTACCACCGCATTGATACCAGGAAAACCTGCGCCAAAATTGATTACCAAAGAGATGGTTGATTCGATGAAGTCTGGTAGTGTAATCGTTGATTTAGCAGCGAAATCTGGCGGTAATTGTGAATTAACTAAGGAAGATAAATTAATAGTTACTGATCATAAGGTTAAAATTATTGGCTATACCGATTTACCAAGTCGTTTACCAACTCAATCTTCGCAATTTTATGCAACTAATATCGTTAATTTAATTAAGCTCCTTTGTAAGGAAGGGAAGGGTAAACTAATCATTGACTTTGATGACATTATTATACGTGCTGTCACTATTATTAAAGAAGGGGAAATTACTTGGCCATCTCCTCCTATCCCAGTGTCTCAACAACCGCAAACAAAAAATCAACTAATAAAACATGAAGAAAAACTAGTAGAGAAAAAAAATTTTTTTTGGTTAAAATATATCTCTCTATTGTTGACGATTATACTTTTTAGTAGTTGTGCACGTACAGCACCTAAAGAATTTCTTTCTCATTTTACCGTGTTTGCGTTGGCGTGCATTGTTGGCTACTGCGTAGTATGGAATGTTAATCATTCACTGCATACACCACTTATGTCACTAACTAATGCGATTTCTGGTATTATTGTAGTAGGCGCATTATTGCAAATTGGCAATGGCGGTTTGGTTACTTTCTTTTCATTTATTGCAGTACTTATAGCTAGCATCAATATTGTTGGTGGATTTACAGTCACGCAACGTATGCTGAAAATGTTTCGTAAAGGATAAGGAGCTTAAATGATGTCGAGTGGAATGGTAACAGCGGCATATATCATGGCGTCTATCTTATTTATTTTTAGCCTAGCTGGTTTATCTCGTCACGAAAGTTCTAATCGCGGTAATCTATTAGGTATTACTGGAATGCTAATTGCTTTAATTGCAACAATTTTAAGTCCCGATTCGCATAATATTAGCTGGATGAGTATTGCAATGATTATTGGTGGATTTATTGGCGTTCGTTTAGCAAATAAAGTATCTATGACTAAGATTCCAGAATTGGTTGCTATTTTTCATAGTTTTGTTGGTTTGTCTGCTGTTTTAGTTGGTTTTAATAGCTTTATTTCCAATGATATATTATTAAATAGAAGAATGGAGAATATTCATCTGATAGAAATTTTTCTGAGTATTTTTATTGGTGCGGTAACGTTTAGTGGTTCAATTGTTGCTTATGGTAAATTATGCGGCAAAATTACTACTAAACCTTTAATAATCCCTAACCGACATAAAATTAATTTATTGGCGTTATTAATTTCATTTATTTTACTATTTGTTTTCGTAAAAACAACAGCTACTGGATTGCAAATATTTGTTTTATTAATGATGACCATCATTGCTTTAGTATTTAGCTGGCACTTAGTTTCCTCAATTGGCGGTGCAGATATGCCAATTGTGGTATCAATGTTGAACTCTTATTCAGGATGGGCTGCTGCTACTACTGGCTTTATGTTGAGCAATGACTTGCTAATTATTACGGGTGCATTAGTGGGTTCTTCAGGTGCTATTTTATCGCACATTATATGTAAAGCTATGAACCGCTCATTTATAAGTGTTATTGCTGGCGGGTTTGGCAGTAACGGGATATTAGTAAATGATAAACATAGCCTGGAAAATTATCGTGAAACTACAGCAGATGAAGTTGCTGAACTTTTAAGAAATTCGCATTCGGTGATTATTGCTCCCGGTTATGGTATGGCGGTGCCTCAGGCTCAGTACCCTATTCATGATATTATGATAAAATTACGTAAAAAGGGAATTAATATTCGCTTTGCCATTCATCCTGTTGCAGGATGTTTGCCTGGTCATATGAATGTATTATTAGCTGAAGCGAAAATACCTTATGAGATTGTTTTGGAACTCGATGAAATAAATGATGATTTTGCTATTACAAACACGGTATTAGTGATTGGAGCAAATGATACTGTTAATCCAGCAGCACAAGATGATCCTAATAGCCCAATAGCGGGCATGCCAGTTCTGGAGGTTTGGAAAGCACAAAATGTAATTGTATTTAAACGATCAATGAATACTGGCTATGCAGGGATTAAAAATCCGTTGTTTTTTAAGAAAAATACCCAAATGCTATTTGGTGATGCAAAAATAAGCGTAGAAGCTATTTTGCATGCTTTATAAATTTATTAAAAATAACGACTATATTTTATATAGCCTATTAAGGCTATTAAGCTATTAATCATTTGCTAAATTTTTAGCCAGACAAAATTGTTTAGTTTAATTTTCAATAAGTTATAATTTAACTGATCAATGATCTATTCAGCAGTTTTATATAAAAATGCTGCTTAAATACCTATTTTGTCTAAAATATTTAAAGCAACAATACCTGCATGTAATTTATCATAAATTTCAGGAATTTTTTTCTTAGTGTATCTATTAATAATATGAATAGATTTCATCAATAGTAAATCATTGCCTTAATGTTTTCATTGCAAGAATAAGGAAGACCCCATGGATTAAATTTAGATTCATATTAAATCAAGTAATTAGCAATATTTATTAGTGAGATATAGGATAATATGCGATAAGAAGATGAATATATGGATTTTTAACAATTCTATAACTAATATTTTCTGTTTTCTGGATTAGTTTATATTAATTTTATCATGATAGAGATCTTTATTAGATAAAGAAACTGGAAGAATAATAGCATTATTATTAGACCATATTTTATCCTTCATCATCTACTTGGAAAAGGCATCTACATAGTAGATATTTATCAATGAGTAATAAATATTATGGTATAAAACGGTTATTTTGATGGATTATTTTTAATAATAAATTATATTTGTTAGCAATAACTTATTTAATAATCGCTTCATAAGATTTAATATCTCATATTACTTTGATTTCAAAGTTAATGTCGACTTATTAATATAATTTTGTTTTCTGTTTTATCCATACTTTTGCTGATTAATAATATCTTTTCGTGTAGCATTATGTTATTCAGTATAAAATAAGGTTGTTATCTCATAAGAGATAACATTATATGAGTAAGAAAGTCTTAATGCATCCACCATTGCGTTGTATAATATGTTTTGCTCCGGATCCATTATATGGATCTTCGTCGCACACCCTTATTATAGAATGACTATTCAAAAATATAGTTAAGAGTAAAATATGATGATAATCAGGCTCCATTGTCAGGCAAATATAACATCTAAAAGCAGTACTGCTCTTCAGATCACTAAAGAACCTGCAGCTACTTTAGCTAAGCGTTATAGCAAATCTGAACTTTACCGTTTTTAAATGGTAAAACAATAAGATGTTGAGATCACACCAATCCCCCCATCATTTTCTAATGATGTTATTCTCCACTCAGGAGAACATGATCATTTTCTACGAAACGTTTTTCCCTCTTGCCGATCTTTGCTGGTAGTTGTAAGAAAATTTTTGAACCATGTTGTATCTTAATCTGGCCTAAATCGCTGTTTAGGAAGGCAAGGTATCGAATTTGAGTGTAATAAAAATAGAAAGCTTCAAAGTTTAAGCAATAAAGCGTTTAAAAATGTACGAGCTTGATTATATGTGTGTAGATCTGAAATATCTTTTGTAAATGTCAAATGGAAACTTTACGATATTATTTTTAATATGCATAGATCGTACTACTCAATGAGTTTTTATCTTTTTTTACAAGATGAATACTTAACGCTTCTTACGTGACTTTAATCAATCATGCCATAACTATCCATTGAGTATTTACAGACAATGATAAAGAATTTATAAACCGCCTTTTTAGTCCGCGAAAACATTCAGTTACCGAAAAACAGAAATTCGCCAGTTTGTGTACAAGACATTCGAATAGAGCGTTGACTTAGTCTATCGAGGAATTATCAAATAAATGATATGGTTGAGCGATTTAATGAGGATATAGAAAGATAGGCTGAAAAACAATCATTTCAATTTTGCTAAAGAGCTTGATGTTTAAGAAATTGAATAGTTTTAAAGGAAGATTAAAAGCCATCTTTTATTGCTAAAAATGAATAGGATTGATTTACTGAATCTGGATCTATTGTAAGTTAAAGTTTTATTAGAGTGTATAGATTTTTAATCTAATGCTCTAATTATATAGATATTAACCTAGGTTTACCTTAATAAAACTAGTTTTTTTATTTTGCGTATTCTTTTTAACAACAATTTCATTTGCCTATTTGCCAAACTACGCGTTGATAAAAATAGCCTGTCCGCTACATAAAATGTATTTATATACATCTATGTACAGAAATCCTTTTATTAGAGCAACGAATGTTGATTTTTCGTTTTTTTGCGAACCGCCATTTTCAAAATTTTCATACCTTCGATAATAGTATATCTCGTTTACGATTTTTAAGAAATTATAGTAATACAGCATCTTAGAATTCCTAGCCGGAATATATGGCTAATTATAGCCTATGATAATCTTTTTCTGCGTCATGAGGAGCGAAGGGTTCTACTACTGTGCGACTACTGTGCTAAGTCCGGTTTCTCATAGTAATGATTCATCAATCATCTTATAATGCCGCAGTTTTGATGCGAATATCAGGGCGTTATTTAGTATCTAAGGTATTTATACTGTCAGATTTCTTTCCTATTTTTAGCGAAGCGCAAGTAACGTCCGTGTTATGCCTTCAGATAATGCCATCACTGTTTTCTAGCGCGGATATATCCAGACCACAATAAGAATATTGAGATTTATTAGGTTATAGCTCTGACATAACAGCCAATGACAGCATTTCGCTAAATCCATCCTTCCCCCACTCTTTATTTTTAAAAATAGATCACGCCATACAGCATGATTAATATTTAGATCGGCCCCATAAGTGATGGGGATATAAACATGTAGATATTAATTAAGTTTTTGAACATAAGTGTAAAAGGCACAGAAGATATCAATTTTAAAAGTCTGTTTATGTGTTTACTGTAGCCATAGCGCGTGAGTTGGATAGCTCAAAACAGAGTGTTGAGTCACACAAGCTAGTTATATTAAAAAGACCAAAGAAGATGAAGGATATTGAAAGTAATGTGTTGCTAGTCGCAGTTGATAAAATATGAATCTGTTGTGATAATGTCATTGCTCGGTAGCTAAAAGCTGTATAAACTGCAGGCTTTTGATTTGCAGATTTACCAGAAAACGGCAGTGAAAACATTAAGGAGAGATTATAGAAGTAGTAACGCTGGAAACTTTTATACGCAGTGCTGCAGGTAAGTATTCGCTCGATAGCATCAACTGATTCATCAGTTGATATTTTCAGAGTGTTCTTCAATAAAGTTATTTCATAGTCCTCATCAGTGATGAAAATTAGTTTAGTTGGGGGAATGTATATCTGCGTAAAGTATCTTCTGGACACCTTATCAGAGGAATAGAAATTGTCATTCTTTCTGTAATTTATTAATGTGTTTATTCTCCCCAGTTATTTTTATGTCTCTCCTAGAGACAAACAAGATGGAGAATTATTCTTAGTTACCTATAAGTAATAAATTCATCGACAAGCATACTTTCGTCATTATCACTTAATGCAGTTATATCTAGCGTTGTCAGTTTTTGACCTATACTCTCTGTTTTGCTTAAAAGTTTGGATGATCATGACTAGATGTGAATAATATTGCATCAAGAAAAATTGGGACCGAGTTTAGATACATTCCTGTATGATCTCTATTTTAAGAGTCATAAAAATTCAGTCAGTTTGTCATCATTAATTTCGTAAGGGGTAGCATAAAACGCTTCGGATGAACAGTCAGTATAACACGTAAGTTGTGTTGTTTTTCTGATTTAACCGGTTTCAATTTATAGGAGGTTTATTCCAGTTTATCTGAATGAATTACTAAAAATTAATATATTTGCAGAGCATAAAACAGTACTCAGAGAGTATGAATATCTAGGAAGTAGTGTATCTGCTCGGCGCTCATAGCATAGTTTAGTTGTGCGTTCTTTTCTTTTATTTTCTCCCTTTTCCATATTTTTATCTTTCCTATGTGCAATATAACACTTCCCTTTAAATAATTTAAAGAAAAATGTTTTATTGACTTCAATAATGCCACATAATATATTTATAGTTGCTTGTCAACTCTAATCTAAAGAGCTAGCGACGCGATATCTAAATGCTATTTTTAAATCAACGCCCGTTTGTTTCGCTGATTTCTATAAAGTCATGCTATTCAATATATATTGAAGATAATTAAACCATTTATCACTGTAATGTGATTTCGCCAGAGGACTTCTAGTAAGATTCTTAAATCTTTTCCTGCAATCGGAGATTTTGCAACGATATTGTTGTAATATTAATAAATGTTCTCAGTAGATATCACAGTTGCTGTGATAGTATAGGTGTAGGATAAAGTGAAATAGGTTGCTTTAATACATTAATCAATATCACTAGACAGATTATTATCTAGTAATCTAATAAGATGCAACTTTATATTGGATAAAGAATGAAAAAAAGTGTTTTGATCTGTATGACTGTTTTGCTTTTCATGGTAACAGCTATAGCGAAAATTCTTCATTCAATATGAATGATCTCTACTGATAACATTTGACGATATAGCCGATCATTAACATCATCTTGCTTTGTCCTTTAGCAAAGGTAAAGTTCGGAGATGCTATAACACTTAGCTAAAGTAGATGCAGACTCTTTGCTATCCTGAAAATCAATTTTGATTGAGTGTTGTAGTTGCTTGACTATGGAGGCTTATTATCATGATAATTGCATTCAACTATATTTATAAATAACTATTTTGTCATGAATATAGTTGTGCGAAAAGATTTATATAACGATCCGGGATTATTATTTACTAATAAGTAAAGGAGTTACCCTCATTTCTGAGGTATGATGTTTCGAAGATGCTGGCATATCGCATTGATTAATTTTGTGAATAATTTCAATAACAGAGAAACGATATGCTATGAAAAAGTCTACCATACAGGTATCTGCGAAATAAGATATTACCGTAATCCTTTGTATAAATTCATCCGTACTACTAACAGTAAGTTGATAGGAACCGCTGTTGATACGGAGCTCGAATTCATGCTGCTAAAAATATTTAACGCCGCCTTGTCAATGAGCGGTGGCAAGCTGTCGACAGTAATGATTATTTCCTACAGGAATCTATACAGATGGGTATAGATGATGTGAGATTAAAGTGCTTAAGGTCAGGAATAGCAGCGGCAATGGAATATACTTCAATAGCTCGTTACTGCTGCTTTATCTGAAACGTGTGAAAATCTTGAAGAATTGCCATTATCACTGTACCTGTGATGTACAGTCCAATGGCGATTTTCATGAAGCTCTGGAGCGTTTTTCGATAAAAAGTATACAGTCTTTTCTTGTCAGTAACATCAGCAAACTGAAACAGCAATAGTTTGCTGAGTACAGGTAAATAGTAGTTTCATAATTTAAGCGATGCACGCTACGTTTATTTCTTGATTGAAGGAGTATATATCGTTTGCCAAGCATGCTGATCGTCTTTACCTGCTGCTCATTATTAGCAGCACTGCGCATGGAAATAAGGAATTCATTGCAATCGAAGATGGTTATTGATAACTAGAAGCAAACTGAGACTAACATCTTAGTGATCTGGGAGCGCGTTGTTTAATCATATCTCCAGGTTTGTTACGGGAGGCAGTGCTATTAGTTTTATATCATAAGCAAAGATATTTGCTTATACATGCAGCGCCAACACTGCTTGATATACAAAACAGCTAATATGCTACCTTTGTCCTTCAAATACATGTAACTGAAAATTAAAGCTGAGCTGCGAGAGCTCTAATTGTCAGAGCGCTATGACACCAATTATCATAACTCTAGATGTTTTATTGCAATGTTTTCAGCAAAACATTCTGAAGCAATAAGAAAACTTAAGAGTAATCGAAAAGAATAGTTGGAATTCTATATCTTCCCGTGTCATTGCACTGATGTCAGTAATAACGACGAATCTTAATTGAATTGACTTTTGCGACAGTGATGACTAAGAATGAATCTTACACGCGAACCATTTATGGTTCGAAAAAATAACCATTTTAATGGTATTTAAGTTATTCTAGTTTTCTTAGAAAAGCTAAAACCCTAGCTAAGTGGATTTGAGTTATTAACCCTGTTAGTAAAGAAGATATAATTTAAGGATAAAGAATAAATTCACAAAACATCAGAGCTGTAGTCTGATTTTCATATATAAGATATTTACTAATAACTTTTGCCTATGCTCTTTAAGACCTTGTTGTTTCAGTCTGTTGATGATCCTCCAGGTAGAGGAAGGGGACTCCGCATATCCTTTTCGCTGAATAGCGATCTGATCTTCATGAAATTATGGATGAATATCCGTAGAACATTTATGGTGGCAATTCTTCGACGATTTCCTAGGCTTAAGCTAAGGCAGTAATAATGAGCTCTTGAAGTATATTTTGTTACTGTTGCCGATCACATTTTAACCTTAGGCACTTTAATCTCAACATCACTAATACCTATTTAGTAGGTTTCGTTGTAGCAAATAACCGTTACGGATAACGGCTTGATCTGTCGATCAGTCGGTGTTTTTAGATATTTTTGTTGTAACAAAGATTCGAGTTCCGCCTTAATAACAGTATTATTAGCTTCCTGATATCATCATAGATGAGTTCATGCAAGTAAAGGATCATTAGGTGATATCTTACTTTGCGAATACCCTTAGGGTAGACTTTCATAGCATATTATCATCTGTTATTTAAATCATCCATAAAATTAATTAGGTAGGATATGTCATCATCATCTCCAAAATCTCCCTCCCGTAAACCAGAAATAAGCGTAACTTTTTATTTCTCTATTACCAGAAATAAAGAGAATAATTGTTGGTGGATATGTTTATTTTAATAAATATGGATAATTTAGATCAAATAACGTAATGAATTTCTACTTGCTTACATCAATTAATTTCGTTGCAGCATAAATCGCTTGTAAATTTTCATGAGTAAATTCTATATTTTGATGGGTTGATAACCTATATGACAGAAAAAAGCGAGTTTAATATTATTAATACAATGAGCTTCTCTAGAATTACAGTAGCCTTGACAGCTAAAAGCTGTGAGAGCATTCTCATACGTAGACATATTCGTTAAATCTATACATTTTTATATTTAATTGGCAATAAGTGTATTTCGTTTATAACTAATACTGTCAATCATAATGAAAAATGTCTAGAATAGGTATTAAATAACTTTTATTTTTTGGATATAGCTTTAAATATTTATGTCAGTATTAAATATATTACATTACCCAGATGAACGTCTTCGTAAAATTGCAAAACCAGTAAAAAAAGTTGATGCAGAGATAAAACGCATTGTAAATGATATGCTTGAAACAATGTATGAAGAAGGAGGTATTGGTTTAGCCGCAACACAGGTTAATATTCATCAAAGAATTATTCTTATTGACGTTTCGAAATATCGTAATGAAAAATTAATACTTATAAATCCTGTTATCTTAGAAAGATCTGGTAAAACGGGAATTAAAGAAGGTTGTCTTTCTGTGCCGGAAGAAAGAGCATTTATACCTCGTTCAAAACGCCTAAAAATTAAAGCCTTAGATGTTAATGGTAAAGAATTTAAATTAGAAATAGATGATCTACTTGCTATCTGTATTCAACATGAAATAGATCATTTAAATGGTAAATTATTTATTGACTATCTTTCTGCATCAAAACGTCAATATATTAGGTGCAAAATTAAAAAAATCGAACGTTTAAAAGAAAAAATAACAAAATAATAATTACCATATTTTTGAGATAGATATCTTTACGTGTCAGACTGTTTATAAATTATTTTATAAGCACCTTAGATTTTGTAACATAAGATTTATCTGTATTAATCAATATCAATAATAAATACCAAATTATTGTCATTCTGACAAAACCTGCTAATCAGTTAGCAGGTGGAAAAACTCACATTAAGCCAAGTAAAACGCTAACTAAGAAAAGAATATTCTTTTTCAACTAACAACTATAAAAATACTAAAAAATTACTAATTGCTTGAAAAGTAATAAAGGGTGGCATCATGGTTATTGTCGCATATAGCATAATTTTATCTGAAATTATATTACATATGCTATCAATGGGTTGCATTATTGCCAGATTATTTTGTATTGATATGTTTTACTGTACAATCAGGAATTATCTTCCGATCAGCGTTAGGTAGTAATACTCTATTAGTCTATGGAAGATTAGTTTAAATTTAAATTTGAATTATTTAAAAACCTATATTATATTCTAAGATAAGAGTATTAGAATACAATGTTTTCTTTAGGGAAAGGACAACATTCCATCAATAAAGATAGATAAATATAGATTAGGATAATGGTTGATAGCGTAATCAAATCACAAAAATAATAAGTGATTATTATGATCTTGGATACATTATATTGTTATTTTTAGGTTGAGGTTTTACCTGCAATTTCTGTAAGTTTATACATATCATTAATTGTGATATATTTACATTTAACACTGAGAGTATTAGTTTTTTGGAAACGACCTAACATACAGCTAATTGTTTCAACTGTTAATCTAAGATAATTACCAATATCATCTAGAGTCATCGTTAGACGTAATTTTTAGCTGAAAAACCACGTTAAGCAAAACGGCGTGATAGATTATAAATAAAAGCAGTTAATATTTTTTCAGCATTTTTTCGACAGCAAAAATGTAATTTCTTGATTATCTTTAATTTTACCGCTCATTAATCTCATTATTTGCTGCCGTAAATTAGGTATTTTATCTGACAGATCATTGAGTGTTTCAAACAAAATTTAACAAATCATTGAAGTTTCAATAGATTGGCAAATCTTAGATATTTATTATTAATGATGGGATAAAAATCAACAAGATCACCAGCTAAATAAAAATTAGTAATTTATTCATCACCTTCCTCTATAAGGAAATAACTTTTTATTGAACCTGATCAGATGCCATAAAGTAATTTTAATTCATCACCACACTTTAAATAGCGTACGTCCTTTTTGAATTGGTTTTTACATTCAATAATATTTTATCGAGTTTATGCAGTTCATGTTCATTCAAAGTATGTGGAATATAAATCTGATTAAGACTGCAGTTCTGGCAGTGGATAGCGCAGCAACCAGTCTGGATTAGTGGAGTAACCCATTTTTCTGGGATCAGATTATTAGACTTGTTATGATAATAAACATTGATTTTTATAAATTTTTAACACTTACTTTATTTTAAGTAAAAGAATTAATAATTAGTTATATTTTATTTAACTAATATTATTATTATAAGTAAATTTACTTAACAGTTATTTATTTTTACTTAATTTTACTATTATTTTTTCTAGAAAAAAATAGTAAAACAGTTATTAGCAAATTTAATGTATGGTGATCCAGGCTATGTTCCATTCTAATGCTTCGTAAATCTATTCTTCATTCTTAAATTGCACGTTGTTTTTACTATCAGGGTTAACAAATTAATTCTTCCTTAGTCGATTCTAGCTTTTCTAAACAGAGGAGAGCAGCTCAAATAGCACTGAATGACTGTTTTCTCGAACTACACCTCTTTATGCGTCTGCTTTCGTATTTTCCTGTCACAAAACTCGATTCAATTGAATTCATCGTTCTTATTGAGGAACAAAGTGCGCCGATGAGAAGTAGTAGAATATCAGCTATTCTTTCTCGATCTTTCTTCAAGTTCCTTATTTCTTAGAGATGCTAAAAATCTTGCCAATAAAATATCAAGAGTTTTATTAGCGAGATCACAATTCTCTTCTAGCTAGATCTACCGCAGCTACTCTTAATTTTTAGTTGCATAGTTTTAGGAAATGAAGTCAGTGCATTAGCTATTTTCTGTATCCAATAGGATTAATGATGTGTATCCTGGAATATCTACACTATTACATTCTAAATACTAAAGCGCCGTTTTCCAATAGCAATCTCAGGAAATATGATTAAGGCATACTGCTCATAGCTCATATCTAGAAGTTCAGCCCAGCACTATTTCTAACTCTTTATGAGGATTTTCTACCGCAAGCTAGCTACTTACTATTCATGCAGTGTTGCCTATAATGAGCAGAGAGTAAAAACAATCAGCTGCCTGACAGGACGACATATGCCTTCACCAAAGAAATAAACGTAAAGCATATCGCTTAAATCATGCAGCTATCATTGCCAATGCTCTTCAAGGCATTCCTGTTTCAATCTGCTGATGAGATAGTGCAGAGAGATCATATGCTTTCTTACTAAAAATTGCTGAAGAGCTTTGTAAAATTCCCCACTGGAATATGCTTTACAGCTATTCAATCATCCTAGCAATTCTTCACCGATTTTTACACGTTTCAGATAAGGTGGTAGCAAGAAGTTTTAGAAACATATTCTGTTTCCAGCTGTTATTCCCATTTTCTAACCTTAAGCACTTTAATTTCAATATCGTTAATAGCAGTTTATATGGTTCGTTTTGGCAAATAACCATTACGGTCGACGGCTTGACGCGCCAATTGACAAGGTGGTGTTGAATATGTTATCGCAGCATTGATTCGAACTCCACCTTAACAGCAGCGCTATCAGCTCACTAGTAAACTATTACAGATGAATTAATGCCAAGAGATGCCGGTAATATCTGGTTTTATAGATACATGTAGGGTAAACTTTTTTATGGCATATCATTTTTATCTTGTTGAAATCATCCATGAAATCAATCAGCAGGATACGTCACCATATCCGAAACTCTATTACACTAAAAATGAAGATAACTCACATATCGATGTTTTACTAAAAACAAGGTTTGCTATTGAAATTATTGAATTTGTATATATGGCCGAAAAACTTAATTCTATTAAATTACTACTAATAAAACCGCTAAAATCACATTTACTTGTTAAGGTTGTTGTTGAAAGTGTCTATTTCTCATGATGGTTTTCAACTTATGAAGTTTATTCATCACCATTAAATGTATTTCAATGCCAGGATTAGAAATTCCTGATTGGTTTTTAGTATTATAGAAAAAGTTGTCAACTTTGAAAAAGACGATAAAGTTTGTGATTTAGTTGCTGGTGGCAGATATTCTGAATATTGTATGTTACATAAAGCTATCGCTTTATCTGTTAGTGACCTCACTTATATTGAAACAGTAGACACTACCAGAAAATTTTTTACTGTTTTAACTAACGTTTCAAAATTTGTAACTTAAAAATGAAACTGTTTTTGTCCATGGTAGAATTTCTGCTATTGCTAGTGTTGCTAGTGTTGCTAGTGTTGCTAGTGTTGCTAGTGTTGCTAGTGAATTACCTGTCACATTCAAGAAGATAGTATAATTTTTTAATAATTCAGTTTAATTTTGAACCAATTAGTTATTGACTACAATAGTATTTTACTACTGAATGCTAAATCAGATATTCCTGATTATAGGGTCAAATATATCAATGCAGCGACCTCAAGCTCTTGAGCAGAATTGAAATGATGGTTTTCAGCTTATCTCTTGTAATAATTTTTATTATATTTTCAATCAAGCTATTAGTATTAGAATGTCTAGAGTTGGTTAAAGTCGATGTTATATACGAACCTATTACGTTATAGGTGACTGGTACAGCTATGTTGTCTAAAGGATATTCATGATTTTAGTGCTGTTTTATACTCTGCGATATATTAATTTTATTTATGTTAGCAAAGTTTATTACTTTGCTAATAGAGCAAAGTGTAACAAATATATATTTTAATTGTTGTGGTTTAAGAAATCTTCTTCAGGTCAGATGATTTGATAAATAAAACAATTTCCTTATCATAGGAAAGTTATTTAGTTATCCTTTTAGTTGTTTGATATAACTATTTATAATTTAAATATAGAATTCCTTATTAATAACTATCTGGTTATAAAACTATTATTAGGTAATTGTGACTAATTCATGCTAGTTGGTAAAAGCTTCGCATGATTTTGTACTACATAAAAGCAAAAGTTGAACTCTTTATCAATAATTAGCTAAAGAAAATGGATAATGCACGCTATATTAAACTCTTCAAAAATCTCATCGCTCACATGACCTTTCTCAATCTCGGGCGATTAAGACCGAGATTTGTTCTTTCCTTTTATTTCTTTATCTTCCGTCTTTCTAACTTTTCTATATAGAGTATAAAACTTATCTTTAAAAATTTAATAGAAAAATATTTCGTCAATTTCAACAAAGCCACTTAGTGCATTATGTTTACTGTCGACGCTTAATCAAGAAAGAGGCAGTCATGCCATCTAAACACTGTTTTCAAATTAAATCCCTGTTTGTTTCACTGACTCCCTATAAAGTCAAACTATTCAATATACATCACAGATAACTAAACAATTTATCATTAAAAATGATCTCGTTAGAGGACTTCAAATAAGATTATTAAATGTTTTTTTTAAAATTGTGGATTTTAAATAAAAATCGCTGTAACCCTAATAAATATCTCCAGCGGATAACATGTTCACTGTAATAATATGTTCAGTATAAAGTTGAGCGAGTTAGTTTAATATATAAATTGATATCATTCGATAGGTTATAACCGAGCTAACTAATGAATGAGATGCAGCTTTATATTTGCATGGAGTGAGGAAAAGTCTCTTTGATCTTTATGACTGTTTACTTTTTTATGGAAACTTTTTTAGCAAAAATCCTTTTTACAGTATAAGGATTTTCTATCAACAATCTTTAACACAATATAGCCAATTATCAGTATCATCTCGTTTTTATCATTTACAATGATAAGTTATGATATGCTATAAGGATTAGCTAGATTACATGCTAGCTCTTTATTTACATTAAAAGCAGCTCTAATTTTAGATTTTGCAGTTGCCTGACGTAAGATGCTTTATTATCATGATATTTTACCTTCAATTATATCCCTCAGTATCCATCTTGCCATAAATTGTTCAGTACAGCGAGGATCTAGATGATTATTTAAGACAAAAACAGTTAGCAAAAATTTTGATGCTACAATATTTACTACCATTGATTCAATGGTAAAACGAAGATGGCACTTTTTAGGTGTTGATATAGATATTGCTATACGAAAAAGATAGTAAATTTTTCTAAAAAGTAAATGAGTATACCTAAAATAAAATGGTCTATATGATAGTTGATCTGATTGGTAGCGATTATCCTAATAAAGATTAGTAAATTGCTGATAAATTTGGCTAAATCATTTAAACTTATATGATGTGTGGAATCTCCAGTATTTAAATTTAATGCTATTAATAGTTAAAAACTTAGTTTTTATTAGTTCAATAATTCGAGCAATAACTTTAATGGGAAAATAGCAATTTTAACAACCTTAGAAATAAGATTTTGTCATTAATTAATTCAGATGAGATAAAACTCATTACTGATAAAACTTATCCATTAGAATAAGTAGAAGAGCGCATTATTTTATGGAATCAACTGCTTTAATTGGCAAATTAGTATTAGCTAAATAGCAATTTTGCTATTAGCATTTTTTATAAATTTCATTTTACTAATAAATATTTAATGGTTATATTATATATAATAAACAATTATTTTACATAAAATCACTTCTTATATGATTAATTTTACCAGTTAGCTTATGATGAACAAGCCTCGTTAGAATAGTATATAAGAAAGATATTTTGACTTATTTCAAGCAAGCGCAATAAAATGTCTACTGGCATTGCTTAAAAAGTAAGTCGGTCTATGCGCGACTACCTATCCTAGTTAAGTTTATTTAAACTATTGTTTAAAAACACTGGAACTGAAATAATAACAATATCCGCTAAAGATCGGATATTGGGAGGTGGAAAATATTTATCCTGATACAGGTAATGAATAATATTTAATTGAAAAAATTTTTATCAAAAGGATCAGGATCCTTTTACGATTTTAGGAAATCCTAATCATTTTATGATTTATTTAAACTAATAAAATAATAAATTATTTATTGTACTTGAAAATGAATTAGAGTTTGCTATGCTTAATAGTTAATGGAGGAATTATTGCGTGCCTGAAATATTTTTATTCATTCTTAAAGTTATTATCATGTAATAATAATACTCATTTTTTGTATATATAAAATACTTTCGCTAGAAAGCGATTAATGACTTTGCTAGTAAGTAGCAATTCGTGTTGTTAGTATGTATCAATTTTATAATTGATACACTTAAGGTAAGTTGACACATTTTTTTAAAAAATCGATTTATTCATCGGATTTTTATCATATAATTATTTATTATAGGTAATGCTTATTAGCATTAATAGTAAAAAAGAATTAGACGTAATATTTTTATGTTTATATATTAAATACATATCAAATAGAAGGGAACAGTAAAATGTCTTTAGTTAATACAGAAATTAAACCTTTTCAAAATATCGCCTTTAAAGATGGAAAGTTTATCGATCTATCTGAAAAAGATATTAAAGGTAAATGGAGCGTTTTTTTCTTTTATCCTGCTGATTTTACCTTTGTTTGTCCAACTGAATTAGCTGATTTAGCGGATCACTATGAAGAATTCAAGAAACTTGGCGTCGAAATTTATTCGATTTCAACGGATACCCATTTCTCTCATAAAGAGTGGCATAGTCACTCCAACACAATTGGTAAAATTAAATATACCATGATCGCTGATCCAAGTTGGATATTGACGCGTAATTTTGAAGTGATGCGCAAATATCAAGAAAATAATGAGCAAAAAGAATTAGGATTAGCAGATCGCGGTACATTTATTGTTGATCCGAATGGTATTATTCAAGCAGTTGAAATTACTACGGAAGGCATTGGACGTGATGCATCTGATTTATTACGTAAAATTAAAGCTGCGCAATATCTTGCAAGTCACCCAGGGGAAGTCTGTCCAGCTAAATGGAAAGAAGGGGAAGCAACATTGTTACCTTCACTTGATTTAGTAGGAAAAATTTAATTAAAAATATTATGAGTAATTTTACTCTATATTTGGGTAATTTTAGCACCCGTTTTTTTCGTGGATAGATCAATGTTTGAAAGAAACATTGAAATCTCAACTTAAAGTATATTTAGAAAAATTGCTTCAATCGGTTAAGTTGATATAGCAATTTTAAATAAAAATGAAAAGTTCTCCGATATAAACGCACTATTATTTTGTAATAGTGCATTGTTAGATAAGATAACTTTTATTAAAAATAAAAGCTTAATAGCTACGTAAATCTTTATTTTTAATTACTAATTCGGGTAATTAAAGTAGATTGCAGTTTTCTGGTTTGTTGTTATCCCATGAATTTACTTCATTAGTTTTAGCATTATTGCAAGTTTGATATTCATCCTGTAAAAGATGAAAGACAGGATATTAGATTATCCACATCAATTAAATTTAAAATCTTACTTTAAAACTTATTATTAATAGTCATAGCCTTAATTATAAGGATTTTATTAAAAATTTAAATTTAATGGCAGTTTTAAATCGTAAATTATGCATATACCATCGATTGTGCTATTTTCAGTTTGAAGTCCAGAAAGGAAATATTATGGGTAGTGTGCTTTCTATTATTTCTTATGACTCAAAGTTTGAGAAAAGGAAGAGAAGGCACGGATAATCTTAAGTGATATGGTCACTAAAATTTATTTTTAATACTAAAAATCTTATCTATAAACTAAACTAACAGCTACTTTACGATAGCTTGGTTATTGATAGCGGCCATACTGGTGCTTCAGTTTCTATTTATGGGATTTGTAATGGTATACGTAGCGATATTATTAGTAAACGTTTTGATAGCTAAATCTTAGCTGTTAATGACATAAAAATTATATTTTTGTGTTAAAAAACAATGACAAACATTAGTTACTGCACTACGTGGCTATATCAATAATAATGATATTATCGACTCATAAATGGTAGTAAAACTCATTTATGTCGATATGACAACTCAGTTAAATTGCATAAAATTAAAATAGTATCCTGTGATTATATAGGCACACCTATGCAATTATTATTGCGACAGGAGCTAAATGATAGTAGCGGTAACATAAATGTACCAGGTAAAAAGAATATAGTACCAAAGCTATAAATTATCCCCATATTACGATTAACCATTAGTTAATGGAAAACTAGACTGTGATTAATGGCGGAAATTCTGATGTTTAAGTTAACAATTTCTTGCCGAAGTTGTTAAGCATATTGATTAATTAAAATCTACTTAAAAAATAAGAGTAGATATAGTATTGCAACAGAAACTAACAAGTTTAAATAATATAAATATTATTTACTAGGCTAAAAATCTGGAAGTCAAAAAGTGGATGCTATAAAGATAGCTTGCTTAGAATATAAAAATCGATTGGATCATTTAATGCATAAATTAACGGTTGTCATAACTTTTGACCAAATTGGTTTTTATTTAATTGTTTAAATTAGGATCATTATATAGATCAGTCATATAGATCTATTCATGCTAAGATTGATGCTTAGGAATATAGTTAAGAAAATATCTTAATGATAAAAGATCAATCGTCAGGTAATACAACAGCTGAAATCAGTACTGCTTTTAAGCTCTTAAAACAAATAAAGAGCTTGCGTTTCTTTAATTAAGCGTTATGGTTATCTAAACTTATCGGTCCTTTATAGTAAAAGCGAGATTATGTTGATGATTGGTCCTATGGTAGCAAAAAGGTTGTTGCTTTTCTCGCAGAGAAAATTGTAGCTACATCTATATTTCAATTATTTTGATTTCAAATAATCTTATCTAAACCAGATAATTCGGTAAAAAATGACCCCCCCACCATGTAGTAGGGGTATTCAGCTATTCTTAATCGGTTAAGATAATTGTTTATATTTTGAATCTGGAATTTATTATCAATAAATTTCTAATTACCTAATCTTATTAGGTAATGATGATTAATTTTATGTTCGCTGGGAAAGAAGTTCCTTATCATTTAGCTTCCTATCCAAGGAAAAGATAGGACTCTTTATTTATGATAAGCTCAAGAAAACGGCTAAATATAACACTTTGATTAAACTGTTCAAAAATCTTATAGCTCATACATAACCCTGTTAATCTTGGGCGATTAAAATCGCGATTCCTTCTTTCTTTTTATTTCCTCCTCTCCTGCATTTTCTAGCTTTCATATGTAAAATATGAGACTGCTCTTTAAATGGTTTGTAAAAAATATTTCGTTGACTTCAACAATGCCACTTAGTGTATTTAAGTTGGTTATTATCGCTAAAGCAAGAAATAATGCCACCATCTAAACATTTTTTTAAATAAAAACTTTTTTCGCTGACTCCAGTAAAGTCAAGGGTTTTAAATATATATTACAATAATTAAATTATGTATCCTTGTGATATCTTTACCAGAGGACTTTCAGTAAAATTATTAAATATTTTTTGTAATAGGAGATTTTATAATAATTATAGCTGTATTATTAATGAATAACCCAGCGCGGATAACATGTTCATTGTAACAATATAATCATGATAAAGTAAGATACTTTGCTTTAATATATGAATCGACGTCATCCGATAAATTATCATTAAGGTTAGGTAATAAATAAGATGAAACTTTATATTGTCAGGGGGTGAAAAAATAATTTCTTTGATTTTTATTACTGCTTTCTTTTCCATATCAAGTATTGTAGCGAAAATTTTTTATACAATATAAAGGATTTCTACCAATAAGCTTTGGTAACATAGCCTAATGATTGTAGCCATATTCTCCATCGTTTTCCAACGATACTTTCATCAGCTTAAAACTATGCTAAGCCAAAGCGTAAAACGTTTAAAAACTACGAGTTTGGTTATTTGCACGTAGATCTGAAATATCTTCCATAAATTCCAAATAAAACTTCATAACGTTATTTTTCTAAGTATAGATCGTCAGAACTCAATGAATTTTTATCCTTCTTTAGAAGGTTAAGACTGCAGCCGATACTCAACATTTTTTACATGATCTTAACCGAACATGTTCTATGAATATCCATCGGATATTTATAGATAATAGAAAAAATTTACAGACCGTCTTTTGGTATGCAAAAATGTTCAGCCACTGAAAATAGAGATTCGACTGTTTATGTATAAATCTTGATATAAATACCGATTTAGACTATTTAGATATCTTTAAACGAATGGTTGGTTAATTAATTTAATGTGCGCATAGAATATGCGTTTGTAAAGTCATTATTTCAATTATGTTGAAGAGTTTGAGGTCACTTAATATCGATATGTTTTATCTGTACAATTAGCAATTACCAATTACTATTTAGTAGTAAAATTCCATTGCAGTATATAAAAGATTAATTCAATATTAATCCTGAATTATTTAAAAAAATCATACTCTTATCCAAGATAAGATGCTCAATATCAATTACTTAGATTCTGTAATAGCGCATAATCCAAATCGATGAAATTTAAATTGATAAAAGAGGTGAAGCTAACATGATAGGTATATCTTTGTTTCCGGTGATTATGTAATTATGTTTTATAAATAGATCATGATTTTCGCAGTATAATAGTGAAAAACCCCATTTACTATTACTTACTATCTGATTAATGCAATGGAACAAAATTTATTTATATAAATAAAGATATATATCGACAAGATTTAACGATTTATTCTCTCGATGACTGGATTTTTTATTAAATTCTTCGCTAGTGCTTATCTTTAAATAACATCATCATTACCAGGCGGGATAAATAATTTTTTTAAATGTCTCATTACAACGAGACATTGCTTAAATAGTTATATCATCAGCTATAATAGCGATGCATGTGGGAGTTATATTTTCTCTATTCTGAGAAATGTTTCTTTCATTTCTCAAAATTATTTAATAGTAAAGTGAAATCAATTTGATAAGCTTTTCTATTAAAGTGTAGGCTTAATATTTAAGTGTTATTAGCAAGTTATTTTCGATACTAAAGAAGATTTACTGAGTTATTAATAAATCTGGTATATGACGATTGAGCTTTATTTTGACGCTTTGTGAAGCTGTTATCAATTATTTATTAAACGTTGTTTACCATCAGAGTTACGGCAGATTAAATTCCATAAGCAGGTTTCGATCTTTTCTGAGTGGATGGTAAAAGCTAAGAAACCATTGAAATGGTTGTTTCAAACTACAGGGCTTTGCAGGTAAGGTTCATAACCTTACTGTCATAAAATCCAACTCAATCGGATTCGTCACTTTTGTTGATGGTCACTACGCTAACGGGAAGTTATAGAATGCCAGCCACTCTCTTGCTCTTTTTTTACCTTTTTTATCATTCTAAAAAGGTAAAGTTAGCTAAAAATATTACTAATAAACATAAAAGGCTTTATCAGCGCCACCATAGCTCTCTGATATCTAAATCTCTTGTAGCTTCCACTCTTAACTTTCAGTTTCATACCTATGAAAAGTAAAGGTGTTAGAGCATTAACTGTTTGTTTTTATACTCAACAATATCAGTACTGCGCACCCGGGAATATATTTGCTATTTTATTCTAAAAACTAAAGCGCCGTCTTCCATGGCAATCTTAGAAAATATGTTAAGGTATATCGCTCGTAGCCCATATCCACAAGTTCAGCCTAGTACCGTTTGCTGACCTTTTGATAATCATCTTTTAGCGCAACCTATCTCCTTGTCATTAAGGCAGTATCACCAATAATGAACAGCAGGGAAAAGTGACCAGCGTCTCTGACAGGACAGAATATACCTTCAGATAAGAAATAAACGTAGTGCGTATTTCTAAATCAAACAGATATTATTACTAATGCTGTTAAAGTTATTGCTGTTTCAGTCTGCTAATAGTTCTCCAGAGAGAATGTGCTTTTCACCAAGAATCGCTCTAGATCTTTATAAAAATCAGAGATGGAGATGTCTCGCTGGGATACCTAATAGTAGCAAATCTTCCTTGCTTTTGCACGATTAGATAAGTAGGTATAAGTAAGCTGTTGAAGCACATTCTGTTGCTGTTATAATCCTCGACCTTAGGTACTTTAATCTCAAGATCGCCAATACCCGTCTATTTTTTTAGCTCGTTAAGCAAATAACCGTTACGAATTACAACATAATCTGCCGATGAAGGTAGCGTTTAACAGGTTATCGCAACATAGCCTTTAAACTCATCATCAATAGCGGTGCTTATATCAGCTACCTGTTACCATTACGGATGAATTAGTGGAATGAATCAGAGATAATATTTGATTTCTCAAATATATGTAGGGGTAGACTTTTCATGGTGTATCATCTCTCTCTTATTGTAATCATTTATAAAATAAATCAGAAAGATACGATATCCATCTACGAAACTCCATACACTAGAATTGAGTATAACTTAACATTTTTAGCAGAGAGATAAATCCTTACTATATTATGATTTTAATAGCGAGTTATAGTAGTTAATTTTAAAGATAAATTTCCTTTATTTATTATAAAGTTAGTGTGAGTTAATGAAGAATTTATTCCGCGTTACTGAAACTGATAGTTATCAATAATATAAGCTGATTTTACCGATAAACTGATAGAATTGAAGGATTAAAATATTGATTAGATTTAAATTATTTAATTAAATATTAGTATATTATAAGCTGATTAGCTTTTTTGTTGCAGCTAAATTAACAATAGCTGAAAAAACATTGGCTTTCAGCGATGCGCTGCCAACTAATGCACCATCAATATCGTTTTGACTAAAAAGCTCGGCAGCATTGTTGGCATTCACTGAGCCGCCATACTGAATAATAATTTGTTTTGCAATATCTGGATCTTGCTTGGAAAGATGATCACGAATAAATTTATGTACTGCTTGCGCCTGGGTTGGAGTGGCTGATTTCCCGGTACCAATTGCCCAAATTGGTTCATAAGCAATGACGCTATTTTCTAATGCGTTGACACCTAAGCTATCTAATACAGCATCAATTTGGCGAGCACAGGCTTGTTCAGTTTTTCCGGCGATATTTTCTTCTTTAGATTCGCCAATACAAAGTACTGGTATTAATCCTTGCGATTTTAACATTGCAAATTTTTTGGTGATAAACTCATCGTTTTCTTGATGATAGGCTCTACGTTCAGAATGACCGATAATAATATATTTTGCACCAATGTCTTTTAGCATTTCTGCTGAAATATCACCGGTAAAAGCACCGGATAAATTGACGTCAACATCTTGCGCAGCAAGATGTATATTACTGCCAATTAAAGCTTGTTTTGCTTGCGCTAGGTAAATCGCTGGTGGTGCAATTGCGACATTACAGTCAATAAAACTATTTAATTCGTTACGCAAATTTCTAATCAGTTCCTTAACCATTTTTGTACTGCCATTGAGTTTCCAGTTTCCTATGACTAATGGATGCCGCATGTGTTCCTCGAACTAAAAATATTTATAATTTAATGAAATAAAAATTTATTATTATTTAACTTATGAATAATAATAACATAAGATGTTATAAGTAATTTACTTTATCTTTTTATCATTAATGGATAAAATAATCTTCTTTAGTAAAGACTGAACTAGTTCAATAGCAAAATAATAATTTTATCTTTTTTATTAAAAAGACTGACAGTTCCTGCTATTGTTTTATCATTTTGTACTTGGTTATCTTGCTCTAAGATACGATTTAATAGCGCTATTAATTGATTTATGTAGTTAATCGAATTGATTTTTAAAAGTAATTATAATTATAATAATATAATGTTCAAGTAATTGTTGATTAATTTTATAACTGCTTGCATTTTTTTGTGGCAGTAAAAGTTAGCTGTAAACATTTAATTTTTTTATTTTATTATTCAATGAAAGTGGAGCAGTAAATTTTCTGTTAATTTGACTGGCTGCACAAATATAAGGTGCAGCTAATATGCTTGTTTTTGATTATTTTAAATTGCGCCATTCGATAGCTATGTTTATTCTTATTATGTTTTTAATAAAACATGGGGTAGTTTTTCATTGAAAAAAGCTGCATTGGAATAAATAAGCAATCAAAACTTTTTTCAGGCATAATCAGTAATTCTTTTGACAGCACTGAAAGACTGAAAATTATGCACTAAATACTAAGAGTAATTTTAATGCAAATTTTTGATTATAGATTTTCATCATCGTTATTTGTTAGTATGAGTTTCATCATAAAGGATCTTTTAGGATAAAAGAGATGACATTACAACAATAGGTACTCTAATTCAAAGAATTAGAGGTCGAAAGCCGTTTAGGTTAGTATGATTATTATTGATTATTCATGGTTAATAAATTTAGTTTGTAAATTTTTTTGCTGTTTTCCTTATATCTTACTGTGATTAATCATATTGTTGTTGAGTTATGTTATTTTGATGTATATGGTTTCGGACATGATTGCGTATTCTGCTGATTTATTTGATAAATGATCTAAATAATAGAGAGTAATTATCATGAATAAGTCTACCATAAAGATACCTAAAAAAACTAGATATTACCTGTGACTTCCCTCTATATGAACTCATCATTAACAATGCCAGCTAGCTTGATAGACATTGCTGTTAAGACTGATCGCGAAAGCCATGCTGTGAGAAGATACTGAATGCTACCTTATCGATGGACGGCAATCCCGTCGTCCATAACGATTATTTGCCGCAGCAGACTATTCTGACTGGTATTGGCGATGTTGAAATCAAAGTGTCTAAGGTTAAAAAATCACAGAGATAACGGAATATGCTTCAACAGCTCATTGCTACCTTATTTGAAGCGTGTAAAAAGCGCGAAGAGTTACTTTCATAGCTCGTACTTGGTTTAGGCGTATCTATTTGTGATTTTTTACGAAGCTTTGATATGCTTCTCGGTGAAAAAGCACATGATTTTTTGCAGTATCTTAAGCAGGTACTGACGGAATATCCGCTGGTAATAAATCTCTTTACTTAGTTGCCTGCGCGATACCTTATGGTCGTAGGACCCCTAGGCAGTCCTATAATACTAATTGATTTAATTTACTGTGATAAAAATTCAGTGAACAGTATTATTACTAGCTGCTGATCTTGCATAAAAATATCGTCAATAATTTTTAACTCTCGTGAAAGAGATTTTTCATCAGTAATTCTAGCTGATGCGTCATGAATTACAAGCTGGTGCTGCATCCTTCTTTTAAATAACTTCGAAATTTGGTAATTTATACTTTTATGGCACATCCACCATCTACGAGAAGTGATTGTTTGCAAGCCTAGTTTCTACCGTTAACATACTGATGTTAACGTGTTCGATCTGTTCGCGTTCAAAAAAGGAATAGCACGCAATCAATCACATAAGCATCGAGCTGGCGTGGTATTCTACAGCGAGGATAGGAGTGGGTAGTATCCTTGGTGTGATATACTTTTTTAGCACGTTATAAAACCTATACAGGTATACTTTTTATCTGGTTTGAAAGGTCAGACAGCAGAATACTTGGGATATCTGGGTTTTGGTCTATCTTGATCACAAGTATGCCTTGTAATAAGGTGCTCTATGAGTTTTGGTATATCCGTTGTTTGATCTCATAGTTATTGTTTCCATCGTTTATTCATTATGTAGTTGCATTTATTAGTAATGTTCTTGCCTGGCGCAATGTGTTCTTGTCGGTATTACACTGTTTAATCACAACCAGAAGTTATAGCGAATAATCTACGCTTACTAGAAAGGCAAAATAGTTATAGGCATGCGGTAAAGAATAAGGTGAATAAAGTCACTAATAACCAGTCAGGGAGCATAGATGCACACGGGTGTTAACATTACATCTAATAGAGAGGACGACCGTGGCGGTACAGCAACTCCGTGGATCAAAAACAGGGGTAAGAACAGGATTACGGGCGCAATTAACCCGTAATAATTCTTGACGATGTATGTTGCTGGTCTTTTCGTTTTATTCGGACTGGTTTTGTTTTCATGAGTCACTATTTAAAGTAAATAGTGAAATAGCTGTTGTATTTAGTGTTTTCCCGTCATCATCTGCTAGACTTCGTTTTCGCTTCTAACAAAAATTGTGTAGCGCTGGATGTTGTGCCACGGCACCCATCTTGGTGATCAGAGTAAACTATTAGGAGTAATGACGCTAGTAGACACAGAGTCAGCGCCATTTTTAGTAAGTTTATTCACTGTAGTGTTCTCCTAGATTTAGGCAGTCCATGTCGCACAACCTCTTCATCAAAGACAAGAGGATTAACTAGATTCATTAATGTGATATAATAATGTTGACCCGATGATAAAACTTATTGGAAGTTGATGGGAATATCGCAAAAATTATAAATAAAGACGATAAACATCAGGTTCTATCCATTTAATAGCAGTTATTGGTTAACTTGATGGCTAAGCATATGGAGAAAGTCTGGTGCATATCTACTATCAGTAGGCTGCAGAGTGCGCATTGATATTTTTAATGTATTGGTGGTGAGATTGTTACCGATATATCCTTAGTATACGGTGAGTATACCGTATGCCATTGTAATAGGGCCAGAGAATCTACTTTCCCTATCTAGAAAGATTAGAGAACAGGCGGCCAACGTTAGCAGAGGCCGGAGATAGCGAGGAGTTTTTAGGTAATGGATTGACAAATATGATATATCAATATTTTGATGCAAGGTATTTCTAGCGACAGGGTAAGTATTTGGTAGAATGGAGAAGATTACGCTTTGTTAACAATCTATCCATTAGGGCTAAGTCGATTATTCGGATAATTTTAGCGTAGATTAGTTGCTAAACAGGACGAGAGTTGTAGGTGCATTTTAAATAAAGTTGGTATTGTGTCGAATCACTTTATAAATCTGTACAGGATTTTAATCGTGGAGCTGTAGATGACAACGGTAGCATATTTTATTGTCGCATTAGGTATTCAGTAGGCTATGCCTTTAGTTATATGAAGGCAATGCCCTCTGTCATATGCTTATGGAGTAGCCAGCATTTACGGACTAAGCGATGTGCCTTTGGTAAGATAAAACCCTGACATTGATTTTATTATCCATGATATCAAATAGTGCCGCGAGCAATTATGATTAGTGAGTGCAAGGTTTTTTCTGTCACGCTATTCATTCAGTTAATTAATGCATACAGCTTGAGGTAAGCAAGCTGCGAGTAAATCTGATTGCTATATCTTCATCGTCTACCTCATGATGTGAGGTAGGCGATAATGTTATTGTAAAATATTTACTCCATAAATAGAGGTATCGCGTAAGATCTGGGTGATGATAATTCCTGGACTGTTAAGTAATAATGTTAATCTAATCATTATGGCGATTTATGGGCGCGTCGTGTTTTAATTCTAAAAACACGGGTGTAACTTTTAGTCCAGGAGATGCTCCCTGGCAGCGCATTGCCAACATGCAGTGCTGATGGCAGCACTTAAGGCTTTCGAGCACTTTGACGGCCCAGCACATTATCCTGATTGATCCAGGTCAGGGATCATATCATCAGACTCCGTTTATTTTCGCTGTAGAATGAACGACTTATTTAGGAATTACGTGTAGCCTCATAATCTGAGTTAACAAATTTCAGGTGTAGAGAGAGGGGGGTCTGCTTGATAGCAAGGATTTTAGCAATTGGTTAAGTTAGTTTAACTCCACGTAAAACTGGATTTTTAACACACATTAAAATCTTTTTTCTAAAAACATGTAATAACTTTGATCAGTTTTAGTATCATCAAATCTAGGTAATCAGTTTTACCGGTATGTACCTTCATCAAGGGTAGACCGATAGATTTATTCATCTAGTTTTAACTTGCGGCGCCTATATGGATAGGTTTAATTAAGGTTTCTTAGTTCATGCTTTATTCTCTTATGTTTTTTATCACTGCCAGTTAGATGGTCAGTAAGTGCTGTAACAACACATCTAATTTGCCTGTTTTTTTTCATCATCAATCATTATAGACAAACGACCCGTTTAGGCAAAGATGAGCAAGTATAATTTCAATGTTTGTTAAGGTTTGCTATACTTATTGAATATTCTAACTTACAAAAGAAAACGGCACAGCACTCCAGGCGGCTGTGCTCCCCATAAGTTTTAATGTTTTTTTGCATTTGTTAATCATGATATTAATGAGTTGAATGTGACATCATAAATTAAATTTTAATTCACTGATGTCAATATGTTCTCGGTAGAAATAACCGGCGTGCCCAGATGTTCAGACGCGCATTGGATTTAAAACAATGACTAAAAATACATTACAATTTAGAAAAATTGAGCGAAGAGTTGTTTATAGACTTTTTTTTTGCTTATTCTTAATAAGAATACAGATTGGTGCTGCTGTTGATCTTAATTGAATTACTGACCTCCTTGATTACTTTTTGCTATTCTTTATAGTTAATATCTAAATTTCATAGCGCTAGTAGTTGGTTAATATCAATCCATTCTTATTTATTCACTTTAAAGGAATAAATCACGATGGTATTAATTTATATTTGCAGCATCTAAAACTTGCTAATGCACGCATTGATTTTTTATCGACTGGATATGTTCATTAAAATACGATATTTACATAGTGTATGAATGAACAATACAATACTGTCAATTAAAGTTGACCAGTATGACTTGCCTTTAGTTGCAAATCATTGATGAGATATTCAGTATCCTATAAATCAATAGGATACTGAATACATTTCATGGCAAGAAATTTAAATTAGGGCAGTTGTTACTGGCCGAGAAAGAGTTACTGTTCTTCGATAAACAGATTGTAAATCAATTTATCGCGTAGCAGGTCAAATCAACTTAACATCTCAAAAACGGTGGTGCTATTATGCTATAACGCATTAATACAATAGTCATCAGGATGGGTTAGGGTAATTTTTGGGTGATGATTTATCTTCATGGTTTCTCACTAAGAAGAGAAACCAGTGGTAGCGCATTATTCCTATGCGTCCAAATAAACCAAATACTCTGATAACTGTTTGGCATATAGAACCTTCTTCTGTATATCCACAGTTAATAGAATGTGATACTATTATTCCCGTAGGGAGACGGGAATACTTGGCTAAACTGCTAGCGGGATAATTTTATAAACGAGTGTTGCCAATAACGCTTAGCAAGATGAACGTTACTGAAAATAACACATAACTGATAACGCTCGGCATTCATCCCATCAACTATGATCATGGTGTCTTCTCCTTTCTTGAATAATGAAAGGAGTTATCAGCATTACGTAATAAAGTTGCTAATAAAACCCGTTCTTAATTTTGATAGCAATTCCAGTAAAGTATTCCAGGCTAGCATAGCTAGCATGGCAATCTATACCACAGTTACAGCGCTTTCTATATCTATCTACATCAAATCTCTGCTAGAGATAATAATATTTTTGCGCTACGCCAAAATCTCTACCACGATCTAATATCGGTCTATATAGAAATATAAAATTTTGCTACGTGTAATAGTAGCTATTTAGCGTATAGTTTGTTGTCAGGGTACTTATCCGCGCATAGTATGGCATGCCGAGCAGGATGAGGACTTCATGATCGTAAATACTTGTTTATCACTGAATTTTCTGATTAATTGATTTACATCATGCTATATAAGTGCATCATCACCTCTTGTGCATTTAACCGATAGCACATAGAAGGCGCTGCTTTGATTACTAAACGAGACAAGCAAGTTGTATGTCGATTTCACTGAAATGAATTATCATCTATTGAGCATTGAGTAGTATCTGCTTTCCGGCGCTGTTAGTAAAAAGTATGTTATCTACACTTGCTCCATTCTCGGCAATAGGTCGGTTTCGGTATTCATTTTTCTGAAAGTTTGTCTGCCTTTATGTATTTCGGCAAGTTAAGTCTGCGAATCGCCGTTAGATATCAGTTACGCCTGGCACAAACTGTGCGACAATACCCACAAATACACCAGTCTTTTTATCAATGAATGCCTCACCTATTAATTCACTCCCCCCCTCGTAATCTACTAGGCAACCGAAATCGCGTTGACATCTAACTTTTTTCTTTTAATAGTTATTTAGAGTTTATGATACGGTAGTATAACCGGCCAAGTCATTTAAACCCTTAGATTAGTTGGTCGATTTCAACAATTTTCTCGGTTATTTATCAGGATCATTCTAATTCCAGTTCTATCCTGAATCGCCCGCAGCTTCTCCAGTACATCAATTCCTATATGGTTCATCCTCTCACGATAATCATTAGCCCGTGAGTGGCCGATTAGATCTCAGGAAATTATGCACGGTAGTGTGGCTTTTTGTTATTGGGAGGTTGCTAAGACTCTAGCGACTTGGTTAGCTAGAGATCTAAGAAAACACTTTGTGAACAGACTGTATGGCGAAAAAAATATCATATCCAGGTGTTGGCATCCTGTCAGTGCTGGCGGTAGTAATGGTTTTATGCGCATCGACGTTCCGATAATGAGGTTCATATATTGCGATAACTAAATAAACTGAATGTTGCTTATATATTTCCTTTACTATGGCGGTTTCTATAAACTGCAGTGACATAGCAAGGTATTTTTCGCTAATAATCGGTTAACTAGTGGTTAACAGGTCTTTAACCCGCTGATTGTTTCAGTTTATAGCTACCGTTTATAAATCTGAATATCAGTAAGCTCGATTGGTCGGTGTCGGAGACAATCTGTGCCTGTGCATATCTTGATCCCGTATCAATTAATGGTTTCAGCTGCTTAATAATTGCTGGATTTTTAATCATGATAGCTGTTCTTTTCTTAAAGAAAAGAGCGTTGTCTTTTGCTGAATTATTCAGTTAACTAACTAAATTGTTTCTTTTACAACAGCGGGTCAATCTTCTAAGGTTCCAGTAATAACAAGCCCGATGTAACATCGCTTCCATATCGAGGTCTTTCTGTTCTTTAATTTCGGTTTTCAATGCAGTATTCCATATTTACCGATAATATTAACCAGTAATTCCTAGGTCATTTACTTTTATCCTGCAACATCAGGATGTTTTCTGCCTCAGTGAGTGCTATTTTTTTATCACATAGTTGCTAATTTCTTTAATACGCTCTTATTGATTGTGATATTCTGCCATTATTGGGAATGGTAGACATTTATTGCATCCTAGATCGCTTAACAGAGATAAATAACGTCCATCCTAGTGCGTAAATAATCTTATTATAATCATGAATGTAGTGCTCATTACTAACCTTTATCTGTATTAATCTGCCGGTTTATCGCATAGTAAAAATTGTTGAGGAAACGGATTTCACAACGAGTGACGGTGCGTTTAGTTTGCGAGATAAATAAGATCGCATAGTTTAAACTATATCAACTATTTAAGCTCGGTGTCATCGTTTTTTAGCTTCCAGTGATAAAATTGTTCGAACTTAATACTCTCAATCAGCTCATTTAGGAAGCTCACTGTACAGAGATGGGTATTATACCATTCAACCCCCTGATCTTAATTTCATTAATCAACCTGCCCCATATAAGAATATTATGTAGTGTGTTTTGCTGATCTAAGTTTTATGATAAACATTTGCGTGCATGTTCAACGCCGATTTAAGCACCTTTATACTGTTTACTCGATCAACAGTAGTACCGTAATAGGTAGCAAAGCGGCGATAAAATAGATGTGCAAGATTACGATTTAGCTGTTTGATAATGCTCCACCCTTGTGAATTTACAGAGATACCGATCGGATCTTTAATATCCAGGTATATTAAAATACTGTAATATCCGTCTTGATCATATTATTAATTTTTCCTATTCCGTTATTCAAGTAGTAGAGAAACGACTTCCAGTAAGTGGAAGTGCCATGCCGCAGAACATTAGTAAAGGCAATCACATTTTCGGAAAGCGACAAGATTAAACCAGTGTGATATAGCGGAAGTTTTCATTAATAATCAAGATTACATTTTGGTGAAAATGGTTGATCGTAGTCAAGATTGATGATTTTAATCTTCATTACGTGACCGTCTTTTAATCTAGATTTAGTTAATCAGCAGGTAGTTCAGTTTAGACGTATAAAACGCTTTTAGCTGACTAGGTTCTATGCCAGTTGTGTGCTACACTATTTAATGATTTCATAGAGCTTTTGCATCATATATAGTATAGCATTATAAAAGATAAAATGGCTAATATCAGCGGATTATCTCGCATAGTGTTGTTGCTAGTTGCTGAAAAAAATCTGTATATACCTCTTTCATGCTACACCTGTTTAGCTTTTTATAGTGCGTTAGATAGTCATCTAACCAGATGACTTGCTCTGATTTATTCACCTAACGATTTCTATACTATCAATACCATCAGACACTCGGCGAGAAAATCTCCTACGCGATAGATTTTTTGTAGTCGCTAGTCAACGCTTAAGTGTAATTTCACTAAGTTGACAGCGCTGTCCTTTTTACCATTGGTCATCTGCACCATTTTGGTGATGCCTTTGGTAATTGGTTTTTTTACCTCTTTTATGATAAATAGGATGTTCTACGCGCAGCTATAATGGGGTTGTTAGCTAATGGTGAAGATATGTTGCGCAATTGCATGCGCGTGTATTGAAAATCTGCTGCCGCTTATTAGTTAGATTAATAACTTATTGACAACTAACGTTGAGCAACGACGATAAATATCTATCTTGTTCAAATTCTTAAGATTTATATTGACATTTAATATGCTGTGTTGTTTGACGACATCATAAGCAGGTGCAGTGATCATTAGTTATTTAAGAAACGCTTATAAGATAGCACGCTGGAATTCAAGGTAACAAGAAATCAATTTAAATGCTCATAAGCTTTAATATTTTAACCCTTCTAGTTTCATCATTAATTAAGAACTATTTCCCTGCTTATTCAGTGCTAGTTGTAAGTCCCTGTACTGTTATAAGGTAACCATAAAACCTCAATTAGCTCAGTTGATGATACAAACATGATTAGATTACCTCACGGGAATAAGGATACTAACTTGACTAGATTTTTTAGGAGCAAGGCTGATCCGCTTCAGAAATAATACGTTCGTATTTTTACAAGAGAGATTAAGGGTATTTCAGTGAATAAAGTTTCATAGCAAGATTAGATCAATAATTAACTCAATGTAAATTCTTTTACATGCACAGCACCTAAAATATTTTGGCGGTGCTAATTGCTAACGGTTTAAAACTTTATTTCTAATTATAATTAGATTACTCTAAAATAGTATCTATAAAAATGAGTTGGATAAGTTATTAGCTACATAGCTAAATATAGAATCAAAAAACATATCAATATTTTGATCTTTCTTTTTATTTACCGAAAAAAGAAAGATTTTTACATAGATTGCAGTTATTATAGAAGAGAAAAATTTTACAACAGGTAGAAAATTGGGTAGATCACGATCTACGTTTAATAATTATTACATAGAATGAATTAAGCCTGTGTTTAAATGTACTAGAAAATATCTAAAAATTAGTATCTCTTTAAATAGGCTTATTAAAGATCACCTTAGTAAAGATGTAGAGATAGTCAACAACAATAATCTATTGTTGTGATATTAGGAAATTGAATCGCTCCTTAAGAGAAGGAGCGAGCGCTATTTGTTTTTGCTAAAAGGAAATAGCATCAATTTATTGAGGTTATTGTAAGCAAAACTTTCATTGGAATCTGTATACATTAAGTTAATACACTAAATTTTATAGATATTAGTTATAAGTTTGGATTAATAACCATCATTATTTCATTTTATGTTTTTTAATAAATAATACTTATTAATTGTTTACCAAAAACTGAACATCTACAAAAAGTAGATGTTGCCATATAGAATGGCATTTCTACGCATAAGATGCGTAAAAATGCTTTCATCAGAAAGGCAATTCTATTTTTTCGTTTTTTTGTAGGTCGTTATTTTCAGCGCCTTTATGTCTTTGGTAATAACGCGCCTCATTTATGCTTCGATAAGAAGCCATGTAATACAGTATTTTAAAACGCCTTTCCAGAATATGGCTAATATATAGTGCCTAATTATCTCTTCCTGCATCAAGATTTCTGTCGAGAGTATTGCTTAGTCAAGTGGTCATTCTATGATATAGAACTCATATCCCATCACTAATGGGACAGTTTTGACTTGGAATACCGGTTTGTATAAAGTAGCACCAAGGTCTTTCACGCTATACTAATTCCTTTTTATCTTTTTATCTTTTTATCTTTTTATCTTTTTATTTTTTTATTTTTTTATTTTTTTATCTTTTTAGCGAAGTGCACTTTCCAATAATTATTCGTACTACTCCTTCAGGAGTAGTGTACTACTCATTCCTTGATGCGGATTTACTTAAAAATAAGAAGACTGAGATTTATCAGGTTATTGCTGTGGCGGATCAGCCGGATGAGAGCACCTCGCTAAATTGCTTCGATCGTTCTTTTTTTTCGAAAAAAAGTTCCTACCATACATCATGTTTAATATCTAGACATCCATTAGTAATGGAGATATTAGCATACAAATATTGATTGAGTTATCAGGCATAAATGTGCAAAGCATAAAAGATACCAATTTCAATACCCTGTTTCTGCGCCAACTGCGGCATACTCCTGGAGTAGCAGCGTGAAATAGAGCTTTTTAGTAGTTGTCTGACTTTTGTTAAAAAAGGCTAAAAATGGGCATATTGAAAGTAAAGCGCTACTAGTCGCAGTCGGATAAAGTATAAATCCATTCTGTCTTAATTGCTATTCGATAGCTTTAAAACCGCATGAACTGCAGTTTTTAACTTACAGATTTAGCAAAAAATAGTGGTGGAAGAATTTAGGAGAGATATAGCAGTAGCAACCAGATAAATACCATGGCACAAGGTTATTGCAGGCAAATATTTATTCGATAGCATAGACTGATTCATAAATTGACATTTTCAGCGTGTGTTTCAAGAAAGTTATTCCAGTCGTTCATAAATGGCAAAAAGTAGTTTAATTGGGGGGAATATATATCTGTGTAAATTACCTCTGAGTATCTTGTTATAGAAATAGAAATTGTTATTCTGTCCACATTTATCAGGTCTATCTGCTCCAGTTGTCTTTACATTTATCCCATGATCTAAGGAGGCATGGATTATCCCTAATTCCCTGTAAGGGAATGAATTCATCACAAGCATACTTTTAGTCCATTGCTCTCAATATAGTTGTATTTCCAACGTCACAAGATTTAAGACTTCTATCTAGGTACTGCTGAAAACCCTGGATAATCATGATTAGAATCGGATAATATTGTGTATCAAGAAAAAATTGGGATCAGAGTTAAACAAATTGCTGTATGGCTTTTTGGTATCAAAAATTTAGTTGATCTATCATCATTAATTTCAAGAGGAAGATCTATAAAGATTTTTAGATAGTGAATTAGTTTAACATATGAAGTTACCTGCTGTCTTTTTAATTTATCCAATTTACGTTTTCTAGGATTTTTTGAGCCATCTAAATAAATTTCTGAATAAATTAATATCTCGTAGAGAGTATAAAGCAGGACTTAGATCACGAATCCGATAGAAGCAGTGTAGTTCTACAGGCGTAATGTGCTATGTTCAAGAGTTTAATATAGAGTATGTTATTTCTTTTTTTAGTATTATTTTTAATAATAGTTCATCCTTTGTGCAGGGATTGAGAAAAATGGTATGCAACCTTTGCTAGCGAGCATGAAATTAGTTACCAGCGCATAATAAGGTTGGATAATTAGAAAGTTATTTATAAAAATTATACATTAAAAAATTAAACAATTATATCAGCCAATTAAAAAATAGCTGAATAGATTTTATAGTGTAGACTCGTTTTATTTAGTGAATTATCTGACTTAGATAAGATTATTTGAAATCACAATAATTGAAATACAGATATGGCTATAAATTGCTTTGCTAGCAAAACAAAAACCTTTCATAACATAGCTGTATACAAATATTATTGAAGTAAGATATCTACTTATATAGAGATTGATATTGGTTAAACTAGATTGTTAGGTTTTGATTGAAAATAAGAAAAGTTTAGCTGACGCTAAAATTTTAAACACTAAAAAGATATCATCTAATGTTCATTAACGTTCTATGGTGCCGAAGGCCGGACTTGAACCAGCACGCCAAAAGGCGGTTGATTTTGAATCAACTGCGTCTACCAATTTCGCCACTTCGGCATTGAAAGAGATGATTGCAAGAAAACAACGTTATTATACTTGACATTTTGTCAGGTGCAACTGTTATTTATCATCGATGACATTAGATGATGAAAATTATCATCGCAGATAAACAGATCTCCGTTAGAAGAATCCAGCAATGAATAGATTGCATAACTGCATTAAAAAACTTGGTCAAACGCTATAATAATAATTATAGAACTATCCTGAAAGTTATCGAACAAAATTTACCTAAATCAGATAAATAATTGCTTTTGAAACAATTAATGTCATCGATGATAAATAACAGTTGCACCTGACAAAATGTCAAGTATAATAACGTTGTTTTCTTGCAATCATCTCTTTCAATTCGATAATACTTTTTTCAGCAAGAAGTAGAGAATTTTTATTACTCATTTTTAGTATCACGTAATTTCTTGGTAGGTAATGAGTTTAATGTTACTAAATTTCTCTGATCGGTATTTAGATAATATGGTTGTAAGATTCGCTGGTATGTAAATTTTGTTTTGCTCTGTTGTAAGTTAATTTTGACAAAAAAATTAAAAAGTAGCTTCTAAATCACCAGTGAGTTTTATTAGCAAATTTAGTGTATGACGGTTAGGTCATACTCTGATTTAATGTTTCCTAAATTATCAGTTCTCCATCATTAAATTGAATGTTGTTTACTACCAGAATCAGCAAGTTAAATCCACTTAGCTGTGGTTCTAATTTTTCTTAGCAGACGGGATAAGTTTAAGTACCATTGAAATGGTTTCTTCTTTCCAAAGAACAGTATTTTTTCGCACGTCATCTTCATAGGTTGACTGTCCAAAAGTCAATTAAATCAGATTCATCGTTCTTATGAACACTTAGTAAAGTGACAGGAAGCCATAGAATGCTAGATATTTTTTCGATCTTTCTTCAGCTTCTTGATTGCTTCAGAATATCCTGAAACCTTACTAACAAACATTAAAGGCTTTATTACCGTCATCGCGACTCTCTGATAGGCAGAGGCTCGCACAGCTCTCCACCCATTAACTTTCGGTGGTATATGCCTTCTTGAGGTGAAGGCAAGACATCAGATTTTACTTTGTATACTCAACAATATTGATTCTGTATATCCGGGAATATCTTTAGTTACATTTCAAAATTAAGGGCAGAGTCTCTCGTAGCAAGCCCCTAGAGATGCAGTTAATCCACTTCCTAGTAGGTAAGTGAGAAGTTTAGCCTACTTTGCTTTTTACTTTTGACAGCTACCTCTTTGATCGCAATAAGATCCTTATGTCCATAGTAGTTCCGCTAATATTATCTAGTAGGCAAAAGTGATTATCTTGCCTAACAGAATGACATATGCCTTCAGCAAAGAAATAAACATAGCGATATCGCTTAAATTATGCAACTGCTATTGCTGATGCTCTTCAAGGTATTGCTGTTTCAGTTTACTGCTACTACTAGCATAGATATCGTGTGCTTTTTACCGAGAAAACCTATAGCTTCGTAAAAATTAGCGATAGCTATACCTAGTAAGAGCTACAGCTATGAGAGTAACTCTTTAATATTTTTACACATTTCAGATAAGGCAGTAATGAGTTGTTAAGGTAATATTTTGTTTCCATTTCGATTCCTGATATTAGGAACTTTAATCTCAATATTTTCACACATTTCACTCTGTATGAAATTCGCTGTAGCAAATAACCGTTATAGATAACGGCATAGACGCCCGCCGACAACGCAGAATTCAGCATCTTGTTACAGTATATCTTCGAGCGCCGCCTCAACAGCAGTCCCTATAGCTGCATTGCGCAATTACGAATGAATTCATATAAGAAATAGAGATAAAATTTAATTTTGCGAAGAATATCTGTAGGCTAGACTTTTCATGGCATATGACCTCTCTATTATTGAAATCATCCACAAAATTAATCATCAGAATAACGTTACTATCCCTAAAGATTCATACATCAAAAATATCATAACTCTACGCTGAGAACAATATATAAATATTACTTTTAATCAGTTAAAAGTTCAGTTTTCTAATACTAAAGGTGATTCTATGCAAGAAGTTGAGCGTACTGTTATCGCAGATAACAGTACTAATTTCTATGATAAAAACAATCGAAATAATGCTGTGAAATAATAGTTTAATTATTTTTATCAACGCTTTTTAGATGTAGATTTGGTAAGTAAGAAGATGCCTTCTTTATTCTTATAATCTTTTTTAATATATAAAGCGTTTTGAATGTGCTATAGTGGAGGTTCTATTTGATTAATTTCTAGAATAGAATTAAATCAATGCAATTTGAATTGCTATTGGAGCAATCTTTAGATTGCTTAATACTGCTTATATTCTTTTTATTCAAGACTATGATTTTTATAGCGTTTAATTTTCCTTTCTATGCGTAAAATGGCATGACGGCATCTCATTAATCTTCCAGATAATGCCACTATTTGTTGTTGTAACTTCTGGCAAGCTCCAAATGACTGTTGTTTATCTAATTGTTGCTCTAGATCAATTATCATAGTGATTAAACGACGTTCATAATCTTGATGTTGAACTAAAAGTTCATAGAGATCGACGGTTTTTTCTTTTTGATTATTAAGATTTTCTTGTTCTCTTAAAATTTGTGTTGCAAATTCACGCGTTATAGCCCTAATTTGAGCAAAAATTTTTTCTGTCAAAAAAATAATCTGTTCTGAACGTAATGTTATAACAGCATGTTTTAATTGATTGAAATGTTGTTTGATTTCGAATAAACATTCGTTTAATTGATGGTTTTTTTGATAAAATAATTTATCATCAAAACGTAATCTTATAAAAGAAGATTCTGCAATAGGTTTTATTTTTTCTGATAACGCTTCAATTTGCTCTTCGAGCATGTTTAGCAACTTTTGTCTTTTCATATATTAAGCCATGATTATAAAATATGTGATTGCGATTTAATTTTTATAGCAAAAACGTGCCACTTGTTAAGGTAGTTATTATAACTATATAATAGTTTTCATAGATTGAAGTATTTGATTATTTTATCTATCATAGAAATGATGATGGTTAATAAAAATACAATTTATAAAAAAGAATATTGAATAATTCCTAATCACCTAATATCAGGTTGCATTATTTCTAACATTATAACGTTATTGGATAAGCTGGCCGCTTATCACACCACTATATTGATCTACTTATTGAACATTATAACACTAATGGTATTAGTAAATTATTGGCGATTGAAGCGAAAGGATTTTTATTTTTGCCACTGATTTTATGGTTGTTTTGCGTTTAGGTGTAGGATTTATTCCAGTTTAAGGTAAAAAGAGAAAATTACCGCGCGTCACTTTACGGCAGAATTATGAGCTATAATATAGTATTGATAAATGACAGATTTATGAAAATAGTATTTCAGTAAATAATAATATTATTAATTATTCATGATTTAATCGCTACAGGTGGAACGATTAAGGAAACAGAGTAGATTTGACTTGACAGCTTGCCGATAAAGTTAATGAAGAAATATTCATTAACTATTTACCTGAATTAAGTGTTATCGAGCTTGTTAAAAACAAGTGGTTAATTATTTTAATTTAGTTGAATTTCTAGACTATTAATGTGCAAAATACGCTAACTAAACAAATAGCGACATGTTGGTAAAACTATATACTTAACATCTGATAGGAATTATGAGTTACCAGGTACTTGCCCGTAAATGGCGCCCACAAACATTTACCGATGTTGTTGGGCAACATCACGTTTTAACCGTGCTGAAAAATGGTTTGCAACAGCAGAGGCTTCATCATGCCTATCTATTTTCTGGTACGCGTGGAGTTGGAAAAACGACCATTGCGCGGTTATTTGCGAAAGGACTTAACTGTAAGGTCGGGATAAGTCAAAATCCTTGTAACAAGTGTGTTAACTGTCTTGAGATAGCGCAAGGACGATTTGTTGATTTAATTGAAATTGATGCCGCTTCGCGCACTAAAGTTGAGGATATTCGCGATGTGCTAGATAATATCCAGTATGCACCAGCGTGTGGTCGGTATAAAGTGTATTTAATCGATGAAGTTCATATGCTTTCTTATCATAGTTTTAATGCTTTACTTAAGACGCTAGAAGAGCCGCCAGAACATGTAAAATTTTTATTAGCAACTACAGATCCACAGAAATTACCGATAACAGTTTTATCACGTTGTCTTCAATTTCATTTAAGGACACTGGATATTGATCAAATAAGTAGTCAACTTGAACGTATTTTAGAGGCTGAGCAAATATCAAGTGATAGTTGTGCTCGCCAATTAATTGCTAAAGCTGCCGAAGGCAGCTTACGTGATGCATTAAGTTTAACCGATCAAGCTATTGCTATGGGGGATGGGCAAATATCCGTAGGCTCAGTTAGCCAAATGCTAGGAATATTAAATAATGAACAGCCTCTAGCAATCATTGAATCGATTGTACATGCCGATGGTCAAAAAATGATGGCTTTAGTAGAAGATATTGCTTTGCGAGGTAGTGATTGGGAAAGAGTATTGATTGAAATATTATCATTAATTCATCGAATTGCGATGATTCAGCTTTTACCGGTGGAGATGCAAGATTCTACATCTCCTATAGAAATGCGTTTACGTTTACTTGCACGTTTGATTACGCCAACTGATTTACAGCTCTTTTATCAAACATTGTTAATCGGACGTAAAGAGCTTTCCTATGCGCCAGAAAGACGAATGGGGGTTGAAATGACGTTGTTACGCGCATTAGCATTTCATCCTAAATGTGCTAATGATATTGAAATTTCATTAGTATCATCACCAAAACTTATTGAAGAAGCTACTAAAAGTAATGATATTGATAGTGATATCAATATTTTTACTAACTTAAAAGATAAAAAAAAAGTCATCAATAAAATAAGAAGCTCATCGGAAGAAAAATTAATTAGTACGTCCACATTACAATTATCGCAAGCAAAAGCATCGCTAAACAAAGTAAAATCGAAAATACCGCTAAAAAAGCCTGAGATACCATTGCCAAAAGCAAAACTCCCATTGGTGATATCGGAGGTAGAAAGGTTAGTTACGGTTTCGGTGGAGCATCAGTGTTCTGTTTTAAATCAGTTAAAAATAATTAATAAAACTGAACAAAATGAAAATGATAAATCTTATCAATGGCGTTCAAAAAATATTTCTAAGCAAAAAATAGAGCGAGTAAGAACACCAAGTAATATTAAACAAGTATTAGAGTATGAAAGGACTCCTGAACTTTCTAATAAAATTGCAGTTGAATCTCGAAAGCGTGATCACTGGTCGGCGGAGATTGATCAGTTAAAAGTGCCAAAATTGATAGAACAACTCGCGTTAAATACTTATAAAGAAACGTTAAGTAAAATTAAAATTTGTTTACATTTACGATCAACGCAATGGTATTTAAATACTGAATCGGCGCATAAAATATTAACAAAAGCATTATGTGAGTTATATGGTAAGTCGATAAAACTGGTTATCATTGAAGATGATAACCCAGCTATCAAGACACCTTTAGAATGGCGACAGATAATTTATGAAGAGAAGCTAGCTCAGGCTCGTAAATCTATTTTTGTAGATAAAACGATTCAGATTTTGTGCACGTTATTTGATGCGCAGTTAGATGAAGAAAGTATTCGGCCTGTGTAGCTAAATACTTACCTTTAAGTATAATGTCGCAATATTAAAGTCTATCTCTATAACAGAGCAGAAAGAGAGAATATTATGTTTGGTAAAGGTAGTGGTGAGCTGAGTAACCTGATGAAACAGGCTCAGCAAATGCAAGAAAAGATGCAGAAAGTACAAGAAGAGATTGCTAACATAGAAGTTATAGGGGAATCAGGTGCAGGTCTTGTAAAAGTAACCATTAATGGTGCCCATAATTGCCGTCGGATTGAAATCGATCCTAGTTTAGTAACAGATGATAAAGATATGTTAGAAGATCTTATTGCAGCCTCATTTAATGATGCTGTACGTCGTATAGAAGAAGCACAAAAAGAAAAAATTACTAATGTATCCAATGGGATACATTTACCTCCAGGATTTAAGATGCCATTTTAATAAAAATAAGCTTCCTTCTTAAATCTTTAATGAAAGCGCTATCTTATTTTGCTTGGCATAATTTTAAAATTAGTAATTCTTAGTGTTGTCAAACATTTAGTAAAAAATCACAGTTCTATTTGAACTAATTCGGAAGCTATCAATAGACTGACTAAATATGGTTGGTTAAAAGTCTTTCTGATATTTATGCAATAGAATAAATATGGTAGTTTGCAGGCGCTATTTTATTTTAATGGCATATTGTATCATTAAATGGTGTTGGATCTTAAAAAATATAAGTCTTAAAATCTTAACGAATAAATTGGCAACTGAGATAATATCAGAAATGGGTCTGGGGTGACCAACTCAACAATTAAAGGAGAAGTAATAGCTAATTATATTGCTGGTATACACGTGCTTAATATGAGGTATTAATAAGTCGTATTATTTACGGTATCTTTATTGTCAGCAAGCTTAAAATAGCTGATGGAATAACGTTATAATATTCAATTATTGCTACCAAAAAATTAACTATAGATGGTATCAATGTAATATAAATAAATATATGAATAGATTAAAAATTTTTTTAATTTTATTAAAATGTTAATGATGCTTATCATTAAGCACACTTTTTATAACGGTAACTTGAGATTTTTAATCTTTATCCATATATGAGATTCATAACCATTTAACCTAATAAAATTATTCTAAAATTGAGGCTATTTAATGAGTATGAAAAGACAAGAAACTCTTGGATTTCAATCAGAAGTAAAAAAATTATTACAATTGATGATCCATTCACTTTATTCCAATAAAGAGATTTTTTTACGTGAGTTAATTTCAAATGCATCTGATGCAGCAGATAAATTACGCTTTAAAGCGCTATCACAATCTGATCTTTATGAAAATGACAGTGATTTAAGAGTTAGAGTTTCTATTAATAAAGATAAAAAAACCTTAACGATTAGCGATAACGGTATTGGCATGACGCGCGAAGAGGTTATTGATAATTTAGGTACTATTGCTAAATCTGGTACAAAGGCTTTTTTAGAGTCTTTAGGTAATGAACAGGTAAAAGATAGACCATTAATCGGTCAGTTTGGTGTTGGTTTTTATTCAGCTTTTATTGTTGCAGATAAAGTGACAGTGTGCACTCGAGCAGTTGGTATAGCTGTAGATAAAGGGGTTTTTTGGCAATCTGAAGGTGAAGGTGAATATACTGTTGCTGATATTGAAAAAGCAGAGCGTGGTACTGAAATTACCTTATATTTACGTGAAGATCAAACTGAATTCTTAGATAACTGGCGTTTACGTTCGGTGATCAGTAAGTATTCAGATCATATTGCTCTACCGGTAGAAATTGAAGTTAAAAACGAAGAAGATGATACTGTTATTTGGGAAAAAATTAATAAAGCTCAGGCGCTATGGACCCATAACAAAAACAATATTACAGTTGAAGAATATAAAGAGTTTTATAAGCATGTTTCGAATGATTATTCGGAACCTTTAATATGGAGTCATAATCGGGTAGAAGGTAAACAAGAATATATTAGCTTACTTTATATACCGACTAAAGCGCCTTTTGATTTATGGAATCGTGATAATAAACATGGCTTAAAGCTTTATGTTAATCGTGTTTTCATCATGGATGAAGCTGAGCAGTTTTTGCCAAATTACTTACGTTTTATCCGTGGTTTAGTTGATTCTAATGACTTACCATTAAATATTTCGCGTGAAACCTTACAAGATAGTGATATTACCCGTAGTTTGCGCAATGCATTAACTAAACGCGCATTGCAAATGTTAAAAAAATTAGCTAAAAATGAATCTGAGCAATATCAACAATTCTGGCAGGAATTTGGATTAGTGCTAAAAGAGGGTCTTGCGGAAGATATAGCTAATAAAGAAGTCATTGCTAAATTATTACGCTTTGCATCAACGCATAATAAGAGTAATTTACAGAATGTTTCTTTAGAAAATTATATTAATCGAATGATTGAAGGGCAGGAAAAGATTTATTACATTACTGCAGATAGTTATGCTGCTGCGAATAATAGCCCGCATTTAGAACTATTCCGTAAAAAAGGAATAGAGGTTTTATTACTATCAGATCGAATTGATGAGTGGATGATGAACTATTTACCAAATTTCGAAAGCAAACCATTTCAATCTGTTAGTAAGAGAGATGAGTCATTAGAAAAACTAGCTGATGAATATAAGAAAAAACAAGAAGAGATAGATAAAAAACTAGATTCTTTTGTTGAGCGAGTAAAAAAATTATTAGATAAGCGGGTAAAGGAAGTGAAGTTAACATACCGTTTGACAGATACACCGGCAATCGTGACAACTGATGTGAACGATATGAGTACTCAGATGGCAAAACTTTTTGTTGAGGTGGGTCAATTAGCGCCTGAAGTAAAATATAATTTTGAACTTAATCCTGAGCATCCATTAATTAAAAAAGTAACTGAGCTAACCGATGATGGTTTATTTTCTGAGTGGATAGAAGTATTCTTAGATCAGGCTTTATTTGTTGAGCAAGGTAACTTGGAAGATCCTAATCAATTTATTCGTCGTATTAATAAGTTATTTTTGTGTTAAAAATAAGTTATGCTCATTTCTAGTATATGAGAGGTTTCAAAGATATTGACGTATCTTTGCTGATTGGTTTTGTGTATAATTTAACAACGGAGAGATGAATATATTATAAATATTTACCTTACAGATGTCTATAAAAACCTGACATTACCTTTTATTCATTACATGAATTCATCCATAAGTGATGCCATTACCTGATAGACACCGCTGTTAAGGCGGTGCTGGAGAGGATGATGTACTAAAATTTCAACTCCGCTTTGTCGACGGACGCTATTTGCTATCGCCAGTAATGATTATGTGTTAAAAATGATTCATACAGACTAGTATGGTGATCTTGGATTAAAGCCGCCTAAGGTCGGCGGGTTGGGGATCGTAGCGGCAACAGAATATGTTTCAAGAGCTCGTTGCTATCGTTTTATTCGAATTCTATAAAAACCTTGAAGAGGTTACATGTCTGTAACCTTTAGTTGGGTATATATCCACAACCAGTGATTTCAGGAAGCCATATGAGGTACCCTTCTCGGTGAGAAGGGTATGGACTTCTAGTCAAAAGACTTCATCAGTAGACTGAAATATCGATGTCTTGAAGAGCACAAGCATCGATATCTGCGTGATTTAAATTGGATATCCACTACGTTTATTTCTATACTTGATGATACAGATCGTTTTACCAGGGAAGCTGTGATTGCTTTTGTCTGCTCTTCATTATCTACTTCGCATGGTGGCAGTAGTGATCTCTTTTCGGTTGAAAATAATTATAAAAAAGTCAGAAGCGAATTGTAGGTTAAATTTCTCAATGACCTATTAGAGAATAGGTTTAACTATATCTCCTAGGTTTACTACTGGAGATGTTGTGTTCTTAGTTTTTGGAATACAATGATAAAAATATTCTTGAGTACGCAGAACCACACCGACGCTGTTGGTACATAAAATAGCTTATGTGCTGTATTCACTCCCTAAAGGTATGTAATCCAGAAAGTTTAAAGATAAGGCTTTTGCAGCTTTGGTAGCAGAGAGCTCTGATTCCGCTAACAAAGCCCTTAATATTTTTTTTGGCAAAATTTTCATGGAAGTTATTTTCCTTGTAAGGAAAATGGATGTTGAAAAAATATTTAGAAGAACAGCTAGCATTTTATGCCTTTTCCCGGCAGCATACTGGGTGTCATAAGAACGACGAATCTGATTAAATCGACTAAAGGGGATTTAGTCTGCTAACTATAGTAGTAAATAACGTCTAATTTAAGATTCGAGAACAAATTCGCAAAGCATCAGAGTGAACGTACCTTAACTACCATACAGCAAATTTACTAATAACTTTAAATTTATTTAATTAACCGAGTTATTAATAATACTATCTTTTAGTTATTTAAGACGTAGTTTTAACAAAAAATAATTTTATTATTCAATGGTTATCTATTTTTTTGAGATATAGCTATCTCTAATTATAAGAGAACTTTTCTTTCAAATTATAAAAATGAAATAGCAAGGGATTTATGCAATGCGTATTATTTTACTCGGCGCGCCAGGAACAGGTAAAGGGACTCAGGCAGAATTCATTATGGCAAGGTATGGTATTCCACAAATTTCTACCGGTAATATGCTACGTACTACCGTAGAGACGAGTACAGAATTGGGTCTAAAAATAAAAAAATTAATGGATAACGGTAAGCTTGTTACTAATGAATTAGTTATTGCTTTAGTTAAACAACGTATAGCACAAAATGATTGCCGAAACGGTTTTTTACTAGATGGATTTCCTCGCACTATCAAACAAGCAGAGGCAATGAAAAATGTGGGTATTGCGGTGGATTATGTGTTGGAATTTAATGTACCAGATAAAATTATTCTTGAACGTATTGTTGGTCGTCGAGTTCATGCACCTTCAGGTCGTGTTTATCATGTTAAATTTAGCCCCCCGAAAGTAGCAAACAGAGATGATATTACCGGTGAAGAACTAAGTATTCGTCAAGATGATCAAGAAGATACGATTTGCAAGCGATTAGTCGAGTATCATAACTTAACTGAGCCTTTAATTCCATATTATCGTCAAGAAG
>JBQMRO010000022.1:0-7695 GCA_052174475.1 Arsenophonus sp. NC-CH8-MAG3
TATTTTAGCAAAAAGTTTTTGGTAGAAATCTTTCTATGCTATAAGAAGGATTCTCGCTACAGCAGTTGCCATAAAAAAGCAAGCACACTCATACAGATCAGATAGATTCTTTCCTTGCTCCATTGTAACATAAAACTGGATCTCATTAGTTGGCCGGCGATAATCTATCGGATGATGTAGATTCATACATTGCATCAACTCATTTAGTTTATCCTGCCATATTGTCACAGTAAACATGTTATCCAATTGAAAAATTCATTAGAATTCAGAGATATTGTTATAAAATCTCCGATCGTAGAAAAAGATTTAATAATCGGACTGAAGTCTTTTTGCAAAACTACATCACAAGAACAAACGCTTTAGTTATCTGTGATGTATATTGAATACATTGACTTTACGATAATCAGTAAAACAAATAGATATTAATTTTAATTAGTGTTTAGATGACGTCACTTCTTTTCTTTCTTCAGCGGCGACAGCCAACATAAGTGCCTAAATACTATTGTTAAACTCAATTAAATATTTTTTCCTAAACCCTTTAAAGGGAACATTATATCCAACATAGGAAAGTTAGAAAACGTAGGATGGTAAAAAGGAGATAAAAAAGAACGAATCACGATCTTCAATCCCCTGAGATCAGCAGAGTGGTGTCACTGTAACCGATAAGATCTTGAAGAGATTAATGCAGAATGTGTTAGGCGTTTTCTTGAATTTATTGTAAATAAAGAATCCATTCTTTGTTCAGATGGGAGCTAAATGGTACGAAACCTTTGCCAGCGACTATGAAATTACCTACCATCGCCTAATAAGGCTATGGTACTTAGAGAAGTATTTGCTAATGAATTCCATATTCAAAATGTGAACAGCTATATTAGCCGATTAAAAGGATATTGGCTAAGTAGATTCTATGGTGTAAAATTATTTTATTTACCGAATTATCTAGCCTGGAGAAGATTGTCTGAAACCATAATAATTAAAATACAAATATGCCTATGCTTTGCTCTGCGAGCAAAGCAGCAACCTTTGTCAACATAACCTTTTATTTCTATTGCATCCTGATTTTCTATGTAGCAGTTATTTGTACGGGTAATTTAACTATCTCTGATTGTTACCGCTTCTCATCAGTCAGTAGTGGTTTTACTGTGATTTCTTCCTTATTGCGTATTTTTATTACGCTATTGATTTTTACCCATTCACGCTTAATTTTATTAGTAATATTCTTATCCAAAACGTTATTTATATTTTGTTTTTAAGATACCTGGAGTGATATAGTTTTGCTGCTTGTTTTGGATCCAATAGGTAATTTATCCGATTAGACTCAAGCTCTTCAAATAGAAGAGCTATACGATCAGAATCACGTTTATCTAATTCTTTTTACTAAATCCATATTTATAGGTATGGTAGCATTTAAGGTTGTAGCCCATTTTGCAGGTTTCAGGTAAAGATTTCGCGTAACTTGCGCGCAAATATTTTTATGAATATTGATCGATTTATTAACATGATCATGTATCCACAATAAGTCAGGAATATGCAGTTGATGTTATTTGTCTATGCGTTATGCTATCATAACGCGATTGCAGATGCTTTTCCTTTAGTTTATCATCTGCTAATTTAAGCATATCATTTTCCTATTCATTCGCTTTTATCAGTGATGAAACACTATATTACGCATTAGATTAGGCAAGCGGTTATAGCTGCATTGCTCTTATCTTCATCATCGATAAGAGATTCATACGGTTCCATACTGTTACTAACCGTAAGCAACGTCCTATTCAACCATTGTTATCATGTAAAGTAATTTCTCCTTCTCGTACAATATAGTTTATTTTATTTTTAATTTCACTACGCACGCCTAATGCTGTTAGTAATTTTTATTATTATCTTACCACTTGACTTTTGCTGCGAAATATGCGGCTTTGAATATTTTTAATATTTTGCGTGTCACCCCGCATTGCGCATTTTAAAGTTAAAAGATTAAGTCTACCACGCTCTTTCTGTTGACACTATGGCAATTTATGTACTTGAGATTAATCATCTAACTTTTTATCTATTCTTTTGATATAAAATTACCTTATTATTTTTATGTATTACAGATTTTTATACTATGTATATTTGCGGTAAAATTAGCCAATTCTAATATGGATTTTTTCACGACCTCGATTCAAAATCGAGTTTTTCACTAATTCCCACAATTCAGTTTTTCATATTATTATAGTGACGTTGAAGAATAATTGTAACCAGATTACGACCAGAGTTGTATTGATGAAATTCATTTACTTCTTTATCTAAAAACCTGGTTCCGTAACACCATGAAAAGATTTAATCTAAATCTAATTTCTTTAGCCACTTTAACCACTACCGAAAATCAGCTTACGGTTTATCTGATTAAGCGTATCATCAGATAAACGAATTTTCCTCACATGAAATAATATTAACTCTTTACAAAAATTATTATTAAATTTTATCGTATTTTGAAAAATAATTTTATTTGTAAGAGCATAAAAAAGCGCTGGGGATGTTTTAGCACTTAATTGCATTATTGCATATTTTCCTTTAAATTATTAAAATTATTACTCGATATTCTAGGCCTTTTATTTTAAATTAGTTTTTACTTAACTTTATTCATCTTGATACTCAATATTCTATCCTTATTATAAAATAATATTGACGAAACTAGGAATGTAAAAATACGCATAACTAAATTGATATAGAAATATCAAACGGTATCTATCCATTCGCAATCTGTCGTGTTTTAGCATTCTTGCTTTTAACTTTTTTATTCAAAAAATCAAGTATTCTATGAACGGAATCACATCATTCAGAAAACTGATCGATACCTTTTATATTAAAAAATAATACAAACAACTTAAAGAATTAAGATTGGGGGGGGGGAGTATTTATTGGACCCAATAAAATCTTTTCAAGATGGAATAAGTAATAAGATAAAAAAACCCCCTCAACTGAACGGTAGCACACACTATGGTCTGTTCGGTGTGCAGTTACGTTGCTTCTGAAATATTTATGATCTAAGCACTATTTTATACTCTGCGATATGTTAATTTTTAGGAATTCATACAGATGGTTCAAAATAAATTTTCTGGAAAGCGTAAATCGGATAAATCAAAAAAAATAACACGTGACTTAACGTATTACACCGCCTGTTTATCTGAATCGCTTTATGATCTCCCTTCTGAAGTCAATGATAACAGATCAACTAAATTTTTATAATTCTCAAAATAGGCTATACATCAATGCATCCAATTCCGGTCTACAATTTTTTCTCGATACGCAAGTATTATCCACTTATAGTCACGATTATCTGTAGTTTTAAGCAAATGACTAAAGACAAGTTGATGATGCTAGATATAACTGCATTAATGGGAAATAATTGAACAAGTATGCTTGCTGATGAGTTAATTACTTATATGGAATTAGGGATAATCTATGCCTCTTTAGCTCCTGGGATAAACGTAAAGATAATTGGTGTCAATAGACCTGATGAATGCAGGATAGGATGATGATTTTTATTTTTCTGGCAAGAATACCCCAGATAGTAATTTACCTAGATGTATATCCTCTACAACCAATTAAACTAGTTTTCACCATTGATGACGGCGGTAGAATGATTTTCTTGAAAAACACGGTGAAAGTATTAATTCTAGGATCCGTATATCTGTTAAGTGAATGCTTAACTGCAGAGCTTTTGCCATGTTTGGATTTATCTATTGCTATTACTCTACCTCTCCTGAAGTTCCTATAATCGTTTTTCTTGCAAAACTTTATTCAAAAGCCTGTAGTTTATGCGATTTCAAAATTACCGAGCAGTGATTAGTACAACAGGTTCATATTTTTCCAGACTGCGATTGGCTACATATTACTTTCACTATGCCCATCTTCTTTGGATTTTTTTTAAAAATAATTGTCTGCTACTCAACGCTATATTTTTGCGCTGACACCATCTACACTATGCTGGAGTTGATACATAAACAGGATATCAAAATTGATATTTTTTATGCCTTGCATGCTTATGGTCGACAACTAAATCAACATAGCGCCCTGTTCATGTCTAAGTTACTTATGGGCGGGGCTGGATATTAAATAATCCTGTATGGCGACGTTGAGTTGTTCTTCAAAAAAACGGCCGAAGAAATCTGGCGAGACGCTGTTATCCGAGTGGCTGTTGCGTCATATAATTATTTCCTAATAAATCTCAGTGTTTTTCTTGGTCTTAGGATGTATCCACTCCAAAAAAGTAGTATAGCGTTATCTGAATCCACAGTATGGGGTGTTACTGGAAATTGCACTTTTCTAAAAATACAAAAATAGGTGGCATAGCCTGAAATACCTTGAGAGCTAAAATACCCCGCCGGTATCTGTGTTAAAATATAAAATTACTGAGAGAGAAGAGGTTGTTGTGAATCAACTATTACAATTAGACTAAAGCAAGTACTAGCCTGCAAACAGACCCTGATGCAGGAAGAGATAATTTGGCACTATATTAGCAATATTCTGATAAGGCGTATTAAAATAATGTGTTACTATGGTTTCTTCTTCTCGAATCCTCAATGAGGGAAACTATTACTGAAGGTGTATAAGGCACTAGAGGATGATGATCATAAAAACAGGGTTCGCCTTTCTGATGAAAGCATTACTGCGCAGAGATTTGTATAAATGTATTTTATGTAGCAACGATACCTTATCATCAAGGCGGTGTTAGCATTTTGTCCAGCATGGCTTCGAGCTTCATCTTAACATCGGTGCATTAGCTAACTGTCAGCATTATAAATTAGTTCATGCAAGGGAACACAGGTAATATCTAATTTTACGGATATTTGTAATGGTAGATTTTTTCATGCATATCATCTCTCTGTTGTTAAAATCATTCATAAAATTATTCAATAGAATACACTAGCATCTCTGAAACTCCATACACTAGACATTAGGATAACTATGAGCCATTCAAGAAACTGAAGAATTAAATGCAAGGTATCTCTATTTTTATTTTAGATGAATTAATTAATTATTTAAGTGAAAATTCGAATATGTTAATTCATTTAGCTACGATGAAAGCTTATAATAAGAATGATGATATCAGTCTATTTAACAAGTAAAAATTTAGAATTTTCACTAAATCATTAGCATAAAAACACTGCTAAAATATTCAGGAAAAGGTGAATAGTTCAATTAATTATTGCCTCTGCAATAAGATAAATGGCTTAGCGTATATAAAATTTTTTAGTTTTGCAATATCGAAATTTTAACTATATAAAACGTGATAGCATGCTTCACAAAACACTAATAATTAAGGTTCTCATAAACTCTTTTCATAACTAAAACTTTACTTATCACATATTTTTTCTTTCCTTTAAAAACTGTTGAAATTGCGCTTTAATCTCATTTAAAAAAATTTATTAATCCTATCTTGTAACTAAACTTGCTCAAACAACAATGCATATACTGTCATTACTCATGTTAATCCAGGATTTTTCTCTGCAAAATAAAGTATAAATATTAAATCAACCGAATACGCTAAATGGCGTCTTTCTTATCTTGCAGAGTTAGATTCTGATACGTGAAATTAAAGAGTTTTCAATACATTCAATAAGACTATAAGCACTTTTCTTTATTAAAAAAGTCCTACGAAGTGCTTCTGCAAATACAGCAACATGATACTTATCTATTTAGTTGTAGTAATACTCTGATTTTATCACTCGTTTCTAACATTTGTGCAAGATAAACCCTGCAAGATTTTTTCCCACCTATTTTTTTATTTGTTATCTCTTTCTTACTGTTGCGAAACAAGACCTGCGTAAAAAAAAGCTAGGCAAGACAATCTTTGTTTTTCTAATATTTATAAAACACAATATTCAATAAAATAATAATATTGTTATATATAACAATATTATTATTGACGTCCTGAATGACCAAAACCATCACTACCACGTTTTGTCGTTTTAAAATCTTGTACCAGCTCAAACTCAGCTTGAAAAATTGGTATAAAAACCATTTGTGCTATACGCTCACCAGGTTCAATAATGAAGCTTGTATCACCACGATTCCAGACCGAAATCTTCAATTCACCTTGATAATCAGAATCAATTAAACCAACTAAATTTCCTAATACAATACCATGTCTATGTCCTAAACATGAACGAGGAAGAATAACTGCAGCCAATTGTTGATCTGCAATATGCACTGCTAATCCTGTAGGTAATAGCATAGTTTGGCTTGGTTCTAATTGAATAGCCTGATCTAAGCAAGCTCGTAGATCTAAACCAGCAGATCCTTTTGTCGCGTAAGTTGGAAACGGAAATTTATATCCTACACGAGGATCAAGAATTTTAATGTCTATTTTTTTCTTCATAACGTTAAAGTTATCTCATAAAGTAAACGCTGACCAAGTAATAATTTATGCTTATTCGATAAGTATATCTCTTTATATTAACAAAATAAATTTTGAGTATTGATTTCTAAATTAAATTCAGGATCACTAATAAAACATTATTTGCATAAATAAAATCTAGATTTTTATATACCATTATTAATGGTATATTCCTTCATATTTTATTTCTACTGCAAATCAATTACATAAGAACGATTTTTAGTCAATTTAATAAAAACTGTCATAGTATCAAAAATTTTTACTAAAATAAAAGTAAAATTATCTACCTCTTTTTTTAATTTTTTCTTTTTTTAATTTTTTACTCGATAATCAGTAAGTGCTGCAGCACATCCAAAAAAAATTTTTTTATTAATTTATCATGCACTTAACTATACATTTATAACGCGATGACAATATTAATATGTTTAACTCTGTTGGTGTTAATAAATTAACTGGATGGAGTAAAATAAGTATGATCTTATCATAGCTATCTGCGCACCTGAGGTATACGTAAAACCAATTTTCCTAAACTAGGATTAAATTATAAAACAAACGAATCGATTTCTTATTGTGTTCGGCTTTAGCGGTAATTACTAAATGCAGATTTATTATATCTTGCTTATGTTGAAAACTATTCTCAGTTAACTTAACAATAACTAACAGATTTGATATTTGATCAGAATAGAAAATTAAAATATCCAATCTTTAAGTATTGCAATATATTACTTGATAATATTAGCGCGATACATCTAATGATTCATTGTCTGCATGACCGTTATTTTTAGCTATGAAGATAAAAATCGTTATCAATAAATTATTAGCCATACCAACAGATAAAACAAGCAAATAAATTTGTAGTTGTAGGCGTTAAAATAATCAAATCTGCCTGTTTACTTAATTAATTATAACTTATTACAACCTCTACGACAGGGTTCAATAAATAATCAGTAAATTAATTGTCTAAAAAGTCTAAGCGGCAAAATAGACGCCTGTAATAAAAGATTATCAGTATTCGCCATTACTACACACCTACAATTGCAGCATGATCACACAAACGACGAGCTAATTGTTTAACCACGGATTATTATAAAGATCATAATCAAACAGCTCTATTCATGACAATATAACTACTGATGATATAAGTTAAGGAAAATATAATGATGATGAGATTCCATCGTAAAGCAACTACAACACCTAAAATCAATACTGATCTTTAGGCAAGTAAAGAGTCTGCATCTACTTGGGTAACCGTTATGACATATTCGGAACTTATCGTTGCTAAATAGCAAAAGTAAGATGATGTTGATGATCGC
>JBQMRO010000023.1:0-92565 GCA_052174475.1 Arsenophonus sp. NC-CH8-MAG3
AGTAAGTCAATGACTAGTTTATTATTACTGTAGGTGCTGGTTATACTAGAAAATTAGGTTATAAGATAATTCTCTCCTTAAAGAGTAGGCTGAAATTTTTTAAAAAATTACTTGATTTAAATATTAAGTTATCGGGATTGGCTGCACAAGATGATGATTCTTTACCTGAAGAATAATGAATGTTTATGGATAAGAAATGAGTAAATTATTGAGTTATTAGCAAATCTGATGCATGACTAGATTTCACTCTGATATTTCGTAAATTTGTTCTCCATCCTTAAATTAGATATTGTTAGCACTAGAGTTAGCAGGCTAAATTCCATTTAGCAAGCTTCAATTTCTTCATCGCTATCAGGATACTATAAAAACCTTACTAACAAAGCATTAAAGGCTTTGTTAATAACATCACAGTTCTCAGCTAGTATAATTTCGTAACTTAGCCTTAACTTTCGCTTTCATACCTTTGGTGAGTAAAGGTAACACATCAGCTATTTTATCTACACAACAGCATTTGTGCCACATGTTCGGGAATATCTTTATCATTATTCTAAAATTAATAGCACCATCTACTGGATCAAATCCAGGAGATACGGTTAAATTCCGCCCTTCTAGGTCATTAAGAGGGTTAGGTCAAGTTCGCTTATGATTTTCAATGACCCGCTTTTCTGAGATAGCGAGTTCTTTACGTCTATGCGCAGTGACATCAGTGCTGAACAGGAGGTAAAGATGATCAGTTTGCCTGATAGGGTATTTATGTCATCAGCCTAGAAATAAAGGTAGTGTATATCGCTTAAATTATGCAGCCGACCTTCTCAATGTTTTTAAGGCATTGCTGTTTTTTAGTCTCCTGATAGTGCTGCAAAGAGAGTATGTGTTTTTATTAAAAATCCCAAAGAATTTTCTAAAAATCACCAGTGAAAATGACTTCCAGATAGGTCATGATTCTAACTCTTCAACGCTTTTTCATATTTCAGATAAGGCGGTAGCAATGAACTGTGTTGAAGATATTCCGTTGCCTCTGTTACCTCTTTTTTAACCTAAAACACTTTAATCTCAACATCGTCAATACCAATTAATATTATTTGCTGTGGTAAATAACTATTATGGACGAAACCATGAACGCCCGTCGACAAGACAGTGTTCAGTACGTTATCGCAGCATGGATTTTAAGTTCAGTCTTAACATCGGCACTTATCATCTGTTTGGCACGCTATTACGGATGAGTAAGCGCAAGAGATCACAGTAATATCTAGTTTTATGGATATTTGTAGGCTAAACTTTTTCATAGCATGTGATCTCTCTGTTGTAAGATCATCCACGAAATCAATAAGCAGGATATACACCAGTATCTTCCAAAACTCCATATACCAGAAATTAGCATAATTAAAACTATGGATAATCTCCCTACTGTAGTGTAGGGAGCGAATACTGGGTAATAAAAAAATTTTAGAGCCAATTTGGATGTATTGCTGTATAATCTGTATTATGAAAATTTAGTGATTTATTATCATTCCTTTCTGCTGAAAGGAAAATTATAAAGCTCTCTAATAAATAGAGAGCTTTATAACACAGAAAGTTATAAATAGTTTAGCTGATTTAGTAGATTTATATTTTTGGAGAAGATTTATTCCAAATCATTTTAATTAATTTCTGAAGAAATTAAGGTATGTTGACAAAAGTTGTTGTTTTTCTCACAGAAAAAAATGTAGTTACGTCTGTATTTTAATTGTTCTAGATTCAAACAATCTTCTCTAGGTCAGAGAATTCGGTAAATGAAACGACCATGCTATATAATCTGTTCAGCTATACTTTTAATTAGCTGACATAAATTTTCAGAGTTTGAGTGTGGAATTCATTATTAATATATCTTTGATTACCAAAATTATTAGGTGATAGTGACTAATGCTATGCTTGTTTACATAGGTTTCGTACTATTTAACTCCATCCAAATAAAGGATAGACTCTTTATGGATAATTGACTCAAGAAAACAGTTAACACTCTGTATTAAACTCTTCAAGAAGCTCATTATTTACATGCCTATGGCAATCTTGGGCGATTATAAGAGCAAGATTCGTTCTTTTCTTTTATCCTCTTACTCTTTTCCTGCTTTTCCACGTCTTCTAACTTTCCTATGTGGAAAAGTACCATTTTCCTTTTATAAATTAGAGAAAATATTTTATTAGCTTCAATAATACCACTTAGTACATTTATGCTCATTTTTGTCAATTAAGAAATGAGGTGTAGTGACGTAATCTAAACGCTATTTTAAATTAATCTCTGTTTCTTTTGCTAACTTCCGTAAAGTCGAGTTATTCAACAAACATCACAGATAATTAAATCATTTATACTTGTAATGTAGTTTCACTAGAACATTTACAGTAAGATTATTTAATTTTTTTAGAATTCGGAGATTTTTTAATGATGTCTCTGTAATCACAATAAATGTTGGTGAGTGATTGGGGGGCGCTACCCAACGGACAACGTATTCACTGTAAAAATGTGAGCAGGGGATAAAGTAGAATAACTTGCTACTATGCATACATCGAGATCATTCTATAGTTTATTTGCCAACATAACTAATGAGATACAGCTTTATTTTAGTATGGTAAGGAGAGGAGGTGAGGAAAAAGTTTTTTTGATCTATATGATTATTTGCTTTTTCATTATAACCATTATAGTAAATTTTTTTACAGTATAAGGGATTTTACTAACAACTGTTACCAACATAGATAAAAATTAACTTATCACAGAATATAAAATATTACTTAGCTAATAGAGATCTCTAAAGCAACGTAGCTGCGATGCTCACATGTTGCATGGTAGTCCATCTTAATTAGTATCAGGTAATCCTGTAACATCCAATTAATAATTTAGTATTTATGGTCTTACGAATAGTATTATCCTATTCTGATCACTATTTTCCTTGAAAGTGGAATGGTATTGCTATGATCTCACTTAATTATAATCAATATTTTCTGATACTAATTTTTAGTCATTAGATTTAAAACGTTATTCCTTATATGGCGGGCTTTTACTGACTAAAAGCGAATATTTAATTGGTAAATAGGTTACTATGAATCATTTTAATTGAAAACTATAATCTAGCAACAAGATCCGCTATAATAGACTTTATATTTTTTAGATTTTTAATGAAAAACATAAAAAGATATAAAGGTATGTTTGAAATTAATTCAGTAAAAAATCAGATTCAGGATCTGTCTGAGCGAGCAAAGACCTTAATGGGTATCTTTAACTATGATAATAAGAAAAAACGTTTAGAGGAAGTAAAGATACAACTTGAGCAGCCTGATATCTGGAACGAGCCGGAGCGAGCTCAAAAATTGGGTAAGGAAAGTTCTTATCTTGAAGCAATAGTAAAAACTATTGATGCTTTGATACAAGGTTTTAACGATATATCTGGTTTGTTTGATTTGGCAATTGAAGCTGATGATGAAGAGACTTTTTATGAGGTGGTTGCAGAGTTAGCACTGTTAGAAGAAAAACTAGGACAATTAGAATTTCGTTGTATGTTTTCTGGGCAAAATGACAGTGCTAATTGTTATCTTGATTTACAAGCAGGCTCAGGGGGAACTGAGGCGCAAGATTGGGCTAGCATGTTGATGCGCATGTATCTACTTTGGGCAGAGTCAAAAGGTTTTAAAACAGAAATTATTCAAGCGTCAGATGGTGACGTTGCTGGCTTAAAATCTGCTACGATAAAGATTATTGGTGAGTATGCTTTTGGGTGGTTACGAACTGAAACGGGTGTTCATCGGTTAGTGCGTAAAAGTCCTTTTAATTCTGGTGGTCGCCGCCATACTTCGTTTAGCTCTGCTTTTATTTATCCTGAAATGGACGATAATATTGATATTCAAATCAATCCTATAGATTTACGCATTGATGTTTATCGGGCATCTGGAGCTGGTGGACAGCATGTTAATAAAACAGAGTCAGCTGTACGTATAACTCATATACCAACTGGCATTGTTACTCAATGCCAGAATGATCGTTCTCAACATAAGAATAAAGATCAGGCTTTAAAGCAACTAAAAGCAAAATTATATGAGCTACAGATGCAAAAGAAAAATATTGATAAGCAAGCATTAGAAGAAAATAAATCTAATATTGGCTGGGGTAGCCAAATTCGTTCTTATGTGCTGGATGATTCTCGAATTAAAGATCTACGTACTGGTGTTGAAAATCGTAATACCCAAGCGGTATTAGATGGTGATCTAGACAAATTTATTGAAGCAAGCTTAAAAGCTGGCCTATAAGGAAAAAAATGTCTCAACAACAACAGGGGAGTGCTGAGCAGTCCCTTGACTTAAATAATGAATTAAAAACTCGGCGAGAAAAATTAGCAGGATTGCGTGGTAATGGCACTGCTTTTCCTAATGATTTTCGTCGTGAATATTTATCTGATGATATACATGGTAAATATGATGAAAAGCATGCGGAAGAACTTATTGAACTGAATATTAACGTCTCTGTTGCTGGGCGAATGATTACACGCCGTATCATGGGTAAAGCTTCTTTTGCGACCTTACAAGATATGGGTGGTCGGATTCAGATTTATATTTTTCGCGATGATTTAGCAGAAGGTATTTATAACGAACAGTTTAAGAAATGGGATCTAGGTGATATTCTAGGTGTTAGAGGTAAATTATTTAAGACAAAAACAGGTGAGTTAACCATTCATGGTTATGAAGTTTATTTATTAACTAAAGCATTACGGCCTCTGCCAGATAAATTCCATGGGCTAGCAGATCAGGAAACGCGTTATCGACAACGTTATCTTGATCTTATTGCTAATAAACAATCACGTCAGACTTTTATTACACGTTCACGTGTGCTGTCGGCTTTACGTAACTTTATGGTTAGTAAAGATTTCATGGAAGTTGAAACACCAATGATGCATGTTATACCGGGTGGTGCAGCAGCACGTCCATTTATTACTCATCATAATGCATTAGATATTGATATGTATCTACGTATTGCGCCAGAACTTTATTTAAAACGTTTAGTTGTTGGTGGATTTGAGCGTATTTTTGAAATTAATCGCAACTTTCGTAATGAAGGTATTTCACCACGCCATAATCCAGAATTTACCATGATGGAACTGTATATGGCTTATGCTGATTATAAAGATCTTATTGTATTAACTGAAGAGTTATTTCGAACGGTAACGCAAGAAGTATTAGGAACAACCCAGGTAAAATATGGTGAGCATTCATTTGATTTCGGGCAGCCTTTTAAAAAAATAACAATGAAAAAAGCAATAGTTAAATATTGTACCGAAACAGATCTGGCTGATTTAGATGATATGTCTAAAGCGATAACTATTGCAAAATCACTTAATATTAAAATAGAAAAAGCTTGGGGATTAGGGCGTATACAGTGTGAAATTTTTGAGGCAGTAGCAGAGAGCCATTTAATTCAACCGACATTTATTACTGAATATCCAGCAGAAGTCTCTCCTTTAGCTCGTCGTAATGATAATAATCCATTTATTACCGATCGATTTGAATTCTTCATAGGTGGTTGTGAAATTGGTAATGGTTTTTCTGAGCTTAATGATTCAGAAGATCAAGCAAAGCGTTTTGTTAAGCAGGCTCATCAAAAAGATGATGGTGATGATGAAGCCATGTTTTATGATGAGGATTATATCACTGCACTGGAGCATGGATTGCCACCAACGGCTGGCTTAGGTATTGGTATTGATCGGATGATTATGTTATTAACAAATAGCCATATAATTCGTGATGTTATTTTGTTTCCAGTATTACGGCCTGGAAAATAATCTAATAAATTAGATAATTTACCTACCTTGAAATTAAGTAGTATTTTTTTATTTTATTTATTATTTATTTCTAAGGTAATATTTAATACCTCCCCATTTAGCTATTTAGCTTCATTAAATTTGCTATCGTCAATCTAATACTTAACTTAAAGTAAGATAATATCCGGTCCTTGCGACTGCCGATGTTTATTAGTATTACGGAATATATACAACCGCAGTATTCTTTTTGATAAAATTGTTCGCGTTTACTAATGTTAAACACTCTTATTGAACTACCTTATTTACGTCACTTATAGTCCCTAATAAGTTAAGCCATTGTAACAGTTGACAGTACGTTTACAACAACTATTTATCTGTTGCATATTTTCCATGGAAAAATATCTAATAAACTGTAAATAATGTTAAAACAATGCTCAGCAGGATAGAGAGATTGGTGCGCTCAAATCGTATATCAAAATATATAATGCAACGAACTACTACGCTTAGGTTCTTGTTCTATGTTCTTGACACGTGCAAACCAGTTATAACTATCGTGATTAGCATCAAAAAATAGCATATTATGCTATTTAGCATAATGAATATTTTTTGTTGATCTCATATTCTCGTTGTGGATGAATATTTGAATTATAGAAAAAATAGTGTAATCAATGTCTGAAGCACCTAGTTCTTTCATCACCTCACCTGACAAGGAGTGTCAACAAAAATAAAGTAATAATTTATGAGCGTTATTATTTAGTCCTAGTTTAGAAAGATAACTTATCCATCGTTGCAATTTTTTTAATCAATAATAGAGCTATTAATATCAGCAAGCGAAATATACATAATAGTCTTTTTATTTTTTTTGGAGTAAATTTGCTTGATTGAGGACAGCAAGAAGATTTATTACTGGTTTAATCGATAAAAGCGTTCACTATATTTAATTTAAGGTAATTTCAATCGACTTAGATTAAGTAAAATTTATTTTAAAAAATTTCAGATTCTAGAAAGTAATATATTTATTAAATAATTTAAAGCTTAATTTTTAAAGCAATCTGTTATAAACTACAATGGAGAATTAATTAATAGTATTGATTGGAGTAATACCTAATTGTACACTTAAATATATCAATGTAAAGTGATCTCAAACTGTTTAGTTATGCACATTTTCTATTGGATTTTGGAAGATGCTGGGGGTACCCGTATTGATTAATTTCATGAATAATTTCAATAACAGAGAAATTATATACCATGAAAAAATTTACCCTATAGGTATCTGCGAAACTAGATATTACCCTTATCCATTACATGAATTCATCCGTAATAGTTTCAGGTAAATGATAGGCATTGCTGTTGAACGTAAGTTTAAGCTATTATGAAATAATAGCTTCAACGTAGGATATTTTGGTATGAGTGGGGCACTTATACTGCTTTTTATAGTGTTAACTATATTAGTACTGTTTTATATTCTAAAATATATTAATTTTAAAGAAATTCATCTAGATGGTTCGGAATAAATATGCTAAAAAGCATAAACCAAGTAAAATTAGGAAGACAACATAAGATGTCATGTCTGACATACTTTGTTTATCCGAACGGTTTTATGAGCTCTATCAACATTAATATGACAGACCGACTGAATTTTTCAGATATTTGAAAGAAGGTATACAATAATGCGTTTAAACTTGGTCTAAAATTTTTTATCGACGTGCAAATATTATCTGTCTGTAAGTAGTTACAGATTATCCAGTGTTTTAAACAATACGATCAAGATAAACGATGGTGCTAAATACAACTCATTGAGGACAATTACTAAAAAGTATTCTTGCCGATAAATTTATCACCTATAGAGAATAGGTGATAATCCTCGTTATCCTTTGCCATTTGAATAAATATAAAGATAACTGGGCTGATAGATCTAACGAATCTGGAGAAGATGATGATTTCTATATCTCTGAAAGAGATTCATAGAGTAATTTATCTAGATGTATATTTCTTTGCCAAACTAAACTGCTTTTCATCATTAATGAAAGCTGAAATAACTTTTCTAAAAAATACAATAAAAAGTATTAACTTATAGACCGCCTATCTATTGATAGGCGGGTGCTTGTGCACTTCTTTCATGAATGTCCGGCGCCTTTGCTACCCCTTACTGAGGGGTTCCTATAGCTGTTTTCTGCTAAATGTATAAGTTAAAATCCTGCAGTTCATGCAACTTTAAAGCTATTAAAGAATGGTTAGAACATATCAGATTTATATCTTATCCGACTGCAACTATTAACATATTACTTTTACGATCCTTCATCTTCTTTTGTTTTATTCAATAATAACTGGCCGCGATTCAATGTTCTGTTTTGCACCACCCATCCACACTCTGCTGCAGTGAGCACATAAACAGAGTATCGAAATTGGTGTCTTCTGTGCCTTTCACATTTATGATTGATAACTCAATCATACATCCGTACGCTAATATCTCCACTACTAGTTAGCGATATGGATATTAAACATACTGTATGGTGTTAGTTGTTATTCAAAAAAAAGAACAGTCAAAGCAATCTGGCGAGATGCTGTTATTCGGCTACTGTATAATAATTATTAACTTGATAAATCCTAATATCTTCCTGGTGGTCTTTTGGAAATATCTACGCCAGGAAGAAGTAGTAACGTTATTTGAAATACAGTATGTAGACTTTACTTGAAAATTCATTTCATAAAAAGACGAAAATAGTGTGGCATAGCATGAAACACTTCGATCGCTACCCTATCTTAAACGACTTACAATATCTGGATTAAAACTGAAAATTACCTAAGGGAAGTGGTTGTATATCATTACTATGACCACCGATCTATGCAATAATCGCGCGTGCGGCAGTAAACTTTTTTCCATCTCTTGCTGTAGGAAGAGATAATCTGGCGCTATATTAGCCATATTCCAGCGAGTCATGTTAAGATTGTCCGTATTTATGTTTTGTTAAATCGTCAACGAGGCATGCTATTACCTAAGGTGTATTATATAAGTCTCTAAAGATGACGGTTAGCAAAAAACTAGAAAAACTGAACTTCTCCGTCCTAATAAAAGGATTCTTGCGCACAGATACGTGCAAATACACTCTGTGTGAAGATAGATTATTTTATCGACGTTTAGTTTAGTAGATAGGTAATGAAATTGTTGTCAACAAGAATGCATAAAATGAAATAACAATAATTATTAAGACAAAGTTATAGTTAATGTCAGTAAAAATAGTACATTATCTCAAATAATGTAGACTCCGACAAAATTTTAACTTAAAATAGACATAGTAATCCGATTTTTATCTCTTTTTAGCAAAAAAGAAAGGTTTTTAATCTTTTTTTTAAAAAAAAAAGCGATTCAATTTCCTAACCATGATACCCATTTGTAATGGTTATCTAATACAGCAGAAACTGTACAGACTAGTATCGGCCATATTGAGATTAATGTGTTTAAGATTAGAATTGAAGTGGCAATGGAATATGTTTTAACAGCTCATTGCATCACCTTATCTGAAGTGTGCAAAAGCAACGAATAGTTAGTATTACATACGTGGTAGCTGCATGATTTAAGTGATACGCGCTACGTTTATTTCTGTGCTGATGGTATATACTCTCTATGAAGAGAGTAATCTGATTATCTTTATCTACTGCTTCATTTATCAATATCACTGCATGAATATAAGGAACTCGTTTAGATCGAAAATGATTATCGATAACTATAATTAAGCTGAGTTTAAGATCTTAATGACCTGGAAACACGTTGTTTAACCATATTTCCTAAGGCTTGGGAAATATGGGAGGTGTCATTAATTTTTGGAATGCAATAGCAATATATTTTAAAATACGTAACACCCCTTATTGGGTATATAAAACAGATTACGTCCTGTCTTTACTGCCCAAAGGAATCGAACCAAAAGTAAAGGTTAGTTTCTGGAGGTTTAGCTAGCAGAAAACCGTGATGCCGATCATAAAGTTCTTGATATTTTGTTAGCAAGGGTTCCAGCGAATATCATCCAGCTATAAAAAGGTGAAGAAAGAGTGAGAAGAACGATGGCATTCTATGCTTTCCCGTTAGCACAGTATGAGTCATCCAATAAGAGTGATGGAATCCGATTTAATATGGTTTTGTACCAGTAAGCCGACGAAGCCTGACGCGCGAAAGCACTGTGGTTTGAGAAAACCACCACCCTATTTAATATTATTTAAACTGCTTCCGTTTGCTTAGAAAAGATGAAACTGACTAATGGAATTTTAAGTTGCTGACACTGGTGGTGTAAACAGAATCTAATTTAAAGTATGAAGAATAGATTTATGAAATATCAAAGCGTAAAATAATTCTTATATACAAGATTTGCTAATAGCTCAAATCTTTATCTTATAATATAGTAATTTGAATCAATTCAGTTCCTTATTATTACAAGTAAAATAAATAAAATGATGGTTTTATGCTTCTAACAAGATATTAAATTAGAGGTCAGAATGAACAAAAAAGGAATAAAAAGAGTTGGCGTTTTAAGCAGTGGTGGTGATGCGCCAGGAATGAATGCTATTATCCGTAGCATTGTGCGAATGGGCATTTCTGAAGATTTAGAAGTTTATGGTATTTATGACGGCTATATGGGGCTTTATGAAAATCGAATAAAAAAACTTAACCGCTTTAGTGTTTCTAATATTATTAATCGCGGTGGTACTTTCTTAGGCTCTGCTCGTTTTCCTAAATTTCGTGATAGTGAAAAGGTAAGAGATCAAGCTATTGATAATATGAGAAAACATAATATTGATGCCTTGATTGTCATTGGTGGAGATGGCTCTTATCGTGGGGCAAAAAAGATTAGTGAAGCGGGTTTTCCATGTATAGGCGTACCTGGCACAATTGATAATGATGTTGCCGGTACTGATTATACGATTGGTTATTTTACCGCTTTAGATACCATTGTTGAAGCAATTGATCGTTTACGTGATACCTCAACTTCCCATAAACGTATTTCGATAGTTGAAATAATGGGGCGCCACTGTGGTGATTTGACTTTATCCGCGGCTATTGCTGGAGGCTGTGAGTTTGTAGTATTGCCAGAAATACCTTTTGATAAGAAAGAGTTACTGAAAAAAATTAAGTCTGACTTAGCAAGAGGTAAACGTCATGCGATCGTTGCTATTACTGAACACATTTATGATGTTAATGAATTGGCGAAATATCTTGAAAAAGAAACTAGGCATGAGACACGAGCAACTGTTTTAGGTCATATTCAGCGAGGTGGTACTCCAGTAGCCAGTGATCGTGTTCTGGCGTCCCGCATGGGTGCTTATTCTATTCAATTACTTTTACAGGGGTATAATGGCCGCTGTGTTGGTATTCAAAATAATAAACTAGTTCATCATGATATTATTAATGTAGTTGAAAGTATGCAACGTAAGTTTAAGCAGGATTGGTTAGATACGGCAAAAAAACTTTATTAATTTTCTTGATTAGATTTTAATCAAAAAAGTTGCGATAGAGAACTTCATAAATTTATGAAGTTTTTATTGTGTTATTTTGTGCTTGTTATATTTTTAGTTACCTATTGTGTTATTAACTACTTTAGTTAAATATTGAGATATAGATTTAATTTATTTCTATGAAAATAGAACATCATCTTACTCTGTAACCTATTTATTTTCAACTAAATAATATAATTCAGTTTTATATAAATTGTGATTAAAAGCTTCAAATAGATCTGATAATAATTGTGCTTGTTTTAAGAGCAAATTGTTGTCACTTCTGTAAGTGCGAGCATATTAGATGCAATTCCTTCTGTTAATATGAGTAACATTCCGTAATAGTTTGGTATAATTATCATGATTACATTCTTCGATATTATCACCAGGTAAGTAAATTATTTGTTTAGTCCACGCTTTGCTGGCATTATTGCAGTAATGAGCTAACTTAGCTATCGCATATTATACAAGTTTATAATATGTAGTTAATTTACTTTACTGAAAATAGATAGTAAAGGTACTTTTCTTATTTATCATGAAAATCGAGTCTGTAATCAGATGTCATAGCTTAAACTAAATCAGATTCATCATTAAATTATAGATATATACAAAGTAAGTCAAGATAATATCTTATTGTATTAATTTTTTTAAATAATCGGTATAAACCTTTAGTAAGTAATTGATTTCAATATCATCTATATGAACATCTTTTGAATCATCTTTATATTCGAGATTTGTCGATAGTACCGATAATAAAATTCGTTTATCTAATAAAAAACAAAGATAAGATAGTAATCTTTATTTTATAAAATATAAGGTTACGAATCATCGTGACGGAGTATAAGAATATGAATCTCTTTTAATGGCCTATACCATAGGTAGATTTTAATTGTGATCATTTATTAATGAAGGATTAGCCTAATTACTCAGTTGGGTTTACTAATCTTTTACTTACTAAGTTTCTTTTTATTCGTACAGAATTCTTTTGCTTATATAATCTAGAAGTGCATTCTTACGCTAGGTTTGCGTTGCTTTAGTCCGAATTTGGACTTCATCTTTATATCTGAGAATTTATTGTGCATTGAGGAAGACTAAACATTCATCTCATCTACCTAACAATTTAAATATTTAAAACTTTTTTTTAATTTTATTTTAAGGATAGAGTTTTATCATATTAGCTTTTTTATTTCCTGGTAGACTGGTATATTTACCGAGATGATTATAAAGGAAAAGGATCGGCACGGATCATCCAGGCCGGATGAAGATAAGTTTTATGAGGTAACTGAAAAAACATAAAGAAAACGATATTAGGAGTGAGTAAGCTTGAATAAAACTTCACTCTCGGCCGGCGATTTAGTTTCATTAACTAAACGAAATTCATAATATTTTAAATGCTTAATCTTACATAGGATTGAGTTTGGAACTAGTAAAAGAAATCGCTCTAACAAGATCTTAACTTCTAAGTAGTGATAGTCCTAACCTTGACCAGCATCAGTAATACCAATACCTAGAACAATTAAATCTTTTATTTCCATGCGTCTAGAAATGTTTAGAATTATTTAAATATGTTTGTATCCATGATAATTTTAATTCAATTAGGGTTGAAATTTAACTATTATTAAACAGAGAAAAACAATTAAATTAATTCTATTTATCTTTTGCTGTAGAATAGACCAAAAATAGCAAGCTTATTTAGAAAATGAATATTAATCTAAAGTAAATATATTTATCTTATAAAGCACTATAGCTACAGAATAGAGAAAGAAATAAGAAAATCTTCTGCGATAGAATAAGGGTAGCATATTTCAAGTATTATATAAGGAAAGAACAAGTTTCAGATCTTTAATTACAAGAGATTAATAGAGTTATGTGAGGAATGAGATTCTTGAAGAGTTTAATGCAGAGTATGTTAGCGCTGTTTTCTTAAGCTAATTATTGATAATGAGTACATCTTTTGCTTGGGTGGAACTAAATGGTGCAAAATCTTTGCCAATTAGCATGAAATTAGTTATTATTACCTAATAACCTGGGATATTTAGGGAGTTATTTAAGGAATTCTATATTTAAAATGTGAACAGTTATATCAACAGATTAAAGGATAATTGAGCTTTATCCATAGTGGAGAGTCTTTATTTACCCAATTATCTTACCTGGAAAAGATTGTTTGAAACCATAACAATTGAAATACAGATGTAGCTAGAAAGCTCTCTCTAAGAGAGCTAATATTCTTTAGTAAGTATAGCCATTAATTTATTAGATCCGCAACTCCATTAAATACGTTCCTCAAAGCACTACAAAGCTTTTATGACTGACATGAATCCAAATAAATCGTGTTATAGTCAAAATTGGTGGCGGAAAACGGCTCTGAATCAGCTTGAAGCTAGATGGAACTAGAAGTATTAGATGGTTATCTAGTCGTAGCGTTGATAATAAGAAAATCTATCGAGGTAACTTCAGTATTATCCGCGGATATCTGGAAAGTAATCTATAGCACCAATGTTATTGAATTAGTTCAGCAGCAGTTCTAAAACTGATGAAAACTAAAGGCTTGTTTTCTTTTCTAACGAGAAAATTTTGTTGAAGTTGCTTTACCTGTATTGATGAAAGCAATACAGAAGTAGACAGTAGTCACTCATAATTAGAATTTAACATTCTTGCAATTAATTATTTATTTTGATAGCTGACGTTAATAGCATGATTACCCTGTAATATTCTAACGTGATATGGAATTCTGAACACTTCTATTTCAATTGTGATGATCTCCTTGTTATTTATATTTTTTGAATACTCTAGACTATCCTGTCATTATTCTTATTGTTCATTGAAATTTTCTTCTTAATACTAAGAAGAGGTATTAAGTTTTGAACTCTAACTTAGGTAGAAGTATTATTTTAATCATCAGTCAATTTGAGTGATGATTTCTGTTTTATTATCTGTAATTTAATTACCCTGACTTATCTCAGGTAGATCCTGTTTATTTTACATCAATCTAGATTATCGCATTTTTCTTGTTTAAGCACATTACCTTCTATTAGAAGGTCCGTAAAAACCTGAGAAATCTGGAGCCTACCCCAGGGTGTGCTAAAAAATTTTTGCACGCAGAGATTTGTACAAACATCTTCCTTCATGAAGATAGACTACTTTTTATCGTTACCATGATTGGTAAGCATGGTAACGATATTGTTATCAAAAGAATATATAAAATAGAAAAAAATGAGGATTAGTAAGTTTAACTTATGGTTAATATCACTAAAATTAGTGGTTAGATTAAAAAAGATCTTAACTAATGAAGTTGTAACTTACAATAAATCCAGAAAAACGATTTTATTTCCTTTTGTCAATAAAAGGAAGTTTTTACTCTTTAATTAAATGGAGATTAAATTTCTTAATCATTAAATATAAACCGTTAATTAGGTTTTTAAATAACGATCACTTGATGAATGCGAATATAATGGTTTAAATTTATAGCTTAGTTCCGGTTACGGCTAATACATAAAACATCAGTCAGGATACGAATTTTTTTCATAATATTAGCTAATTGAATACGATTCTTAGCGGTTAAGCGAATAAATACACAATATACACACCCATCTTTCTCTTCGGTATTCATACTCTGAATACTAGAATTTGCATTATTAATTGCTGCTGTTAAATTAGCTAATGCCCCTTGGTGATTTATCATATCGACTTTAATTTCAGCAATGAAGTTGTTATTAACCCCCTCATCCCATTCTCCTTCTATAAACTTCTCCGGCTCTTTTTGATAGCCTTGAATATTATGGCAAGACTCATGGTGTATAAATAAACCTTTACCTGCTCTAATATGAGCAACAATGGGATCACCGGGAATGGGGCGACAACATTTAGCAAAAGTAATTAATACCCCTTCTGCTCCTTTAATCGGTAGTTTACTACGGTTATAACTATTATCTGCAATAACGTTATTTATATTAGAATTGCCTAGTAAATTATGCGCTACAACGACACTCATGGTATTACCAAGACCAACTTCAGCGAGCAAATCATCAATTGAGTGAAGTTTCATTCTTGCTAGTTCTTTATTGATATTTTCTTGAGGAATGTCGCCTAATTTCTTGTCATTACCTAAAGCATGATTGAGTAAGCGACGACCTAAACTAATCGAATCTTCTTGCTTAAAATTTTTAAGTAATTGGCGTATTTTTGTTCTTGCTTTGGAACTAACAACGAAATTTAGCCAGGTTGCGTTTGGCCTTGCGTCAGGTGCGGTAATAATTTCTATGGTTTGCCCGGTACACAATGATTGGGATAAAGGATGAGGTTGATGATCTACCCGAGCTTCAACACAGGCATGACCTATATCAGTATGAACAGCGTAAGCGAAATCAACCGGAGTTGCACCAGTAGGTAATTCAACAATTTTACCTTCTGGAGTGAAAACATAGATTTCATCAGGAAAAAGATCAGATTTTACACTTTCGATGAATTCAAAAGAATTACCTGCGCTTTGTTGTAGTTCTAGTAGACTTTGCATCCAGCGTTGCGCTCTAATTTGAGCAGTTGTGCTAGATTCCCTTTGTTCTTTATATGCCCAATGAGCAGCGACACCCATTTCTGCCATTTGATCCATATCTTCAGTACGAATTTGTACTTCAATGGGTATCCCATGTGGGCCAATCATTGAGCTATGTAAAGATTGATAGCCATTTGCTTTTGGAATCGCAATGTAATCTTTTACACGCCCTGGCCTAGGATTATATAAACTATGCACCTGCCCAAGAACGCGGTAACATGTATCAACGTCCTTAACAATAATCCGAAAGGCATAAATATCCATAATTGAGTGGAACTGTTGCTCTTTCAGGTGCATTTTGCGATATATTGAATAGAGATGTTTTTCTCGACCACATACACGGCAAGGAATCCTAGCTTCTAATAATCGACCTTCAATTTCTGCTAATATTTTTTGTATCATCTCTTTTCGGTTACCACGAGCGGCTTTTACGACCTCTTTAATAACTCGGTAGCGATTAGGATAGAGTGCTTCAAAGCCTAGTTCTTCCAATTCAGTTTTGAGATGATGAATACCAAGACGATGTGCCAGCGGGCTATAAATTTCTAATGTTTCTCTCGCGATCCGACGTCGCTTGTCAGGACGAAGAGAACCTAAAGTACGCATATTGTGAGTTCGATCTGCAAGTTTGATTAAAATAACACGGATATCTTGTACCATAGCCATAATCATTTTACGAAAATTTTCTGCTTGAGCTTCTTTTTTATCGCGAAAGTTGAGTTTGTCAAGTTTTGATACTCCTTCAACTAGACCAGCAAGAGTTTTACCAAAAAGCTGTTTTATATCCTGGAAAGTTGTCGGAGTATCCTCGATAATATCGTGTAACAATGCAGCCATTAATGTTTCATGATCTAAACGCATTTCCGCTAAAATGCATGCTACCGCGACTGGATGCGTAATATAAGGTTGACCACTTGAACGGGTTTGACCTTCATGTGCATCCCGGGCAACAAGATAAGCTTGTTTCAGTAACGATACATGCTCTTTTGGCAGATAGTCCTGAACGATTTGATTGAGGCTTTCAAACAGGTACAAGGCAGGCCCTACCTTTTCAGTTAACGACGACCTTCAGCAATAGCGGACACTGCTTGCATTTCTGCAACTTTTTGTTCTTGTTGTTCTTGATGTTCGCGGACATCAAGAACTTGAGCATTAATCAATCCTAATTCTATTTCGCGCAGTGAAATAACAGTGACCTTATCGTTTTCTTCTTTAATTAAAGGGGTTTTACCACTAATTTGTAATTGACGCGCACGACGTGCTGCAACTAAAACTAAGTCGAAACGGTTACCAATTTTTTTTACTGCATCTTGAACTGTTACACGTGCCATAATATGACTCCTAAGATAAAGAAATGAACGGATATAATGCTGAACCTTTACTCAGTCTGCCAATAATTTATTAATTAAAGTATTATGTCGCTGAATCTGATGTTTTGAACGTAGACGCTCAGAGCGAATAATACATTCTAAATCTCCTAATGCAGTATTGAAATCATCATTTACAATAATGTAATCATATTCATTATAATGTTTTATTTCAGCGATCGCTTGTGCCATCCGTTGATTAATTATTTTTTCGCTATCTCGTCCGCGATCACGCAAACGGCATAGTAACTGATTTTTGGAAGGCGGTAAGATAAAAATAGTGCGAGCGGATGGTATTTTTTGACAGACTTGTTGTGCACCTTGCCAATCGATATCTAAAAATATATCGACTTCACTATTAATAATTTCTTTGATAATTGTACGGGAAGTTCCATAATAATTACCAAAAACACAGGCATACTCAAGAAAATCATTATCTTCAATCATTTTCTGAAATTTACTTTTAGTAATGAAATAGTAATGTTCACCATTTTTTTCACCATCGCGTATTTCTCTAGTGGTATACGAAATAGAAACTTGTGTATCATATAAAAGCTGAGTTTTTAATAATGCCTGAATAAGACTTGATTTCCCTGCACCACTCGGGGCAGATATAATATATAACGTTCCTTGGAACATGATGATTTCTTGATTAATTGTTTAATTAATTAAAAAAATTTTTAAAAAATACAAATACTCTTTAATAGTATACACATGCAATCAGTAACATACAGCTTTAGTAACATTTTTAATGAAAGATATAAATTATTTTCAAATAATTACAATTTTTGCTATGCTTTTTGAAAAAATATTTAATAAATATCTTCATGATTATTATCTATTTAGACTTTCTAGTAATGGAAATTATATATGAAAAGTATTTTTCATGAATGGAAATAGATGATTAAAATCATGTATGGATTCTATTTATATATGGGTTATTTTAATTTCAATCAACTCTCGTTGTAGCTTTTTTATTATTAATTTTATTAAAAATAAATTCATCAATAGCGTTTCATCATCAGAAAATATGTATTGGTTTAATTTGGCTTGAATTAGTTCTCATAAAGAAATTAAAGTAGCTAATTTAAAATTAAAACAGTGAAATTAAGAATATTATTCATATGGTTAAAGCTTGGCTGATGATAAAACTTATGATTAAATTTTTGCGTTATGGAAGTTTTAGTTAAATTATCTTCATTTGCCAATAGATAAAACCATTTTGCTTCCTTTTTAGTTATTAGAAAATCTGTTATACACCTGTCAGGTTAAACTATTTACATAGTAAATATATTTCTATAAAAACAGCGTTTAATATTTTTTCTTGCTATTCATATATAAATAGCGGATAATGTCTGGTATATTATTCATATACAGGTACTTAATGGAGTTCTGTTGGTTCTCCCACAAAGCTAACTTGTTAAGTTGGTCAGGTCTGGAAAGAAGCAGCCAGAACAAGGGATATATGTGCCAGGATACCGCTGACAGAACTTCGCTAATTTAATTTTTTATAAGATATTTATACTTTTTAAAAGTTAACTAATCTAGTTAACAAAAATTATTTTTATGTGTTGTGTTATTAACACAACACAATATGGTTTTTATACAGAGTAAAGTTTATTTAATTTGATAAATTTTTTATTTATCTTTAGCTACTTTTATTTTTATTAAAAAATTATGTACAATTACTAATTTTAATTAAAAGAAATAGTATTTTATTTTGTATTTTACCAATTATTATTAGTTAAGGATATTTTTAGTTAAAAACTAATTATAGTTAATAGAAGATAATTACAAGATTAATTATTGATTTAGTGAAAAAATAAATATGGTTAATTGTATTATATAACAATATAAACAATATTACGAAATAATTATCTGTGCTAAAAATTATTCTTTTTTAAAAAAAGCCAATAATAACTATATAATAAAATTATAACATTATACTATAAGGCGTAATTGGGTAAGTTATCAGAACAGTTTTTTAAACTAAAAAAGAAATTTTTCTCATAAAGTTTATTCATGACCTACGCTATTTTAGCGTGTGCGCTAAAATAAAATAAAATAACTCAAGTTCGTCTTTAGATAATTCGTATTTATTTTTTCGATTACGTAGATCAATGTTTATATAGTCCTTCACTTTCGTAAGTGAATTAAATAGTTAATTTTATTCATAATCTCCTTTTTTTAAATTAAAAAAACTATAAAATATGAATATCTTTGGTTGTTTCATAAGATACGTTTTAATAAATATTTTAATATTTTTATTAAATTTTAAATAAAAATATTCATTCATTTTTGCCAATTAGAAGTGCCTATTAGTTTTATTACCTATTTAGGTAATAAATAATAAGTTTTATATAAATTTTACAAATAAAAACAAAAAGGTATAAGTTATTCTTATATTTAATTCAAATTAATCAATAAAATCTATGATATATTTAGTTAATAAAGTAAGTTTAACATTTTAGTTGGAATGAACATCATTTTCCAATCGATTTTATCCTATATAAAGTTAAGATCTATTTACGAGAGAGAGCATTATTTAAATACTTTAGCACTAAGTTATCATAATTCTTTAACAATTATTAATCTGTAATTACCTACATTTAAATCGTAGGTTATGGGTTATTACTAATTTTTTTAAAAAAAACCGATAAATATGATTCAATTATCATTGAATTAATATTTTTTTTGATAAAATCAAAATACTATTAATTTGATATTTACAAAATTATAAATTTGTTTCAACAAATAATTAGAAAAATGTAAACAATTAATTTTTGTGTGCGTATAAACAAACGTAAAGCAAGTAACCTGCTAGATATTAATCTAGCACTATTATTGGATAAATTACTATCTATTTATCTATATAAAGACAAAGTTTTATTAAATGATATTAATCAATGAACTACTTCATTGCAGATATCAATATATATAAAATTATAGTATTACTGTTTCTTTATAAAAAAGTTCTAGTAATGTACTTACAGTTATTTTTGATATAAATATTTTTACTGAAAATTCAGAATATCTGGTTTTTTTTTAATAGAAAAATCCTGTTAACCTAACTAGGTTAATGTTTGCTTATGAAGCATTTACGTATAATAAAAAAAATACTAAAACGAAATAAATTGCTAATGTGGTTGTTGGAATGATTTCTTCAAGAACACTACTACTTGACATAATTTTACGTATTTGAGATTAGATTGTTACTGATAAAGAGTAGTTACACGATTATTATGAATATTAATTATAGAATTATTAATAAATCCAGTGTATAGCGGTCAGGCTATACATTTCACTCGAAAATTTCGTGAATCTATTCTCTATCCTTAAATTTATTGTTGTTTACCACCCCTTTGGCCAAGGGGGTAAAGTCCTTTTACTGGTTCCTACTTTTTGAGCAGACAGGAATCAGCTTAAATACCATTGAAAAGGGTTATTTTCGAACTACAGTGCTTTCTTCGAGCATAGAATTCATAGCTTTTACTATCGCAAAAGCTGATTTCAATCCAAATTCGTCATTTTATTACTGCCCAGTGTGCTAACAGGAAGGCACAGAATGCCAACAGTTCTTCTCACATTTTCTTCAACTTCTTCATCGCTGCAGGATACAAATTTCGCTGATAACTTTATCAACAAAAATATCAAGGGTTTTATCAGCGGCATCAAAACTCTTTAGTAGTTAAACTTTTCAGTCAGCTACCTTAATTTTTGATTAGATGCCTTTTAGAAGTGAAAATAGCACATCAGATATTTTATGCATCTAAGAACACTGATGCTAAGCGACTAGAAATATCTTTTCATTGCATTCCAAAAACGAGGACACCGTCTCCAGTGGCAAGTCAGGAAATATAGTTAAAGCACACCGCTTGCAGCCATCCAAAAATTAGGCCAAACTCGCTTCTAACTTTAGATAAACATCTTCGACTGCAACGATTTCCTTTACGTCCATATGTACTAACGCAAATTATGAAGCAGGCTATGGCAATCATCTTACCTGATAGAGTGGTGTATGTTTTTAAAATAACAAATAAACGTAGAGTATCGCTTAAATTACGTAAGTAGCATATTGACTGGGCTCTTTAAGCTATCGTTTTTTCAGTCTTCTGATGATATCAGCAGAAAGACTATATGTTTTTTCACAAAGAATTACCCTTAGGGATTCGTAAAAATTACTGAAGGAGGAGCTGAAGATATGGTAGGCAACTCTTTACCGCTTTTGTATGTTTCAAGATAAGGAAATACAATAAGCTCTTGAAACATATTCTGTTGCCGTTGCGATCATCTCTAACATTAGGCGTTTAAATACTATTTTTGTATGATCGCTGTAGAACATAAGCGTTATAGATGCGGGTTGATGCCCATCGATAAGGCAGTATTCAGCATGTTGTTGAAACTGTAGCTTCAAGTTGAACTAAGCCTCACAACAGCGGTACTATCAGCTCCCTAGTAGAATTATAGATGAGTTCATGCAAGGGATAATAAGGTAACATCTAGTTTCAGGAATACCTGTAAGGTAAACTTTTCATGACATATGATCTCTCTTGTTAAGATCATTCAGAAAATTAATCAGCAGGGTTACACGCCAGCATCACTAAAACTCTATGCACTAAAAATGAGTATAGTTCACTTGGTTTGGGATGTCTTTATTTTAGCTTAGATTATTATTGATATTGGTTACAATATTTTTTTAATTATTGAATTATATTCTTATAATATAAGAGACAGATTATTATCTGGTGCTTTAATATTAATATTAATATTAATATTAATTATAGTTGGTTTGAGTATTCTAGTTAATTATTATTAAATAATAAGTTATTATTAACAATTTAATTATCATAAATCAATAATTGAATATATAATAATTTATAATTATTATGTTAAGTTATTTTAACTGATTACTATAGTAAATTTATTTATAAATTATTTTATTCGTTTTTAATATCATAAAAATATAATTAAAGAAAAAATTTTTTGATAAAAAATAAAATAATAAGGAATATTAAATAGTGATTTTTATTAAAAATATACTATTAGATTAGTTATCTTCAATAACTCCATAAACTGCAATTATGTATTTATTATAAATATAGTCAATTTTAATTGACATTGAATCTAAATTCAATTTTTTAGCAGTAAAGATAATCTAATCTTTATTATTTATATATGAGTTTTTGCTCTTGAAAATCCTTAATAAACCAAGGATCAACTAGTTATATTCTATAAGAATATATTTATTTTATATCCTGTTAATTTTAAAACTTTTCTATTATTATAATAATCTATTTTAGTTTTAATATTATTATTAGCATTATATGTATAATATATATTAATTTATCACAATTAATAAAAAATATTTCATGCACATAAATAAAATTTAGAAAAAATTTTTCTTTTTATTTATTGAAGATCTTCACTTTCTAAATTTTTTTAAACTAGTAAAAATTTATGTTATCAACAACTAAATCAACATCAGTTATTTTAATAAATTATTACTTTATCTAAAGTAATAGCATTACAGTTAACAAAAACAACTTTTTCTTGAATATATTTTATATTTAGTAAATTAAATAATTTATTTTTCTCTAGAATTAAATTGATTAGTAATAAAATTAGCCATTCTTGATCTTTAAAAGAGCATATTTTATTTGATCGTTATCAACGCATAACTACTATACTTTTATTAGTATTAAATTATAAATATTCATTATCTTATATACCTGTTTTATAACATTTGTTAATTTAGTTATTATCTTACCTAGATAATATAATATCATTTAATTTTTCTTGAAGAGTTAATTATTATAAATAATATCTTAATTCTTTGTTGATTTCTAATATTATAATTAATAATAACATAAGAGTTAATAAAAATAGAAAAAATTATTTTTGTGTATTTCTCTAAATTCTTTTAATAAATAAATCCTAAAGCAATTATTTTACTTTAGTGGAAAGAAATGTAAAAAAATTGTTAATTTTGTTAATTAAGATCTAAATTTGTTAGATTAACTTATATATTATATATAATTACTTTATATTAATTTCTAATTTATTTTTAGAAAAAATAGCTGGATCATAAAAATTCGTTAAAAACGATAGTTATTTTTTATAAAATTCATATACATAACTGGATTAGTTGTATTAACAGTATGAAATTATTCAACTTTTAATATTCGGCAGGTATTTGTGCTGCCAATCTGTCCCATTTGATCACCTTGGGTGACTAAGACTAAATCAGCTAGTTTAATATAATTTTTTTCTAGAAGGCATTTAATGGCATTTTTAACGGCATTAATCGTGTTAGTGTCTTTATTACAATGTATTGGAGTTACGCCTCGGTAAAGAGCGCACTGATTTAATGTTTTTTCATGATAAGAGATAGAAAATATTGGTAAACCTGAGCTGATCCGAGACATCATACAAGCGGTACGACCTGATTCTGTCATGGCAATAATCGCTTTTACTCCTTTTAAATGATTGGCGGCATACATAGCTGACATAGCAATTGCTTCTTCAATGTTATCAAACATATCATCGAGATGATGATTAGAAATATTAATGCTAGCCATTTTTTCTGCTCCAAGACAAACCTGAGCCATGGCTTCAACAGTTTCAGCCGGATATTGGCCTGCAGCTGTTTCAGCAGATAACATAACGGCGTCAGTGCCATCTAGAACAGCGTTAGCAACATCCATCACTTCAGCCCGGGTTGGCATAGGATTGGTGATCATTGATTCCATCATTTGGGTGGCAGTGATGGCGATCCGGTTTAGTTGGCGCGCCCGACGTATTAATTTCTTTTGTACACCGACCAGCTCAGGATCACCAATTTCAACCCCAAGATCACCTCGCGCAACCATGACCACATCTGAAGCTAAAATAATTTCGTCAATAACTTTGTCATTGGCAACTGCTTCAGCTCGCTCTACTTTAGCGATAATTCGACAATCACAACCCGCTTCACGAGCTAGTTGACGGGCATGATTTAAATCTTTAGCTGAGCGTGGAAAAGAAACCGCTAAATAATCGACACCTATCTGAGCTGCGATCATGATATCCGCTTTGTCTTTTTCTGTTAGCGCTTCTGCAGATAGGCCGCCACCAAGTTTATTAATCCCTTTATTATTTGATAGTTGCCCACCAACAGTTACTTCAGTTAAAATTTGATAATTCTTTACAGAAATTACTTTTAATTGAACGCGCCCATCATCAAGTAACAGAATGTCACCTGACAACACATCATTAGGTAAACCTTGATAGTCAATGTAGACTTTTTCTTGAGTACCTTCACTTTTAGTTAAATTAGCATCTAAGATAAATTTATCGCCAGTATGAAGGAAAATTTTTCCTTCTTTAAATGTAGAAACACGAATTTTAGGTCCTTGTAGATCAGCAAGAATGGCTACATGTTGTGCTAAAAATTTCGCAAGTTCACGTACTTTTTTGGCTCGTTGTAAGTGATCTTCCGCTGAGCCATGAGAAAAGTTTAGACGAACAACATTTGCACCGGCTTTAATTACTTTTTCCAAGTTATGATTACGATCAGTTGCAGGACCGAGAGTAGTAACAATTTTCGTTCTTCTGAGTCGTCTCGACATTTATGACTCCGTTGGATTGTTAAAATTGGTATTGGTTAATAGGTTATTAGATAGAAATAAAATTTATCTTTTTATTAAAGGATGTTGTTACTGTTGTATCATTTAAATGCCTTAAATAGAGAGAATATTTTGCAGTAAAACGAACAGATCTACAGTTTCTGGAATTAATTTGTTTGCTAAATGTAGATAACACTAGATTTTATCAGGATATGCATCATATATAATATATATATTCTTCTATTCGCTTTAAGTTATCTCTAAATTTCCTCTTGACGTAAAATATAAAGTCAGTTGTCAGAATATCTATTAATGTCAATTATACTTAGTTGTGATGCTATTGCAGCTAAACGTTGGTATATTCGGATGCATCAATACTGATAAATAAGAATGTTATTTATCCTAGAGAGGAAATTAAACAGTAATAGCAATGACTATAGCATCATTGGCTTTAGTAAGTTTAGCCTGTTTAAATAAGTTATTAATGAAGCCATTATGTCAAATGAAAACCACAACTTCACCATCTAGATAGTTAATACAATGTATTTATTACAGCATAACATCATCAAAATAAACTACAGGGATATTAACCAAAATTTACTAATAGTAGTATGGAACAACTGCCGCTTAGAAATCTAAGCAAATAAAGCGATCTTTTTTTGCTTGGTTTAATAGATCGACAATACGATTAATATTTTTGGTATTTAGGTTATATACTACAGTATCTAACTCAGCGATATATGATTCAAAAACTTTTTGCTATAGGAGCTAAAAGGATCATGCTGATAAATAAAACGACTAATATAAAATGTTCCATTGACGAAGTTTTATGTTAATCCTAATTAAAAATCAAGAAACCATTGGTATCTTTTATGGTAAAATAATTTATAGTAGAATCGCTTAATCTTAGTCAATTTAGCTAAGGTTCCAATACTTGAGGTGAGCTGATTTTAAGCTTTCAAGTACTAAGTTAATAACTTTCTTTTCTGATTTATTAAAGTATTTAAAGCTATTATTTAATATTTTTAATATTTTCATGCTGAAAAGCTACCTGTTTTACTAATATCTCTAAAAGTGGAATATTGTTACCTAAATAAAAATAAACTACGTGTTATTTAGTTAGTAATAAATAAAAAGTTATTAGCTAAATTTTTATTAAAATATGATGGGCGTCTAATTTACTTTTCGTTTTAGTTTAAACATATATGAAAAAGTAAAAATTATATATAACTAACTATGTTAGTTGCGAATTCTTTTTAAGAAAAAGAAAATATCGTAGTTTTGTTTACCTGATCGAACTAAAAAGGTACATTTATTTTCTCGATTAAGGCTGTAATAGTGTTACAGAATTGGTATTTTAGGAGAATTCCATATTATGGCAATTAATAAATCTGTTCAGGCATGTAATTTAATTATTTTCGGCGCAAAAGGAGATTTAGCTCATCGCAAATTATTACCTTCTCTTTATCAATTGGAAAAAACGGGCTATATGCATCCTGATATGCGTATTATAGGGATTGCTAGAGATAAATGGGATACTGCTGCTTATATAAAGGAAACTAGAGAAGCATTAGAAACTTTTTTAAATGAAAAAATTGAGCATAGTTTATGGCAAAAATTAAGTAAACGTCTTAATTTTTTTAATTTAGATGTTCAGGATCTGAACAAATTTAATTCACTAGCAAAATATCTTGAAGGTGATACCAAACCCTCCATATATTATTTAGCTATGCCGCCAACAACTTTTAGAGCTATTTGCCATGGCTTAGGTTATGCCGGTCTTAATAAGAACATCGATCGGGTTGTTATGGAAAAACCATTAGGTAGTGATCTTGCCTCTTCCCAAAATATAAATAATGAAGTTGCTAAGTATTTTAAAGAGAGTCAAATTTATCGTATTGATCACTACTTAGGTAAAGAAACAGTGTTAAATTTATTAACATTACGTTTTGCTAATTCTTTATTTATTAATAATTGGGATTATCGAGCAATTGATCATGTACAAATTACGATTGCTGAAGAGGTTGGTATAGAAGGACGCTGGGGTTATTTTGACCAAACAGGCCAGATGCGAGACATGGTTCAAAATCATTTATTACAGATCCTGACCATTATTGCTATGTCACCATTAGCAGATTTAAGTGCAGATCGCATACGAGATGAAAAAGTTAAAGTATTGCGTTCATTACGTCGTATTGATTATCATAATGTGAGTAAAAAAACTGTCCGAGGTCAATATACATCAGGCTCTGTTAAAGGCAAAAAAGTAGCTGGCTATCTTGCAGAGGAAATGGCAAATAAATCAAGTAAAACAGAAACTTTTGTAGTAATTCGAGTTGATATTGATGATTGGCGTTGGGCTGACGTACCATTTTATTTAAGAACTGGCAAACGATTAGCAGCAAAATGTTCTGAAGTGGTAGTTTTTTTTAAAAAACCGGTCTTAAATATTTTTTCTGATTCTTACCAGAATCTACCGCAAAATAAATTAACTATTCGATTGCAACCTGACGAAGGAATTGATATTGAAATTTTAAACAAAGCGCCAGGTCTTGACTATAAACATCATTTACAGACGACAAAATTAGATCTGAGTTTTTCTGAAACTTTTAATCAAAGCTATTTGGCTGATGGATATGAACGTTTATTATTAGAAGCTATGCGTGGCACACAAGCACTATTTGTACGTAGGGATGAAGTAGAAGAAGCTTGGAAATGGGTAGATTCTATTATTAATGCTTGGGCAATGGATGATCAATCACCTAAACTTTATCAGGCAGGCACATGGGGGCCTGAGGCTTCTAATATAATGATTGCTAAAGATGGCCGCTCATGGAGTGAGATTGAATAGTTTATGTATACTTAACAGTATACATATGCTTTAACGTATTATACTAGTTTTAATAGTTTTTTATTTTAGTTGAAATTTATTATAATTATTTAAGAATTGTAATGATTGTGATATATCTAGCTTTATATTAATTCTATTAACAGTGAGGATTCATAGTATACAATATGAATTGGTCGTTTGATGCATGAATAAAATTCATGTCATAATATCTATTATTTGTAGCGAACATTACTGATTAGCGTAATGTTTTGTAACATATTTCGTTTGCTAATCAGTTTTAGCATGAATGATGGGCTTTTAATTTTAATCATTATTTAGTTATAAATTACCAATCTATGTATTTATCTATTCTTTTTGATGATTGCCAAAAACAGTAAAAATAATTATTTATTGGATATTTGTAGCATTACCAACTATAATAGAAGATAATTAGTACTTTATCAATAAAGTATTCCATCATCAATAATAATGATGATCTATTGATAATGTATTTTATTATTGCTTTATCTTATATTTTACTGATAATAGCAGTAAAAAGTTCCTCTTAAGGTAGCTTAAGCTCTAAGGGGGAAAGATGTATTGGGATAAATTTATAACTACATTTAATCTTTCATTATTTAATGAGTCATTACCACTAAAAAAGTTATTGGATTAGCTTTACTTATTGTGGGTGTAGCCGTTAATAAAATTTATTACTAAAAAATTAGCGAATTACACATTCGATAAAATAGGGAAAAATTACGCTAAAAAACCCATTTAATGAAATGACTAAAATTGCCAAATGGGATGCATAATATGTTAGCGGATTATCAACGGTGATATGGTGACTTTATATTTTTATCTATTATTTTAGAAATAATGGATAAAATTTTTTTAAAATTATTAAATGAATTTAAGAGATTATAGATAGGCATATTATTTTAATTGTTGTTTTAAGTTACTTTAGTGCATTAGCTAAAGCTATAAAAAGTATTGAGCTTTCTATTGCTTGTACGCTTTTTGGTTTTGGTGTTATAGCCACCCGTCGTCGTAACTTGGATTTGATTTAATCAACGCTTGAATTAAAAAGATTGGAGAGTGGTATAATTTTATTAATTACTAGTATGTTCATTACCAAACTGGTATAATCATATTTCAGTCGCTATTCTAGCGACTGAATTAAGTAATAGCTGATAGGATTAAATAAAGGATTTATTTTACTACGATCTATATAATAACCTTTATTAATAATAAAGTACTCGTTACTGACAAATTATTTATATTAATCCTATCTAGGATTACTCAGTATTGAAGCTTAATTTACAAGAAGTGGCGTGGACAGTAGACCTATTATTTGACACTTAGTTAATAAACTATTTGCTCGGCTCAAGATCATTTAAGACTCTTATCGCACAACTCTATTCATGAGAGTTGTGCTACTGAGCAATATAGTTGAAAGCAATATATTATTATGATAATATATCTATCATCAAATTAGAGCTACCTCACTGCCTTCAAGCTAGCAAAGCAGTGAAGAAGTTCCTTTATCTAAGCGTTATAGGATATTTTTAACTCATTATTGCCCGTTAGCAACAATGAGATGATATTGATAATTATAGCCATATTCCACATTGTTTATCAACGACACTGTCGCCCGTCAGGAAGCGTATTTTTTCTATGTGAAAAACGGTTTTCTCCTTATCGAGAAGGAGCTATCAGTCGTATGCAGATTCCTGAACTCCGTTTTCTATCTCAAAACTAGCTTGGATTGCTGTTTATACAGCACAAAGGGTGGAATTTGCGTGAAATAAGACTGAAAAGTACCTAAGGCGAAGCATAAAACGTTAAAAGCTACAAGCTTGGTTCTATATACATCTTCACCTAAGATGAAGATATCTTCCACAAATCCTAAATGGGGATTTCACGACGTTATCTTTCGTAGCTATAGTATAGCTTGCGCCATTTGATGGGTTTTTATCTGCCTTTATAAGGCAGACGTTATGCTTAATCTTCGATACTTCTCGCGTGATCTTAACCGAGCATATTCCATAAATATGATAGAATATTTATAGACATTGACAAAGAATTTATAGACTACTTTTTGTTCTATAAAACGTTAAGCTACTGAAAAAATATGAGTTTACCAAAAGTTATTACTAAAGTGACCTATAACGGTCAGGCTAGCACTCTACTCTGATGCTTCGTAAATCTGCTCTCCATCTATAAATTTATCGTTTGGTTTTTAGCCATCAGAGTTTAGTAAATTAATCCCCTGATCCATTTCAAGCTCTTCTAAACCCTCATGGAGGAGGGTAGCTTAGATGCTATAAATAGTTATTTTCTCGAATTACAGTATTTCTTGCATCAGCTTCATATCCTTACTATTATAAAAGCCAATTCAATTGGATTTGTCGTTCTTATTGACGTCTAGTGCGCTGACGGAAAGTTATAGAGTGTCAATTGTTCTTCTTGCTCTTTTTACAGCTTCTTCATCGCTGTAGTATACTTCGCTGATAACTTTGCTTAAAAACATTAAGGAATTTATCAGTGTCATCAGACCTCACTGCTAGCCAAAACATTTGATAACTTCCTTAACTTTCGGTTATATACCTTTGGGGGAGTAAAACTAAAGCGTTAGCTATTTTATTTATCCAACAACATCACTGCTGCTCGCTTAAGAATATTTTGCTATTGTATTCAAGACCAAAGTACCCTCTCCTATAGGAATCTTTTAAGATACTATTAATCTATCTGCTTGTTAGGGTATTAGAAGTTAAACTCAGTTTGATTTTTGATTCTTGATAGACATATTCGAGTGCAATAAGTTCTTTTATAGTCATGTGCAGTGTCGCCGATAATAACTACTAAGCAAAGACGATCACCGCCCCCTAATATGACGGTTATTCCATTAGCACAAAAACAAACGTAACGCGTATCGCTTAAATCACGTAACCGCTATTTTCTATACTATTCAAGCTATTGCTGTTTTAGTCTACTGATGATGTTATAGAAAGAACATATGCTTTTTACCAAGAATCGCCATAAGAACTTCGTGAAAATCATCGATGTAGATACCTGATAACTATCAACCATTGCACCAATTCTTCACCGCTTTCGTACGCTTTAGATAAGGCAGTAACGAGTTGTTGAAGGATATTCTGTTACCACTAAGGTTTTTAACCTTAAATACTTTAATTTCAACATTTATTCATATCAATCTGCATATTTTTCTATGGCAAAACCGTTATAGACGACGACATAACGCCCGTCGACAAGGCAGTGTTCAGCATCTTGTTCCAGCCATCGCTTCTATCTCCGCATCAACAGCGGGTGTTTATCAACTGCTTGTTAGTATTACGTATAAGTTTATGCAATGGAATTACAAGTGATATCTGATTTTTCGGATACCTGTATTGTATGGTAGACATATTCATGGCATATCATCTCTTCGTTGTTGAAATTATTCATAAAATCAATCAGAAGAATATGTCACTTTCTCTGAAACTTCATAAAGCCAAAATGAGCATAACTTCTAGTTATATATAGCCGATAAATTCATCAACAAGCATTATTTTAGTCATTTCCTCTCAATACAGTTACTAATTCATCCTCATAACCTTGGAGCTTTATGTAATCGCTTAAAATCCAGAATAATCCTAACTAGAGGCAGATAATACTTTTCTAGAAAAAATTAAAGACCGAACTTTAATCGAAGGCATTGTTGCATGCCTTCTTTTTGGTATCATGAAAAATTCATTTGGTATGTCATTATTAATTTCAGAAGGAAGATAATAAAGTGCTTCGGATAAATAGGTGATGTAATACGTGAAGTTACACGTATTATTGATTTACCTGGGTTACCTTTTCTAGGATATTTATTTCAAACTATCTGAAAAAAATTAAAAATTAATATATTGCAGAGTATAAAGCAATGCTTAGATCATAAATATTCGAAAAGCAACGTAATTACGCTGATTTCATATTATAGTGTAGTGCGTTTATTATTATTTATCTTAAATACAGTTAAGTTGTTAGATCTTTTATCCAGTAAAAGATTGCGGATTTAGGTTTCTATCGGATAGCTGAGGTGCTTATTCTGCCCATGTAACACATCATTGGACGTTAATTATAGCCGACTCTCTTTTAGGCAAAATAGAGGGATCTAGCCGTATGATTTTATCACGTTTATGATTTATCTTTGAGTACGATAAAGATTATGGCCACCGACTCAAAAAGCATAGTTTTTTGATAAAATTAATTTCAATCCCGTCGTTTAATCTGGCTTGACAATCTGATGTTTGCGTATCCATAATTTAACATCAGTAGAGCGCTTTATCTCTATAATCAGCCGTGAGATTTCGCTGATTAGTTTCTTATTAATCCAGTTCAGCGGTGATATAAAGATCTACCACTCACGTAGTTCGCGTAAATTCAACCCCATTTACTTGTTTTTGTATCGCTAGCCGGTAATCTCCTCCTCAACAATTTATAACTGAGTAATGCATATTTCTTGCAGTATATCAAATAAGAGTTGACGAATATCTGTCGGTAATAAATCAATCTTTACTAAGCTTACACGTGTGCATAATATTTTCTTCCATGGCGGCTAGCATAACGCTGAATGGTTTTTTAACGCAAAAATGGGTAGAACCTCTCCTGAGTTTTTCTGTACGACCTTCGGAAATACCTTGTTCGCGTACGTTAAGATTATCCATCAGATTAGAGTTACGGAGCAAGGTGTTAAGCTATAATAGATCCTTTGCCACGGGCTACTAAGCTAGTAGAATGTACGCATGATTGCATGAGTCTTTATTATGGCCATAGGCCGCAAAATAATGCTATAATACTGATTTATTTAATTCTCTGTGATAATTATTTAGTGGATAAACTATGACCAGGTATTGGTTTTTACTATTAAAATATTCAAAATTATGCGTTAACTTCTTTCGGTAAGGGTTTTTCACCAGTAACTCCCTCAGCTGACGCGTCACTGTCTACAACTAGCAGGAATTCTTTTTTAAATAGTTACAATCCAGATGATTTTTATTTTTATGGGTCTGCACTATCTGTGACGACTGGAGCATATCCAGTCAATTTTCCACCGTAAGAAGACGGGCATTAAAGCGGCTCTCTATCTGATCGCGTCGGGAAAAGGATAGCGCAAAATCCTACGCGTGCATCAGCTACATAAACAGCGCGTCTAGGTAGATTTTATAACTATCACAGTTATAGATAAATAGTTCAATGATAACTCAAAAGTTCAACAGTTCTGTCGGGTTGGGATCCGGTATAAGTCCTGTGACGGGTGGAAAGCTGGATATAAATAGCTAAATAAACATTCAGGAATAGTGGTACGGACGATACCATCAGTACTATTAACGTCGAAATCCTCTGGCGCGCTTGACTCATGGAATTATCAGTTAGGCAACAAGCTCACGGATACAATTAACTCTCAATAATTACTGGGTTAAGCTTATCAGCTATCTTTTGCTTTCTCAGAGCTGGTATTGTTTTGATTTGTTAGCATCTTTTCAAGATAGTGAGACACCTGCTGTGTTTAGCTTTACCTCGCTAGTGCCAAGTAATCTTTGTCTCTCGTGCCTAACGCAAAAATCGCAATGAGATTGGTTTCTCACTAACCGAAACATTGCCAGAGACCTAGAGAGGGGAAAAAATAGATTCGTCAGCACCCAAGTAGTAACGCCAGTAGACACAGCGCGTCAGCGCTATTTTTAGTAGCTTGCTCATCGCTTCCCGCTTCAATCTCAAAAAATCCATGACGGCGCACAGGCATTCATAGATGATCTGTCGATTGACTAGACTGGTTACTATAACGCCTTTCACCTTGATCTGGCGAAGAAATTTATCACAGGCTACTGGCAATTAAGGTGCTTTAGGATGGTTGAACGCGTAAAGAGGGCAAGCTGCATCGATTTTGTAAACAAACGGTTATGTTGGAAAAGATTGTTAGTAGAAATCCATTGTACTGTATGAAAAATTTCTATATAGTGCAGTTGCTATAAAAAAGCAAATATCACACAGATCAAAATAGACGTTTTCCTTTTTATCACCTAAATGAACATAAAACAACATCTCATTAGTTGGCTCATCAATAATATATTAGATTATATCAATTCATGCATTGAAGCAACTCGATATACTTTATCCTAGTCATATTATCACAGTGAGTAGGTATCGCTGGACTATTATTTTAGGGTTCAGCGATATTGTTGCAAAATTATCAATTATAGAAAACATTTAATAATTTTAATGAAAAAGTCTTCTAGTAAAACTAGATCACAAAAATAAATGGTTTAGTTATCTCACTGCATGTTAATAGATTGATTTTGCAGGGAGTTAGAAAAACAAACCGACATTGATTTGAAAGCAGCGTTTAGATGGCTGCTCCTTGCCTCCTTGGTTCAGTTTCGACAGTAAACATAAATGCACTAAGTGGTATTGTTGAAATCGACAAAATATTTTTCTCTAAATATATGAAAGGAAAGGTTATATTTCACATAGGAAAGCTAGAAAACACGGAGGAGGATAGAGGAGAAGATAAAAGGAAAAAAACAAATAGCGGTCTTAATCGCTCAAAATCAGTATAAAATGAGTCATTGTAACCAATAAGATCTTGAAGAGTTTAATGTTTAAAGTGTCTTAAACGTTTTTTTTAAGCTGATTATTAATAAATGTTTATTCTTTTCTTAGAGGGAAAAGAAGGTATGAAATTTTATCCGTGAATATAAAATTAGTTACTATACCTCATCCTATAGTAGGATTAGATAATTTTAGAAAGTTATTGATAATGGATTACGCATCTAAAATATCAAGTTGTATCAGCTGATTAAAATAATGACTTAGTGGATTCTTTATGCTGAATGCTCGTTTTTTACCGAATTATATATCTGGCCTGGAGAAGATTACTTAAAACCACGACAATTAAAATATAGACGTGCTAAAAATTTACTTTGCGAGCAAGGTAAAAACCTTTTACTAACATAACTTAGTTTGTATAGGCTTTATATTAAAGGAATAAAGCAAACATAATAGTATAAAGGCTAAAATGGCAATTATGATACTAATATCAATTAGTACTGAATTAAACTTCTGGTTTAAGCTGCTAGCTATTAACTAACATTTTATTATCCAGGTGTGATCAATATCATTATTACCGTAGTTAATGTTATAATGACTTAATTAATCATTGCCAGCAAGTGGCACAAGATAATAATGCAATCTTTACTACTTTCCATTAAAATAACACGCATAGAGAAGAGAGGTGCAGCTTTCAAGCTGTGTTACCCCTGTTAACTATTATGCACCTTTATCGTACCACTTCACATGATAGTAACGATATTTATTTTAGAATATCCTTATTATAATTTACTTTTGTTGTTATTTATTATTATCAGTCTTTGTCTAGCTAGTGTGCCATTGGCATGAAATCACTGATTTCTATCTTAATCTATAACCAATTTAACGCTGCTCTCGTTGCATTAAATGCCGCTTTTTATTGATAAAAATACTCAGGATTTATTTTTGAAAATGATAGTGTTCCGGTAGCTACTCAATGAGTAGCTACTTTATTTAATCCCGGTTTATTATTTTATTAATAGTTTACAACCCTATTTCTAGCCGGTGATATTTATTTTGTCCTACTAACTAATTTTTTTCTTTAATCACTACTGCTTTAATCTTTATTAAGCTCATTGAATTAAAAACGTGCCGCGTAATTGATTAGAAAGAGTATGCTCCAGTGTTTGTGTACGCTGATTATCAACGAATTATAGTTCTACTAGAATAGTAGAAACCCCGCTCAACCCTTAATTGTCTTGCTTATTATTTTTAAATGATTTTATTTCTTTGGTCGTGTCACTTTAGATGTTACTAATACTACAATACCTATCATTAACAATGATGATAGTGAAAATTTGATTGAATTAACATAAAAATTATTAAAATTGAAGACTTTTCTAAAATTTTATTATTCAATAACAATCAGCAAGTTGCTGAAATAATTAATAACCGTAAGATGCTATTAGCGATACATTTTTACAAAATTTTAGTAACTCTGCCAGTCTCTGGGCGCAAGGAAAATAAATGCCAGTTTAACTGATTTTATCCTTAATGTTAAAAATTTTAATAATGCCCCTAGAGATTTATCGTCGTTAATACAGTTACCAAGTTATCGAACTTATCAATAATAGTTTCTAAAAAGCAGATAGCAGAAATTAATAACGATTAATTATTCGTCTACGATATAAGATATACCATATTTGATATAAATAATTTATTGTGATCATATATCACTGATAGCATTAATTAAGAACCATTGGTGTATTAGTTAGTCACTTTATTATCAATTTCCGCTAATCTAAACAAGGTTCACTAGATTAGTTACTGGTTTTACTTCTAACTCTGCTTGGAAAATTTTTATCGATAAAGCGATAGTAGGATTACTTATTGCTACCTTTTAGGCAATATTAATGCTAATTAATAGCATTTTCTATTAAAAAATTCTATTTATAGTTAATTATTTATTATATCCTACGATGAGGATATATGTTTTTCATTACTTGTTTTTGATTTATTGATATCTGCCGTTTTCTCATCTCAACAACAAATGTTTATTGGTGTACTTGTTTTATGATATCAATAGTATTGTTATCAAGTTAGAGTTTCGCTAATAAAAATATGTTAGTTTAGCTACAAAATTTAACTGCATCAAACTAATATTCAATATTTTATTGAGCTTAAAAAAATTTTTAAAAAATTCTGATTTTGTGGTGTTTATGGGGCTAGTTTTTCTAGCTATATTGATTATTTCATTATGTTGTACCCACCAAAACAATAGAGCTCTCAGTTTATTGGTTTATTTAGCCAAAATTGCCTAAATAATAAAATAAAAAATCCTGCTAAGAAGGTTAGCGGGATTTTTTATAATAAATCAGATTAAATTAACGGCGATCGCCAAGAATACGTAACATCATTAAGAACAAGTTAATAAAATCTAAATAGAGTGTTAACGCACCAAGAATAGCATATTTACGCATACCTTCTTGATCATGACTATCAATTTCATTACCCATGTCTTTTAGTTTCTGTGTATCATAAGCCGTTAAACCTGAAAAGATTAATACTCCAGCGTAGCTAATAATTAATGTTAAGCCAGAATTTTGCATCCAAATATTAACCATTGAAGCAATAATCAGGCCGATTAGAGCCATAAACAAGAAATTACCCATACCACTTAAACTGCGTTTGGTTGTATAACCATAAGAACTAAGTGCTCCGAACATAGCAGTACTGATAAAGAAGGTGCTGGCCACAGAAGCGCCAGTGTAAGCAACTAATACTAAGGAAATCGTTAATCCTGTTAGCGCTGAATAGAGCATAAACATTGTTGTTGCCAACGCTCCACTTAATTTAGGCAACAGAAATGATAATCCTATAACCAATGCAAATTCAGAAATAACGAGGCCTATCAATATCCAACTATGCGTTGTCAGATACATAATAATATTACTACTATTAATAGTATACCAAGCGACAAACGTTGTTAATAACAAACCTACCGTCATCCAGCCATAAACTTGTGTCATATAGGTTTGAATACCTGCACCAGTGCGCTGGACAATCGAATCATTTCGACGTTCAAATTGATCCATGATGATTATCCTCATTATTTGTGTTAAAGATAAAGTTATTTATTTAGTTAAATAACTCAGTAAACTTAAGTTAAGTCTATCATAATGTCTTGCTAAAAGCATCGATTACTACGTAAAATAAGCAAAGATTTTTTATATTACTTTTACTTTTATTTTTATTTTTATTTTTCTTAGCTGAATTCCAATAAATTGAAATAAACGCCATAAAATGGTGTTATTAATACTGAAATTCGACTTGATCACTTGGTCTAGCCTCAAACTCAACGGCTATTTTTTTATTGAGTTAAATGTTTTTTTCTAAACGCTGCTTTATTTTTATATATTACCCAGAATAAATTTTGCGAATAAAAAATACTGCTATAAAGTGCTTACTTTATTAACACCGATGAATATAATTTCCTTTTTCGGTTGAAAATGTCAATTCGAAAGATAATATAGATATGCTATAATAGTTAACGACAACATGATTCATTGCAGTATCCTATAATGATTTTCCTGTCATGATAGGATTATGTTCAAGAATGAAGGTGTTAATACTATCACTAAAGTTATGGATTATGCGCTTTACCAGTGAAAATAACCATCACATCATCACATCATCACATCATCATAGCATTGCGCTAACAATTCATATTGTTCACTAATATTAAAATTCGCTTCTTATATAACAAGAGGTATATATTATTTATCTTTTCCGTTTCCGGTGAAACAATATAATTGCATATCGCCTGCAGTTAATGAATTAGTTAGCTATCAAAGATATAATTTATTGCAAAAAGCAGTTTTTTGTTTTTTTGGGGCTGCTAATACCAAATGCTTATCACGTTGGCTTAACTTATTAAATTCTTCTACTGTAGAATAATAATTTTTTAACTCTAATTTATCGATAGTTGTCAATTTATAGACTTAAAAGAATAATTTTAATCATTCTGTTACCTTAAAATTCCACGGATTTACCAGTTTTTCTAATAATCTAATAGCGCTAATAAGCATATCTTTTGCGCCGCTTTATACATGTCATCATAAATGGTTAATTCGGCGAATTAATCCTTATTAACTTCAACGCTAGTTTTTAGCTGATAACCGACAATATAACTTAATCCGAATACAATTACCGCTTATTTGTACTTTTAGTAAATCTTTACTATTACTGAGCAATAGAAGATTAAAAACTGAATCAGATATAAAGTTTTGGACTATATGAATACCATAAATCCGCGTTGTAGTAAAACATCACTTTTGTAATAACTACCATTGATAATCATATTAAATATCTCAACATTAATTGTTATAAATGCTTTAACCTATGGCTTCATACATGGTTTCTGTTTTAGCAGCTATATCTATGATATATGGCCTTAACCCGCTAAGTTGATACAAGTTAGTTAAAACATCTTAATCTCCTTAATATTACTAAAATTATATTTATCCCCTAATATCCAAAAGATTTGATGTAATACCACACATTCATCCATTATTGATGAATAGAAATGGTTTTCATATTTTAACTCTAATTCTACCTCTAAATGCATCCTTTAATGCCTAAGATTGAGATGTATCAACTAAACAGGTCGCATAAAATAATACTTCGTTCGCCAAACAGAGAACGATAAAGATAATCGATAGAAGAGACGCGTAAATAATTAAAACTTTAACAAAAATTTTTTTTATAAGGCATATTTAAACAAATTATGCTTATTTTTGGTGTAATAGTTTTGGATATAGTTGTATATCTTGCTAATTCATTTCATGAATGATTTTAACAAAATAGAGATGATATCCCATAAAAAATCTACCATAGGAGGTATCTACAAAATCAGACATTACTTGTGTTCATTGCATAAACTCATTCGTAATAGTGCTAGCTACTGATGTTAAAACGGTGCTCGAAGCTATCTGGATAACATGTAAACACTACCTTGTCGACAATCACGTTATGCTGTCGAGCATAATAGTTATTTGCTGCAGAAAACCATGCAAACTGGTATTGGTGATATTGAGATTAAAGTGCTTAAGGCTAAAGATGACACTGGCAACAGAATATCCCTCAATAGCTCATTATTACAGTTTTATCTAAAGCGTGTAAAAGCGGCAAAGAGTTTCTACCATGGCCTATATCCTGGCAGGCATTATCTCTATCGGTGATTTTTGAAGCCTTGCCTGCTGCTCATTATCGACGACACTGAGCATAGATGTAAGAAGCTATCTGCGATCAAAGATGCTTATTGAGAATAAGCAGCGAACTCAGCATAAATTTTAATGGCTTGTGAACGCGTTGCTTAATCGTATCTTCTAGACTTATTACGGAAGACCGCTTTCTTTAGTTTCGGAATCCAATGGTAAAAATATGAATTATTAGCAAATCTAGTGTATGACAGTTATGGCCCGTCTACGCTCTCCAGTCTTAATGCCATTCGTAAACCTATTCTCCATACTTAAATTGGATGTTGTTTACTTCTAGGATTAGAACAAGGTCAAATCCTCTAAGGCGGCATCTTCAGCTTTTTTGAGGATCCGGTATCAGTTTAAATACAATTGAAAGACTTGTTTTTCTTGAGCTACAGTGCTTCGCGCTTCGGTTTTATAACCTCACTGTCATAAAAAAGCTGATTCAATCAGATTCGTCATTCTTATTGACATCCAGTTCGTTGACAGGAAGCCATGAATGCCAGCCATTCTTCTTGCTCTTTCTCCAGTTTCCTCATTGTTGCAGGATACTTTACTAAAAACTTTACAAACAAAACATTAATGATTTTATTAGCGGCATCATGACTCGCTGTTAGCTAAATCTTCTGCAGCTCACCATTAATTTCGGTTGCACTCCTTTGGAGGAGTGAAGTCAACACATGAGTTGTTTTATCTACTCCGTAACGTTTGGTGTTACGTATCCTGAAATATCTTGGTATTGCATTCCAAAAACCAAAATCACTGTTTTTTTATAGTAAGTTTAGGATACGTAGTTAAGCCGCGCTTGCGCGGTCATTCATAAGTTCGGTTCAGTGCTTTTTCTGACTCTCAATAACCCTCTTTGCGCGCAACAAGTTTCTTATCCATCCATGCGCAGTGACACCGATGATGAGCAACTGGCAAAGACGATCAGTTTACCTGACAGAACGATTATATCATCACCCACTAAGAATAAAGGTAGGTATATTACTTAAATGACGCAGATACAATGCCTGTGCTCTTCAAAATATCGGTTTTTCAGTTTGCTGAAACCTCTTTACGAAAAAGGACTATGCATTTTTATTTAGAAGCGATCGTAGAGCAGAGCTTCATAAAAATCACCGATAGAAATAATGCCTACCAGGATATAGGCCATGGTAGAAACTCTTTGCCGCTTTTGCACGCTTTAGATAAAACTGTAATAATGAGCTATTGAGGGATATTCTGTTGCCAGTGTCATCTTTAGCCTTAAGCACTTTAATCTCAACATCGTCAATACCAGTCTGTATAGTTTTCTGCGGCAAATAACCGTTATTGAAACAATGCACAGGGATACCTGTTATCAACAAAGGCGGTATTCAGTATCTGCTCGCAGCATATATTTAAGATTAACCTCAACAAGGTGACTCATCTGTGCTACCACTATTACTGATGAATTCATACAAGAGATTATAGGTGATATCTGATTTTAGGAATACCTGCAAGGTAGATTTTTCATAAAATATTATCTCCTATTATTAGAGTTATTCATTAAATCAATCAATAGGATACACACTAGGGTCGCAGAAGTCTCATACACTAGAAATAAGCATAACTTTTTTATTTTTATGCATAAATAAAAACTCGTTATAATAAATTTATATAAAATAATAAATAATATCGTATAAAAAATCATATTAATTTTTTTAATTTAAATAATTATCAATTCTAATCAATGATTAGCAATCAAATCTATTTTTTACCCATGCGGAAAATTCGTTGCCTAAAAATTCATGTTGCATACTATATTCAACAAATGCTTTCATATAACCCAATTTATTACCACAATCATGACTATTACCTTGTAAATGATAAGCTTCAACGGTTTCTTCTTTTATTAACATTTCAATCGCGTCAGTTAATTGGATTTCATCATATGCACCCAGTTGTGTTTTCTTTAATAAAGACCATATTTTTTTTGAAAATACATAACGACCTACAATAGATAGGTTAGATGGTGCCTGATCAATTTTAGGTTTTTCAACAACACCTTTAATAACTTTGCTTTCACCGGGTTTTAATTCATACCTATCACAATCCACAACACCATAATTGGATATAGATTCCTTTGGTACAGGCTCAACAAGAATTTGGCTGGCTGATGTTTCATGATAACGTTTCAACATCGCAGTTAAATTGTACTGTTTCAAATCCGATGAATATTGATCAATAATTACATCAGGTAAAACCACAGTAAAAGGCTCTTCTCCTACCAATGGTTTGGCACATAAAATAGCATGACCAAGACCTTTTGCGATACCTTGTCTTGTTTGCATGATTGTGACATGATTTGGACATATAGATTGTACATCATTTAATAATTGCCGTTTAACTCGCTTTTCTAAAATCGCTTCTAGTTCAAAACTAGTATCAAAATGGTTTTCTATTGAATTCTTTGAAGAGTGAGTAACTAAGATAATTTCATAAATACCAGCAGATATACATTCATTTACTACATACTGAATAAGTGGTTTATCCGCTAAAGGCAACATTTCTTTAGGAATCGCTTTTGTTGCCGGCAACATACGAGTTCCTAATCCAGCGACAGGTATAACTGCTTTGATAACTTTTTTTGCTGCTTTTTTTAATTGCATTTTTTCTAAGTTACCTAAATACAATATGCTAATGTAAATGTGGTTGATAGATTTTCAACAATCTTTATATGAAATTTATCAGTAAAATATACTAAATAAATAGCAAACTAGAGAAGTTTTGGTCTAGGTTAAAAAATTCTGAGAAAAGTGAGTAATTAGAACATTTCTATCAATGGATTAAACATTAAAATAACTTGATGTTTATTATTCCATATTTTAGATTGCCAATCTATTCCTTTTCATTATTTGCTAATAAGCTATCAATTATAAGTTATTATTTATAAGCTATTGATTATAAGCCATCTTATGGTTTAAGATGATAATAATTTGATTTCTTTATTTTTAGTGTTTAGCTTTAGATTAAATCCTGCTAAAGGAAGCAGGATTCTTTAGATTTCAATATGAAATTAACCTAATAAATTAGAAATTGTCCTTTAATACTCAAATTCCATTAAAGTAGAGTTATGTTTATTTTGGTGTATGAAGTTTCCAAGATGGTGGCGTATCCTGCTGATTAATTTCATGGATAATTTAAACAACAAAGAGATGATATGCCATGAAAAAGTCTACTCTATAGGTCTCTGCGAGACTAGATATCGCTATGATTCTTTGCATGAACTTATTTGTAATGCTACCTGGAGCTGGTAGGTAGTCTAGTTAAGACTGAGCTCTAGGAGATGTTGAAACAGCATACTCAACGCTACCTTCTCAAATGTAGCGTAAGACGTCGACCGTAACGGTTATTTACCCCTGCAAACCTATAAGATGAGTATTGAGGATGTTGAGATTAAAGTGCTTAAAGTTAAAAGGGGATCGCAGCGATAACAGAATATCATTAAAGAACTCGTTACTACCTTAACTGATGTGTGCAAAGGTGGCGAAGAGTTTGCTATTACCCTGCTCTATATATGCAGGGCATATATATCAGTGATTTTCATGAAGTTCTGTAGGTATTTTTCGATAAAAAGTAGCAATATTGTACTTGTGTAATTTAACCGATACCGCTATATTTATTTCTGTGCCGATGACACAGAATTTTCTGTAAGGTAAGATGATCGCCCTTTGCCTACTGCTTAATTATCAATATCACTGTAGATGGACATAAAAAGCTTGTTGTACTAGACGATGCTTATCGAAATTTAGCATGGAACTGATCCAAACTTATTAATACCTTAGATTGCACGGATTAATCTATATCTCCCAGGTTTGATACTGGGGATGTAGGTACACTTTTTTGTGGAATGAGCAATCCTAAAGATATTTCTTGATGCGCAGCATCAATGCTGTTGGCTACAAAACAGCTGATGTACTTTCCTTTACCCTTCCAAGGGTAAGGTAGTATAGAAAATTAAGGTGATTTTGTGGGAGTTATGCTAGCATAGAGTTGATGCTATACCGATAATAAATCCCTTGATATTTTGTTGGCAAAATTATCAGCATAAGTATCTTTACAGTGATGAAGAAACTGAAAAAGATTAAGAAGAACGGTTGACACTCTGCACCTTCCCGTTAGTACACTTTGCGTCAACAAAAATAACGAATCTAATTAAATCGGTTTTTGCGACAGTAGGATACGAAGCCGATGCACGAAAAGCGCTATTGCTAAAGAATAATAAGTCTTTTAATGGTACTTAAGTTGCTTTTGTTTGTTCAGACAAGCTGGAAATGGGTAAGGAGATTTGACCTGTATTGACTCTGCTGTTAAATAATACCCCTATTTATAATGGGGGAGAAGAGATTTATAAAGCTTAATAACAAAGCTTAACATGACCGCCATGTAGCAGGTTACTAATAATTTTCATAAATTATCTCCAATAATATTAATAACATCCATTTAATAATAACATTTCTTAAATTACTATTTGTTTTAAGGTTTTTGCAAGTTTATTTTAATGTTCATTAAATGAATAAAATTAAAAATTCTATTTTTAAAACTATAAATAAATGGAAAGTATTTTTATAGAAAAGTTTCTATGAAGTAATATTTCACTTTTTATAAAATTTTGGTTATTTTTTATATAAATAATATTTAACAGAATAAATCAGTTTAAAATAGATAAATATCAAAACGATGATTTTTAGTTTTGATCATTGCTTGTGGAGAAATTGCTGCTAGGTGGGATGCATAATTGGGTCGTTTAACCACAACACGGCGTTTAGCTATCGTCATTGCAGGAATTAAAAGATTGTTAGAATCTTCATCATTACCAACAAGAGTTTGAAGAATTGACATTTCTTTTTTACTAAGGCACTTTTTTGTCGATGGGGATACATTGGATCGAGATAAACTACATCTGGTTCGGGTGATAGTGTTATTAATGCGTAAATGCTTGATGCGTGTAGCAATCTCATTCTTTGTTTTAACCAAATTCCTATCTCAGGATCAGCATAACCGCGTTGTAATCCGTCATAAAGAAGTGCTGCAACTACGGCATGACGTTAATACAGCCGTATTTTACATCCTAGTGCTGCAAGGATAAAAGCATCCCTGCCAAGACCAGCAGTAGCATCAACAATCGTGGGGTAATAGAATTTTTTGATGCCAACTGCTTTTGCAATAGCTTCATTGCGCCCACCACCAAATTTACGTCTGTATCTCATTGCCCCTAAAATAAAATCAACATAAACGCCGCCTAATTTAGGTTCGTATATTTTTTTAGTTGTAAATTCTCAGGTGTTAGTACTAATGCCATTAATGCGGAAGGTGTATGCTTAAGTTTCCATTTATCAGCAATAACTAACAAGGCACCGTGAGAAGCCCCAGGTTCGCAAATTAATTGAATATCAATTGCCATTTATTCATTGATACCATAAGTTTGTAACATTGCATCTATATTAGGTTTTCTTCCTCGGAAACGTTCAAAGAGAACCATAGTGTCTTCTGAACCACCACGACTTAAAATATTATCAAGAAATGATAACCAAGTACTGCGATTAAAAATACCTTCATCGGTAAATCGTGAAAATGCGTCGGCGGATAAAACGGCGGCCCATAAATAACTATAGTAACCGGCAGCATAACTACCAGCAAAAATATGACTAAATGCATGAGAAAAACGATCCCATTTAAATGAAGGTACTACAGCAACCTGTTGTTTAACTGATTTTAATATTGATAAAATTTGATCTCCTTTTCCTGGAGAAAATTCAGTATGTAATCGAAAATCAAACAAGGAAAATTCTAATTGACGAAGAATAAACATTGCGGCTTGATAATTTTTAGCTGCTAGCATGTTAGCTAACATTAATTTTGATAAAGGTTCACCTGTTTTATAATGACCTGATATAAAAGCAAGTGCTTGAGGCTCCCAACACCAATTTTCCATAAGTTGGCTGGGTAGTTCGACAGCATCCCATGGCACGCCATTAATACCAGCAACATCTGCTACGTCAATTTGGGTTAACATATGATGTAAACTATGGCCAAATTCATGAAATAGCGTAATCATTTCATCATGAGTAAACAGCGAGGGTTTATCACCAATTGGTTGATTAAAATTACAAGTTAGGTAAGCCACAGGTTTTTGATAACTGCCATCGGCATATTTTAATCTTCCTGCGCAAGCATTCATCCAGGCACCGCCACGTTTATGTTCTCGAGAATAGAGATCTAAATAGAAGCTGCAAGATAAATCACCGCGTTCATCATATAATTCAAAGAAACGCACATCGGGATGCCATATCTCCACATCATGGCGCTCTTTAACTGTTAAACCATAAATTCTATTAATGATTTCGAATAGACCTTTGATAACCAGTTGTTCTGGGAAATAGGCTCGTAGTTGTTCATGATTAATTGAAAATTTATGCTGTTTTTGTTTTTCACTATAATAAACTAGATCCCAGGGCTCAAGTTTCTTAATTCCGTACTGATCCTTAGCAAATTGAATCAATTCAGTAAGCTCCTTTTTACCTTGGTGGTAGGCTCGTTGAGTAAGATTGGTAAGAAAATCTATAACCTGTTTTGGTGATTCGGCCATTTTAGTGACTAGCGATTTTTCAGCAAAATTATTAAAACCAAGTAATTGAGCTAATTCGTAACGTAACGCTAAAATTTTGTCCATAATATCACTATTATCCCATTTAGCAGCATTTGGTGCTTGATCAGAAGCACGGGTATTATATGCGTAATGCATTTCTTGTCGTAGTTCATGATTATCAGCATAAGTCATAATTGATAGATAACTCGGCATATTCAACGTGAATAACCAGCCTTCTTCTCCTTTAGATTTAGCTAATGCTTTTGCTGCTAAAAGAGCATTTTCTGGTATACCATTTAGCTTATCGCAATCTTTAATCAGTTTCATCCAACCCATCGTTGCATCTAACACATTATTGCTAAACTTATTTTTTAATTTGGCAATTTGAATAGCAATTTCACCATAACGTTTCTTTTTTTCTGCTGATAAACCAATACCAGATAATTCAAAATTACGTAACGTATTCTCAATTGATTTACGTTGTGCTGGGTTGAGTGTATCAAATTCAGCACTATTTTTTAGTGATTTATAAGCTTGGTAAAGACCGGTATGTTGTCTTACCCAGGTACTAAATTTCGATAGCATAGGTAAACAGGTATCATAAACTTGTCGTAATTCAGTGCTGTTTTTTACAGCATTGAGATGAGCAACTGGTGACCAGGCTCGGGATAGTTTATTGTTAGCTTCTTCTAATGGTTGACATAAATTATTCCAGTTAAAAGTGCTATTTTCTTTAAGTAAGCTCTCAATTATCTGCTGATAGCTATTTAATACAGTTTTTATAGCAGGCATCACATCTTGCGGTGTAATGGCTGAAAAATGAGGTAATACAGATTTTGTTAGTAAAGGATTTGTCATAATAAAATATCCTGTAAGTAATTTACTATCTAAGTTAGATATAATTAATATAAATAAGAGATGTAATTAAGATGTGGCTACAAACACCTGAATTCAATATTAGAATAGATATTTTATCTATTTTTAGACGATATTGACAAAGGTTGTTACTCTGTTTGCAGAGTGATTTCTAGCCACATCTATATCACAATTCTTGTGATTCAAATAATCTACTACCAGAATAGATAATTCGGTAAATAATAACCCTACGTCATTGAATCTATTCAAACATTCTTTTAATTAGCTGATATAACTGTTCACATTTTAAATCTGGAATTCCTTACCAATAACTTTATGTTTACTTAATATTATTAGACGATGGTAACTAATTTCATGTTCGCTAGCAAAGGCTTCGTATTATTGCTTCTATTAAAAAAGGATGGATTCTTTATCAATAATTGACTAAAAAACGGATAACACCATCTGCATTAAATTCTTTAAGAGTCTCATTGCTCACATAACATCCTGTCAGTTAAGAGCGTAATTCGTTTTTTCTTTTTATCTCCTTCCTCTTTGCATTTTCTATCTTTCCTATGTAGAATATAACACTTCCATTTAAAGAGTTTAGAAGAAAATGTTTCATTAATTTCAAGAATACCACTTAGATTTATGTTAGCTGTCGCCGCTGAAATAAGGAGAAGCAGCGATATTTAAAGGTTGTTTTAAATCAATATCTATTTGTTTCGCTGACTCCTATAAAGTAAAGCTATTCAACATACATCGCAGATAACTAAACCATTTATCCTTGTAATGTAGTTTTATCAGAGAATTTTCAGTAAGATTGTTAAATCTTATTCTGGAATAGAGAATTTCTCAACGATATCGCTGTAACCATAATGAATATCGCTATCGGATAAGATTTTTAGTGTGACAATGTGAGGAGGATAAAGTGGAGTGAGTTGTTTCAATGAATAGATCGACATCATCTAACATATTGTCGCCGAGACAACTAATGAGATACAGTTTTATATTGATAGGGAATAAAATAAGTCTTTTTTTGATCTGTATGACTGTTTACTTTTTCATGGCAACCTCTGTAGCGAAAATCTTTCATACAGTATAATGGATTTATATTAACAACTTTTTCCAAGATAACCTATTTCTTTAGGAAATAGTCTAAATGACTCGTAAAAAGTCTTTTAGAAAATGTAAAACCAGAAAATTGTGGCACACTATTCATAACTTCCTGTGTTAAACTCCTACTTATCCAAAGCGATTTATGATTACTTTTCTATCTGAAAAGCACTTACGATATAAGCCACTGAATTTTTTATAACACCTAAAAAGAAGGCCATACAGCAATGCAACCGATTTTGAACCCCAATTTTTCGTAAGGCAAATTATTTGCTTATAGTAACGATTATCTATGATTTTGAGAGCAAGGGGGGGAGAACCCCTTCTTTAGGCTAAAACCGCTGATATGTAAATACAATTATACTAAAGCAATGACTTATATATGCCTGCCAAAAAATTCATCACCTATATAGAACTTCTGGGTTATCCAAATTTCTTGCCAACATTAGAAAAACGCAAAAATAACTGGACTGACAGATCTAAGAAATGCAAACAGGATTACCATTTATACCTCATTAGCAAAAATGATCCATAGGATCATATACTCCTATGTATATCCCTCTCACTACGTAAGTTGCTTTTAGTATTGATGATGGCTAGAATAAATTTATTAAAAATAACGTAAAAGTGCAAATTCCTAGACGGCATCCATCTATATACCGCACAGCCTGCCTATGGACTTGCACCATTTTAGGTGTCCAACACTACTAGTATTGCCTCTCCTTAATGTTTTCAGCGCCGTTTTCTGACAAATCTGCAAATCAAAAGCCTGCAGTTCATGTGGCATTAAAGCTACTGAGGAGCAGTTAGCAGAGCAGGGTTAACTCTTATCTGACTGCAACTTGCAACATATTACTTTAACTATAGCCTATCCTCTTTAGTTTTTTAACAATAACTGTTTGCGACTTGATGCCTTGTTTCGCACCTCATTTGTGTTCTATCTGCAGTAGAGGAGCGCAAATAAAATATTGAAATTAGTATCTTTTATGCTTTTTACACTTATGGTTGATAAATTAATTAACATCTGTATTTTTATGTCTCCGGTCACCTCGTGACTGTCTGGATATCAAATATGCTGTATGGGGTAAGGTGTTTTTCAAAAAAAAGAGCGATCGAAGGGATCTAGCGAGTCGCTATCATCCGCATACTACTTCACAACTATGACCTGATAAATCCAGGTAGTTTTTCTGGTCTTGTGGCATATCTGCACCAGAAAGAAATGTCAGTGTAACTAAAATCACAAGTACGGGTGTTACTAGAGAAAGTTAACTCCGCTAAAAAGATGAAAAAGTAGAGTGAGATAGTCTAAAGCACCTCTAGCTCTACCTTAAATATCTCGATATTAAAGTTAAAAATACGGCATTACCGAACAGAGTGGTTGTACATTATTACTCTATAACTCCACCGCACTTAACAACACTGGTAGCAGACTCTAACGCAGGAAGAGATGATTAGCATTATATTAGTCAGGTTTCGCTTAAGTGTTTTACTATGGTGCGTCATTTATTTATTCTCGAATTATAAACGGGGTGTCACTATTATCGAAGGTATATAAGATACTGGAGATTGAAGACCCGTAAAACCTAAGAAACCAGGGTTTCTACGTGCTGACAAAATGATTTTTACGAACAGATTTGTACAAATGTATTATACCTATCGACAAGTTTACCATTAGCGCTACTAAAAAAAAGGGGGTAAACAGGTAATGAAATTATTGTCAGAAAGAATGTATAAAATAAAAACAAGGTTTACTAAAATAAAATTATAGTTAATTTTAATAAAATTATGAGGTGATAAAAATCATACTATTCGAAAAAGCTTTAATTTGCAATAGATAAAAATAAACCGATTTTATCTGTTTTTAGCAAAAAAAAAAAAAAAAAAGAGTAATCAAGTTCCTTAACTATCAAATAATTGATATTCAGATGGGATTAATTTGTAGAATATGGTTTTTATTTGTCCGTTTTCTTTGATTTATACTTTAGTAGTGGTTGCGTTGCCGACGATAATGACGATGCGCATTATGGAGTTCACGATCTTTTCTTTATTAACGCTATATATTGAAGTTTTGCATACTTTAGATCCCTTCGTATTATGGTTTTTCTGGATTAAATAAACCACAATACACTCTGGTATCACCATTTTTTATTACATATTGCCGTATGGCTGAATGATAAATAGCTTTCAGTGTTACAATTAATTTTTACAGGCTAAATATATTTAGATGTGATAATGATGCAGACAATAATAACATCAATTTATGAACAGTATTTATGCTAGCTAACGATATTTATCGTGAGTGAATTCACCGTTTAAGTTTTTCTTCATTAATATCTTGCTTTTTAGCTATTAGTGATATAGGTTTATGTTGGAAAAAAGTTATCGGTAAAAATCTTTAATACTGGATGAAGGATTTCTTCTATAGAATTTATCATAAAAAATAAAGAGTTATACAGATCAAAGACACTCTTTCCTTACTACTTCATGCCAACATAAAACTGCATCTCATTAGTTAGTTCGGTGATAATCTGTTAGATAATTTCGATTTATACATTCAATTAACTGATTCCACTTTAATCCTTCCCATATCATCACAATGAACATATCCCCACTGTTGGGGAAATTCATTAGGGTTTCAGCGATATTGTTCTAAAAATCCCAGATTGCAGAAAAATATTTACCAATTTTACTGAAAGTAAGATGATGAAACTACATCACAAAGATAAATGGTTTAGTTATATTTGATGTACGTTGAATAGACTGACTTTATGGAGCTCAGAAAAACAAATAGATATCGATGTAAAACAACGTTTAAATGGAGTCGCTTTTCCTTATTTCAGCGGCAACAGCTAACGTAAATCTAAGTGGTATTCTTGAAATCAATGAAACATTTTCTTTTAAATCCTTTAAAAGGAAGTGTTATATTCCACATAGGAAAGATAGAAAATACAGAGAGTAAGGAGATAAAAGGAAAAAACGAATTGTGCTCTTAATTGACAGGATATCATGTGAGCGATGAGATTCTTAAAGAGTTTAATGCAGAATGTGTTAGACTTTTTTTAGCTAATCTTTAATAATTAGTTCATATTTTATTTGAATGGAGCTAAATAGTACGAAATATTTGCCAGCAACTATGAAATTAGTCACCATCGCGTTTAATAAAATTGAATAATCAGAGAGTTATTGGTAATGAATTCCAGATTCAAAATGTAAACAGTTATATTAGTAAATTAAAAGGCTGTCTGAGTAGATTCTGTGATATAAAAATCATTATTTTATTTATACATGGAATATCTTCTGGAGAAGATTGTTTGAAACCGCAACAATTGAAATGCAGACGTGCCTACAAATTCCTCTACAAGAAAAAAATAATAACTTTTGTTAGCAACACGCCCTGATATATCCATGAAACCTCCTTTTTAGGAGGGGGATTTTGTAATGCTGGCGTTAAGGAAAATTAGTTAACTGATAGAATGTGAGATACTTAAATAGGAAACATATCTAATAAATGCGAATCCACCTTAAACAAGTCAAGGTGGTTAAGTTACACATAATGAAACAGGTGCATCATCAGTAAAATTGACCGATATATTGAAATATATCCTGCCTGAGTTAGGGCATAAATCCAAATACTATTACTTTTTAGCCTTAAAATGAGGGTTTCAATGAGCGATAAGAATAATAGACAGAATGAATAATGTAAAACGTTTAGAAAATCTAAATAGAAAATGGATCATTATAGTTGAATGGGAGTATTCAATACTCTGTATCACGATAGGAAAAATTACAGTGTAGTTATGTTATTGAATCGCTGATCAATATAAATGGCTAACTGCAATAATGTCAAATTTTACTTATGGATTGATATTATCTATTTATCTTTCACCTTCATTACCCCCTTAGTTAAAGCAACTTTAATAGACTATTTTCGTTAAGGAATGAATCTTTAGTTTTTTTGTTAATTTACAGAACTACTGGTGAACTGATTTGATGGTATTGATGATATAGATCATTTTATGGATATTTATTGGATAGCAGAAAAATATCTCAACAGATTTTCCTATTTCAACAGGACGACTGGATAACCATCGATTATCCAGTTTATCCCCATTTAGCTTCAAACTTATTCATCGCCGTTTTTACCGTCGACTTTTGATTTACCGCACGGTTAAATTGGCTTCAGGATCTGCCATGAAGTGAAGGTTTTGTAGTCCTTTAGGCTATGTATTTGATGGAATTGCAGATCTAATGAATAATGTATAACTGCATTTCGATAGAGATTCCATTTTGTTTATCAGTCTTGGAAAGATAATTAGCTTATCAGCGTAGATAAGTGCAACATTCCTGATATCAGGATTTTATAGATCGTTTAACGTCAACATCCAGAATTTTAACTTTTATTTTCTGATAGATGAACAGCTCTAGTATCTCCTTTTTAGCTCAAGATTTACTGTCAGCACGGTGTAGCAGCTTTTTCTGACCTAGCGACCCTCTTCATGAATTTTATATTAAATATCGTCCAGCTCAGATAAATGGATAAACCGTCTCTATTAGGTGCTGAAAATATACAATCTTTGATCTTCTAACTAATTCAGCGTATCTTATATTTAAGTATGGACAAGACGGATAATCTTCCTATTGATCTCATAGGGTATCCTGTTCTGGTATTTTTACTAGTTAAAACTTGAAAGTGCCGTTGTGATTGGTGTATTTTGCAAACTCAAAATTATCGGTTTACGCCTTAATATATTTAGTAGTGCCGTTGCGCCTATTTGTATCAAACTTTTGAACAAAATGAGTATCAAGTTCAAGCACTAATGCTGATTTAGTTAACTATTTAATTAGAGGTATTAAATTCTCTCTTTGTCTGTGAGGCTCTGAGAAGATTGAAGCGCTTCAGTGCTAAGTAGAAATTGAAGAGTTGGGAGATGTATCATTCTTTTTTGAGATATTATTGGAATGAGATAGTATTTTTAATACTCCAATCGAAATACCAATCAACAACAAAAAGTTATCTGTTTACACCTAAATCAACTGCACCATTGGGTAAAAAGTAACATTTATTTTAGTTGGTATAATAGCTTGATAGTTTTTCAGCTCTTGTTCTGATATCTATTCTAAGAATGTGATCCACAGAGATGTAAGTAGCAAAAGTGCTGTAATCTTAATCAATAATATCCTCATATATACACCCACTCATTACTATTTTCCTAACTTCAATTTATGATATAGAGAATGGCATTACCGTTGTTATCGAGCTTAAAATGTCAATTGGAATTCCATCGAAATTTTACGGTAATTGTAATAGTAAACCAAAACCATCCTTAAGAATTATAAATAATTTACTCGCCCGATGATTCCTGAAACTAATCATTTACTACTAGATAAAGTGAGTGTTGTTAGACCAGGATATATTCTGCTGCTAGAAAAATCTATATAAATGCTTACGTCCATATTTACGCCGAATGCACTTATGATAAATGCTAACAGAATTTAGTTGTTAGCTTTGTAGTGTAAGCATTAACACTACACCATAGTTCCATAAGTGGCTATATCGTTGTTTGCAACAAACTAAAAATCAATCTGGAAAAGAGGATATGAATTGGTTTATAATCTTCGGTAAAATCGACATTGACAGTAAAATTACTAATGTAGCTAGAGATCAATGTTACCAATTTAAAGGTAAATTGAGCGTGATTGAATGAACCTAGTTTACTATGGTGTAAGCGATTTAGCTAGGCTGTGTTTTGGAATGTTCATGATCTGAATCCTACTATATGTTTTACGATATATTAATTTTTTAGGAATTCATTTATATAGCTTGAAATAAATCGCCTAGAAAGCATTTACTGATAAAGTCAGGAAGACAAAACATAGCTTACATGTTACACTGCCTGTATATCTTAAGTGATCAATTTATGATCTTACTACCGAAATAAATGAGGGTATAGACTGATTGAATTTTTTATGATTTTCAAAAAGAGGCCATGCAGCGATCTGTTCAGATTCCATTTTAAGTTTTTCTACACGAAGCTATTATCCTTCCTCTAATCATGATTATCTGGAGTTTTAAGCAACGCCATAAAGGCGAACCCCCGATGATGACGCTAGATAGAACTGCATTTAGGAATGATGCATGACAGTATGCTTTCCGATGAATTCATCACCTATAGAAAACTAGGTGACAGTTCCCCATCTTCTTAGACTCCCTCATTCTTGGAGGAGCACAAAGATAATTGGCCCAACACCCTGACAAAATACGGACAGGATGATGAGTTATATTTCTCTGAAAATATAATAAGATGGTAATATACCTAGATATACATCCCTAACTAAATTAGTTTTTCACTATTTATGATAACTGAAATAAATTTATTGAAAATACGGTAAAGTGTTACCTCATAAATTTGTCTACTTATAAAGTAAATGTTTAGTTGTGACATTTATGCTATGGGGGTTGTCCCCGGTTTTGCGCTACTGCTGAATCTATCCTGAAAGTAGGTTCCATTACCGCCATTTTCTACCAAAACTATAAGTTAAAAATCTGCAGTTTATGCGGTTTTAAAACTACCGAATAGTGGTTAGCGTAGTATGTTCATATTTTACCACACTCGTACTAGCAACAGATTACTTTTAGTATGCCCCATCTCCTTTAGCTTTTTTTAACAATAATTAATCAAATACCTCAATGCTTTATTTCTTGCTGGTATGCAACCAACGCTATCCCACAGGGGCGGGCACACAAACAAGATATTAAAATTAGTAGCTTTTATCCTTGTATATTTACTGATTGATAACTCAATTAATATCCATACATTTATATCTCTATTAGTTATGATTATCTAGATATTAACACTCTGTACGGCTTAAGTTATTCTTCGAAAAATAGCGATCAAAAAAATTTGGCGAGGCGCCATCCGGCTTTTATGTTACAACTATAAATATAATCTGATAAATTACACTGCCTTTCCTGTTTTTTTCAGATATCCACATCTAAGAAGTAGTGATAGCATTACTTGAAGGCAGAGTAGGGACGTTACTGGAGAAAGTGAACTTCGTTAAAAATATGAAAGGAGTGTAGCAGAGTAAAATATCTCTGGCGCTACTTTAAAACGTTCACCGGTATTTACTCAAAACTTCGGGATTACTGAAGGTGTATAAGTAAGTTACTTTAGATAATGGTTAGAAAAAAACCGGAAAACCTAGGAGTATACTTCCACCAAGTTACAGGCTGATAAAAAGATTTCTGCGCACAGATTCATACAAATGCATCCTATGTGTGGAGAGAGGCTCATTTTATCAATACTGAGCTTGTTAAAACAGACAATAGAATTATTGGCAAAAAGAATGCATAAAATAAAAAATAATAGTTATTAAGCTAATACCTAGGGTTAATATTTATAAATTAGAACATTAGATCAAAGAATACAGACTTCGATTAAATATTAATTTATAATAAACTTACAGTAAACTTAATCCATTTTCTTTTAGAAAAAAAATGGTTTTGGTATAATTATGTTGATTTCTGATATACGGTGTATGCTGTATGGTGTTTCGGAGATAGTAGCGTATCCTGCTGATTAATTTCATGAATAATTTTAACAACAGAGAGATTATATGCCATAAAATTCTACTCTACAGATATCTGCAAACCAGATATTACCTATTTTTTCTTGCATGAACGCATCCGTTAATCCTACTGGGAGCTAATAGACGCCGTCGTTGAGTATGAACTTTAAGGCATTCCTGCGATAACATGCTGGACGCGGCTTGTCGACGGGCATCTCCATACCGTGATTGTAACAGTTATCTGCTACAGCGAACTAGACAAACTGGTATTAGCGATGTTGAGATTAAAGTGCTTAAGGTTAAAGGGATCACGGCAGCAAGAGAATATATTTCAACAACTCGTTGATACCGACTTATCTGAAACGTGCAAAAAGCAGCGAAGAGTTACCGATATGATTGTACTTGCGAGGTACACTACCGATGATTTTCACGAAACTCTAGAGCAGTTCTCGATAATAAAAGTACATGATCTTTCTGTCAGTGCTATAGAAGATTGAAACAGTAATCCTTTAAAGAGCATTGGTAATGTTGTCTGCATGATTTAGCGATACGCGATACGTTTATTTATAGGCCGATAACATATACCGTTTTGTCAGGCAAGCTGATCAACTTTATCTGCTGCTTATTATTAGTAGCACTGCGCATGGAAATAAGGAATTCATTGCAATCGAAGATACTTATCGAGAGTAAGAAGTAAACTGGATCGAACTTATGAATGACCTTCAAGCAAAGAGACTTAACCGCATCTCCAAACTTGGTACGGAAGATAGTACTCTTGATTTTTAGAATGCAATGTCAAAAATATTCCTGGATATGCAGTATCGACGCCATTAGCTACACAAAATACATAATACACTGGTTTTATTTAATAAAGGTATGAAGCATAGAAAGTTAAGGGTGATTGCGGGAATTATAACTAGTAGAGAATCACGATGTGGCTAATAAATCTCTTAATATTTTGTTAATAAGGTTTTCAATGTATCATTCAACGATTAATAAAGCTGCAGAAAGATTTAAAAGAATAACTGATATTCTATGATTTTCCGTCAGCGCACTGGGCGTTAATAAGAATGTCGAAGCCGATTGAATTGACTTTTTTTGATAGTGAGATTATGAAAAGCGACTCGCGAAAAGTTATGCTTTAAGAATAATAACCCTTTCAATGGTATTGAAAGCTGCTTCCATCTCTTCAGAAAGCTGAAGCAGCTCAGGGAATTTTAATTTGCTTGACCCTATTCCGATAAAGAACATCTAATTTAAAGATGAAAAATAGATTTACGAAGTATCAGATCGGACCCCTTTAGCCTTTCGTCTACACTAAATTTATTAATAACTTTCCTAATTCCTCTAAAGTCAAGTATATTCAACATGCATCACAGACAACTAAACCATTTATTCTTGTAATGTAGTTTGTTAGAGGATTTTCCAGTAATATTGTTAAATGTTTTCCTGTAATCGGGGGTTTTCAATGATATCGCTGCAACCATATGAATATCCCTAGTGGGTAACATGTTCACTGTGATAATATGGCAGAATAAAATAGAATGAGTTGCTTCAATTCATGAATCTATGTCATCCGACAAATTGTGATCGATCTAACTAATGAAATGCAGCTTTTTTTCTTACATGGAGTAAGAAAAAAATCCTCTTTGATCTGTATAACTGTCTGTTTTTATGGATATCATTATGTATCAAAAAACTTTTTTTATATAGTATAAAGGGGAGATTGCTACTAATAATTTTTGTTAAAATAGCCGAAATTAACGTAGTTGTTACTAACAAACAAAAATTATCATTTTTTTTTGGATATTTAAAATCCTTATCAAAAAATGCGAGTTTATTAAGGTTAAATTTAAGCTCTTATGGACAGTTATTAAATACTTTGTTACTGTAACAAACATCTAGGATAAATTGTTATTACCAATTAATTTTAGTAGTGTTAAATAAATTTTTACCCAAAATAAGTGATCTATTATAGATAGAGATTGTAGTAAGATTCGTCTATTTAAGTTATCTGAATGTCATTCAACAGCTAATTGAGCATTGAATTCTCGAAGTAATTAAATTCGTTTTTGAGAAAATTTATTACCTGAACTTGAAGTGTTGACCAAACAATTTTATATTTCTTATCCATTTTTGCTTGAGGCTATTAGAAACTTGAAGTAAAAGTATTCCATTTCGCCGAGAAAAATGGCTTTGTACAAACAAATCTATACTAATGTTTTAGTAATCTACTTACCTAGATTATTTGGTATATTTAGAATCATAATTTTTATTTGTTAGATATGCGTCATATACTTGATGGTATTAGTGCCTTTTATGCTGTTTTAAAAGGAATCAATAAAAATCTGGCTCGAATTAAGATTAGTCACATTCAAATTCATGGTATTGAAGAATGTAAGAATGTTAATGCTAAAGTTCAGACTGATATACAATATCAGCTAGTTATTACTGAACGGCTCATAATATGGTATTACTCCATATGCTTTGTTGAATGGGTTATTATTATGGGACAATAATACAATAATACTAGGCAAAATTTTGAGTGTTTATCATATCCGTAAAAAATACACGCAGCAGTAAGTAAAGATATAACTCAAATTTTAAATCTATTATTACATGTTAACTTGAAAAAGCACATAATGATTCACATCGTTATTTAACATTTATTGAAGAGATCTTGCTGAATATCAGTTGTGAGCGTTCTTTACGTCGAGTACAGCAATATCTAAATTTAATTTAGTAGTGCAAATTTTTGTTTCCGCTGCATCTCTGCATTACCGTTCTAATTTAATTATAGAAAAAGTTTCGGCAATAGGAGCTATCTTTTTTCTTTCTGGTTTAGTAAATATCTTTGAAATATATTTCAATAACTACATTAGAAACAGATAATAGATAAGGAATAAACCATGTCAGATACGTCAAAGAATGACATGGATCCGATCGAAACTCGCGATTGGTTACAGGCGATCGAATCGGTCATCCGTGAAGAAGGTGTTGATCGTGCTCAATACCTAATTGATCAAGTGTTACAAAAAGCACATAAGTGCGGCATTAATATCGCTGCAGGTTCTAAAAAATGTGATTATATCAACACTATTTCCGTAGAGAATGAGCCTGATTATCCAGGTAACATGGATTTAGAGCGTCGTATTCGTTCTACGATTCGTTGGAATGCTATAATGATGGTTTTACGAGCTTCTAAAAAAAATCTGGAGTTAGGTGGTCATATGGCTTCCTTCCAATCTTCTGCAACTTTATATGAAGTCTGTTTTAATCATTTCTTCCAGGCAAGAAATGATAAAAATGGTGGAGATTTAGTTTATTTCCAAGGACATATTTCTCCTGGTATTTATGCACGTGCATTTTTAGAGGGTCGGCTCACTGAAGAGCAAATGGACAATTTTCGACAAGAAATAGATGGCAAAGGCCTTTCCTCTTATCCGCATCCTAAATTGATGCCTGAGTTTTGGCAATTTCCTACTGTGTCGATGGGATTAGGTCCAATTACTGCAATTTATCAAGCAAAATTCTTAAAATACTTACAATATAGAGGTTTAAAAGATACTGTAGATCAGACAGTTTATGCTTTTCTTGGTGACGGTGAAATGGATGAGCCTGAATCTAAAGGTGCTATCACGATTGCGACTCGTGAAAAGTTAGATAACCTTGTTTTTGTAATTAACTGTAACTTACAACGCCTTGATGGGCCAGTTACTGGTAATGGTAAGATTGTGAATGAATTAGAAGGTATTTTTAGCGGTGCAGGATGGCAAGTTATTAAAGTGCTATGGGGTGGCCGATGGGACGAATTATTGCGTAAAGATACTTCAGGTAAATTAATTCAGTTGATGAATGAAACTTTAGACGGCGACTATCAAACATTTAAATCTAAAGATGGCGCTTATGTTCGTAAACACTTCTTTAATCGTTACCCTGAGACAAGTAACCTAGTCAAGGATATGACTGATGATGAAATATGGTCGTTAAACCGTGGAGGGCATGATCCAAAAAAAGTTTATGCTGCCTTTAAAAAAGCACAAGAAACTAAAGGTAAGCCAATAGTCATTTTAGCTCAAACAGTTAAAGGTTATGGCATGGGCGATATTGCTGAAGGTAAAAATATTGCCCATCAGGTAAAAAAAATGAATCTGGAAGGGATTCGTCATTTCCGTGATCGCTTTAATGTGCCGGTAGCGGATCATCAAGTAGAAAAATTACCTTTTATTCTTCTTAAAGAAGAATCAGAGGAATATAAATATCTACATGAGCGTCGTCAGGCATTAGGTGGGTATTTACCAGCACGAAGTTCTATTCTCGATGAGAAACTAGATATTCCTAGCCTAGAAGATTTTAGTCAATTGTTATCAGAACAAAATAAAGAGATCTCTACTACGATCGCATTTATACGTGTCTTGAATGTAATGTTAAAAAATAACTCGATTAAAGATCGTCTAGTGCCAATTATTGCTGATGAAGCACGTACTTTTGGTATGGAAGGTTTATTCCGTCAGATTGGAATCTATAGTCCAAATGGACAGCAGTATACCCCTCAGGATTGTAAGCAAGTTGCTTACTACAAAGAAGATGAAAAAGGTCAAATTCTTCAAGAAGGTATTAATGAATTGGGTGCTGGAGCCTCTTGGTTAGCTGCTGCTACATCATATAGCACGAATAACCTGCCGATGATTCCATTTTATATTTATTATTCTATGTTTGGTTTTCAGCGTATTGGTGATCTGTTATGGGCAGCTGGAGACCAGCAAGCGCGTGGCTTTCTAATTGGCGGAACTTCAGGGCGTACTACATTAAATGGGGAAGGTTTGCAGCATGAAGATGGACATAGCCATATCCAGTCACTAACTATACCTAACTGTATCTCTTATGATCCAGCTTATGCTTATGAAGTTGCTGTGATTATACATAATGGTTTAGTTCGTATGTATGGTAAGAAACAAGAAAACATTTACTATTATATTACTACTTTGAACGAAAATTATCATATGCCAGCAATGCCTGCTGGTGTTGAAGAAGGTATTTGTAAAGGTATCTATAAACTTGAATCACTAAAAGGCGAAAAAGGGAAAATTCAATTATTGGGATCGGGCTCAATGATGCGTCATGTTCGTAAAGCTGCAAAAATTTTGTCTAGTGAGTACGCTATTGCTTCCGATGTTTATAGTGTAACGTCGTTTACCGAATTAGCTCGTGAAGGGCAGGATTGTGAGCGTTGGAATATGTTACATCCATATGATAAACCTCGTGTACCTTATGTTGCTCAAGTCATGAATGATATGCTTGCAGTTGCTTCAACAGATTATATGAAATTATATGCAGAACAAATTCATTCCTACATTCCGACAAGCAATTATCGTGTTTTAGGTACTGATGGTTTTGGTCGTTCAGATAGCCGTGAAAACCTCCGTCATTATTTTGAGGTTGATACTTTCTATGTGGTAGTTGCGGCGTTAGGTGAATTAGCGAAACGTGGTGAAATGGATGTAATATTAGTAGATGAAGCCATAAAAAAATATAATATCAGCCCAGAAAAAATTAATCCGCGTTTGGCGTAAGAGGTAAAATCAATGTCTATTGAAATTAATGTTCCTGATATTGGTACGGATGAATTTGAAATTACCGAAATTATGGTAAAAGTTGGCGATAAAATTGATCTTGAGCAGTCATTAATTACCGTAGAAGGTGAAAAAGCGTCAATGGAAATTCCTTCACCACAGGCTGGGGTTTTAAAAGAAATTAAAGTTGCAGTTGGTGATAAAGTAACAACTGGTAAGTTGATCATGCTATTTGATACAGCGAAAAAAGTAACAGAAACTAGCGCTAAAACAACCTTATACGAAAACACAGATAAAACAGATAGCATAAATGCGGATCGAATAAAAAGTGAATTAAAAGAAGTTATTGTACCGGATATTGGTGATGATGAGATTGAAATTACGGATATAATCGTTAATGTTGGTGATAAAATTTTCGCTGAGCAATCCCTAATTACTGTAGAAGGTAAAAATGCATCGATGAAAGTATTAGCACCTTTTGCCGGCGAAGTTAAAGAGATTAAAGTTGCTAAGGGTGATAAAGTTAAAACTGGTTCACTTATTATGATTTTTGCAGTTGATGCTGCCGCAATTCAGTCAGGTGCCAATACGGAAGCTAGGAGCGCTGAAATATCAACGAAATCAGAGGTATCATCCCTAATAAAGGCATGCGGTGTTTCTAAATCTAAAAATGAATTTATTGAAAATGATGCGTATGTGCATGCAACACCGCTTATTCGCCGTTTAGCACGTGAATTTGGTGTTAATCTTGCTAAGATTAACGGAACTGGGCCTAAAGCTCGTATTCTACGTGAAGATATTCAGGCTTATGTTAAAGAGGTACTAAAATCTTCTGAAGCAGGGGCGACTATAGCGAGTGGTTTACCAGACATGCTATTACCGTTATCAAAAGTTGATTTTAGTAAATTTGGTGAAGTTGAAGAAGTTGAATTCGGTCGCATTCAAAAGATATCTAGCGTTAATTTAAGTCGCAACTGGGTGATGATCCCACATGTGACTATCATGGAAGATGCCGATATTACCGAAGTAGAAGTTTTCCGTAAGCAACAAAATAAAGAGATGGAAAAGTTAAAAACAGAAGTAAAAATTACACTATTAGTTTTTGTTATGAAAGCGATTTCTCGAGCATTAGAAGAAATGCCTCGTTTCAATAGTTCAATTTCTGCGGATGCTCAGCGATTAATATTGAAAAAATATATTCATATTGGTATTGCCGTTGATACCTCCAATAGTTTGGTTGTGCCTGTTATTCGCGATATTAATAAGAAAGGTATTATTGAACTTTCCAAGGAATTGATGGAAGTTTCGAAGAAAGCACGTGCTGGAAAGTTGACTGCGTCTGATATGCAAGGTGGAAGTTTTACTATTTCTAGCTTAGGTGGTATTGGTACGACGAATTTTACACCGATTATTAATGCACCAGAAGTGGCTATTATGGGGCTATCTCGATCATTAATAAAACCAGTATGGAATAACAGTGAATTTGTTTCACGTCTGATATTACCTATGTCACTCTCATTTGATCATCGTGTTATTGATGGTGCAGACGGCGCGCGTTTCGTCACTCGTATAGCACAATTAATGAGTGATATTCGCCGTTTAGTTATGTAATTTACAGACCAACTATAAATTGCTCTATTTTATTATTAGTAATTATAGAATTTTTCTTTTATTCTCCGCCACCTACACCGGACAATAAAAGTAAGAGGTTATTGATAAATACTAAAAATTAAAATCCAACTAGTGATTCTAGATGACGGAAAAGAGACCCACTCAAAACGGATTTTGTAAGTTATTTAGTATCTTTCGGTTAACATTTTTTGTTTAGAAATAGTTTTAATCGATTGTTATGTGACATTAGGCGCTATTTTTTTAATTTAGCTTGCATTCCTTCCAAAGGAAGGTTGGATACTACAAAATAATTGTAGAAATTAAGGGCTTAATAGTACATTAAATCGTATTTGTTAAACCTAAAGTAGGTATTGATAAAGTACAGTTGTAGAAAAAAGTTATTGATCAGTTGATAACTGGTTTAACAGAAATGGCAAAAAAGTTGTAAATTAAAGTTATTAATAGGTTAAATAAATTTATTGGTCATAATATATTGGTTGTTGAAGGTAAAAAGAGACAATAATCATAAATATTGATAATGTTATTATTTCTACAGTTCAGGTCCGTAGAAGCTTCTATTTATTCCTCATAACGACACGAGGGGATGAGGTTTTACTAATGCTCTGAAACTCTAGAAATGTTATAACGTATGTTAGAGATGGAAAGGCGGTATTATCAGTTTAGAATTAAATACCGTATATTATGCATTAGGTTCAGAAATTGATATTATTGAAATGTTCGATCAGGTTATTTCTGTAGCAGATAAAGATATTATTAAGCTTTTTACTAAATTAATTAATAAAAAGTTTAATTTAATGCTCAAGAGGAAAGTAACTATTTGGAAGCTAAAAGATGATATCTATGTTAAAATAGATAACAAGAAGAAACTTGAAATCCACATTAATAAACAGATGTGTGTACCAATGTAATTATATTTGTGTAATAAAACATTATCGGTCATTCAATATTAGCTCATAATAGTATTTATGAAGGTAATGTTTCGGTTCAAGTGATTTGTAGCTTGAAATATTATTTTAAATAAAAATTATCCCTTTAATTGCTTATACTGAGTCTGGAGTTTGCCTGGTTAATTTTACGGAAAAAAAGATAAAAAACAAAGATATTAGTTATGAAGTATCCGATTTCCTATGAGCTACTTCTGCTTGAGCTATTATATCTAATTGTTAATATGGTAACTAAGCTTATTTTAATAAGGAGAAACTATTGCATTATTGGCAATAGCAGTAGTTGAAGTTAATGTTAGCAAATTACTTAGTGAAGTTATCTTAACGATTGGAATGTAGGTCTGATCCAGAAATATTGCATGAACTATTCAAGCTTACTCGACACACTAGATGAGTCAATTATTAATATACGGCAGCTAAATATTTGAAAAAAATATTTTTCATTTACCTAATCCAAAAGTAAAGAAAAATAATTTAATTTTTCAAAAAAATAAATTTTTTGTAAGGATTATTTAATTTCTTACAAGCTTCTTTATTTGAATTAAAGAAAAGAGTTATTTTTTAAAAAAGTAAAAACAGCATTCTCTTTAATTGATATTTTTATTTTTAATAAAAGTAAATAATTATTGAGAGTTATACTTAGTTCTAGTGTATCGATTTTCGTAGATTCTAGCTTATCAAGCTGATTTAATTCATGAATTATTTCAAGAATATAGAAATGATATGCTATTGAAAATTCTATAATACAGGTATCCGTAAATTAGATATTACCTCTGATTTCTTTTATGAATATATCTTATGTTGAACGTCAGGCTTTATCGACGGGTGGTGAGATGCCATTGTCTATAACCGTTTTTGCCACAGTGAACCATAGACGATATTGGCGATGTTGATATTAAAGTGCATAAGGTCAAGGAGATTATAGCGATAATGGTGGAATATTCTTCAAAAGTTAACTGCTACTGCTTTATCCGAATGGTACAAAAACGATGAAGAATTGCTACTATGACTATACACCTATGAAAGACATCTCCACCGGAGATTTTTTACGAAGTTCTGATTCGCTTTTCATTGAAAAGCGAATGGTATAATCATTGCTAACCGCTATAAGTAAACTGAAGCAGGAATTGTTTAAAGATACAGGCAATATGGTACTTTCGTGATTTAAGTGATACCGCTATGTTTATTTCTTGGCTGAAGAATATACTTAGTTCCTACCAGGAAGGACGATTGTTTTTACCTTCTGCTCGTTATTGATGTTACTGCATACAAATGTAAGGAGCTCGCGTTGTGCCCGAAAATGGTTATCGATAACTAGAAGTAAACTGAATCTATTTTCTTAATGCCTTGCGAGTGTCTTACTTAAACGTATCTCCCAAACTTTCTATGGGAGACGGTGCTTTAGTTTTTTTGGAATACAATGACAAATATTATTTTCAGACACGTAGTACTGATGTGCTGTTGGGTACACAAAACAGCATTGGTACTAAATTACTTCTCAAAGATATATAACTAAAATTAATGCTGAACTCTTACCGGGAAACTTAGCTTAGCAGAAAGCTGAGATTCTACTAATAAAGCCTTTAATGTTTTTGTTAGCAAGGTTTTCATAAAAGTATCCTGCAGCGATGAAAAATCTGCAGAGTATTCAAGAAGAATACGGCTGGCATCCTTATAGTTTGTGCCGTCAGTGCACTAGACGTCAATAAGAACGATAAATCTAATTTGAATATCGCCTTTTGCGTGACAGTATGAGGATATGAAGCCGACGTTACAAAGCACTGTGCTTTGAAAATAACCCTTTAAATGATATTGAAGCTGTTCTCATCTCCTCAGAAATCTGTAGACAGCTTAGGGGATTTGATCTGCTCGACCCCTGTTTGGTGGTAAGTAACATCCAATTTAAAGATGAAAAATAGATTCACTAAGAATTAGTGCAACGTAACCTGACAATTGTACACCAGATTTTCTAATAACTCCTTTAGTAATAAAGGAGTGTTCGGATGTGCTATAATGCTTAACCAAAGTAGATATAAACTGCTATCATGGTCTAAATAGCAGCTCTATGCTTTTAAGTTTTATAGTTATCTTACAAATGAGGGAGGGAAGCTCATCTCATCATCATGAGATTTTATCCTCAACTTATATCTCTTAGTAGCTATCTTAGTATCAATAATGCTAAGCAGAGAGGATCCATATAATAGTCTTAGACCAAATAAATTATTAAGATCGTATTATTCAATTCTCATATTTCATTTCACTCATTAAATGGAAAAATAAAAGATTTATCGCTAATATTTGTTGTAAATAAATTTATACCTAAATTCAATTTAGCTTCAATAAGCATTGATAATCTAACCTATTCTTTTAATATAATTAACTTTTTGCAAAATTTTCTTATAAATATATTGCTTGCATATGGTCAAATCAATCGACATAGAAACCACTCTGCCCTATCAATATCGTTTGCAGGGTTGCAACTAAAGCGATATAGCGGGCAGGTTAATCTGCTAGGAATATATTAATAGTGATTTTAGTTATCTAGGCGGGAATGAAGATATAAAAAACTTTTTGCATTACTTAAGCCAGTTAGCGCAATTTTTTGCCATAATAATATTATGGCTATTCATTTGTTATATGGATGACTAAACGTATAGTACTAAGATTACTAAAAGATTTATCTATTATTGGATTTACCAATCTCAATATTATACAATATAATGAATGTAGTACACTATTCATGAGTGTATCCACTACACTCACCTCCTCAGAAGGTGAGGAGGCTGAACACTTTCATGCTCAGCCTTATGTTAATTTCTAGCTATTTTGCTAAAAATATATATTAGTTTGCTTGCAAACTAATATATAACCAATGCCTTTATTTTAATTATTGTGATTTTAAAAATCTTTTCCAACCAGATAATTTAGTAAATAAACGACCTTAAACCATGTAATATACCATGCAGCCTTTTAATCAGCTGATATAACTGTTCGTGTTTTTGAATGTGAAATTCTTTACCAAAATAACTCTCTGATCGTCTAATCTTATTAGATTATTGTAGTAATTTAATGCTCGCTGGAAACTTTTTAATATTTAGCTTCATTCGAGCAAAAATAAGTTCTTTATAAAAGATTAACTTAAAAAACGGTTAATTAGTTCTGCATTAAACTCTTAAGAATTTCATTCCTCACAGATAACCCTGCCTATCTTGGCAATTAAGATCACGATTCATTTTTTCTTTTTATCTCTTACTCCACAGCATTTTCTATCTTTGCTATGTGGAATATAATGGTTTCTTTTAAAGAGTTCATGGAAAAACATTTCGTTGACTTCAACAATACCGCTTAATATATTTATATTGCTTGTTACCGTTGAGAAAAACAGTGATGTCATCCTAAACTCTGCTTTCAAATTAATTCCTATTTGTTGTGCTGATTCTCGTAAAGTTAAGCTATTTAACATACATAGTAGATAACTAAACCATTTATTATTGTGATGTAGTTTTGCTAGAGTACTTACTCCCAGTAATATTATTAAATCTTTTCCTGCAATCTAAGATTTTGAAATGATATAATTGTAGCAACTCTACTGAATGTCCCAATCAGTTACATGTTCACTATGATAGCGTGAAGCAGGATAAAGTGGAATGATTTTTTCAATGAATAAGTTCAGATCATCCAATAGATTGTCGTTGAGCCAACTAATGAGATGCAGTTTTATGTTAGAATGAAGTGAAGAAATAGTTTCCCATGATCTGTATGACTATTTCCTTTTTCAGGACAAACCTTTATAGAAAAAATTCTTTATACAATATAAGTAGTTTCTCTACCAATAACCTTTACCAACATGCTATAATTTATCAGAAAATAATCCTGATAGATCAGAATAAATCTCCATAAAGCATAAACCAGCAAATCATGACGACTATTCATAACTTCTCGTATTATACCTTTTGTTTATCTTAAGCGCTTTATGATCTCCTTTTACAAAAGGAGTTATTATTATAAAAGTCTACTGATTTTTTATGATACCCTAAAGGGGGCCATACAACTCTATATCTGAGAGGCTACTCAATTTTTTTCTCAACACGCAGGGTTATATCCGCCTATAGTAACGATTATTTGTAGTTTTAGTACCACACCTAGGCTGAGTCGATGGTGCTGGATACAGCTACTGATGGTAATGACTAAATATGCCTACCGATGCCATTCATTACCTATACAGAGCTAGAATATTGACCCCCCCCATTTCTTTTTCTTCATTGGACAAATATAAAGACAACTGTCTGACAGGCCTCACAAATGTGAACAAGATTACCATTTATACTTCTCTAGTTAAAGAGAAGTAGAGAATAATATACTACAATATATATCACTTTCCCTACTAAATTGATTTTCACGATTGATGATGTCTGGAATAAATTTATTGAAAGATACGGTGAAAATCTCAACTGTCGTAAACCTTGTATTTATCGAACAGATGCTAGTCTGTAGCACTTTTTGTGCCATTATAGGTTTGGCCACGCTACTGCATGCCCTCCTTAATGTTTCCGGCCCCTATTTTTGCATAGCTGTAAGTTCAAAAATCTTTAGTTCATGTCCCTACAAAAGAAGTATGAAGAATGATTAGAACAGCAGGTCTGTATTTTACAAGACTGCGACTTCTGACAATACATTACTTTTCACTATACCCCTAAATTCCCCTTTGGCTTTTTTTATAATAACTTGCAGTAACTCAACGCTCTTTTTGCTGGCATCCGCACTATGCTGCAAGTGGGTACAAAACAGGATATCGAAATTAATATCTTCTGTCCTTTCATATTTATGCTTGACAACTCAATCAACATCTGGATCCTCATCTCTTTATTACTCCTGACGGTCTGGATATTAAATTTGTTGTATAATGTGAGTTGCTCTTTAAAAAAGAGCGGTTAAAAAATTTAACGAGGCGCTATCATCCGGCACTTACGTCCACAGCTATAACCTCATAAATCCCAGCAAGTTCTTCCTAGTTTGAAGCATATTCTGAGATAGGAAGAAGTTGCAGCAATTCCTAAATGTACAGTACAAAATGTTATTGGAAGGAAAGTACACTTCGCTAAAAAGATGAAATGGACGTGGCATAGCGTGAAATATACCTCAGGCGCTACTTTAAATCTTCCCCGACATCCGCGTCAAAACTTCGGCATTACGAGGGATAATTGTACATGATTATTAGAACCGAACTCAACAACACTGGCAGGAGACACTAACGTAAGGAGAGATAATCGGGTGATATATCAACCATATTCCAGTAGATATTTTAAAATTATCAGTTACTATAGTTTCTTGTCGAATTGTAAACGGAAAACACTATTACCAAAAATATATAATGATTGGAGATGAAGACCTATAAAACTCTAAAAATTAGGGTTTCTTTATGCTGATAAAATAATTCCTGGGTAGAGAATTCGTATAAATATATTCTGTGTGGCGATAGACTACTTTTTATCGCTATTAATGGAAGTAAAAACAGGTAATGAAATTATTGTCAAAAAGAATAGATGAAAATATAAATTGCTAGACTGCGATTTAATTATTCGTGATGGTGTTTACCATATAAAAACTAGCCTAAAGTAATTAGGTTAAGTAACATATAACGATTAATATAACTTTTTATTAATTAGCGAATTGGAAAGTGGCACAAAAAGATTACGTAAGATTAGGGTGTACAATACCCCGTAAGAATACGCGTTCAGGTAAGAAAAAAATAAATCAAGGATTACTAAAAACAACCCTTACTCTCGCTACTCTCATTGTTGTTATCTTTATTTGTGGCTTATATTACATTACACAAAATAAACGCGTTCCTGTGTTTAATAAAAAAATATTGACTAATAATAGTCAGGTATTTATCAGCTTACCACCTAAACCAGAAGAACGGTGGCGTTATATAAAAGAGCTGGAAAATCGTGATATTGATCTACCAAACTTTAACAACTCAACTATATCAAATATTGATAATACAACCAATTTAAGCAACGAACAGCGTCAATTCTTTGAGCAGATTGACGCAGATAAACGCAACCATGTCATTAATTTATCCGAAATGGTTAATAATGATAATGTCATCCGCTTAAGCGTTATCATTAATGGTCCGCTAATAGAATCATCTTTTCGGTTAAAACCAATCCAACAGCTTCAGAAACCAATAAATATTCAAAAAAAAATAGTAGTGCAGTGTAGTTCATTTAAGAATCTGGAGCAAGCAGAATCCGTTAAAGCCAACCTGGCATTTTCAGGTTTAGAAAGTAGAGTTATCTCAACAAAAGGTTGGCATCGTATTGTACTTGGGCCTTATAGCCAAGAAATAGCAGAAAAAATACGTGATCGAGCTAAATCTATCGGCATATCTAGCTGTATTCTTCATACAAGTAAGGGTTGAAAAATGATTATTATCCCCCATTAAAATTCCTAATAGGTAAATACAGACTTTTTGCGTAAAAGACATAAAAGTATATTTATAACTCCCATAATAAAATAACCAAGGGTTGAATTATGACTACAATTATAAGTGTTCGCCGTAATGCCAAAGTTGTAATTGGTGGTGATGGACAGGCGACTATAGGTAATACCGTCATGAAAGGCAACGTCCGTAAAGTGCGCCGGCTTTATAATGATAAAGTTATCGCGGGCTTTGCAGGTAGTACTGCTGATGCATTTACATTATTTGAACTTTTTGAACGAAAACTAGAACTTTACCAAGGACACCTAACGAAAGCTGCTGTTGAGCTAGCTAAAGATTGGCGTACTGATCGTATGCTGAGAAAACTTGAAGCACTTTTGGCTGTTGCAGATGAGAGCAGTTCATTGATCATTACAGGTAATGGGGATGTTATTCAACCAGAAAATGATTTGATCGCTATTGGTTCTGGTGGTGCTTATGCGCAAGCTTCTGCACGTGCCCTGTTAGAAAATACAGAAATGAGCGCACGTGATATTACAGAAAAATCGCTAAATATAGCGAGTGATATCTGTATATATACCAACCATAATTTTAACTTTGAAGAACTTTTTTCAAAATCTTAAGGATTTAAATATGTCTGAAATGACGCCACGTGAAATTGTCAGTGAATTGGACAATCATATTATTGGTCAACACAAAGCAAAACGTTCTGTCGCTATTGCGCTACGTAATCGTTGGCGTCGTATGCAACTTGATGAAGGATTGCGTCAAGAAGTAACACCGAAAAATATTTTGATGATTGGTCCAACTGGTGTAGGTAAAACTGAAATTGCTCGGCGCTTAGCAAAACTAGCTAATGCTCCCTTTATCAAGGTAGAAGCAACAAAGTTTACTGAAGTCGGTTATGTTGGTAAAGAGGTTGATTCTATCATTCGTGATTTAACTGACGCTGCTATAAAAATGGTACGCCTTCAATCTATAGAAAAAAACGGTTATCGTGCAGAAGAACTGGCAGAAGAACGTATTCTTGATGTTTTATTGCCTCCAGCTAAAAATAATTGGGGACAACCTGATCCCCATGTAGAACCTTCTAACACACGTCAATCTTTCCGTAAAAAACTAAGAGAAGGTGAGTTAGATGATAAAGAAATCGAAATTGAAGTTGCTACTATACCAGTAGGCATTGAAATTATGGCTCCTCCTGGTATGGAAGAGATGACTAGTCAATTGCAATCTTTGTTTCAAAATCTAGCTGGGCAAAAACATAAACCCCGTAAGATGAAGATTAAAGAAGCCTTTAAAATATTAATAGAAGAAGAAGCAGCAAAATTGGTTAATCCAGAAGAACTAAAACAGCAAGCCATTGATTCAGTTGAACAACACGGTATTGTTTTCATCGATGAAATCGACAAAATATGCAAACGTGGAGAAACTTCTGGTCCAGATGTCTCTCGAGAAGGTGTGCAACGTGATTTGCTACCTTTAGTTGAAGGATGCACCGTTTCGACTAAACATGGTATGGTAAAAACTGATCACATTCTATTTATCGCTTCTGGCGCATTTCAGGTTACAAGCCCATCGGATTTAATCCCTGAGCTACAAGGCCGATTACCTATCAGAGTTGAATTACAAGCATTGACGGCAGAAGATTTTAACCGTATTTTAACTGAACCAAATGCATCTTTAACTATACAATATAAAGCGTTGATGGAAACCGAAGGTTTAAATGTTGTCTTTACACCAGAAGGTATTGGTAAAATTGCTCAAGCAGCATGGCAAGTTAATGAAAAAACAGAAAATATTGGTGCTCGTCGATTACATACCGTTCTTGAGCGATTAATGGAAGATATCTCTTTCAATGCCAGTGAAAGAGATGGGCAAGATATTATAATTGATGCTGATTACGTTGCTAATCATCTGGATGAGTTAGTTGCTGATGAAGATCTAAGTCGATTTATTTTATAATCTGGTGTCATTAGTTTTGCTGATTATAATCCTGATTGAGGATATAAGTCCCTCAATATGTTATAACAACAATTTATAAATTAATTATAAGAATTTAATCAGCTATCTTAAAAAGATAGCTGATTTACTCGAGAGGAATTTATAGCCACAGCTATATTTCAATTGTTCTAGTTCAAACAATCTACTCCAAGGATAGATAATTCGATAAATAACAACCCTACGCTATATAATTTATTTAGACATCATTTTAATCGGCTAATATAAAGGATCAGATTTTGAATCTGGAATTCCTTATTAATAATTTTCTGATTACTCAATCTTATTATATGATGGTAACTAATTTGCGTGCTCATTAGCAAAGGTTTTGTACTATTTTACTCTATCCAAGCGAAGGATGAAATCTTTATTGAAGATCAATTAAATAAAACGACTAACACACTCTCCATTAAACTCTTCAAGAATCTCATCGCTCCATGATCTTGTCAATCTCGGATGATTAAGATCGCAATTCGTTCTTTCCTTTTATCTTTTCCACTACCATATTTTAGTTTTCCTATGTGAAATATAATATTTCCCTTTAAAGGATCAGTGAAAATGTTTCGTTGACTTCAACAATAATCACTTATCGCATTTATCTTGTCTATCGCTACTGAAACAATGAGCAGTGATGCCTCGCACATCTAAACGCTGTTTTTAAATTAATGTTTGTTTGTTTTTCTTACTTTCGTAAAGTAAAAATATTCAATCTACATAGTAGATAACTAAACCATTTATTTTGTAATATACTCTCACTAGAGGCCTTGCAATAAGATTGCAATATGTTTCCTGAATGGAAATTTGCAACAATATCGCTGTAACTCTAATAAATCTCCTCAGCAGATAAATATATTCACTGTAAGAATCTAGATAGAATAAAGTGGAATGAGTTGCTTCAATGTATTAATTGATATCATCCAATAGATTGATATCTAGGCAACTAATGATATGCAGATTTATTTTGGTAGAGAATAAGGAAAAATCTCTTTAATCTATATGACTGTTTAATTTTTTATGTCAACTTATGTAGCAAAAATTCTTCATATAGCAGTAAATGGATTTCTGCCAATAACCTTTATAAATATAACTTGTTATTATTTAGAAACCACTTCTGGATTGTTGTCAATAGCGATAATAAATGTTAACAACATGATCGATAGAAAATAATATTAAAGCAGAAAAATACTTTAGCAGTTAGATTAGATGTTAAAGACACCTAATTGCATCATGCCGCATTCATCTTAATTGTAATTTTTTGCTTAATACTCTTTAACGTGTTAAATCTTCGTTATTTAACGTGTTAGTTATTCTTCCTCACTATATTTATGTTATTAAACTATATAAAGAAAGTTGTTCATTATACCGATTCTGAAGGCATAAAACCTTTATTGGGAATAAACTTAAATAGGCGTTACTAATCAAAATTCTATTTTCTGTTGGACTTATTTTAAATAAATTATTTTAATTTTGATTTTTCTCAGTATTTTTATGAGCTACATTTGGAAATGAGAATAACTAGATAAGGATATACTGAACTTTCCTTGTACTTAAATAGACTTAAATGCTGTGAATATAGCACTTCTGAGCTGCGTGATCTACTAATAAGAGGTGATATGTAGTCGAATCTTTATACTCTAACTTTGACTGAAACACTTCATTTAGTGATTAAATTATCACAGTAAAATATTTTAAAGAGAATGAAATCATTTCTAATTTTCTAGAAGATCAGGGCAAGGAATAGATCTATTAGTTGATGGCTGATGCTCTGCACGTAAGGTGCAGATAATATTGGATTAGAAATTTGTTATAAAAAAACAGTAGGAAGGTATTGTTATCAATACGGTGTACATTAGGTTAATAAATTAGCTGAATTAGATATTGGTATTCAAGTAATCAAATTATGTTTGTTTCTGGTGCATGGAATTTCAAAGATGATTATCATTTTTATTCATTTTATGAATGATCTCAATAACAGAGAGATGGTATGCCATAAAACCTACCCTACAGATATCCTAAAAATTAGATATGATCTGTAATCCCTTGCATGAACTCATCCGTCATGCTTTGCCAGGATGCAGATAAGTACCGCCGTTGATTGAGATCGAAGCCATAACTGAGACAACATCTTTAACGCTGCCTTGCTATCGCCCGTAATAGTCATGTGCTACATTCAACAATAGAGCAAAAACTGGTATGGTAATGTTGAGATTAAAGTGCCTAAGGTCATTGGGATCACATAGCGGTAGTAGAATATACTTCAACAGCTCATTTCTATTACCTTATCTTAAATGTCTAAAAACAGCGAAGAGCTAATGCCATGCCTGTGTATGCGAGGTAATGTACACTGATGATTTTCATGAAACTCTGGAGCAGTTCTCGGTAAAAAGCACATGATCTCTCTACTAGAAGAGTATCAGTAAACCGATACAGAAATGGCTTAAAGAGCCTATACAAGATGAGTGGTAGTAGTTTTACTCCTTTGCATAATTTATAAGCGATACCACTAAATTTATTTCTGTCTGATGCATGCCAATTACATACTATTCTATCAGGCAATATGATTGCCATGGCCTGCTGGTAATTATTGACATCACTGCGCATAAACCCATAAGAAGTTGATTTGGATTAAAGATATTTATCGAGAATAAGAAGCAAACTTGTCCAGAACTTCTGGGTGACCACGCGAGCGGTATGTTTTAACCGTATTTCTTGAGCTTGCTATGGAAGATGGTGCTTTGGTTTCTAGAATATAATAGTAAAGATATTTCAGGATGCGCAGCACTAACGCTGTTTGGTATATAAAATAGCTAATATACTACCTTCACTCCATAAAGGCATTTCAACACCGAAAGTTAAGGTGATCTGAGGGAGTGCGGTCTGGTTAATAGAGATCTGTAGTGCCGCTAATAAAACCCTTGATATTTTGTTAATAAAGTTTTCAGTATATTTGCCACCAGGCAGCGCAATGAGGAGATGTGGATAATAATCAAAAAACTACTGGTATTTTATTCTTTCCCGTCAGAGCATTGGACGTTAATAAGAATGATAAATCTAATTTGAATATCGGCTTTTGCGATAGTAAGGCTATGAAGCCAATATCAAAAGACTGTATGATTCAAAAATAATCCTTTAATAGTATTTAGCTGCTTCCTCTACTAAAAAAAAGCTAGAGCCAGCTTAGAGGATTTAATTTGCCCTGATTCTAGTGGCAACAAAATCTAATTTAAGGATACAAAATAGATTCACGAAGAATCAGAGGATAAACTGAATATTACACATTAGATTTACTAATTACTCAATAATTAAGTTTTAATTGTATCTTTTTTATTTCACTAATTATAAATTAGTGGCAATAGCGATATATTCTAATGAATAATTTTATCTGTTTAGTGTTATCCAGATAGTAATTTCTATTTAGAAATAAGCCTAAGCTACCTTTTCCAAAATAAAGAATATAAGTATTAGGTTCTTTTGCATCTAAACCGTAACAATAGGAAATAAATAATATATAACCTGATTTGCCATTAGATTAATAATATTAGCGTAAATTTTGCTGTTTTATAGAATTAGGTGCATTTTTACTAGCGTAAAACCAATTTTTAATCGTCTTTTCATTTAAATAACTGCGATAAATATTATAAATATTACGTTGATTATGATCAATCTTACTTTCCAGTTGAAATTCAAGCTTATTTATCAGTGCTTGCAGTTGTTTTTCTATTTTGAAATTTGATCAACAAAGAAATTAATTGTGATATTTCCACTAGTTATGTTTTTATATTGGTTATCCAATTCTGATTAATATTTTCATAAAAATAATTACCAGAAGAAAAGAATTAGATAGTGTAATTTGTTGTTCATCATAAATTATCTGTTAGTAACAGAAAGGATGGAATCTATTAGAACAGATAGACTAAGTAGTGCTAAAACAGTTTTCCTGCATAGGAGATAACTTTTCTCTTATTTAAGATTGAGATATTCCATCAAGTAGCATGCTACTTGTGTTTTTAATAAAAATACAGCCAAGAATTTAATTTCTTCAAGATTATAATTTTGATTATAATCAAAGCATCGTTGTTTACATATGCAAAATTAAATTATTTAACACCATTCACAAAATGAAATAGGCTGGTAACATTACATTTAATGTAAAATGAGGTATAGTAAAAATTTTTGCTAATCTGGACATCTACTAGATTTTATGCATTAAAACTGTTGGATCATGATTAGTTTATATTTTATTTGCGCCACTTAGGATGATGTGGCGCAAAATTTATCAGACGAGTTAACCTATTTCTGTCTGGAGGATAAGAACTTCTTTATTGATTTCATTCATTATATTGAAATGTTGCTTATCTCTAATTCTAGGGGGTAATATCTTTCCTTTATCAAATTCAAATACTCCCATATCTTTAATATACAATCGACCACGAAATAATATTTTAACGTAACGTGCAATCTTCAATGGATTATAACGGTAAAAAATCTTCATTCAACTTTTTCCTCTAATTTGTTGATTTTGAAGTTATAAAAATGTGATTTGTGACACATTTTATAATTATAGACTCTCCTTATAAGCTTTAGTTCTCTTTTTCCAATAAGATTTAACGATTTTACATAACATGATAACTGGTTAAATAGGTTTAATAAAAATTACAATATTTTTCATTTAATGTGTTAACAACTTTTTCGTATATACTAGAGAAATACTATGTAGCAAAAAAATTTTGAAATTAGCTGTTTTAATAAACAATAATAATCATTAATAATTAGTTTAAAACAATTAACAGGGAGCGCTATGTTAAAAGAGATTTAACGCTCAATAATAATTTTATTAACTCTCTTTTTTCTGCATTAACTACTACATTTTAAAGTAATAAGCTGGTGCGTGGGTAAGCCAACCCCTATGTAACTATCACTGAAATCGAGGTAAACTTTTATTGAACAAAATTGTAAACTTATTTTATCGAGGAGCTATTCTCATTTTTGGTGTATGGGATTTGCGATATTGTTGGGGTTATCCTACTGATTAATTTCGTGAATGATTTTATCATCAGAGAGGTGATATGCTATAAAATTTACCTTACATCTATCTCTGAAACCAGCTATTACCGTGATCCTTTGCATGAACTTATCTGTAATGCTGATAGGCATTTGATAGGGACTCGATGTTAAGACAGCACTCGAAGACATGTAACGATAACATGTTAAAACACTGCTGTCTACGGATCTCATTCCTAGATCGTAATGGTTATTTACCCCAGTGAACTCCATGTAGACTGGTATTAAAAAATGTTGAGATTGATGTGCCTAAGGTTAAAGGAGATCGCAGCGGCAATAGAATGTATACTTCAAGAGCTCGTTGGACTATTATTTTATCTGAAGCGTAAAAAATCTCGAAGAGTTGCTACAATGACCTGTATATGCAAGGAATTTGTACCGGTGATTTTTATAATTCTGGAGGTGCTTCTCGGTGAAAAACACATGGTATTTTGCTAAATGCTATCAACAGATAAAACACTAATGTTTTGAAGAGATTAGGGATTAGCGGCTGCGTGATTTAAGCGATATCGCTACATTTATTACTTTACAAATAAAATATCTCGGCCTATCAGGCCTTACTGACCGCCTTTTCCTTCTGGTCAAATCTGCGTCACTAAGAGTGACTTAAGGATTTCATTACGCTCAAAGATGGATATTGAAAATCAGAAGTGAACTAGACTGAAATTATTAATAACCTGCGAACACGTAACTTAATCATATTTCAGGTTTGCTATTAGAAACAACGCTGTGGTTTTTTAGAATTTAATGGTAAAGATATTCCTGGATACGTAACATAAATGCTGTTGAGTACATAAATAACTAATGTAGTTGTTTTCACTGCCCAAAGGCATTCAATCGAAAGTTAAGGGTGAGCTGCGAGAGATTTGGCTAGCAGAGAGCTGCTATGTTGCTAATAAATCTCTTGATGTTTTGTTGGCAAGGTTTTTATCGTCTTCAAGAGATAAGGAAGTTAGAGAAAGAGCGAGAAGAGCTACTGGTATCCTATGCCGTTCTATCAGTGCACTGAATGTCAATGAGAACAAGGAATCCGATTCAATTGACTTTTGTGACAATGAGGCTATTTAAAGTCACGCGCAAAGAATTGTGCTTGCAAAAATAATCCTTTCAATGGTATTTAAGCTGCTACATTCTGCTCAGGATAGCTGGAAGCGGCTCACTGGAGAGTTAACCTGTTGATCTTGTGATTACAGGCAACATTCAATTTAATGGTTGAAATAAATTCATGAAACATCAGAGTGGAACCTAATCACATACACTAGATTTTCTAATAACTCTTTATAGATATTGGAATATCAAAGAACTTGTCGGTAAAATAAGAACGATCCTATATATTGCCGGGTATTTTTCTGCTAAAGAGCTCAATGAGCCATTAATAGAGGTAATTAGATAAAAGAAATTTAATCAAAAAATTTAAATAAATAACAATAATAAATATTCATGATTCAATTTTTGAAAGGAGTTTTTGTAAAAATAGCATTCAAGAAAGTAAGTAAGAATTCCCATTTTCGAAAATTGTTATTGATAATACTAATATAGTTAAAAAAGCTAGCAGCCAAAACCAAAGAATTCATGGTTAGGAAATTAAATCTCTCTTTAATAGAAGAGAAAAGTCACCAATTTTTCCTAAAAAGGAAATGGGGATCAATTTATGGATCTATTATAAATAAAATTTTTTTAAATTGTGTATTTTTTTAACATTACCTAATGGACTAATTTATATAGTCATTGACTCTATGGTTAGCTTAGAGTAACTCTCATTTTTCTCCATTTTATCTATTTGTTTCTAACAACGTTCAGTTACCTTCCTGCTTATCAATCTTGCGCATTGATAAAATAGTCTGTCACCACATAGAATATATTTATTTGGATCTGTGAGCAGAAGAATCCTTTCATCAGCACAGTGAATCCAATTTTTCTACAATTTTTTTTGCAAAGTATTACCTTTAATGCCTTATATATATTTGGTAATAGTGTACCTTATTTACGATTTAACAAGAAACTATAACAACGCAGCATCTTAAAAATAGTTTACCAAAATATGGTTTTAATATAGCGGCAATCATCTTTTACTACTTCTTATGCTCTGCTTCAGGTGCTGCATAATCCGGTTGTCTATAATGATGCGTAACCATTTCCACCTCGCTTAATGTCGTAGTTTTAACGCGGGGTACGAGCCTATAAGCCGTTTAAAATAGCGCCTGAGGTATTCACGTTACCACTCCCACCCTTTCCGTCTTTTTAGCGAAGTGCTTTTTTCAGTAACCGTCCGTATTATTTATTTAGGTAACGTTACTACTACTTCTTAACTCAGATGATATTCCACAGAGCAGGAAAACTATTAGAATTTATCAGGTCATAACTATAATGAAGCAGCCAAATACTAACGCTTTATCAGATTTCTTTAACTACTTTTTAAAAAAGTGCTCATTGCCATACAGCAGCATATTTAATACCCAAACCGTTACGAGTGATGAAGAGATGAAGAGATGAAGATGCGGATGTTGATTGAGTTGTCAATTATAAATTCGCAAGAACAGAAGATATGAATTTCAATATCCTCTTTGCGTGCCACTTGCAGTATAGTGTGCGGATGGTAATAAAAAGAGCGTTAAGTTACTACAAGTTATTGTAAAAAAGACCAAAGGAGATAGGGTATAGTGAAAAATAATGTATTGTCAGGAGTTCGCAGTCTTGTAAAATATTAATCTGCTGTGATAATCATTCCTCTGTGCTTTTGGAGCGACATGAACTGTAGATTTTTGAACTTACAGCTATGCAAAAATAGTGGTTGGGAACATTTAGGATAGGAACAGCAGTAGTGCGATAGGAAACCTCACACATAATCACATAAAAAAGTTCCATAGACGAGCATTCGCTCGATATATAGAGAGTTCACGATAGTTGAGATTTTCACTGTATTTTTTAAAAAAATTATTTCAGCACTCATTAATGATAAAAATCAGTTTAGTTTGGCAAGGATATACATCTGGATAAATTATCCTTTAGGCCTATTTACTACTAAAGCAAAAAGAGGAATCTTGTTCAGATTCATTAAGTCTATCAGCCAAGGTCATCTGTATATTTCTCATATGAAATAAAAGGAATGGATAATCTCAATTTTGTATAGGTAATGAATTCATCGACAAGCATATTTTTATTCATTTGTCCCTATTAACTGCAGTATCCAGCGTTGTCAGCTTGTGCTGAGAGTTCTTAAAATCACGGATAATCATCACTGTAATTGGATAATACAGCATGTCGAGAAAAAATTAAAGTCACAGTTAGATGCAGTGTTATATGGTTTCTTTGGAGTTATCATAAAAATTTAGTGGAATTACCATAATTATTTTTTGCTGGAAAAGGGATCATAAAGCGCTTTAGATAAGCAGGTAGTATAACAAGGGAAGTCGGCATAATTTATTGGATTTATGTTTTTGGAGAGACTTGTTTTTTGAGTTACCTGCATGAATTACTGAAGAAATTATGGTATGTTTGGCAAAGATTGTTTTTTCTCGCAGAGCAATTTGTAGCCACCTCTCTATATTTCAATTCTTGTAGCTTCAAGCAATCTTCTTCAAGGCAGATCATTCTAGTAAATAAATGATTTCTTAGCATGAGAAATCTGCTCAGCTATATTTTAATTATCTGATATAAATATTCAGATTTTGAATCTGGAATTCCTTATATATAACTCTCTAGTTACCTAACCTTATTATGGAATGGTGATTAATTTCATCCTTATTGGTAAAGGTTTCATACCATTATTTACCTTACTCTGAATAAAGGATGAATTTTTTATCGATGATTAGATTAAAAAAATGGATAATATACTTCTACATTAAATTTTTCAAGAATCTCATCGCTGACATAAGGCCCTATCGATCTCGGACAATTAAGTTCAGAAATTCATTCTTTCTTTTTATATCCTCCCATCCTGCCTTTTCTACCTTTTTTATGCAGAATAGAATGCTTCCCTTTAAAGTGTTCATGGAAAATATTTCATAGACTTAAGTAATACCACTTAGTACATTTAAGTTAGCTATCGTCACTGATGCAAGAAAACATTGATGCTATCTAAGCGCTATTTTTAAAAAAATATCTATTTGTTTTAGTAATTTCTGTAAAGCTAAGTTATTCAATATGCATTGATATAATTAAACCATTTATCCTTGTGATGCAATTTTGTCAGCAGACTTCAAGTAAGATTGTCAAATGTTTTCATACAATTCTAGATTTTTAAAACAATATCGTTCTAACTCTAATGAATATCACTAGTGAATGACATGTTCATTTTTATATCATTGGCATGATAAATGAAATGAGTTGATTTAATGCATGAATCAATATCATCCAATAAATTATTATCGAGCTAACTAATAAGATAAAGCTTTATATTGGCAGGAAGGGAAGAAAAATTTCTTTGATTTTTATGACTATTTTTTTCAAAGCAATCTATATAGCGAAAATCCTTTATATAATATAATTGGTTTTTAGCAATAATTTCTGCTAACCATAACTAAATGAAAGCGGGAAATATATTTCTAATCTCTTCAAGGCGAAGATGTTCTAGTTGTCTTTTGTGCTTAAGTGGTCATTAGATAATCCGTTACTGTTGTGATCTAAAATATAATACCGATTTACTTTATAATCTTCATATCTCACATGAACATGTTGACAGTGAAATTATCCTGTAAAAGGATATAACATTAATATAGTGAACTTGTTGATACCATATTGCATTTTGTGTCAGTAAAATTATCGAAGTCTGTTATCCTAATGAATGTGTAGTACTAGTAAATTACTGGTCAAATAGTAAAAAATATGTTAACAGTAAAAGAAGTGGTATAGATTTTTGATAAAAAATATCAAATTCCTTTAATAGTCGATGCGATTCCAAAAGAAGATGAATTATTAAAAATTTTTGTCTATGACAGTCATGGTACGGTTCCACTCTGATGATTCATAAATCTATTCTCCATGCTTAATTGACTCTTGTTTACTACTAGAGTTAGCAAGCTAAATCTACTTAGCAGCGTCAAACTTTTCTGAGCAGACGGAAGTAGTTTAAATAATATTAAAAGAGTTGTTTTTCTTGAACTTATAGTGCTTCATGCGTCAGATTCGTATCCTCAGTATCGTTAAAAACCGATTAAATCAGGATTGTCCTTTTTATTGACTTCCAGTGCGCTAACGGGAAGGATAGAATCCCAGCCATTCCTCTCGCTCTTTTTCCAACTTCTTCATCGCTGCAGAATACTTCGTTAAAACCTTGTCAACAAAATATCAAAGGCTTTATCAGTAGCATTGCAGCTCTCTGCTAGCCAAGACCTCCTGAAGCTCACCTTAAACTTTCGGTTGGATGCCTTTGGAGAGTGAATAGAGGATATGAGCTGTTTTATGTACTAATAGAGTTTGGTGTTAGATATCCTAAAATATCTTCCCATTACATTCTAAAAACCAATGGTACTCTATCTCCGTAGAAAGATTGGAAGATATAGTTAAGTCATACGCTCGCAAGCCATTGAAAAGTTAAATCTAAGTTTGCTTCTTACTTTCAATAATTCTCTTCAAGTACAACGAGGTTTATTACATTCATGCGCAGTGTCAGCAATAATGAGTAACAGATAAAGGCGATCAGCTTGTTTGGATGGGAGATGACATATGTTATCAAAACAGAAATAAACGTATGGCGTATGGCTTGAATCATATAACTACTATTTACCTATGCTCTTCAAGGCATTGATTCTTTAATCTGCTGATAATATGAAGATAGAAATGTGCTTCTCACTAAGAAGCCTAAAGAATTTCGTGAAAATCATCGGTGAAGATGCCTTGCTGGTAGTCCAGGAGAGCTCTCTTCGATACTTTTGCACGCTTCAGATAAGGTAGAAAGCAACGAGCTATTGAAGTATATATTCCATTACCACTGCGATCCCCTTTAACCTTAGGCACTTCAATCAACATTTCCTAATACTAGTCTATATGGAGTTAACTGGGGTAAATAATAATTACGGATGACGGATGAGATCCGTAGACAAGACAGCGTTGAGAATCTTACCGAAGCATAGCTTCTCGAGCACCGCTTTAGCAGCGGTACCTATCACCTGTCGACACACCAATTACGGATGAGTTCATGCAAGTGATCACAGGTAATCTCTGATTTTGCGGATATTTGTAGGGTAGAGTTTTCATGGAATATCATCTCTTTGTCCTTGAAATCATTCATGAAATCAATCAATAGGAAATATGCCAGCACCTATTAAACCTCTTCCTCATACACAAAAATGAGTATAATTTAAAGAAGATTTAGTGATTTATTATCAAGATGGTACTCACTTAGTGATCTATAGTGCCGCTAAAGGAATTAAAGGCACAACGAGTAGCTCTTTCATTAGTAATATCAATATGTTGAATGGGTTAAGTGAGAAAGTAACGAAATTACTCGTGCTATAAAATCTTGTAAAGAAAATATTTTAGGCTTAACGCTGGTGATTTAGCTCAACCTAACTGCTAAAAAAAGATTAGCGCACAAATAGTTGATAGGATGACTAACCTTATCAATGATCTCAACAAAAGCAAACTGCTTAAAGTACAAATCATTTGTGATGCTTCTAGCTGTAATATTAATTCAGGTAGAGATAAGATTCGATTAAAAAGGCATTGATAAAAACTTATGCAATAGTGATAGAATTAAAATTGGGCGATATACTACCAGGTATCATTTTTGCAAACATAAAATTAATAAAGGGAAAATTGAAACTGATATCCGTAGTGTTAAATAATAAAAAACTGTAACAATTGTCTTACGCATATGCTATGTTGTAAGCGGAGTTAAATAACTGAAAAACAATTAACCTATAAATTTTATCATGAAAATATTTGTTTAAATGTTCTGGCAGGCTATCAGCAAGATGCTAAAGAGATTTATCAAGTTGTTGAAACTTATCTCATTGTTGGTCAGGCTGTCGAAAAATTGTACTGAATTAAATACTGTATTGAAGATATGACTAAAACATACTGATAAAATTAATAATATATCTTCTGTTTATTTAAGTGCAGACGATCCTAATCAATCTAATATGGTTTTATAACTTGCTAAAGTTATTTGGTCTCAATATATAAACCAGGTATTTAGTGGTGCCGCAATCTATTTATGCATTATTAAATGTCACTATTTCGAAAGATAACATGACTTTTTTGAATAATTTAGAGTTGATTTTGAATCAATCTTTCATAGACTGGAAAGAGGTTTTACTACCCAATACTGATTGGGTAATTCCTGATTACATAGAAAAAAATATTGATGAAGAGTAATCTAAAAAACTTGACTAGAATTGATATGAAGGCTTTGTAATCGTGTTCTTTTATGTATCTACTAAGTCACTCACTATATCATTTGTTTGAGGATAGATGCTGCTGGCTAAAAAATCTATTATACACCAAGTTCTCTACACAAGCAAGAGAATTATTGTTTTCTGGTAGCTAAACGTTTTCGTAGATTAAAAAGGTAATCTATAAATTCTTTGCTGTTCTCTTTAAGTAGCCAATGGTTAGCCATTGGCTTATAGCTTAGTTAAAATCACGTAAAAAACGTCTAGCGTTGCTTTAGTCTTGTATAGATAGATAAAAACTCATCGAGTAGGCCTGAGAGCTGTATCTACGAAAAAATAACGTCCTAAAGTTTCGTTTGGTATTTACGGAAGATATTTTACATCTACACGCCGCTTAATCGTATTAGTATCTTTTAAACGCTTTACACTTCGGCTTTGGTGTTTTCCCTTTTCTCATTTCATGCGAATTCCCATCCGTGTCTGGGTAAACAGCGCTACAAGCTAGATCGAGATAGAATGCGAGGTTCAGGGATTAGCGCATGAGAAGAATGCCAGTAGATCGTTGAAAGGGATAAACATTTTTCAAAAAATGACTACGACTTCTCTTGATCGGACGATAGTTGCGTCGGCAAACGATAAAGATATAGATGTGCTAAATAGATGCAGGCTCTTTTCTAGTCTGAAGGGCAAGCACTGATTTTAGATATTCTAGTTCCCTAATGATGGGCCCTAATCATCATAATATTTTGCTATTAACTCATACACTTATAATCATCTTGCCATAAATAGAGCTGTGTAACGAGGATTTATATAATGATCTGGAACTAAATAATTAGGTCAAGATCAGACTATTGTTAATACGTTTACTTCCTAAACTAGAAAAGTGGATAAAGTAAAAATTTCTACCAGGTAGGAAACAGATAATTTGAAATTATTCAGACACCACATGCTATCTATTAAAGCAGGAAATTACAATTCTAAAAATATGAGAAAAAGTTAAATAAAAATTTTTAATATGTTAGGGTTAAATATCGTAAAGAATCTAAAATTTTTAAAAAACTTGCGCTATCTGTGATTTTATCTTGTGTTAACTAACAGTATTGAGTTAAACTATTACATGGAAATTCTAAAATTATATTAATACTTCTTTAAAGAAAATTATTCCTCATATTTATAGCTCTGTCATCAATAGAGTAACCGGAATACCGTTCTTATTATGTTATAGATGTTATTGATGATAAATAATCAGTTTATTAATTCTGTTACACTCTAAATACTAAAAAAGTAAAACCCCATTATAAATTCATTCATAATGGGGTTTTTAATATTTTAGAGTCAGCGCATAAGCCGGGTTCTGTCGTGGACAACCATTCATCTAGGTCAGTACTTGCGCACTGACTCAAGCAGCCTACCCGGGTTCGATGCGGGCCGCATCTAGCGAACCCCTATTTGGCCTTGCTCCGGATGGAGTTTACCGTACCGCAAACTGTTACCAGCTGCGAGGTGCGCTCTTACCGCACCCTTTCACCCTTGCCTGTTCTTAATAGATATCGGCGGTTTGCTCTCTGTTGCACTAGTCGTAGGCTTTCGCCTCCCAGATATTATCTGGCACCCTGCCCTATGGAGCCCGGACTTTCCTCCCCTATATTATCAAGTTACCAATGGTAACTAATAAAAAGCAGCGGTTGTCTGACTAACTCTAATACTAATTATATAGATTTAAGATTAATTTGTATAGTTATTTTATCTCAGTTAGCTAATAGCTAATCTACTTAATTGCACTATCAGTATTAACTTGTTGTTTAAGGACATATTTATATAATGCATTCTTCTTTAAACCATAAATTTCTGCTGTAATGGCTGCTGCTTTTTTTAACGATAATGATTCTTGTAGTAACGCTAATGTTTTCATCGCATCAAAGGAAATGGCTACGTTACTATCTTTTTCTACTCGATAGCCCTCAACTACCAATACCATTTCACCACGATAACGATTTTTGTCAAGTTTTACCCAATCAAGAAGTTCTCCAACTGGCAAACCATAAATTGATTCCCAAGTTTTTGTCAATTCTCGAGCTAAAACAACATAACGTTTAGCCCCCCAAATAGCGACCATATCCGCTAATGTGTCTAATAAACGATGAGGTGATTCGTAAAAAATAAGTGTTCTAGGCTCCTCTATTAACCCTTGCAATATCTCTTGTCGAGTCTTCTGTTTTGCTGGCAAAAATCCTTCATAACAAAAGCGATCTGAGGTAATACCGGCAGCAGAAAGGGCTGTAATTGCTGCACATGCCCCTGTTAAAGGAACTACCCGAATATCTGTTTGTTGACAGTATTTTACTAGATGACAACCAGGGTCATTAATTACTGGCGTTCCTCCATCAGAAACTAATGCTATACTTAGTCCCTTTTTTAATTGAGGAATTAATTGATCTGTTTTCCGCTGTTCATTATGCTTATGTAAGGACATCATACGGGTATTAATAGCAAAATGCTTCAATAATAAACATGTACGCCGGGTATCTTCAGCTACAATAAGATCTACTTGCTTAAGGATCTTCAATGCACGCAGAGTGATATCATCCAAATTGCCAATAGGAGTTGGCACAATATATAGCGTTGATGTCATCTCTACCTCTTTAGGTTGGTTAGATTTATTCATTGTTTATTACAAATAACTAATTAAAATTGAGCGATGATACCTACAATACTGGACAAAATATGAGTTCTTAAATTTTTGTTAAAAACAGTTTGATCTGTATAGCGATACTATTCTTAACTTTTATTAATAACATGTTATCTCTAAGAGAAATTAGCAAATTTTGTGTATATAGTTAGGTTATATTCCACTCTGATGCTTCATGAATCTCTTTTTCATCCTTAAATTGGATGTTGTTTACCATCAAGGTTAAGCAGATTAAAATCCCCTGAGCTGTTTTTAGCTTTCTTAGGAGATTATAGAGCTTTAATATTATTGAAAGAATTGTTGTTCTTAAAGCATAATTTTTCGCAAGACGGCTTTTCATAGCTTCGCTATCTCCAAAAGATAATTCAATTAAATCTGGCGCTCTTATTGACGGTAAGTGCGTTGACGAAAAGGCATAGAATGCCAGCCATTCTTTTCGATTATTCTTAAGTATCTTCCTCGCTATAGAATACTCTAAAACTTTGCTAACAAAGCAATAAAGGTTTTGTTAGAAGTGTCACAATTCTCTACTAACCTTAGCTCCTGGCAAGAGCTTAGCCTTAACTTTCTGTGTTGCATGCTTTTAAAGAGTGAAACCAGCACATTAGCTATTTATGTACTAAACGATATTTGTACTGCATGCCAAGAAATATCTTTGCCCGTAATTAGATCTTTAATTTTATTCTTAGTTACGCCGATTTGATCAGAAGGCAAAGTAAGTCCGCTTATCTAATAGAATAACATATGCCTTCAGTTAATAAATAAAAGTAGCGTGCATCGCTTAAATCACAAAGACATTCATTGCTTGTACTTTTCAAGCTATTGGTGTCTCAGTCTGCTAATGGTGCTGACAGAGAACTATGTGTTTTTCACTGAAAAGCCCAAAGAATTTCGTGAAATCTCCGGTGTAATGTAGATACCTTATCGATAGGTGTCATGGTAGCAATTTTTTTGCTGCTTTTTACACGTTTTAGATAAGACGGTAATAGTGAACTGTTGAAGTATATTCCACCATTACCGCTATGATCTCATCTCCTTAACCTTAGTCACTTTAATCTAAACATCGTCATACCCGTCTGTATAAATTTACTGGGGTAAAAATCGTTATAGACGACGATAAGGTAACGTTAAGCATGTTGTTGCAGCTTGACTTTTAAGCTCTATCTCAACAGCTGTACTATCAACTCCCTCCATCGAACACTATTATGGATGAGTTAGTACAAGGAAATAACAGGTAATATTTTGTTTTACGGATATCTAGAGTAGCCTAGACTTTTCATGGCATCTTATCTTTATTTTATTGAAATGATTCATGAAACCAATCAGTAAAGGGGATACGCCTAGCCCGTCACTATCTAAAAAACTCCATACAGCAGAAATGAACATAACTCTCTAGCTGTTGCTGATCTCGTTCCTTACGTCTTAATATGAGTATAGTTTTTAAAAAGTATTTTCTTTGCAGGCTTGATAAGCAGGCAACATATACTTAAGATAACCGACAGCTTTTGACGAAGCCATAACCAAGGTACGCTAGATATTATTCAATAACTTCTTAAGGATTTTAATACGCAGTTAGCAGAAATAGGTATAAATTTATCAAATAGACAACAAAAACTTATACACTTACCAATCTTCTATTAATACAGCATATATTTTTATTTTTAATAAGACTACTTCTGCGCTAGCTTCTAACTTAGAAGCGGCTACATATGAAATATGTATTATCTATAGGGTAGTCGAACTAATATTAATATTATTCCATCGTCTTAATACTGTTTTGTTTTGCTGATAAAAGCACGTGATTAATGAAGAATAAGTAGTTAAATGCAATAGCCATGATATTCTACTTAAGTTAAATGGATTTTATGTTTAACTTTGCTATTAAGAAATGGAGCATAGCTAAAATTAACGCTTAAAAGTAATTAAGTCGCCAGTTAAGATAATATTTTATGTTTTTTTACTAGGTATTTCTAACTTCATTTACTGACTAATAGATCGCTTTATCAAAAGATAAATTTTATCTGATAGTAGCGATAGTTATCTTGCTAGGGTATGATTGTTTTAAGTAAATATAAAATTTCCATTAACATTTAAATTTACGGAAAAAGAGCAGATTGATTAACAATCACTGGTTTATTCTCTGATGAACTTACACCAATGGCGTCCGAAAACCAATCCTTTATCTCGATATGAACAATTAAAAATTAATAAACGTAATCAGTTAAACGTGATATAAGCAAAAGTATTATGCTGTATTAAATTAAAAATCAATTGAGCGCTCTATTTGCGGCATTAAATATGCTAGCTTAAAATAAAAATAAGCTGTAGTTAATTAATAAAACAAATATTATTGGTTTCATTACCAAAGAAAATTCGATGAATTGTAGTTTTTACTGATTTTTTCTTAAAACACATAAAATTGATAAAATCATGCAATTAGTTTAATAAACTAACGATTAATTAATAATAATTGATCGTTATCATATTTGTAATTACTACCGTTAGTAACGACAAGATTAAGATAACAAAATAACTTGAATTAAAATTAAGAGGTTTATTTACTTTATGGCAATGATAGGTATCTTCTTTGGTAGTGATACTGGCAATACAGAGAATATTGCCAAAATGATCCAAGAAACTCTTGGGGGACCTGATATTGCTGAAATTCATGATATTGCTAAAAGCAGTAAAGAAGATATTGAAGCATTTGATATTTTACTGTTCGGTATTCCTACCTGGTATTATGGTGAAGCACAGTGTGATTGGGACGATTTCTTTCCGATATTAGAAGAAATTGATTTTACTAATAAGCTAGTAGCTATTTTCGGTTGTGGCGATCAAGAGGATTATGCAGAATATTTCTGTGATGCCATGGGCATTGTGAAAGAGATTATTGAACATAACGGTGCTATCATTGTTGGGCACTGGCCAACAGAAGGTTACCACTTTGAAGGATCAAAAGGACTTGTTAATGACACCAATTTTATTGGTCTTGCTATTGATGAAGACAGACAACCAGAACTAACCGCTGAGCGGGTAGAGGTCTGGATAAAACAAATATCTAAAGAGCTAAGTTTACTAGCTACCATTGATAGATAGATGTCAATATTTTTATATATGATAATTCTTATAATTTTAAATTATATATTATCAAATATTTTTTTGTAAAATAGTTTTATATGGATAGTATATCCATTATCAATGTTTTGATATTAGTAAATTCACTGCTAATGCTACAAGGTAGGATCCGCATGACAGACAACACTAAAGCATTGAAGAATGCAGGGCTTAAGGTAACACTTTCACGTTTAAAAATTTTAGAGGTATTACAAGAGCCTGAATATCATCATGTCAGTGCGGAAGATCTTTATAAAAAACTTATTGATATGGGAGAAGAAATTGGCCTCGCAACGGTTTATCGTGTTCTAAATCAATTTGATGACGTGGGTATTATTACTCGCCATAATTTTGAAGGCGGTAAATCAGTTTTTGAATTAACACAGCAAAATCATCATGACCACTTAATTTGTTTAGATTGTGGTAAAGTTATTGAATTTAGCGATGAATCCATTGATATACGGCAAAAAAATATTGCGGAACGTCATGGTATTAAGTTATCTAATCATAGTTTATATTTATTTGGGCATTGCTCCAAAAAAGATCATTGTAATGAAAACGATTTAGTGTTCCTTACTGAGAACAGTAAGGAAGAAAAATAACCTAGCCTGTCACTGATTTTGTTATTAATCAGTTAAAAACTGATAAAAGAATAACAATTTAGTTTTCTCCTTTTAATTTATAGTGAAATAATTATTTCATTGGATTTATTTTACTTTTAAAACCTACCTGTGTATAGATAATCAGGTACCATGTTTGATAAATTTTAATGTGCCACTCTAAAAATTGCCATTTTACTAAATGCTTGAAGAAAAGGGTTAACTTTACTAATATGATCAACTGCAAAAACTTTTCCATATTCGGAAAAGGATCGTATTCGAGATAATTATGATTGATATCATACATAATATTCTCTAAATCTAGACTAGCATATTGCTTTAATAAATATCGTGCTGTAAAAACCTAATCCAAGTTTAAGACTACTAAATATTCCACTAGAAATATTTTTTGCTAGATATTTTTAATTTTTAATGCCGCATAAGTCGCTAAACCACCAACCTAATAAATAATTACTGGTTAAAAGCCTATATCTTCAATAACTTCTTATCAATTTGAACTAGTTATTCTAGATTATGTACTAATTAAGTAGCCTGCTTATATTAAGCTATTGTCTTTGCATTGTTAATAACATATATATTTTTATATAATTTAAAGTTCCCACCACTTATATATCATGACCGTGATTGTATCACCAAATCTAAATTAGATTTCCTTGACAACTTTACTGCAGAAAGTTAAGCGAGCAATTTAGTATGACTGTTTTTAACAGTCAATCTTGTAAATGAAGACTTATATTAGTTATTTTAAACATAAACTTTACTAATTTAGGATTAATTCCTCACTTGGTCGCTTAAAAATTTTTTAATTTAGGCTTATAAACAAAATCAGCCAACAGAATAAATCATAATAACATTGCTTACTCTTGATTTATCTATTTGGAAATTTAACTTTAAACCAATTTTTTTATGAATTATGCTTACTTCTGGTATATAGAATTTAAAGATGCTAACGTATCCTGCTGATTGATTTTATGGATGATTTCAATAATAGAGAGATGATATTGCCATGAAAGTTTACCCTATAAATATCTGTGAAGCTAGACATTACCCTGATCTCTTGTATTAACTTATTCGTAATAATACTAGGAGCTGATAATACCGGTGTTGAGGTTAATCTCAAAACTATGCTATATCAACATGATTAACCTACATTATCGTCATCTATAACAGATTTTACCACACTAAACTTATACAGACTGCTATTAGCAATGTTGAGATTAAAATAATTAAGAATCTGTGGTAAGTGTGTACAGTCAGTAACGTAATATCCTTTAGAAACTCTTTGATACCTGCCTTATCTGAATGATCGAAAAGTCTTGAAGAAGTTCCTGGCATAGTATTCTACTGACATCTACCGGTGATTTTATGAACTCTGGTATTTCTTTTCGGTGAAAAGTACATGCTCTCTCTGAGTAACCATTAGCAGACTAAAACAGCAATAGCTTGAAGAGGGCAATGATAGTGCCTGTGTGATTTAAACGATACCGCTACGTTTATTTCTGCACCGATAAAAGAAACCATCCTGTTAGGCAAGCTGATCCA
>JBQMRO010000024.1:0-685 GCA_052174475.1 Arsenophonus sp. NC-CH8-MAG3
TGTATTTATCTTAATTATTTTCTATAGTATCAAAATAAAAGGATTAAGTGGATTTACAAAAGAATTAACTTTACAACCATTCAATCATCCTCCCTATGCATTCAAATGCTAAATGACAGATTAGTTCATGTATGACAATTCATATTGTAATGACAATTTCATGTATGAAATTGCCCATTAGTTAGTATCAGTAAATTAGGCATAATTAGAAAATAAGAAATAATTATGTAAAGTAAAACTAACTTATATAAAATAATTTTAAATAGTGAAATTAAGAGAAAACTACACAGATCCAAGTTGGACGATGCAATATCATTTAGGTCAGTCACAATCGCTAAAATAAATTAACACTGCAGAATGGTAAGGAAATTATATTATACCAAGATAACCAACTAACAAGAAAACACAAGTTTACTTCAGTAAATAATTCAAGTCCATTGGAAACATAACAATACACTGAAATAAATATACTTAAACTGATAGTAGTGAACAAACAATAATAATATTTAAAGGAAATGTACTATTTATTCATATGTTTAAGTATTAAATACAAAATACAACCAAAAATAAACATGGTGTTTATATCCTGATGTTCTACCATGGGTAAATCACAAAATCTGAAAAAATTACATGTTAAGCATAAACAATTGGTTACACAGAATAAGGTGTAAAATAAAAATTGCTT
>JBQMRO010000025.1:0-521 GCA_052174475.1 Arsenophonus sp. NC-CH8-MAG3
TATTTAATGAGCGATTTAATCTTATTTGCTTGTCTATTTGCTACCTATGTTGTTCTAGTTCATGGCCATGATATATTACATCATATTTAACTTAACGCTTTGATATTGTTGAAACACAAAATTATCCATAAGGTTGTGCAGCTTTATAGTTTCATTTTAACGTGAAGTGTTCTCCAGTCAAACTGTTTCATTAAAGGTCTAGTGTGGCACAATTTGCTAAATTTGTACTGAAAATAGAGTTGTAAATTAGTTCGACCGCCTACAGTTCATTGTTTACTGACCTATATAGTCTCGACACCGATCCTACAGTAAGACGTTTACGGTTTTGCTCCAATAACAGAATATATTGTAGTTCGGTCATCCTTGTATAAGATTTTAAATAAATAATCTTTACCTTGTCTGTCCGTCTTGTGGTTCACGTTGTCATATTATTTTTCAACTTCTCGTTGACGCGTTTCGGAACTCACGTTCCATCATCAGAATATTCGCTCAACCGAGGTCGTCACACATTAAAACACACA
>JBQMRO010000026.1:0-577 GCA_052174475.1 Arsenophonus sp. NC-CH8-MAG3
GTATCAGAAACAGAATAACCAAACTCATAGGTTTGGTATGCATCATGGCTATGTCGACGTAAAAAACCTTCGGTATAACCTCGATGAGGAACCTGGTTAAGGTCGAATATGTCTGAGACCGCCTCAGTGGATTATGTATGTATACTTAGGGTCCATAGGAAAATGGTGACAGGGAAGAATAAGACCGCGGAAGAGAAAGTACTAAGGCGATTCATTGAAGATCCGCGAAGACTAGTTTAATATAAAATTATTTATAATGTTAATAAGTTTAAAATATCAGTATTTAATATAATAAAAATTAAAGATTCTAATGAATTATAAGTTATAACAATTTTAATATTTGAAATTATCCCCCCTCCCCAAATATAATCCTCGCTGCGCCCCTGCCTACACACAATAATCTATTTCCTTCTTAGATAATATTATCGTGGGATAAAAGTACAGACACTGACTCATATGAAAACATAATATATATACAGAGAGGCGTTTCTAGAAATTATTTTTGGGGAGGTCAGCCGAACCCATAAATAATACAGGTAGGTTATTTGGAAAGCGACTAGCCACAAGTTAAGTGGAT
>JBQMRO010000027.1:0-4010 GCA_052174475.1 Arsenophonus sp. NC-CH8-MAG3
ATAGCTTACAGCTCATTAAGAAATTTGACTCAATGCACTTCTAATTCTCAATAAGCATCTTCGACTACGATAAGCTCCTTATATTCATGTGCAGTGCCGTCAATAATGAGCAGCGAGTAAAACAATCAGCTTTCCTGAATAGGTGACGGTATATGCCATCACCACCAGAAATAAAGGTAGGTGTATCGCTTAAACCACGCAGGAAGAACCCATTTCCTGTTACTCTTAAGTTATTCTTATTTCAGTCTACTGATGAGTACTAGAAGAGAGATCATGTTCTTTTCACAAATAATTGTTCTAGAACTTCGTGAAAATCACCGATGGATAATGCCTTTATGGTAGATCATAATAGAAACTCTTCGACGTTTTTGTACCATTCTGATAAGGCATTAGTAATGAGCTACTGAGGATATTTTGTCGCTAATGTAATCCATGAACCTTAGGCACTTTAATTTCAACATCATCAATAGCAGTTTATATATAGTTGCTATAAAAAATAATTGTTACGCTGACGGGTATGGGTAAACCCGTAAAGAAGGTGACGTTGAGTATGTTGTTGCAGCATTGGATACCGAGGTTTAGACTCAACAACGATACCTATCACCTGCCTAATACTATTACAGTGAGTTAGTGCAATGGATCATAGATAATATCTAGTTTCGAGAATATCTATAAGGTAGACTTTTCATAACATATCATCTCTCTGATGATGTAATTATTTATGGAATTAATCAGTATAAGAACTGCCCAGCAACCCTATCGGCGAATCCCATACACCAGAAGTAAGTATAACTCCTGTATATGGAAAAATGAAAAGAAAATAATGCCAATGAAGAACCTAAAATTATTGAGATGATTAATTTGTTTTAATTGCTAAATCAGTTTTAAAGATAAAATTCATGGAGAATCTTTTATTTATGTATTGTAAAAATTAAGAGAAACTTAGTTATTTATTTCATATAAAAATTATCTAAAAGTATCTATAATAAATAGAGTATAAAACAAGTTATTTAATAACAAATTAATATCTTTTATATATAGATTATTATTTGAAATAAGGAAAAGAAAAATGAGTAAAAAAAATAAAAAAGTCTATTAAAAATCATATACGTATCAAGATGGTTATTATTTCCTGTCTGTATTTGTTTAACATTTGGATTTATTTTACTCACTTTAAAAGTTTTATTACTAATTGATATTGCGTTAGTCGGTAAGCTTTTAGTTATGGTTATGTTTCATATTATAAAAACTTTATTTTTAAAATAACAATTAATGATAAACATTAAAAATTAAGCTGAATTTGAAAATTGACGTTAATTCCATTAAAAATAATCGCCATCATCGATTGTTGCTATTTATTTAGTCCATCTTTTACAGCTTTTACAGCTTTTACAGCTTTTATGAAAGCAGAAAAATCGCTAATAATAAAATTATGTAGTGCATTATTATTTCATTTAGCTTTTGTTGTTTCTGCATTTTAGTATATCTTACATTGATAGAATGAAAAAAATTTTAAAAATTAATTTTTATTGTTTTTGCTTTAAGCAAATACTACTATGTAGTTAATTACAGAGTTATATTTATTTCTGCTGTATAGAATTTTAAAAAATGCTGAATTTATAATAGCTTGCAATTAATTTTGTGAGTGATTTTAATAACAGAGAGATTATATGCCATGAAAGTCTACCACACAGGGCGGGCACTAAACTAGATATTACTTCTGATTTATTGCGCCTAAATTCATTCCTGATGCTGTTAGGTAGTTTATAAGTACTATCGTTGTCAACGAGTGTAATACCAAGATTCGAAACAGTTATTTGACATAGCAAAATAATATAGATTAATATTGGTGATATTGAGATTAATTTGCCTAAGGTTAAGTATAGGATTGCAGCGATAAGGGTGGAATATTCTTTAACAGCTCGTTGCTATTGCCTTATCCGAATGATATAAAAATATCTAAGACTTACTGTCATAACTCCTGTATCTGCCAGGTATCTCCATTGGATATATTCATGAAGTTCTAGAGTGTTTTTCGCTGAAAAAAGCACATAACTCTCTACCATAGAGAGTTATTAGCAGATTAAACAATAATGTTTTAAAGGGGGGCTAAGATAATGGCAACTGCGTGATTTAGCAATACTGATACGTTTATTTCTTGACCGATGGGATAACTGTTTTTATCAGGTAAGCTGATCACCTTTACATGCTGTTCATTATCGGTATCACTGAGTATAGACGCAAAAAAAAAAGCTAGTTGCGCCTAAAAATGGTTATTGAAAGTTAGAAGAAAACTGAGCATAACTTATCAATAAGATAGTGAATGCGTCGCTTAACTGCATACCCAGAGACTTGCTACGGGAGCGGTGTCATTGGTTTTTATATTGCAATGCCAAAATATTTCCAGACATGCAGCACTAACGCTATTAATAACATTCAATTTAAGGATGAAAAATAGATTTATAAAGCATCAGATCTGGAGCCTGATGTCATCACATTAGATTTACTAATAACTTAAAAAGTATAATTATAATATGACTTAATCTTCTTTAAGAAGATTAAGTCATTGAAGTTTTGGATTGGATTGATAATCTGGCTTAATCATGAATCAATTTTAATGATTACAAATAAAAAAGTTTTACCTCGATAAGTTAGCCAACTTTTGTGGTTGGCTTTTTCTTTTCTGAAACTTTAAAACTACAAAACTCCTATAATGCGTTATGAGCATCAATATGTTTGCTGTAGAATAAGGAATTACCACAATCATCAGTGTTAGGTAATAAAATTCCATTGCAGTTTATGAAAAACTGATTCAAATTAAACTTGAATTCTTCAAAAAAAATAATACTATCTTCCGATATCTATTAGGTTCTAATAAAGCAGGTTCTATTATAGATAGAATTTAGCTTTGATTTTGATCAAAGTCAGAAATTACAAGACTTTTAGATGCAGCAGAAAGGGATAAAATGGAAAATTAGCTATATAATGGTGTTAAAAATAACTAAAATATCGATTTACAACGAAATCGCTCATTTGTGCAAATTATGAGCAGATATTTAAAGGTTGATAAGAAGGTAAAAAGTTCTTTGTATATTAAAAATTGAAGATGGTAGGATAATAGCGTTCCAGGTTCTTTAAAGTGTACCTTCTATAAGAGAAGGTACTATATTTTAATTTTTTTAAATAAAGTGGTAATGCTATAACTACAATAGACCTAATATCAAAAAATTTCAGCTAATATTCTATCGTGTGGAATGCTGCCTACTGTTTTAATATTCTTAATATTAACCGAAACTAAATCTCCATATTTAGTTAATGCATTACGTTGTTTAACGTAAATAAATTATAAGCTGTTTCAGATATAATAATCTTTTTTTCCATCATTTCCTATTACCTATATAACATTCCTAGCCATATTTTTAACTTGCTTTAGTGTGATTAGAATAATCTCTTTATGAGTTTCATATAATTATTTTAATAAAATCTCGCGTTCTTTCTTATCAGAAATGCTATCTAGAGAAACAACCGAAAAATTCGAACCAGCGCTCATTATAAGGTTCGTATGATAAATACGGTGATTATTTTCATCAAAACTATGAAAAATAACTGGTTTATAATTCCTTTCTTAGCGAAAAGATTAACCATTTTAACATTTGTTCTTGGTGATATAGCAGCATAAGCAATTTTGTTTTCCCTATCTAGCACTAGACTTCCCGTTCCTTCTAAAAACATTAAGTTATTTGCATACGGAGAAAAATCAATTGTTTTATTTATGTTTATCTCTTCTCTCTTTAAAAGATTAATTAAATTATCTGGTTGAACTTCAAGTCTTCTATTTTTTGTAAACATTGGATATATGATAAGAATTTTTTTGTCATGCTTTTCTGTTGCATGTATAGAGAACCAGTTGTTAGGGAAAATTGAATCAGGCGTTTCTACATTTTGTTTACTTGGCATAACAATAACGTGTACATGATTATCTCTTAATTTATTAACCATGGAATTAAATT
>JBQMRO010000028.1:0-471 GCA_052174475.1 Arsenophonus sp. NC-CH8-MAG3
AAAACATTAGAGCAGGCATTAGAGTTTATCGATGATGATGAATTAGTAGAAATTACGCCACAATCAATTGAAAAATAGGAGAAAAATTAAGATAAGACACGATCACATTCGGCCAGTAAAAAAAGGTGACAACACTTCATCCCTGGCGCAACAGAAGCAACAACTGGACACTCAGTAAACTTCGAGAACACGCGAACTATAGTTACCACCAGACACGCTACAGAACGGAGAATACACGAAGCAATGGAAATATACACAAAGCGTTCTGCAATAAACAAAACGCACGACACGCAGTCTATTGACCAATAACAGCTGTTCAGTCACGTTACCGCGGCCATTCAGAAATAATGGGGCAGATCAGATTTTAATTTTTCTACTAAAAGACCCGGAAGTAGTGAACCACACAGTATAAAAGGGAGTTCGTTAAAAAAAGTCACTCCTGATGAACGGAGCAGAGGGACTGTCGATACA
>JBQMRO010000029.1:0-312252 GCA_052174475.1 Arsenophonus sp. NC-CH8-MAG3
TCGCTCAACGGATAAAAGGTACTCCGGGGATAACAGGCTGATACCGCCCAAGAGTTCATATCGACGGCGGTGTTTGGCACCTCGATGTCGGCTCATCACATCCTGGGGCTGAAGTAGGTCCCAAGGGTATGGCTGTTCGCCATTTAAAGTGGTACGCGAGCTGGGTTTAGAACGTCGTGAGACAGTTCGGTCCCTATCTGTCGTGGGCGAAGGAAGATTGAGGGGGGCTGCTCCTAGTACGAGAGGACCGGAGTGGACGCACCACTGGTGTACAGGTTGTCATGCCAATGGTATTGCCTGGTAGCTAAGTGCGGAAGAGATAACCGCTGAAAGCATCTAAGCGGGAAACTTGCCTCAAGATGAGTCTTCCCTGACAGAAATGTCCTATAAGGGGTGTTCGAGACGAGGACGTAGATAGGCTGGGTGTGTAAGCGTAGTGATACGTTAAGCTAACCAGTACTAATAACCCCGAGAGGCTTAACCTAACAACACCAAAGGTGTTTTAAGAGAGAAAACATAATTTTAGGTTGTTTTGAGATTGAATTTTGTAGAATTCAACTGATCACTAAGGTTGATATAAGTGGTCAGGTATCACACTAAGGTGTATGATATGGACAAAAGCAAAGTGGCCGGAAAAAGTTAGCAAAATGAAATAGGGTGAATAAAAAGAATTTGTCTGGCGGCAATAGCGCGGTGGTCCCACCTGATACCATGCCGAACTCAGAAGTGAAATGCCGTAGCGCCGATGGTAGTGTGGGGTTTCCCCATGTGAGAGTAGGGAGCTGCCAGATTTTAATTATATTAAAAAAACCACCAAAAGTGGTTTTTTTAGATTTTGTTGTTTAAATTTATAACTATTCTCTATTCTCTATTCTCTATTTTTTATACTCTGTATATCTATTTTATTGGAATAGAAAATAGTCCTGGGTTATTATATAGATCCAGTTGCACAGATGTATTTATAGTAATACAGCTATAGAAAGATATAGCTATAGCAAACATCAAGATGATGAAACTTCATTATCAAGCAAACTATAATACTCTAAAAAAATCAGATGTGTTCTTCAGATCAGAAGAACCTGCATCTGCTTTATCTAAAGGCGCTAAAGCAGATCTAAATTTACCATTCTTAAAAGATCAAAATCAAAACGATATTTTTATGATCAGCTATTTTTCTAAAAGTTATTGATAGAAATCAATATATTATAGTAAATATTTTACTGTAGATATTGTCATGAAAGCAAATAGTTATAAAGATTAAAGAGACTATTTCCTAATTCGATAGTAATGTAAAAAATATCTTATTAGTTATGTTCAGTAACATGATATCGAATTATATCGATAACCCATTGAAGCAACTCATTCTATTTTATTCTGCCATATTATCACAGTAAACATGTTTATCTAATAAGAATATTTATTCTTAGGGTTACAGCGATATCGTTGTAAAATCCCACATTACAGAAAAACATTTAGCAATTTTCTGGAAGAAAATTGCTTTCGGAACTAGATCACAAGGACAAATAGTTTAGTTATCTATGATGTATGTTGAATAGCGTAAATTTACGGAAGTTAGAAAAACAAATAAACGTAGTGTTAAAACAATGTTTAGATGGCCTCATTACTTTTATTTCTTCTAGTGTTGCGACAGCTAACATAAGTGCACTAAGTGGTATTAGTGCAATCGACGAAATATTTTTCCTAATATCCTTGAAAAAACGTTCTATTTTACATAGAAAAACCAGAAAATATAGGAAAAAGAAGGAAATAAAAGGCAAAGAAGAAATCGTAGTCTTAATCTCTTCAAATTGATAAGGGTTATGTAAGCGATAAAATTTTTGAAGAGCTTAATACAGAGTATGTTAGTCATTTTCTTGAGCTAATCATCAATAAGAGTTCATCCTTTATTTGGATAAAGTTAAATGGTATAAAAGCTTTACTAGCGAGCATGAAATTACTCACCATTCTAGGTGATGATAAGATAATAAAAGAGTTATTAGTAAGAACTTATTCATTTAAACTATGAATAGTTATGTCAACCAAGTAAGAGGCTGATTAAGTAGATTCTATAGTGGATGATTGTTTTATTTATTAAATTATCTAATCTGGATTGCTATATATACAGTAACGAAACAGGAATTTTTCCAAATTAGGTAGGAAGACCTAATTCCGAAGTGTAAAAAATTTAAAAGCTACAATCCTAGTTATCTGTAGATAGATCTAAATATCTTCTGCAAATGCTAAATGAAACTTGACGATCTTATCTTTCTATAAGAATAGAAAGAAGCCAACGATGGATTTTATCTATTTTTGCCAGGCTAAAGCTGCGCCTAATTTTTTGACACTTTTTATGTCATCTTAACCGATGATCTTCTACAACTATCCATTAGGTAGTTGTAGATAATAAAAAGATTTTATAGACCGCGTTTAGTCTGCAAAAATGTTCAGCCACAGAAGAACAGGAATTCAATCGTTTAAATACAGAGAGCTTGGTATACAATACTGAATTATCTCGTTGAAGCATTTTAAAAGAAATGGTATGGTAGAGTAATTTAATTGCATAATAGAAGTCGATAGGCTGTTAAATCATCATTTTTTGTTCTGAATAGTTTTAGATTACTTTGGATCAATATATTTAGCTATAAATTCAAGAATTAGATAAATTATTATTGGGTAGTAAACTTGAGTTATTAGTAAATCTTGCGTAGCTGGTAAGATACACGGTATCCATTTTGGATGTTTCAAAAAATCTGTTTTTCATCTTTAAATTGAATGTTATTTATAAGGTTAAATAGGATTAATTCCATTAACTAGTTCCAGTTTTTGAGCAGATAGGAGTAGCTTCAATGCTATAAGAGGATTGTTTTCTTCTAATTATTTTTCTTCACGTATTGTCTGTTATAGACTTACTCACTGTTGTAAAAATCAATTCAATTGAATTGTCGTTCTTATTAAGGCCTAGCGTACTAATAAGATATCAATAGGTTTATTAGCAACATCACAGCTCTCTGATAGCATAACGTTAGAAACTAAACCTTAACTGTCAGTTAAAAGCTTTTAGGTAGTAAAGGGAAACAAATGAGTTATTTGTATGCTCAATAGGCGTTTTTCTGCATATCCAGGAACAATTTTCCTATTTTACCCTTAAAATTAAGGGCACTACTTTCGTAGTAAACACGGAAAGTGTGGTTAAATCACGTGCTCATCCAGTCTATTCAGGAATTTAGCTAAGTTTGTTTCTGATTCTAGATGATCATCTTTGATCACAACTGTCTCCATACGTTTATGCGAACACCGTTGCCGATAATAAGCAACAGACAAGAGCGATTAGCTTTCCTGACAAAATATCTATTCTCTATCGTCAAAGATAGAGAATATAACACGTATTGCTAAATCAGGCAGGCATTACCATTACTTATTCTCTTCAAGAGAATTCTGTTTCAGTCTGCTAATAATACTAGAGAAACCATGTTCTTTCTTATAAAGAACCCACAGCGCCTCTTCAATAGCTTCGTGAAAATCATCGATGCAAATACCTAGCAGGTACAGGTATAGGTATGGTAGTAGATTTCAATATTTTTTTTGTACGTTTCAGATAAGTTGCTAGCAAGCATATTTAGAAGTATATTCCGTTACTACTAACTGCCTCACTGATTTTAAGCACTTTAATCTTAAAGTTACCTATATTAGGTTATATAGTTTTTTGTAGTAAATAATTGTTATAGACTACAAGAATAATATTCGTCTCAAGCCACGTTGAGTAGGTTATCGTAGTATATCTTCAAGCTCAGTTTTAACAGCGCTATTATCATCTATCTGCCAAACAATTACGGATGAGTTCATATAAAGGATCAGAGATAATATCTGGTTTTGCGGATACCTTATGGTAGGTGTTTTATACATATCATTTTTCTGTTATTAACATCATCTATTAAATCAATCAGGTGGTACCTAGCATATCTGAAATTCCATGCACCAGAGTTAGTATAACTAAGTAAAACACTATTGCAGTCTACGATAAATTAGTTCAAAGTTAAACTTGAATTATTTAAAATAAATCTTATTATCTTCATGGATATACAACTATATAATAACTATATATGAATTAAGTTTTTAATATATGAATTTTTATAATCATAGTGAATTAAAAAATTATAATACTTTTAGGCTTTCAGCCAAGGCAAAAGAAATATATTCAGCTTTTTCAATAGAAGAATTACTTATCTTATGGAAGAACGCACGACTTAAAGGGTGGCCTGTTTTATTGTTGGGTGGTGGGAGTAATGTTCTCTTTATTAGAGATTTTGATGGCTTAGTTATTTTAAATAAAATTACAGCTTTAGAGATAACTGAATCATCTCAAGAATGGTTTATTCATGTTGGTGCAGGAAACAATTGGCATCAATTAGTTGAAGTACTTATAAGAAATGGCATCTATGGATTAGAAAATATGGCGTTAATTCCAGGATCTGTAGGGGCAGCTCCTGTACAGAATATCGGTGCCTATGGCATGGAATTTAAAGATATATGTGATTATGTTGACATTGTTAATCTGGACAATGGTAAACGATATTGTTTAGATGTTACTGCATGTCAATTCGGTTATCGAGATAGTATTTTTAAGCATAAATATCGTAAAAATTTCGCTGTTGTTTCAGTTGGTTTGAAACTTAACAAACTATGGAAACCTATATTAACATATATTGGTTTAACATCCTTAGTATCGCAAACAGTAACAGCAGAAATTATCTTTGATGTTGTTTGTAAAATTCGACAAAGTAAATTACCTAATCCATTTTTAGTAGGAAACGCGGGTAGTTTTTTTAAAAATCCTGTTATTTCTAATATAGCTGCAAATAAAATAAAAGCTTGTCATTCTTTATGTCCGGAGTATCCCCAAATTGATGGTACAAAAAAGCTTTCTGCCGGATGGCTAATTGATCAATGTGATCTAAAGGGTTATCAACATGGTGGTGCTGCGGTACATATGGAGCAAGCGTTGGTTTTAATTAATAAAAATAATGCGACCGGAGAAGATATTGTAGATTTAGCCCGTTATATCCGAAAAAAAGTTATAGAGAAATTCGCTATTAAATTAGAACCTGAAGTGCGTTTTATTGGTAAATATGGTGAAGTAAACGCTATGGATACTATTTCATGAAAGAAATAACTTTTTCTTTAAAACTTATTAAAATACTTTCTGATGGTAGAATATATTCAGGTAAACAGTTAGGTGAATTACTTGGCATAACGAAAGTGGGTATTGATAAACATATTAAGGTACTATATAAATTGGGTATTGAGGTTAATACTATTGCTAGTAATGACTATCAACTTACTAAAAAAATAGATTTATTAGACTATAATAAAATTTATAGTTTAGTGAAATGCGGAAATATAATTATAAAACCAGTTATTAAATCTACTAATCAATACCTACTTGAACGTATTGATCAATTAAATTTAGGTGATGTTTGTATTGCTGAATATCAAGCAGCCGGTAGAGGGCGATGTGGTCGATATTGGGCTTCTCCTTTTGGCTGTAATCTTTATTTATCATTATACTGGTATTTATATCAAGGCGGCCCTGCTGCTGTTATGAAGTTAAGTTTAGTTTCTGGTATTGTGATAGCAGAGACTCTTAATAAACTTAGTGGTAGTAATATAAAAGTTAAATGGCCTAATGATCTTTATCTTAAAGATAAAAAGCTTGCTGGTATTTTAATTGAAATGATAGGTAAAACTATTGATTCAGCGCATATTGTAATTGGTCTTGGGCTGAATATCGCAATGAGTTGTAATTATGAAATGATTATAAATCAAGGATGGATTAATCTTCAGGATTCTGGTTTTCAAATAGAAAGAAATGTGATCGCTGGTCAAATTATTTTAAAATTGCGCCATGAATTAGTGCAATTTGAGAAATATGGTTTTTTTCCTTTTATTAAACGTTGGCAGGCGTTGGATAACTTTTTATTTAAAAAAGTAAAATTACATATTGATAACCACCTTGAAGTTGGTATCGTGAGAGGTGTTAATGAACACGGCGCAATTTTATTAGAACAAAATGGTAAAATTGTTTCTTATATAGGTGGTAAAATTTCATTACGGCCATATTAATTATGATAATTTAGCTAAAATTCATCAATGATTTAAAATTTAGAATTATTTTCTTAATCTAACACTTCTAATTAAATGATTAGAGCCTTTAGTCATAATTAAGCTGACTCTTTCTTTGGTTGGTATTATATTTTCTTTTAAATTAATTTTATTAATTTCCTCCCATATTATTTTAGCCGTATTCATTGCTTCTTTTTTATCTAATTTAGAATAATGATAAAAATAGGTGTTAGGATTGGAGAAAGCCCCTTGGCAGAATTTTAAAAATCGACTGATATACCATTTTTCCAATAAATTTTCTGGAGCATCAACATAAATAGAAAAATCGATAAAATCAGATACGAAAACATGATTCGGAACATCTGGATAATCCATTTTGTTTTGAAAAATGTTTAAGCCTTCTAAAATAAGAATATCAGGTTGTTTAATTACTTGCTTTTTACCAGGAACAATATCATAAGTGAAATGGGAGTATACCGGAGCGGTAACATTTTTAACTCCTGATTTTATATCAGAAATAAATTTTATTAAACGATGCATATCATAGGATTCTGGAAATCCTTTTTTTTTCATTATTCCACGTTCGTTTAAAATCTGATTTGGGTATAAAAAACCATCTGTTGCAATAAGATCAACTTTACGATGCTCAGGCCATCGACTTAATAAAGTTTGTAATAGGCGAGCTGTTGTACTTTTACCAACAGAAACACTACCTGCAATACCAATAACATAAGGTACTTTAGTACCAATAGTACCTAAAAACTGCTCTAAAACAGTTTTTCTAAATAAATTTGAACTAATATAGAAATTAAGCAGCCGTGAAATAGGAAGATAAATTTTATTTACTTCATCCATTGAAATTTCATCATTAATACCTTTAAGCTCTAGCAGTTCTTTATTCGTTAGTAGCTGTAGTGGAACAGAGTCACGTAATGTTGCCCAATGTTTACGGTCAAATTCTAAATAAGGCGTTATTAAACGATTTTGTTGTTGTTTCATAAGTCAATATGGACCTGTGTACAGGTTGTTATAATTATTCATAACCAATAAAATTGCTTGCACAATAACGATCGCATTTCTTTAAGCGTGGAGTTTTTACAATTTTTGTAATTAATAAATAATTTATCGCGAATTACCCGTTTTTTTAGAAAAAATAATATTATTTTTAATAAAAACTTTTTATTAGTTGTTCTGTTTAGGGTTATCATATAGACCTTCGTTGCACAGCTATATTCTCATAGTTAGATGGCACTGGAGGGATATATTAGAGAAAAAATTATAATAAGGATTAGTTTCCATCGTCATATAAGGAGTTTATGATCATTTCTAGTGTATGAAGTTTCGGAGATGCTTACAAATCCTGGGATTGATTTCATAGATGATTTTAGCAACAGAGAGATTATATAACATAAAATTTATCTTAGAAGGGGTATCCACAAAATAAGATATTACCACAATTGTTTTAATAAACTAATTTGTAACGCTGAATAGCTAGCTGATAGCACCGCTGTTAAGGCGGTAATCTAATTCATGCTGCAACAAACATACTTAACTGGCGCTTTGTCGCCGAGCGGATATTTTATTGACTATAAATGATTATCTGCTATAAGAGATTCATATAAATTATTATTATAAATATTAAGATGAAAGTGCTGAAGATTATGGAATTGTATCAGAAACGAAATATGCTTACAGTTCGTTTCTGTATTGTTTAAAGCGTGCGAAAGTGTCAAAGAGTTTCTCTCATATACCTATAACCTGCAAGGCATGAACTGATACTTTCATAAAGTCCTAATTGACTTTTTGATGAAAAAAGTAGATGTTATCTTGTTTTGGCATAAACAAACTAAAACAGTAATGGTTTAAAGAGTGCAAGCCATATGGTACTTGCTTAATTTAAGTGATACCACTAGGTTTTTTCTGTTCTGATAGCATAAATGCAGTTTTCTAGTAGATAAAGTGATTGCCTTTTCCTAATTCTCATTATCGGTGTCACTGTGTGTAGACGTAAAGATCTTCATTGCAGTCGAAGATGCTTATCAAGAGTAAGCGATAAACTTTGCTGAACTCCTAAATTCCCATGAGAGCGCCGTTTCTTAACTGTATCTCCTAGGTTTGTTATGGAGGATGTGGTGCCCTCTTTTTTTTAATGATTAGGTAATTAAATCAATCTTTAAACAGCAGTAGTAGCGACAAACGCCTATGGCAAAAGTACCGCAGATAATCATTTATTTAACAGATAGAGACTGGTCAATAATTTGACACTTTACCATATTTTTAAGAAATTATTCCAGCCATTATTAATAATGGAAAGCAGTTTAGTTTGGGTTATATTTTGGTATATTACCTTCTTGGTAGTATCTCAGAGACATAGAAATTATGATCCTGTTCATATTTGTTAGGTCTAACTGCCTAGTTATCTTTGTGTTTGTTCCTATAACAAAATGGATAGGATTATCTATATCACCTTATAGGTAATAAATTCATCGGAAAAAATATTTTCAATTACTCCTTCTCAATGAAGGAGATCCAGTATTATTTGTTGGACATGAACCCCATAGACCCTGCCTACTCCTGTAGGCACTTTTGCTTAAAATATTATCTAATCGTAATTAGATGCGGATAATACTTGCGTGTTAAAAAAATTAAAAGCCAAGTCAAACATATTACTATGCCCCTTTTTACGATATCATGAAAAATTTAGTCGTCTGAAATTAATAATTTCAGAAGAGAGATCATAAAACATTTTTGATAATCAGGCAGAGTAACACATGAAGCAGTCTGTTATCTTACTGATTTACCCGCTTACTCTTTCTATAAGAGTAATTGCAAGCATCTTGCTGAATTCTTAAAAAATTAACATATCGTAGAATATAAAACACTACTAATATCATGAATATTTCAGAAGCAATATACCTTTATTCTCTCTCATCTTAGAGAGAGCTGCATTGATATTTTAAATATGAAATTCGTTATTAATAAATTTCTAGTTATGCAACTTTATTAGATGATGATGACTAATTTTAGTCTGGTTGATAAATTTTATTTATACAATTTTTATCTACATCAAAGCAATAGATGGATTCTTTATCGAAAATCAGTTTAAAAAATATCATAACACACTCTGCATTAATCTCTTTAAGATTTTATCGGTTACAATGCTCACCATTTTTATCTCGAGCAATTAATACCGCGCAATTCTCTCTTTTCTTTTATATACTTATTTTATGCGCTTTCTGGATTTCCCTTATTTGTGATATAATATTTCTCTTGAAAGTATTCAGAAAAAATATTTTCTCAACTTAAATAATACTATTTAAGCACTTATATTTACTGTACACCTTTGAAGCAAGAAAGTAATGATGCCATCTTAACGCTGTTTTTTTAAAATTAATCCCTATGAATTTTATTCACTCTCATAAAATTAAGTTATTCAAGCTGTATCATTAATAATTAAATCATTTATCCTTGTGATGTAGTTTCGCCAATAGATTTCCAGTTAATTTGTTAAATCTTTTCGTGCAATCAAATTTTATAATGATATTATTAACAATAATGAATATGTTTCTAGCGCGGATTATAACATGTTAATTGTAACAATATGGGTGGAATAAAATGGAATAAATTGTTCAATGCATGAATTAACACCATCTAAAATATTGTTATCTAGTAGCCTAAAATTAATGAGATATAGGTTTTGGTTGGTACGGATTATAATGAGATAATCTTTTTAATCTGTATGACTGCTTGTTTTTTCATGGTACGATCTGTAAGTGACGCTCTCTTATAAAGAGAGAGTGATTAATACCAATAATATTTCTTAACTTAGTCCTATTTAAGGATTTTTTAGAAAATATCAGGAAAAAGGTTAAATTAAACATTTTAATAAGCAAAAAAATAAAAATAAACAAAAATTTTAATTTTTTGTTGCAACATGCTCGTTCTCTACTTAAAATTCGTAATACCTATAATGCCGGTATAGCTCAGTTGGTAGAGCAACTGACTTGTAATCAGTATGTCCCGAGTTCGATTCTTGGTGCCGGCATTATTAAAAATTTGTATAATAAGTAAAAGGTGGGATTCCCGAGCGGCCAAAGGGAGCAGACTGTAAATCTGCCGTCATAGACTTCGAAGGTTCGAATCCTTCTCCCACCATCATAAGTTTTATATTAAGTGTTCAGATTAAGATGTGCCTTAATACAAAATACTTAAGATAAAATTTTCAGCTGATTAAAGTCAGGTAGCCGAGGTTTATTGCGGGCATCGTATAATGGTTATTACCTCAGCCTTCCAAGCTGATGATACGGGTTCGATTCCCGCTGTCCGCTCCAATATGTGCTGATATAGCTCAGTTGGTAGAGCACACCCTTGGTAAGGGTGTGGGCGGCAGTTCGAATCTGCCTATCAGCACCACTCCTAGAATGTATTCTTAATTGTTCCCTGATTTTTCCTGTGAAAAAATAAGAAACGAGTATATGATTTTCACTGATTGGTTAATGGGTGAAACCACCGATTCCGTATCTTAGAGGGATAATATAATGTCTAAAGAAAAATTTGAACGTAAAAAACCACACGTTAACGTTGGCACAATTGGCCACGTTGACCATGGTAAAACAACTTTAACTGCAGCAATTAGTACTATTTTAGCAAAAAAATATGGTGGAAGTGCGCTCGCATTTGATCAAATTGATAATGCACCGGAAGAAAAAGCGCGTGGTATTACCATTTCCACTTCTCACGTAGAATATGATACATTAACCCGTCATTACGCCCACGTTGATTGCCCAGGGCACGCAGATTATATAAAAAACATGATCACTGGTGCGGCACAAATGGACGGAGCAATCTTAGTAGTTGCGGCAACAGATGGCCCAATGCCACAAACGCGTGAACATATCCTATTAGGTCGACAGGTAGGTGTTCCTTATATCATTGTTTTTTTAAATAAATGTGACATGGTTGATGATGAAGAGTTGTTGGAACTAGTTGAAATGGAGGTACGTGAACTCCTTTCTCAGTATGATTTCCCAGGAGAGGACACGCCAGTAATCAAAGGTTCAGCATTGAAGGCGTTAGAAGGTGTTTCAGAATGGGAAGAGAAAATTATAGAGTTAGCGGATACATTAGATTTCTATATCCCAGAACCAGAGCGTGCGATAGATAAACCATTCTTATTGCCAATCGAAGATGTATTTTCGATCTCAGGTCGCGGAACCGTAGTAACAGGACGTGTAGAATATGGTATTGTTAAGGTTGGTGAAGAAATCGAAATCGTTGGAATTAAAGATACAATAAAAACAACATGTACTGGCGTAGAAATGTTTCGTAAGTTATTAGACGAAGGTCGTGCAGGTGAGAACGTAGGGATTTTATTACGTGGTACTAAGCGTGAAGATGTAGAGCGTGGTCAAGTATTAGCAAAACCAGGTTCAATCAATCCGCATACTCAATTTGAATCAGAAGTTTATATTTTAAGCAAAGATGAGGGCGGTCGCCACACGCCATTCTTTAAAGGTTATCGTCCACAGTTCTATTTTAGAACGACGGATATAACTGGCACAATTGAATTACCAGAATCCGTAGAGATGGTAATGCCAGGTGATAATATCAAAATGAAAGTGACATTAATAGCACCAATTGCGATGGATGAAGGACTTCGTTTTGCTATTCGTGAAGGTGGTCGCACAGTCGGTGCAGGTGTCGTTTCTAAAATTATTTCTTAATAAGCTATTAAATATAAAAAAGAGGCAAAAGCCTCTTTTTTATAATAGTTGTAAAATTATTATCATTCAGTGTTGTTAAAAAGATTTTAATCTATCGATAAAAATGTCTCTCTATCTATCGATGTAATCGAATTGGTGATAAAAACATGAAATTTTTAATTTTGGATAATTACATAACTTTCATTAGTAGATTAAAAAGTAGCTATTATTGTTAGCCTTTATGGAAAACTCCTGCTTTAAGCAACTCAATTAATTAAAAATAAGGAAGTAAATTTATCTATTATTACAGATATTGACGCAGTACAATAAATTAATGGAATAAATTTAAATAGTATAAATTACCTTTTTAATTTTAAGTAAAAATTAATCTCTCTCTTAAAAAGAGAGAGATTTTTTATTTTATTTTTCAAACAATTCTATCTCCAATTAGTTACTAGAAGTTAAGTATGAAAATAAAAGGCAATAAAAATAATTATCTACTTAAAAGTTATTATAAAATCACCAAGTTTATCAGTTCAGCGCCCTGAATAGCTTGAATCAGCCTAAATTCCATTGAAAGAGTTCTTTTTCTTGAATTATTATGCTTCGAGTGTCAGATTCTTCATTTTTATTTGACGACCCCATTTACTAACAGGAATTAGTGCATGTTAGATGTGCTCTTCCCGATTTTTTTTGATTATCTTTTTATCATCTAGGATATGTTGAAACCTTGCAAATAAAGTATCAAAGATTTGTTAGCGGCATATCGCAATTTTTTACTAGCTAAAACCTACGCATTCACCCTTAACTTTCGGTGCCGCATGTCTTCAGAAAGTAAAATACTCGCACATTACCTGTTTGCATAACTAACAGCATTTGTGCTGCATGCCCTAAAATATCAACGTATCGCTTAAATTACACAGGCACAATTATCTACCTTCTATTCAAGGTATTTCTGTTTTAGTCTACTGATGGTACGCAAAGAGAACATTTGCTTTTCTGCTATGTTAAAAACTTCTCGCTTTGTTCGCAGAGCAATTTATAGTTATATCAGTATTTTAATTATTTAAGTTTCAAGCAATTGGCTTCAAGCCAAGTAATTTAGTAAATAAAACAACCCCATAACATCATAGAATCTACTTAAGCATGTGTTAATTGATTAATATAACTGTTCACATTTTATGAAATTCTTACCAATTAATCTTTGATTAATAATCATTATTTATACGATAGTGATTAAATTCATGCTTGCTGGTAAAGGTTTAGTACCATTTAGCTCAATCTGAGTAAAAGATAGACTCTTTATTAAAAGTAATCTCAAAAAATTAGCTAACACAACACACTCTGCATTAAACTCTTCAAAATTTCATTGGTCACATTGTGACCCTATTTATCTTAGTCAATTAAGATTGAGATTTGTTCTTTTCTTTTATTTCTTCTTTTTCCCGCCTTTTTTACTTTTCATATGCGCAAGAGAATACTTTCCTTAAAAGGTTTAGGAAAAAATGTTTTATTAACTTCAACAATACCACTATATATATTTATATTGTCAATTTGCTATTGAACCAAGAAAGCAATTATGCAATATGAACGTTGTTTTCAAAACAATAACAGTTTATTTCGCTGACTCCTGTAAAGTTAAACTATTTAACATACATCTCAGATAACTAAAATATTTATCCTTATGATTTAGTTTTACGAGAGAACTTCTAATTAGTTTGTTAAATATTTCCTGCAATCGAAAATTTTAAAGTGATATCGTAACTATAATAAATCTTCCGATCGGATAATATGTTTACTATGATAATATGGGTGTAATAAAGCATAAAGATTTTCTTCAATACATAAATCAACATCATCCAACAGATGATCGATAAGTCAACTAATAAGATATAGTTTTATGTTAGTAAGGAATAAAGAGAAAAGCTTTTTGATCTGAATGACTATTTTCTTTTCCATTGGAATCGTTCTATAGCGAAAAACCTTTATATAGTAGAAAGGATTTCTATCAACAAATGTTGTTAACATAGCCTAAGATAACAGGTATGTTCTCCATAGTTTATCAACAATGCTATTGGTTGTTCAAAAGAAGTCGTAATTATCTTTTACAAAAACGTTTTCTTTTTTTCTCCTACTATCTACTAACAGTAGAATCGTATGCGAATTTTTAAACTACATAAGGAATTTTATTTCTCGATCCATAGCATGAATAATTATTTACGCAGGCTAAGAATAAAGAATTTTCGTGAAATGAGGTGTAGAGAATTAAAGTCGAAACATAAAGCGTTTAAAAACTACGACTCTGATTGTATGTACATAGTTTAAATGTCATTTGTAAATGGTAAACGATAAAACCTTACGACATTACATTTTTATAGGTATAAATTGTGCTCCTTGATGAGTTTTATCCGTCTTTACAATGTTAAAGATCCCTTCCCAATACTTGATATTTCTTACCTGATCTTAATTGAGAGTTCCATAGCTACGGATCAGATATTTACAGATAATAGCAAAGAATTTACAGATATTTTGGTCTGCAAAACATTTATTTACTGGAAAATAGGAATTAACCCGTTTGTTATACAGAATTTTGTGTAAAAACACCGACTTTATCCCGTCGACACATCCTTAAATGAATGCTATAGTAAACCGACTTAATAGGCGAATAGAGGGGGTATAAAATTATCATTTCAATTCTCATTGAGAGCTTAAATCACTTTGTATCGATATGTTTAGCTGTACAGTCAGAAATTATGCCAATCAGTATTGATTAGTAAAGCTCTATTGCAGTCTATAAAAGACTGCTTAAAAGTTAAATTTGAATTACTTAAAAACTCATATTATTTTTGGAATGTGATACCTAGTCTAAAAATTACCTACAGGTTAATAGTCTGAGTGAAAAGAAATAATTTAATTAGTGTTTCACTTATAAAGATCTCTTAAATTTTATTTAAGATATTTATAAATAAATTTTATAGAATTTTCTATCTATGGCTTGCTCTTATTTTGAAATTACGTATAATGCACGGGCTTTCTAATTCTAATTTAGGAGCTTGGTTATAAAGGTTAGCAAGAAGTAAAGCTCTGTTAACAACAATACCTCTGATTTTGAGGTTATTATGAGAATAATTATATTCCCTATTGATTTATAGGGAAAATGAGTAATTATTACGTTTATAAATAGTTGGAGCTCTGGTCTCATGCAGAACCAAAGAATCCGTATCCGTCTAAAAGCCTTTGATCATCGTTTAATTGATCAATCAACTGCGGAAATCGTTGAAACTGCTAAGCGCACTGGCGCTCAAGTACGTGGTCCGATCCCGTTACCTACACGTAAAGAACGGTTTACTGTTTTGATTTCGCCGCATGTTAATAAAGATGCCCGTGATCAGTACGAAATTCGTACGCATAAGCGTCTGGTTGATATCGTTGAGCCAACTGAGAAAACAGTTGATGCTCTGATGCGTCTAGATCTAGCTGCGGGTGTAGATGTGCAGATCAGCCTGGGTTAATCAGGTCGTTTGTGCTATTGAGAGGTTAAAGAAATGATTGGTTTAATAGGAAAGAAAGTAGGAATGACACGTATTTTCACTGAGAATGGTGTTTCTATTCCTGTAACTGTTATAGAAATTGAAAATAACCGAGTAACTCAGGTTAAGAGTCTGAAAACAGATTATTATAATGCAATTCAGATTACTACTGGTACTAAAAAAATAAGCCGTATAAAGAAACCTGAAGCTGGACATTTTGCTAAATCTGGTGTTGAAGCTGGCCGTATCCTACGTGAATTTCGTTTGAATGAAAATGAAGAATTTTCTGTAGGTCAAACCATTACTATTGAAATTTTTTCTGACGTTAAAAAAGTTGATATTACTGGTACTTCTAAAGGTAAGGGTTTTGCTGGTACGGTTAAACGCTGGAATTTTCGCACTCAGGACGCCACTCATGGTAACTCTTTATCACACCGTGTTTTAGGTTCTATTGGCCAAAATCAAACTCCAGGTAAAGTATTTAAAGGTAAAAAAATGGCAGGCCAATTAGCTAATGAACGTGTAACTGTTCAAAGTCTGAATGTAGTACGCGTTGACGCTGAGCGTAATCTTTTATTGGTTAAGGGTGCTGTTCCAGGTGCAACTGGAAGCAATCTGCTTGTAAAACCAGCTGTTAAAGCGTAAGGTCAAGGATATAGCATGGAATTGATAATGAAAGATGCGCAAAGCGTGCTGACTGTTTCTGAAACTACCTTTGGAATTGATTTTAATGAAGCGCTTGTACATCAAGTGGTTGTTGCGTATGCAGCTGGTGCTCGTCAAGGTACTTGTGCTCAGAAAACTCGTGCTGAGATTTCAGGTTCTGGTAAAAAACTATGGTCTCAAAAAGGCACTGGTCGTGCACGTGTTGGTTCAGTTAAAAGCCCAATTTTGCGCTCTGGTAGTGTCACCTTTGCAGCGAGACAACAGGATCACAGTCAAAAAGTAAATAAAAAAATGTACCATGGTGCTTTGAAAAGTATTTTATCTGAGTTAGTACGTCAGAATCGTCTAGTTGTTGTCAATAAATTTGCATTGGAAGCACCAAAAACTAAGCTTCTAATGAAAAAATTAAAGAAAATGGCGTTAGATAATGTATTGATTGTCACGAATGAGGTTAATAAAAACTTGTTTTTAGCAGCTCGTAACTTATATAAAGTTGATGTTCGTAATGCAATCGGTATAGATCCTGTTAGTCTAATTGCTTTCGATAAAGTAGTTATGACTGCTAATGCTGTAAAGCATATTGAGGAGATGCTAGTATGATTCATGAAGAACGTCTACTAAAAGTACTACGTGAACCACATGTCTCTGAAAAAACTTCTACAGTAATGGAAAAAAGTAATACCATCGTGCTTAAAGTAGCGAAAGATGCTACTAAATCAGAAATTAAGTTTACTGTACAAAAACTGTTTGAAGTTGAAGTTAATGGTGTAAATACTTTACTGGTTAAAGGTAAAGTAAAACGTCATGCTCAGCGTATTGGTCATCGTAGCAACTGGAAAAAAGCTTACGTCACTTTGAAAGAAGGCCAGAGTCTTGACTTCATCGGTGGCGCAGGGTAATCGGAGGAATAAATAATAATGACAGTTATTAAATGTAAACCTACGTCTCCTGGTCGCCGCCACGTAGTTAAAGTGATTAACCATGAACTGCATAAGGGTAAACCTTATGCTCCATTGCTAGAAAAAATCAACGGAACTGGTGGACGTAATAACAATGGCCGTATTACTACGCGTCATATTGGTGGTGGTCATAAACAACATTATCGTCTGATTGATTTTAAACGTAATAAAGATGATATTCCTGCTACTGTTGAGCGTCTGGAATATGATCCAAACCGTTCTGCAAATATTGCGTTAGTTCTCTATAAAGACGGAGAACGTCGTTACATTTTGTCACCAAAAGGCTTAAAAGTTGGTGAAAAAATTCAGTCTGGTGGATATGCACCAATTAAGTCAGGTAACGCTTTACCTATGCGTAATATTCCTGTTGGTTCAACGGTTCATAATGTTGAGCTTAAACCTGGTAAAGGTGGTCAACTAGCTCGTTCAGCCGGTGCTTATGTACAAATTGTTGCACGTGATGATAGTTATGTAACTATTCGTTTACGTTCTGGCGAAATGCGTAAAATACTTTCTGATTGCCGTGCGACATTAGGTGAAGTTGGTAATGCGGAGCATATGCTACGTGTTCTGGGTAAAGCCGGTGCTAGCCGTTGGCGTGGAATTCGTCCTACCGTTCGTGGTACAGCAATGAACCCAGTAGACCATCCTCATGGTGGTGGGGAAGGTCGTAACTTTGGTAAACATCCAGTAACACCTTGGGGTGTTCAAACTAAAGGTAAAAAAACCCGTAGCAATAAGCGTACTGATAAATATATCGTGCGTCATCGTTCTAAAAAATAATTAAAGGATAAACAATGCCACGTTCTCTCAAGAAAGGCCCTTTTATTGACCTGCACTTACTAAAAAAAGTAGAAAAAGCGGTGGAAAACAGAGATAAAAAGCCTCTCAAGACTTGGTCCCGTCGTTCAACGATTTTCCCTAAGATGATCGGTTTGATCATCGCTATTCATAATGGTCGTCAGCATGTTCCAGTTTATGTTACCGATGAGATGGTTGGTCATAAATTAGGTGAGTTCGCACCGACCCGTACTTATCGCGGCCATGCGGCTGACAAAAGAGTTAAGAAACGTTAATTACAGGAGGAAGAGATGGAAACTATTGCTATGCATCGTCACGCTCGTTCTTCTGCTCAGAAGGTTCGTTTAGTAGCCGATCTGATTCGTGGTAAGAAAGTCTCAAAAGCTTTAGAAATTCTGAATTATACCAATAAGAAAGCTGCTGGTTTAGTAAAGAAAGTACTAAAATCTGCTATTGCTAACGCTGAGCACAACGATGGTGCTGATATTGATGACTTAAAAGTTACAAAAATTTTCGTTAACGAAGGTTCAACTATGAAACGCATTATGCCTCGCGCGAAAGGTCGAGCAGATCGTATTTTGAAGCGCACCAGCCACATTATTGTTGGTGTTTCTGATCGATACTCTGGAGACTAATAATGGGTCAGAAAGTACATCCGAATGGTATTCGCCTGGGTATTGTCAAACCTTGGAACTCTACTTGGTATGCAAGTACAAAAGAATTTGCTGATAACCTAGATAGCGATTTTAAAGTACGTCAGTTTTTAAATAAAGAACTAGTAAAGGCATCTATTTCACGTATCGTTATTGAACGTCCTGCAAAAAGCATTCGTGTAACTATTTACACGGCCCGTCCTGGTATCGTTATCGGTAAAAAAGGTGAAGATATTGAAAAACTACGTAAAATAGTAGCAAATATTGCTGGTGTTCCTGCGCAAATAAATATTACTGAAGTACGTAAGCCTGAACTGGATGCTAAATTAGTTGCTGATAGTATTGCTTCACAGCTAGAACGTCGTGTTATGTTCCGTCGAGCTATGAAACGAGCAGTGCAAAATGCTATGCGTTTAGGTGCAAAAGGCATCAAAGTGGAAGTTAGTGGTCGTTTAGGCGGTATTGAAATTGCACGTACTGAGTGGTATCGTGAAGGCCGTGTGCCGTTGCATACTTTGCGGGCTGATATTGATTATAATATTGCAGAAGCGCACAGCACTTATGGTGTGCTCGGCGTTAAGGTATGGATCTTTAAAGATGAGATCTTAGGTGGTATGGCTGCTGTTGAACAGATTGAGAAATCTATAGTTCAGCCTAAAAAGCAGCAACGCAAAAGCCGCAAGGAGAGTCGCTGATGTTGCAACCAAAGCATACGAAGTTTCGTAACATGCATAAAGGCCGCAATCGTGGCCTAGCTGTAGGTAGAGATGTTAGCTTCGGTACTTTCGGTTTAAAGGCAGTAGGTCGTGGACGTCTGACTGCACGTCAGATTGAAGCGGCACGACGTGCTATGACTCGTGCAGTTAAGCGTCAGGGTAAAATCTGGATCCGTATATTCCCAGATAAACCTATTACTGAAAAGCCACTTGAAGTGCGTATGGGTAAAGGTAAAGGTAATGTAGAATATTGGGTTGCCTTGATACAACCTGGGAAAGTTCTTTATGAAATGGATGGTGTTCCAGAAGAATTAGCTCATCAAGCATTTAAGTTGGCGGCAGCAAAACTGCCCATCAAAACCACATTTATAACTAAGACGGTGATGTAATGAAAGTAAAAGAGCTGCGTAAAAAAAGCGTTGAAGAGTTGAATACTGAGCTATTTAACTCACTACGTGAGCAGTTTAACTTGAGTATACAAGCAGTAAGTGGACAGCTGAAACAATCTCACATATTGAGATTGGTACGTCGTGATATTGCACGCATTAAGACTTTATTGACTGAAAAGACAGGTGCCTAATGAGTGATAAAATCCGTACTTTGCAAGGTCGTGTAACTAGCGATAAGATGGAAAAATCTATTGTGGTTGCTATTGAGCGTATTGTAAAGCATCCTTTATATAGTAAGTTTATCCGTCGTACAACAAAATTGCATGTACATGACGAGAATAATCAATGCGGTGTCGGTGATCTAGTAGAAATCCGTCAAACTCGCCCATTGTCAAAAAAGAAGTCATGGATACTTGTTCGAGTTCTAGAAAAAGCTATTCTTTAATAAAACTGCCTTATTAGAGAATAGGCGCTTCTTAATAAAGAAGTTATTTATTTTTTCTATCAATATTGATATTTCAGTGTTATAATTACGTGTTATACCCATAATGAGAGGGTGGATTGTCTCTTTAAATTGTAGTAAGAAAATATTTAATTGTGATTGATATTGAGGGGGCAGAGCACTAATATGATCCAAGAACAGACTAGGCTAAACGTAGCTGATAATTCCGGTGCACGACGCGTAATGTGTATCAAGGTTCTGGGTGGTTCTCATCGTCGCTACGCAGATATAGGTGATATCATAAAAATTACTATTAAAGAAGCAATTCCACGTGGTAAGGTAAAAAAAGGTGATGTTCTAAAAGCTGTGGTAGTGCGCACTAAGAAGGGTGTTCGTCGCCCTGATGGTTCTATCATTCGCTTCGATAAGAATGCTTGTGTATTATTAAATAATACAAGTAAGCAAGTTATCGGTACGCGTATTTTTGGGCCAGTAACTCGTGAACTTCGTACTGAAAAGTTTATGAAAATTATCTCTCTGGCACCAGAGGTACTCTAACTCTAAGCAAAAATGGGGTAGCATGGAATAATGGCAACGAAAATTCGTCGTGATGACGACGTCATCGTATTAGCTGGCAAAGATAAAGGCAAACGCGGTAAAGTAAAACAGGTTCTTTCTTCTGGAAAGGTTATTGTTGAAGGAATTAATCTGGTTAAGAAACATCAGAAGCCTGTCCCAACTATAAATCAACCAGGTGGTATTCTTGAAAAAGAAGCAGCAATTGATGTTTCTAACATTGCAATCTTTAATTTAACAACAATAATTGGCAAGGCTGACCGAGTAGGTTTTAGAATTGAAAATGGCAAAAAAGTACGTTTCTTTAAATCTAACAATGAAACTATTAAGTAATTTTTGGAGTATATGATGTCGAAGCTGCATGATTACTACAAATACGAAGTAGTCAAAAAGTTGATGAGTCAGTATGGCTATAATTCTGTCATGCAAGTCCCTCAGGTCAAGAAAATCACCCTGAACATGGGTGTTGGTAAAGCTGTTACTGATAAAAAGCTGATTGATAATGCAGCTGCTGATTTAGCGGCAATAACAGGGCAAAAACCATTTATTACTAAAGCGAGAAAATCTATCGCAGGTTTTAAAATACGTCAGGGCTACCCAATTGGATGTAAAGTAACACTGCGTGGCGAACGTATGTGGGAATTTTTTGAGCGTCTGATTTATATTGCTGTGCCACGTATTCGTGATTTTCGTGGTTTATCCACTAAATCATTTGATGGTCGCGGTAACTATAGTATTGGTATACGTGAACAAATCATCTTTCCTGAAATCGATTATGATAAAGTAGATCGTGTACGTGGTTTAGATATTACTATTACTACTATTGCTAAATCAGATGATGAAGCGCTTGCACTATTAATGGCGTTTAATTTTCCGTTCCGAAATAAGGCAGGATATTCATGGCTAAACAATCAATGAAAGCACGTGATATTAAACGCACAAAATTAGCTAAAAAATTTTTTCTAAAACGCATAGAATTGAAAGAAATTATCTCTAATGTAAATACTTCTAATGAAGATTGTTGGAATGCTGTTCTTAAGCTTCAGAAGCTGCCACGTGATTCAAGTCCTTCTCGTCAACGTAATCGCTGTCGACAAACTGGGCGGCCACATGGTTTTCTACGAAAATTTGGCTTAAGTCGTATTAAAGTCCGTGAATCCGCTATGCGTGGTGAAATCCCAGGTATTAAGAAGGCTAGTTGGTAACTACCGCAAATTGAATCAATGGAGTAAAGGTAGATGAGTATGCAAGATCCAATCGCGGATATCCTAACCCGTATCCGTAACGGGCAGGCCGCTAATAAAGCTATGATTAATATGCCTTCCTCTAAGTTAAAAGTAGCGATCGCTACAGTGCTTAAGGAAGAAGGTTATATAAAAGATTATATAATTGAAGGCGACATCAAGCCAACATTAAAAATTACATTGAAATATTTTCATGGTAAAGCTGTTGTAGAAAACATTCAACGTATAAGCCGACCAAGTTTGCGTATCTATAAGAAAAAAGATAACTTACCACAGGTTAAGGCTGGTTTAGGTATTTCTATTATTTCCACTTCTAAAGGTGTCATGACTGATCGTGAAGCTCGTCAAGCAGGTTTAGGTGGCGAAATTCTCTGCTACGTAGCTTAATTCGGGAGGAAAATAATGTCTCGTATGGCGAAAGCACCTGTCATTATTCCTGTCGGCGTAGAGGTTAAGCTTGACGGTCAAGTTATAATAATTAAAGGTAAAAATGGCGAACTTACTCGTACAATTCATAAAGCGGTTAAAGTTAAATATGCTGATAATAAATTAACTTTTTCACCGCGTAAAGATTTTATTGATGCATGGGCACAAGCAGGTACGACGCGTTCTTTATTGAATGCAATGGTTATTGGTGTCACAGAAGGATTCACTAAGAAACTTCTGCTTGTTGGTGTCGGTTATCGTGTAGCCATTATAGGCAATACTGTAAGTTTATCATTAGGTTTCTCTCATCTGATAGAGCATAAGCTGCCAGCAAGCATTACTGTGAAATGTCCTTCACAGACTGAAATTATATTGGAAGGTGCAGATAAGCAGGAAATTGGCCAAGTTGCAGCAGAATTGCGTTCTTATCGTCGTCCTGAACCTTATAAAGGTAAGGGCGTTCGTTACTCTGATGAAATCATGCGCACTAAAGAGACAAAGAAAAAATAAAATAATATATGGATAAGAAAATAGCTCGTATTCGTCGTGCTAGCCGTGCACGACATAAACTCCATGAACTGGATGCAACTCGCTTAGTGGTACATCGTACCCATCGTCATATTTATGCGCAGGTTATTGCATTAAAGGGTTCTGAAACTTTGGTGGTTGCTTCTACTACAGAAAAAGCTATCAATGAGCAATTAAAATATACAGGAAACAAAGAAGCCGCAGCAGTAGTTGGTAAATTGATTGCTGAACGCGCGTTGGAAAAAGGCATTAAAGAAGTTTCTTTTGACCGTTCTGGTTTTCAATATCATGGTCGAGTTCAAGCACTGGCAGAAGCTGCCCGTCAAGCTGGTCTTCAGTTCTAAGGTGGAGGTGTAAGATGGCTCACATCGAAAAGCAAGCTAGCGAACTGCAGGAAAAGCTAATCGCAGTAAATCGTGTAGCAAAAACCGTTAAAGGCGGCCGTATTTTTAGTTTTACAGCACTAACTGTCGTTGGTAACGGTAATGGTCGTGTTGGTTTTGGCTATGGTAAAGCACGCGAAGTTCCGGCAGCAATCCAGAAAGCGATGGAAAAAGCCCGTCGCAATATGAAAAACATAGCTCTCAATAATGGTACTTTATATCATCCTGTAAAAGGTACTCACACAGGTTCTCGTGTATTTATGCAACCAGCTTATGAAGGTACGGGTATTATTGCAGGCGGCGCAATGCGTGCTCTGTTGGAAGTAGCAGGTATTCATAACGTATTGGCTAAAACCTATGGTTCCACAAATCCAATTAATGTTGTTCGTGCTACGCTGAATGCTTTAGATGGTATGAAATCTCCAGAAATGGTTGCAGCTAAGCGTGGTAAATCCATTGAAGAAATTCTGAGATAATATACTATTATGCCTAAGATTATTAAAATTACACAATTACGAAGTTCTATAGGTCGTTTGCCAAAACATAAAGCAACCTTGATTGGTTTAGGTCTGCGTCGTATCGGTTATACTGTAGAACATAAAGATACACCAGAGATCCGCGGCATGATCAATTTAATTTCCTACATGGTTAAAGTTGAGGAATAACAGATGCGGTTAAATACTCTGTCTCCAGCTAAAGGTGCCAAAAATACACCTAAACGCCTAGGTCGAGGTATTGGTTCCGGTTTAGGTAAAACCGGCGGACGTGGTCATAAAGGTCAGAAATCTCGTTCTGGCGGTGGCGTCCGTCGTGGTTTTGAAGGCGGTCAGACGCCTCTGTATCGTCGTTTACCGAAATTTGGTTTTACTTCACGTAAAACAATGATTACTGCAGAAGTTCGTTTATCAGACTTTGCTAAAGTTAAAAGTGATGTCATTGACCTGAGTACGCTGAAAGCTGCTAATATAGTTAGCGTTAAAATAGAATATGTGAAAGTTATTCTTTCTGGTGAAGTTAATCGTCCAGTAACTGTACGTGGTTTTCGTGTAACAAAAGGTGCACGGATTGCAATTGAAGCGGCTGGTGGTAAAATTGAGGAATAAGTTATAGATGGTGAAACACTCAAGTTTAGATTTTCAAAGTGCTAAAGGTAGCATAGGTGAACTTAAACGCAGGCTTTTATTTGTTATTGGGGCGCTGATTGTTTTCCGTATTGGTTCTTTTATTCCTATTCCTGGAATAGACTCCAATGTGCTTGCTAAATTGCTTGAACAGCAAAGAGGCACTATCATTGAAATGTTTAATATGTTTTCTGGTGGTGCGCTTAGTCGTGCTTCTATCTTTGCACTGGGAATTATGCCTTATATTTCGTCATCAATCATTGTTCAATTACTGACTGTAGTTAATCCATTCTTAGCAGAGATTAAGAAGGAAGGGGAAGCCGGTCGCCGTAAAATTAGTCAATATACGCGTTATGGTACTTTGGTGTTATCGATAATTCAATCTATTGGAATTGCAATAGGTTTACCTAATATGGTAAGAATGCAGGGGTTAGTTGTCAATCCTGGTTTTCCATTTTACTTTACGGCTGTTATTAGTCTAGTGACAGGAACAATGTTTTTGATGTGGCTAGGTGAGCAAATTACTGAAAGAGGTATTGGAAATGGTATCTCTATCATCATATTTGCAGGTATAGTTGCAGGGCTCCCGCCAGCTATTGGTCATACAATTGAACAAGCTCGACAAGGCGATTTGCACTTCCTTCTGTTGTTGTTGATTGCAGCTTTAGTATTTGCTGTGACTTATTTTGTTGTTTTTATGGAGCGTGGTCAGCGTCGTATAGTGGTTAACTACGCAAAACGTCAACAAGGTCGCCGCATTTTTGCTGCGCAAAGCACACATTTACCATTAAAAGTGAATATGGCAGGCGTTATTCCTGCAATTTTTGCTTCCAGCATTATATTGTTTCCTGCTACAATGGCTTCCTGGTTTGGTGATGTAACAGGAATAGGTTGGGGTTGGTTGACAGTTATTTCAATGTATTTGCAACCAGGGCAACCGCTTTATGTGTTACTTTATGCATCTGCAATTATTTTCTTTTGTTTCTTGTATACGGCATTAGTTTTTAATCCAAGAGAGACGGCAGATAACTTGAAAAAGTCCGGCGCATTTGTACCAGGAATTCGTCCGGGAGAACAAACAGCCAAGTATATTGATAAAGTAATGACCCGTATAACATTAGTAGGTGCATTGTACATTACTTTTATTTGTTTAATCCCTGAGTTCATGCGTGATGCAATGAAAGTTCCATTTTATTTCGGTGGAACTTCACTTCTTATAGTTGTTGTTGTTATTATGGACTTTATGACTCAAGTACAAACTCTTATGATGTCAACTCAATATGAGTCTGCATTGAAAAAAGCAAATCTTAAAGGCAAATGATTGCTTTTAAATTAATATAATTTTTAATTACTGAGAGTAAAAATGAAAGTTGGTGCTTCAATCAAGAAGCTATGTCGTAATTGTAAAATCATTAAACGTAATGGTATTATTCGTGTGATTTGCAGCGTTGAACCAAGACATAAACAGCGTCAAGGTTAAAAAACATTTTTTCTTGCAAAGTTGGGTTGCGCTAACTGGCTTTTTTGGCAGCTAAACTTCTTTACTTAGAACAGTAAAGTAACTGTTTAACTGTCTTGAAACGGGCTTTCAAGACAGTTGTAGAGTATTTAACTTTAGGAGTGCATAAAGGTGGCCCGTATAGCAGGCATTAACATTCCTGATAATAAGCATACCGTGATTGGTTTAACATCAATTTACGGCATTGGCAAAACACGTTCACATTTAATCTGTGAAGCAACTGGTATTGCTGAGTATATTAAGATCAGTGAACTGGCTGAAGAGCAAATTGACAAGTTACGTAACGAAGTTTCTAAATATATTGTTGAAGGTGATTTACGTCGTACAGTTACCCTAAGCATCAAGCGTTTGATGGATCTTGGTTGCTATCGTGGTTTACGTCACCGCCGTGGTCTTCCTGTGCGTGGTCAGCGCACTAAGACTAACGCTCGTACTTGTAAGGGTCCGCGTAAGCCGATCAAGAAATAAGCCAGGTAATTAAATAATGACAAAGATATCTATTCGTGCACGTAAACATGTAAGGAAACAAATTTTAGACGGTGTGGCTCATATCCATGCTTCCTTTAACAATACAATTGTTACGATAACTGATCGTCAAGGTAATGTATTGGGTTGGGCAACTGCAGGTGGTTCTGGTTTTCGTGGTTCTCGTAAGTCTACTCCGTTTGCAGCTCAAGTTGCAGCAGAGCATTGTGCTGAGGCAGTAAAAGGGTACGGAGTAAAAAACTTAGAAGTTATGGTTAAAGGACCTGGTCCCGGCCGTGAGTCAGCTATTCGTGCATTAAATGCGATTGGTTTCCGTATTACTAACATTACTGATGTGACTCCGATCCCTCATAACGGTTGTCGTCCACCAAAGAAACGTCGTGTTTAATTATGTTGCGTTTTTTTTAGGATTGTTGGAGAAAGAAAATGGCTAGATATTTGGGTCCTAAGCTTAAGCTTAGCCGTCGCGAGGCTATAGATCTTTTTCTTAAGTCTGGGGTTCGCGCGATTGACACCAAGTGTAAATTAGAACAAGCACCAGGACAGCATGGCGCACGTAAATTGCGTTTATCTGATTATGGTGTTCAGTTACGTGAAAAACAAAAAATTCGTCGTATTTATGGTGTTCTAGAATGTCAATTCCGTAATTATTATAAAGAAGCAACACGATTAAAAGGTAATACAGGAAAAAATTTATTAAATTTGCTTGAAGGTCGTTTAGATAATACTGTTTATCGTATGGGCTTTGGCGCAACGCGTGCGGAAGCGCGTCAAATGGTTAGCCATAAAGCTATCATGGTAAATAGTCAAGTTGTTAATATTGCTTCTTATCAGGTTTCCCCGAGTGACGTTATTAGCGTTTGTGAAAAAGCAAAAAAACAGTCTCGTATTAAGGCTGCTTTAGAGCTTGTTGAGCAGCGTGAGAAGCCAAATTGGCTTGAAGTTGATGCGGTTAAGATGGAGGGGGTATTTAAATATATTCCTGAACGTACTGATCTATCTGCTGATATTAACGAGCACCTGATCGTTGAGTTTTACTCTAAGTAAAGCTTAGTACTAAAGAGAGGACACTATGCAGGGTTCTGTGACAGAGTTTCTTAAACCGCGCCTAATTGATATTGAGCAAATTAGTTCAACGCACGCCAAGGTAACCCTTGAACCTTTAGAGCGTGGATTTGGGCATACTCTTGGTAACGCACTACGTCGTATTTTGCTCTCATCTACGCCTGGTTGTGCTGTGACTGAGGTTGAAATTGATGGTGTACTTCATGAGTACAGTGCTAAAGAAGGTGTACAGGAAGATATTTTGGAAATTCTCCTTAACTTAAAGGGGCTTGCAGTAAAAGTTCATGGTAAAGATGAAGTTATTCTGACCTTAACTAAATCTGGAATTGGTCCTGTAACTGCTAATGATATTACTCATAATGATGATATAGAAATCGTTAAGCCAGAATATGTTATCTGTCATTTAACTGATAACAATGCTGTTATTAACATGCGTATTAAAATACAGCGTGGTCGTGGATATGTACCGGCTTCTAGCCGTATTCATTCTGAAGAAGATGAACGCCAAATAGGTTGTCTATTAGTTGATGCATGCTATAGTCCTGTAGAACGTATAGCTTATAATGTTGAAGCAACACGTGTAGAACAACGTACTGATTTGGATAAGTTAATTATCGAAATGGAAACTAATGGAACAATCGATCCAGAAGAGGCGATTCGTCGAGCAGCAACTATCTTGGCTGAACAGCTTGAAGCTTTTGTTGATTTACGCGATGTTGCTAAGATTGAAGTTAAAGATGAAAAACCAGAGTTCGATCCGATTCTGCTACGTGCAGTTGACGATTTGGAATTGACTGTTCGCTCTGCTAACTGCTTAAAAGCAGAAGCTATCCACTACATAGGTGATTTGGTTCAGCGCACTGAAGTTGAGTTACTTAAAACACCTAATCTCGGTAAAAAATCACTTACTGAAATTAAAGATGTTTTGGCATCAAGAGGTTTATCCTTAGGAATGCGTCTAGAAAATTGGCCTCCAAGAAGTATTGCTGATTAATGATATCACAGGTTAAAGTTTACTGAGAAGGATAATGATTATGCGCCATCGTAAGAGTGGTCGTCAATTGAACCGTAATAGTAGCCATCGCAAAGCCATGTTTTGTAACATGGCTGGTTCTTTAGTTCGTCATGAGATCATTAAAACAACTTTGCCAAAAGCAAAAGAGTTGCGCCGTGTTATTGAGCCATTGATTACTCTTGCTAAAATCGACAGTGTAGCTAATCGTCGTCGGGCATTTGCCCGTACTCGTGATAATGAGATCGTAGCAAAATTATTTAATAAACTTGGACCGCGTTTTGCAAACCGTGCAGGTGGTTATACTCGTATTATGAAGTATGGTTTTCGAGCAGGTGACAATGCGCCGATAGCTTATATTGAGCTTGTTGATCGTATTGTTAAGTCTCAAGCAGAAGTAACTACAGAATAAATTTACAATTATATAAAAATCGGAATTAAAAAAAATTTTTATATAAATTAACTTTTGTATATATTGTTATTATAGCATATAATAGCAATATATACAAAAGATGATTGATGAACCTTTCTTAATCGTACAGGAAGAAACTCTAATCTTTATAGGAAAGATTTATAAGGTTTATATTTTATTTGTAAGAATAAAATGTGAGAGATTAGTAAATTTAGCGTATGATTGTTAGAAATTATGTTCAATTCTTATGTTTCGTAAATCTATTCTCTATCCTTAAATTAGATGAATTTTTCGCCATAAAGTTAGAAAGTAAAATTCTTTTTATCGTTTGCTGCTTTCTCTAAGCAGGTAGAAGTAGCTTAGGATACCATAAATGGATTATTTTATTCGAATCACGTTTCTTCATACATTAGATTCATAGCTTCGCACTGTCGAAAAAGTTAATTTAATCAAATTTTTTATTTTTATTGATGACAAATCTACTCTGACGGGCTGTCGTAGTATGCCCGTAGTTTTCTTGCTCTTTTTACAGCTTTTCCATCGGTAGAAAGAAATTGTGAAACCATTGTCAACAAAATATCAAGAGCTTTATGATTGATATCATAAAGCTCTGCTAATTAAACTCCTTTAGTTTCGCCTTAATTTTTAGTTGCATGCCTTTGAGAAATTAAGGCTGCGCATCAACTATTTATCTACCTAACAAGATTTGTGCTGCGTGCTGGGGGCATATCTTTGCCATTGTACTCTAAAACTAATATTACTGTCTCCAGTGGCAAGTTAAGAGAGATAGTTAAGGCAGACCGCTCGAGCTGTCATCCAGAAGTTCGGCCCAGTTCTCCCTTTTAATTTTCAATAACCATCATTGATCGAAATAAGCTTTTTATGTCCATCTTCAGTACCGGCAATATAATTATATAGGCAAAGACGATCATCAGTCTATTTAACAGAATTACATATACATTCAGCTAAGAAATAAACGTAATACGTATCGCTTAAATCATATAAATAGCATTGTCTGCGTTCTTTAAGCCATTGATGTTTCAGTTTCCTGATACTACTAACTAGTAGTAGAAATTATGTGTTTTTTTACAAGAAATCACCTAATAGTTTTATAAAAATATCTGATAGAGAGGATATACCTAAGAGCTACCTAACATGGTAATAATTCTTCGTGCTTTTATACACCTTAGATAAGTCAATAACGAACTGTTAAAGGATATTCGTTGCCGTTAAGGTCTTCTGACCTTAGGAATTTTAATCTCAACATCATAAATACTCGTTTTTATAGATTCGCTGTGGCACGTAATCATTACGATCGACGAAATTTGGTATGCTCGCCAACAATGCAACGTTTAGCACGTTATTTCAGCATCCCTTAAAGCTAACTATGAACACAATTGTTGCTATCAGCTTATCTGGTAGCATTACGAATAAGTTCATGTAAGGGATTACAGTAATGTTTCATTTCATAAATACCTATAGAGTAGAATTTTATAGCGTATCATTTCTCTATTATTGAAATCATTAATAAAATTAATTAATTAGGAATATACTACTCATCTTGGAAACTTTATACATCAGAAATAAACATAACTCGTTTTAAAGAATTTTCTCTAGGCTAGATAATTTAGTAAATAAAACGATCATCAACCATATAATCTATTTAGTCCATAATTTTAATTAGCTAATCTAATTTTTAGATTTTAAATGTGAATTTACTTACCAATAAATCTTGGGTTACCTAACCTTATTAGGCGACTGTGAATAATTTCATGCTCGCTAGTAAATATTTCATATCATTTACCTTTATCCGAATAAAGGATAAACTCTGATTGATGATCAGCTTAAAAAAATGGCAGATGCATTCTGCATTAAACTTTCTAAGAATCTCATAATTTTAATACATGACCTTATCTATCTTGGATGATTAACATCGCGATTTGCTCCTTCCTTTTATCTCCTCCTCTTCCGAGCGTTTTATGGCTTTTCTATGTAGAATATAATGCTTCCCATTAAGGTTTTCAGGGAAAAATATTTCCATCGATTTTAATAATCGCAGTTAGTGAATTTATTTTGCCTGTCGATGCTAATATAAGGAAGTATTAATGTTATTTATTTATCTTTGTGATCTGGTTACAGCAGAGAAGTTATGATCATATTATTAAATGTTTCCTGCAATCGCAAAATTCAACGATATTGCTGTAACCTTAATTAGTAAGTTTCCTTTCGCTTTAGCCGATAATATCTCTCCATGATAATATAGGCAAGATAAAGTAGAGTGAATCGCTTCAATCCATTAAGTAACATCATTTGACAGGATTATCGCTAAACCAACTAATGAGATGCAGATTTATCTTGGACAGGAAGTAAAGGAAAAGTCTCTTTGATCTGTATGATTATTTTTTTTCATGATAACCGTTATAGCGAAAATTTTTCATACAGTATAAGAAATTTCTACTAGTAACCTTTATTGATATAGATAAAGTAGACAGGTTAAAGTGAGTAATATATATACGTAGAAAAGGTATTGCTAAAAAATTAGCGTCAATATCACTTATCGTGTATCTGATGTATTAAAAGTGATGACTTCTGATGTTTTAGCATAACTACTAATACCGTCGCTAACTAGCGTATCAATAAAAAAACATTGAAAAATGTTGATTTACAGTGAGCTTCTTGCATTTCAGTGCCGTATAGATACCATTTATAATGGATTGTTACTACAATATGAGATTATCGCCGGATTCAGCTATAAAAAGGTACAATTAATTTTAATATCACCTATTGATAGGTGTGATACGCTGTATTATACGCAGTAAGATTTATAAGAAGGCAAGCAACTAGAATCGCCTTGAGCCTATATCTACACACCGTAGATTTGCAACAAAAGTGACAAGGAAAAGGGTTCTGATGATCGTCTTCCAATTAATGCATGATTGACATGATTAGGGATAAGGTCCCGTTAAATTGCGAGTATTGGATGGCAATAACAAAGTTAATAAGTTTTATTAAAAACGACTTACGATAGTATTTACCAATTTTGATAGCAGGTTAAGCTTATGAAGCAATCACACGGCAGTTTTATCTACCCTGTATATATTTAAGAATTTTAAAATGTGCGGCGCACGGACATGATTAAGGAGTTTATTCCTATTTCAATCTGCAACATATTGATGCCCTCTTAGTCTGTGACTGAGTAATGGGTTAACGGAGTTGGTGAATAGGAATTAGTCATCGCTCATTCTTGATAGCGATGTTGCTTCGCATTATTACTTATATTAACTCAGCGAACAACATGAAAGACACGTTTAGTCTAGGTAATTAAAATTGAATTATAAATAGACCACTAGAGGTGCAATGGAGCGTCTGACCTTTAAGAGGGAAATCATCAATGAGTATTATATTTTCCTAACAGTTTAGTTTTTACATGAGCATTACACGCATGCGATCAATAAGATATTGATAAGGAAGAGGATATGATGACTGACAATTCACTGTATTTTATGACCAATACTAGCGTCTTTTGGAAGACAGTGCCTGCTTTTAAGTTGGGAAAAAGAAAGTAAGTTACTAGAAATAAACAGTCGTGCAGCAGAGGTATTAGGTACTGGGATGATTAGAAATTTAGTTGCTTGCCAAGTTTTATAATCTGAATGTGGAAATTTACTGAATCGCTCTATATTAAGAGCTCGCCTACTAGGTACCAGGAATCTCTTTAAAGCGTATCAGCTGCAAGGTTGCAGTAATTTATAATTTTAACCACCGCAATAGGATTATTAGGATGAAATTCCGGTAGGCAATATTTATAAAAGTGATTTTAGTAAAAATAACCTACAGCTTTAAAACAGCATCAGGTGACGGAGATGAATAACATTTCATCTGCAGCTATATTAATCAGATCATGAATTGCAAGAGTGATGGTTCCCCTCCTTCTGGAGGGAAGCTGGAGGTGATAGCCAATATTTCTAAATCAACGGTGAAGGGATGTTCACCTTACTATTACCCAATCTTGGTAGGTTAGCCGGAAAATTCTAGGAATGATGATGATAGATTGTATTCATTATAGATTATAAGTTCTTGTCTGCTAAACAGCGGTGAAATTTTAACCAAGCCAGCTTTAAACTAGCTAAAGGTTAAAGATATTAAGAGTTCCATCCGCTTAAGTGAAAAGGTTAATAATTTGGATTATATCTTAATCGCCTTCATGACTAATCTGATACCGGAAGATATCAATAATATAAATTTAGTAGATAATCAGTAGTTATAAAGCTACTTTCGCAGTTTTTTGGCTAGATGTAATCTCTAAAGTCACTAACTCAGTCGAAAGTTCAGGGTTAGCGAGATAATTCTCCTGGTAGTTGAGTGAGTTAGATGTACTGACTGTGCTGAAATTTAAGGACTATTTACAGGTAACTAATAATCAAACGTAACATAAAGGATAGGTTGCGTGATGATCAAAGAGACTGAGCGGTAATTTGGTAGCTTGTGGGCACTATTTTTTCAGACATAGAAGATTTTTAAGATAACTTGAATGAAACCAGCTGTCCTTTGCAATATTCTATCAGTAATAGCTGATCTAGGGGCGGTAACTTGCTTATGCCAAGTGATCAGGTATGCGGCGTGTAGTCTTATAGCAAGCTGGGTAAAATTAGGTTCTAGACAGATGCTTTTCGTCTTGAGCAAAAGTATTGTTGTTTACATTATATTATGATGGGCAAATAGATTACTTGGTACAACAGTGCATCTAATATTGGACAAGAGTTTACGTTAGAGTAGCACCACTATAATAGCAGCGCCAGGCAGAGAAGTTGTGATCGTTGTTAAACAACTGATGCGATGACCTTTCAGGATATACTGTGATTAACATGGGTATTATTGCCGTTATGATGGTGCAATCCAGATAGGTTGAACTAGAAAAATATTCGTTTCTATCTGCTGTAGATAGATAGCATCGCAGAGAAAGAGACCATTCTATTTCGCTTGAACTTTAGGTAAAGAGGTGGCGCGATGAGTATACCTAATAGTTTCTGGATATTTCGTGGAATATTTTTAGCGATAGAGAATCATAGCGCAAGATGATAAAGAATAGATTATTTGAAATTGCGACAAGGTAAAATGATTGTCTGAGCTGGATTAATAAATATCAAACGTAGTAAACATGGTAAAACGGTAGTGTTGGATATTCTTGGTTATGCCTTGCAAGTAGCAAAATAAGTGAGATAACACGGATAAAAGCGGTAATAATTTTAATAGGTTTCTTAAAAAACCATTTTTCAAGAAACCAAGAACGTTTTGGCTGTATTGGTATCAATATTAAAGAATCCTTAATGAAGGAAAAAGCGTACAAGATTTTGCCTATTCAAAAAGTGAAAATAATTATATAAACCTATATAGCTAAAAAGAGCCCTAATGGATTGTGAGTAATTTAAATCAGCAGATTGTATTAGAATGATACTGCGCATTATAAGTCATTGTTATCCTATAGTAAAACTTTAAATTATGGTAAGGTTGTTTGATCGCAAAATCTAGTTATAATGATCTTTATCCATCCAATACTAGCAAAATATAGAGAAATGCTAACAAATTTTCGCAGAAGCTCTGGCTACCGCTAATAAGTATATATTAGGTGGTGAATATAAAAATATTTTGAATCAACTGTTAAATAGTTAAGAATCTAAATATCGTCAATCAAGATTTATCGTTGAGTTTCTGTAAAGCACTAAAACCTGAGATAGGATGTTTAGCTGCAAATACATAGTACCTCACATCCCTTGCATTTGGGATGCCAATGATTGGGTAAAACAGTTATCTTAATAAAGATAACTGTATCGATGATTTTTGCACAGAAGTTGCCATGAAAAATAAACAGTAATACAGATTAAATGGATTATCTCCTTATTTCTTGCTAACATAAAACTGTATCTAATTAGATGACTCGGTGATAATTTATCGGATTATATCGATCTATGCATTGAAGTAACTCATTTCACTTTACCCTACTCAGGTTATCATACTGAGTATGTTATCTACTTGGAAAATTCATTAAGATTTAGAGATATTTTTATAAAATCCTCAATCGCAGAAAAAGATTTAAAAATCTTACTTTAAGTCTTCTGATGAAACTATATTACAAGAATAAATGTTTTAGTTATCTGTTATGTATGTTGAATAGCTTAACTTTAATAGAAGTTAAGAAACAAATAGGTATTAATGTTTAAAATAAGGTTTATATCTGAGTGTCTTTCCTTCCTTGCTTCAGTGACAACAACCAACTTAAATGTACTAAGTGTTATTGTTGAAGTCGATGAAATATTTTCCTTAATCCTTTAAAGTGATTATTATTTTTCACATAGAAAAGCTAGAAAACATGCAAGAGTATGAAAATAAAAGGAAAGAAGGAATCTCGATGTTAATTGCCCGAGATCAACAGGGTCATGTATAAGCTATGAAATTCTTGAAGAGCTTAATGCAGAATGTTTTATCCGTTTTCTTGATCTTATTATTAATAAATAATTCATCCTTTATTCGAATGTAGATAAATAGTGCAAAACTTTTTCTAGTGAGCATGAAATCAGTTACCATTGCCTAATAAGGTTAGGGTAATCAGAGAGTTATTAGTAATAAATTCCACATTTAAAATGTTAATAATTATATATTAGCTGATTAAAAGGATGGTTGAGTAGATTCCATCATATAGGGTCTTTTATTTATCAAATTATTTGGCTTGGAGAAGATAAATTAAACTCAGAACAATTGAAATATAGATGTAGCTACAAATTTCTTTGCAAAAAAAGTAATAACCTTATGCTAATATAGCCATTAAACCTACCTTTAACCGTTCAACGGTATCACTAAAAGTCTATATGTAATTCAGTTATTTAATAATGGCGCACTATTATTGGATATTCTCTAGTACTTAATTTGTTGGGGTCATTGATATTCCTGCTGCAGAGGAGTTTACTATGTAACGGATGGTTATTATTTAGTATTACATTTGGCCTGTGGTTATCGAATTAACCTTACTCCGTAGGCAGTTGCGAGATAATTGATAAAGTGTATATGGTGTGTCTCCATAAGCGGGAGAGTGTGACTCTACCTTAAATATCTTATTAGGCTAGGTTTTTTGGTGTACCTCTGGGTTGTGTACTGAATGTTTATTTCTATTAGTCTATCTATTATCGCTGTGAGGTTACCTAGTTCATCTACACTGGACCACACTGATAAATACTTTCTTTAAAGCTTATTTAGCCAAGGTAAAATAAGGTTGTTTCTAGCGTTATTTATTCACCTCTTGGGACTTATATTTAATTGACCCCGTTGAATCTGTTATACGAAACTTTCGTCGATGACGAGTATTTTAATAATTTAAATTGTCGCTAACTTTACCTATGCGGGTAAAGCTCAGTTTATCAGTGGTTTACTCAACGGGATTAAAAGTCATTTAACTGCGTCTAAAGAGACGATTATTAATTTAGTAACAGTATATCTAGCTATTTTAAGGAAACACTATGAATAAACAATACTTTACGGAGTCTTGTCGTGATTAGAGATAATTTTATACAAATGAGGAACCGGTGTTGTGAGTACCTTACTACGCGCGCATTAAAAGATGTTGATCAGTGATCTAATATTACTTATGGTAAGTCAAATCACGTCATGTGTGCTTTACGCTACTACTATTTACTAGAGTAAATCAAGAAGGTAATTATAAGGTAATAAAGATTACCTTTGTACTACAGATTGTGATGTATTCCTATTCTAGGCAGCATTCGTGACACATTGGCTATTATAAGTTCGCATGAGTTGGGAAAATGCCTGTCGTAACTGATTTGCTAACAATAATAGTAGGACTTTTACTGATGCAAACAATCTAGGATGAGATTGAAGTGCAATTACAGATCGGTTTTACCCCGCTCTAGAAATTACTCTTAGCAATAAGTTTTTTGAACAGGAGAAATTCGGGGGGGGGTGTAAATATCGGATCTGCAGTAGGAGTTTCCTCTGCTGATAAATATTATGAATATAGCTTCAACATGTAATTTTAGCAATAATGTTATCAACTTAATCACGTAATAATAACGACTATAAGCAGTTTATTGTGTTTATGAAGTATTGTAGTTTTTACTTGGTAATGGTGGTTGATACCTGGGTATTTTATTATCAATCGCACTCATGAACCGTAATCTGTTTGCTTACCCTAATTGTATCGATCAATACTTTGAAGTTTATATCCATCTATATAAATTTACTGATATCACAACCTATAGATCCTTAAACTACTATCTGTCTTCATGACATTCAACAGAAAAGTTGCCGAGGATAACTCTGGGAATCAGAATCTATGCAGCATTGTTACGGCAATCAGAATTGATGACAGCATAATAACGTAACAACTACTATGATGTATAGTGCAACTATGTTGTTTTATAAAAATTCATGATCTTCGTACTATTTTTATATTCTGCGATATATTAATTTTTTAGGAATTCATATAGATGATTTAGAAAAAATTTCCTATAAAGAGTAAACTAGGTAAAACAGAAAACAATACGTAACTTTACATCTTAAACCGCCTGTTTACTAAATTAATTCATAATTTTCTTCTTGAAATTAATAATAACAGATTAACTAAATTTTTTATGACACTTCAAAGAGTTTATTACAGAGGAATGTATTCAATTCTTGATCCCCCAATTTTTGGCATGCAAATTATCTGCTTCTAGTTAGAATTATATGGAATTTTGAGAAACGTGCGACCTAGGTCAAGCGGATAATGCTATATGCAACTGCATCAAGGGGAAATTAATGAAAGTGTAATTCCAGATAAGTTCATTAACTATAAGGAAATAAGAAAAATTCCCATATCCTTCTCTTCCTAAAAATAAACACAAAGATAACTAGGGCGAATAGATATTTACGAATTCGAACAGGATGACAATTCCTATTTCTCTAGCAGAGAAATACTCAAAGGTAATTTATAAAGATAAATATATCTACTAATTAAGCTAGTTTTCAACATTGATGACGACTTGGGGGTAACCTTTATTGAAAGGTACGGTGAAAGTGTTACCTTATGGACCCGTTTATCTATTTAGCAAATATTTAACTGTGCGTACTTTGTACCGTAAGTTATTCGGCACTACTACTGCGTTTCTTCTTAATGTCTTTACCAACATTTTTCTGCTAAAGTTGTAAATTAAAAGCTTGTATTTCATATAGTTTCAAATTTATCGAGCACTATTAGCATAACAAGTTAATATTTTATCCGATTGTAACTAGCAATATATTACTTTTACTATTCCTTATCTTCTTTAGCCTTTTTTAATAATAACTAACCGTTACTCAATGCTCTGTTTCGAGCTGCCAGTAGGCTATGTGGTAAAGTGAGTACGTAAATAGGATATCGAAATTGGTATCTTCTGTGCCTTGGACATTTATTGTTGATAAGTCAATCAAAATCTGCATTTCTATAAATAGAGCTCTAAGAAATCTGGCGAGGCTCTGTTATCTACTTTCTTTTATTATAACTATGACATTATAAATCCCCCAATTTGTTTCCTGTTCTATGTGGTGTATCCTTCCAAGAAAGGAGTGAAAGCGCATACCCTCTGAAGGCACAGTACGGAAGTTACTGTAAAAATTACACTTTGCTAAAAAGACGAAAGATGAGTGTGACTAGCCTAAAATACCTCCGACTTTACATTAAACGATCTCTTATATTTAACTTCAAAACTACTATATTATCGATTTGGAGTGTGGTTGTACATCATTACTATACCACTGGACCAAATAGTTACTAGTAACAGATACTGACATAGAAAGAGAAATGATCCGGCGTTATATTATCCATGTTTCAGCGAGGCACTTTAATATAGTACATTACTATGATTTCTTGTCTAATTATAAGAAAGAGATACTGTTAGCAAAGGTGTATAAAGGACTAGAGATAACCCAGCTTGTAAAAAACTAGAAAAACTGAGATTATCTGTTCTGATGAAAGGATTCTTGCATATAGATTTGTATAAATGCATTCTTTGTGCTTATAGACTACTATTATTAATACTTAGCTTAGCAAATCAAAGTAACAGAATTATTATCAAAAAAAATGCATAAAATAAAAAACGATAGCTATTAAGATAAATATATGGTTAATATCTATAAAATTAGAGTATTAAGTCAAATAATACATACTTCTATGAAAGTATCACTGATAATAGAATCAGTAAACTAATTCTATCCCTTTTTAGAAATAAGGGATAACTTTTTTGTTGTGCTTAAAGAACAATTAAAGTTTCTAACTATGAACTATACAGACTGATATTAACGATCTTGAGATTAAAGTGACTAAGATTAGTAGTGTATAGTGCATAGGAAACGGAATATGCCTTAACAGCTCCTTACTTCGGTCTTATCTAAATAGTACAAAAACAGTGAATAGTTACTATCATCCCTATATACTTGTAGGCTTATAGGCATCGATGATTTTCATGAATGCTCTGCTTTGTTTGTGCTTTTCGATGAAAAAGCACATGATTTCTCTACCAGTACCATCAATAGATTAAAATAATAATCCCTTGAAGGAGATATACTATATGCTATCTGTATAATTTAAGTGATATACCTAGATTTATTTCTTGGCTGATGATATATGCCGTTTTGTTAGGCAAGTTGATCACTTTTATCTGTTGTTTATTATCGGCAGCACTGGATGGATGATATGAAGATAGTTTCGGTCGAAGATGCTTATGAAGAGTTAAAAATAAATTTGGCTTAAAATTTAATTGCCTGCTAGCACGGAGCTTAGCAGTATTTCCTAAATTTGGCACGGGGATGCGGTGTTTAGTTTTTTAGAATATAACGGTAAAGATATTTCTGGGGTGCACAGCAGAGTAATGTTGTTTAGGCATAAAATAGCTGATATGCTAGGATTCACTTTTAAAAGGCATGCATCAAAAGTCAAAACTTGAGTTACGGGAGATTTAGCTAACAAAGAGACGTTGATCCCGCTAATAAACTCCTTGATGTTTTATTGGAAAGGGTTTCAGTAAATATCATATAGCGATTAAGAAGTTAGAGAATAATCAAGAAGAACGGTTGATATTCTGTGCCTTTTTCCGTCAGCGTACCGGGTTTTCAATAAGAGTGACGAATCTGATTAAATCGGTTTTTTGTGACAGTGTGAGGCTATAAAGCTGATGTTGAAGCATTATGATTAAAGTAAGTAATACTTTAAGAATATTTAAGTTGCTATATGTCTGATCAAAAACTGGAACTGGACTATAAGGATATTTATCCTTTATTCTAGTGATAAATAACCTATAGTTTAGGGATAAAATAGATTTACAGACCTTAATATGCGAGAAGATTGCCATGATTATTTTGCACTAGATTTGTTAATCATCTCTATTATATCATGTTCTATATTTTTATGTTAAAATATTTTTAATAAAGCTTATTAAAAATATAGTCATCTATCTTTCATGTAGCCATATTATCTTAATTTATCTACATATAAGTAGAATTGCTCTACTTTAAGACGAACTGAAGTTAGCGAGAAATAATAATGATAAATAAAAATTATAACTATTACCAGACAAAATTTATTATAAGTGTGCCTGATATTCACCATTTACTAAACGATCATGGTATAGAAATTGCATTTGCTGGACGTTCTAACGCTGGTAAATCCAGTACATTAAATGCACTTACACAACAAAAAAATCTAGCTCGAGCCAGTAAAACACCTGGTAGAACACAGTTAATTAATTTATTTGAAGTTGCAGATGGTATTAGGTTAGTTGATTTACCTGGCTACGGTTATGCAGAAGCTCCAGGATCAATTAAACGCCAATGGCAGCAAGCATTAAGTGAATATTTACAAAAAAGAAAATGTTTAAAAGGGTTGATAATATTAATGGACATTCGTCATCCATTAAAAAATGCAGATATACAAATAATTAAATGGACTGTAGTAATGCATATCCCGATATTAGTATTGCTATCTAAAGCAGATAAATTAGTACCTAATAAACAAAAAGCTCAAGTTATAGCAGTACGTGATAAACTAAAAATAGTAGCTGGTAATATACAAGTTGAAATCTTTTCTTCATTAAAAAAAATAGGTATCGATAAATTACAATTTAAATTAAATGAATGGTTTAACAAGTGCGATTCTGAACATAACTAATCTACCTAATAAATAATTATAGAGATTTATTTATCACTTTTCTAACATTTTTTAAATGTTTAGTCCGAATCATTATATAGAAGATCCTAGACGCATAGGACTATTTATACTATGATGGCTACTGATAGATATAGTTAAAGAAAAATATCATAATAATGAATCTTCATTATCAGGCAACTCCAACACTTAAAAATCAAAAGCGTTTTTCAATCCAGCAAATAGCAGCCTACATCTACTTTGAATAAGCGTTATGGCATCTTCTGACTTTAGCCTTACAAAGGGTAAAGCGAACTAATTTTGATGATCGTAGCTATATCTCCATGCTTTGCGACAATACTGTCATTAGTTCAAAATCCGTAGTTATTTTCCTACAAAAGAAAGTTTTCTTCCTCTCGATGGAATTACTGGAACTTATATGCGAATTCCTGAATCTTGTGTTGATATCTATCTGGCCTTAATCGTTGTTTATCAGGTCTAGAGAGGGGAAATTTTAGTGAAATGAGGCAGGAAATAAGTTATAAAGCTGAAGTATAAAACATTTAAAAAATTACGAACCTGATTATCTTCAGGTAAATGTAAAACATTTTTTATAAATGCTAAATAAAACTTAATGACCTATCTTTTTGTAGGCATAGATCACGCCACTCGATAGATTTTTATCTGTCTTTATAATGCTAAGATTGCGTCCAATACTCGACGCTTTTTACGTGCTATTAATTAAGCATTTTCTCATTGTTATCCATCTAGTATACTTACATAAAATGGCAAAATTTATAGAAAGACTTTTTAGTTTACTAAAATATTTAGCTACTAAAAAATAATGTTCGTCAGTTTAGTTTGTGTACAGGAGTTTGCTATAGAACACTAATTTAGCTTACTTAGGCATTCTAAAACGAGTGGTATGCTTAAAAGATTTAATAACACATGAGAAAATCTGCAAAGCTATCATTTCAATTTAGATTAAGAGCTTGAGATCAATGTGTTGATATATTAGCTCTATAACCAGGAGGTCTTAATTAGTATTGAATAGTAAAACTCTATTGAAATCTATGAATATTAGTTCAAAGTTAAATTTGAATTATTTAAAAAACCATACTCTTGTATAAGACGAGAGAACTATTAATTATTTTAATGATGAAAAGACTATGGTTCAAATTGTAGAAAACCCATTTATCCTAGTTGATGCCTCCTCTTATCTTTACCGTGCATATCATGCTTTTCCTCCATTAACTAATAGTGCAGGGGAACCAACCGGTGCTATGTATGGTGTTCTTAACATGCTCCGTAGTTTAATTATGCAATATCAGCCGAGTCATATTGCAGTAGTATTTGATGCTAAAGGTAAAACTTTTCGGAATGAATTGTTTGAGCAGTATAAATCTCAACGGCAATCAATGCCCGATGACTTGCGTGAACAGATATTGCCACTACATGAAATCCTTATTGCTATGGGGATTCCTTTGTTGGTTGTTGCTGGTGTAGAAGCTGATGATGTAATAGGAACATTAGCTTTACAGGCTAGTAAGAAAGGTTTGCCTGTATTGATTAGTACAGGAGATAAAGATATGACTCAATTAGTGACATCTGATATAACGCTAATAAATACCATGACAAATAGTGTTTTAGGGCCAACAGAAGTTATTAATAAATATGGTATCTCACCTGAGTTGATGATTGATTTTCTCGCCTTAATGGGAGACTCATCTGATAATATTCCAGGTGTGCCAGGTGTAGGAAAAAAAACAGCATTAGCTTTATTGCAAGGAATTGGTGATCTTGTCACGATTTATAATAATTTGTCTATAATTTCTTCGTTAGCATTTCGTGGATCGAAAACATTAGCAGCAAAAATGATACAACATAAAGAGATTGCTTTTTTATCTTATAAATTAGCTACAATTAAGACTAATATTGATTTAACCATAGATTATGATGGATTGCTTATGCAGGCGCCTAATATTGAAAAATTACGCTCGCTTTTTAGTCGTTATGAATTTAAGCGTTGGTTAGTTGATATACAAAATAGTGTTTGGCTAACAAAAAAAACTATTAAATCTCCGATGACTATCGCTATTAGTAATAGCAATATTTTTTTGGCTGAAGATCCTGTAGATGTACTATCAAGAGAAAATTATCAAAAGATAATGACTAAAGCTGAATTGATGAAATGGGTTGAAAAATTACAATCAGTAAAGCGTTTTGCTTTTGATACTGAAACTGACAGCCTTAATATGCCATCAGCCCATCTAGTTGGACTATCTTTTGCTATTGAGGAGGGTAAAGCTGTTTACCTTCCGATGGGGCATGATTATCTTGATGCACCGCAACAATTGCCATTAAATGAGGTTTTATCTGTAATTAAACCAGTGTTAATTAACAAAAATATTCAAAAGATTGGCCAGAATTTAAAATTTGATTACGGAGTAATGGCAAAATATGATATTGAATTAAAAAATATGGCTTTTGATACAATGCTAGAATCTTATATATTAAATAGTGTTGCTGGACTTGGTCGTCATGATATGGGTAGTTTAGCACAAACATATCTCAATTATAAAATTATAACCTATGAAGAGATTGCCGGTAAAGGAAAAAATCAGTTAACGTTCAATCAAATTCCACTTGAGCAAGCGTCAAGTTATGCAGCCGAAGATGCGGACATTACGTTATTATTGCACCAAACACTTTGGCCTAAACTTGAGGCAGAACCTAAATTAAAAGAAATTTTTCAACAGATAGAAATGCCGCTAGTACCGGTATTAGCTCGTATGGAACAAGTTGGAGTGCTTATTGATGCAAATAAATTGGCTAAGCAATCTCAAGAGATAGCAAATCGATTAATAGAAATTGAAAAAGAAGCTTATGGTATCACTAAGCAAGAATTTAATTTAGCATCAACTAAACAGTTACAATGTATTTTGTTTGAAAAACTTCAACTGCCAGTAGTAAAGAAAACTCCTAAGGGGGCACCTTCCACTAATGAGAAGGTGCTAGAGGAGTTGGCTTTTAGCCATGATTTACCAAAAATTATTTTGCAACACCGTAGCTTGTCAAAATTGAAATCAACTTACACCGATAAACTACCTATGATGATCCATTCAAAAACGAAACGAGTACATACTTGCTATCACCAGGCAGTAACGGCAACTGGCAGACTCTCTTCTAGTGATCCTAATTTACAAAATATTCCAGTTAGGACTCATGAAGGGCGAAGGATCCGTCAAGCATTTATCGCTCGTGAAGGTTATAAAATTTTAACCGCAGATTATTCACAAATTGAATTGCGTATTATGGCTCATCTTTCGCAGGATAAAGGATTGCTTGATGCTTTTGCAGAAGAGCAAGATATTCATAGAGCAACAGCGGCAGAGGTTTTTGGTATATTGTTGACCGATGTAAGTAGTGAACAGCGTCGTAGCGCAAAAGCAATTAATTTCGGTTTAATTTATGGTATGAGCGCTTTTGGATTATCCTGTCAGTTAGGAATTACTTGTAGTCAAGCGAAGAATTATATGGATCGTTATTTTGAGCGCTATCCTGGTGTTTTAAGTTATATGGAGCGTACCCGTAAAAAAGCTTTAGAAAAAGGATATGTTGAAACGCTAGCAGGACGCCGACTTTATTTACCTGATATCAATTCCCGTAATTCAATGAGACGTAAAGCATCTCAACGTGAAGCAATTAACGCACCAATGCAAGGAACAGCTGCAGATATCATAAAGAAAACGATGATTGCATTAGATAATTGGATTGAAACAGTAAAGCCTGATCTCTATATGTTGATACAAGTACATGATGAATTAGTTTTTGAAGTAAAGTCGTCTGCAATTGAGCGCTCACAACAAAAAATCCGTCAGTTAATGGAACAAAGTGTGAAACTAACTGTTCAACTAAAAGTTGATATTGGTATTGGTGATAATTGGGATGAAGCGCATTAAATAATAAATATTTAAAAAAAAGTGTTTTTTGGTAAAATTATTACTTTGCTTATAACAAAGTTTATAACCATATCTGCATTTCAATTCTTGTGATTTCAACAATATTTTTAGGATAGAAAATTTTTAAATAAAAGATCTACACTATAGAATCTACTTAGCAATCTTTTTAATGTGCTAACACACTTTCATTAAATTCTTTAAAAATCTCGTCTCTTATATAATCCTGTTAATATCTTAGACGATTAAAACAGCGATTCGTTCTTTCCTTTTATCTCCCGCTCTTCCGCGTTTTATACCTTTTTTATATGGAATATAATTATTCCTTTTAAAGGATTCAAATGAAAATATTTTATCAACTTCAATAAACACCACTTAGTCCATTTATATTGGTTGTCTTCGATGAAACAAGGAAATAGTGATAACATTTAAACATTTTTTTAAATAAATTCCTGTTTGTTTCACTGATTTTCGTAAAATTAAACGATTTAATATACATCGTAGATAATTAAATTATTTATCCTTGTAATAGAGTTTCTCCAAAGGACTTTTAGTGAGATTATTAAATATTTTCCTGCAATTGAAAATTTTTATAACGATATTGCTGTTATGTTAATTGGCAGGGCTGGGGTGCGCTCCCACAGCGGATAATATTTTACTATAACAATATAGGTAGTGATAAACTAGAATGACTTTCTTTAATGAATAAATCGACATAATCTGACAGATTATCGATAAGTCAACTAATAAGATATAGCTTTATATTGGTATATAGTAAAGAAAAAGTCTCTTTGATCTGTGTGGCTGTTTTTTATGGTAACTATCTACTGTACTAAAAATTTTTTACAGAAGAAAAATTCTGTACCAATAACCTTCACTAACATGGAAAAAGTTAAGTTTATGATTTTTCTAATAAAATTTAAGTCATGCTGATTTCTTATGTCTAAAATTTTAGAGATGCTAGTGTATATCCTGCTAATTAATTTCATGAATAATATCAACAATAGAGAGATGATATACCATGAAAGTTCTACCCCCACAGGTATATACAAAACCAAATATTATCTATGATATCTTTGCATGAACTAATTCATAATCCTGGCATGAAGCTGATAGAACAGCTGTTAAAGCAAATTTCTAATTTATACGATAATATTTTGTGAACCATCGACTTGTCAACGAATATTTATTCTGTCGTTCATAATAATTATTTATCACAGAGAAATATACAGACGGGTATAGACCATGTTGAGATTAAAGTGCCTAAAATCGGTGGTATGTTAGGAATAGCTGGCAAGGAAATATGCTTAAATAACTTATTGTTGCCGCTTTATTTGAAGCATATAAAAACATTAAAAGTTTGTGCTCTCATATTTATGGCTACGAGCAATAAGCATAGGTAATTTTCACAAAGCCATGACGCTGTTTCTCGGTGAAAATCGTATGGTTTTTCTGTTAAAGGCATCAGCAATTCTCTATTGATGAAATCAATTATAAAATTAACTAGCAAAATACGCTCCAGCATCTATAAATTCCATGTACCAGAAATCAGAATAACTCACTAGTAGCAAGTAAGGTGTTCTATTTTAAAATTTATTATTTGATGTAATCAGATAAGTTAATTATTAAGCTGTTCTAAATAAATAATTGACTAGAGTGTTTTTATTTATATTTTGTACGGCAAATATTTGATATTAAAAAGCAAAATATTTGATACGCGCAAAAAGCAGATAAAGACGAGATAATTGAATAAACGCTTTTAATTTGCTGATGGAATCTAAAACATAAGATAAATGTTGGATTACTTTCTGAATATTGCTAAGAGTTAGACTGAATTTTCTCTAGTGCTAACCAGTAATTTGCTAACTTTATTCATTGTTATTCCTGTTATAAGGAGAACCATAAGTAAGGTAGTAATAATAATCTTTAAACAATTTTTGTACCATAAAACGTTATTAAAATTTTATATGTTTTTTAGAAAAAAATTGAGTTTGTAATAGTATAGTGTAAATAATAGTGCAAATAATTAAATTAGTTTAAATTGATATAATAGTTAATAAGCTAACTGAATTGCTATTAATTCAGTTTAATTAAATTTATGTTGCCAATATTTATTATTATGAAGTGGGATCGCTATTATGATATCTGTTTTGCACTATCGTTATTGACGATGTCCTTATTGACAATAAGGTAGAAATAAGCGCACAAGGATAAAGTAATTTAGGTTATTTTCAAATTTGCACTGTTGTATTAGATTGTTTAATGATGGTATATAGGGAGTAATAACAAGATTCTTATTAGTAGGTTGTAAGGATGAAGTTTTTAATTACTGATTACAAATAAGATTAAATTGTTCTACGGATAAAGCACAGTTATGAGAAACTTGTTTTAGATGAGGCAAACCTTTAAACAGTAGTAATAAATGCAATGAAAATGCCATTTTAGTATTTTCTGCTATATATAGCTAAATACCATCAGCTGTTATTATCATAATGATATCCTTTTATACGTATAAAGAGAGAATAACTATGACGACACTGTTTTGGCAGCAGTTTGGTAAAGGAAAACAAGATATCGTGCTATTGCACGGATGGGGATTGAATGCAGAAGTTTGGCGTGTCATTAAGGTTGGATGTAGTTCACATTTTCGTCTCCATTTCGTTGATTTACCTGGCTATGGTCGTAGTAATTTTTTTCCGCCTATGTCGTTGCAACAAATGGCAGAGGTAATTTGGCAAAAAGCGCCTAAGCAGGCTATCTGGTTAGGTTGGTCGTTAGGCGGATTAATTGCCAGTATCATTGCAATTAATCATCAACCTGAAATAGCGGGTTTAATAACAGTGGCTTCATCACCTTGTTTTGAACAACAAGAAAATTGGCCAGGTATTAAACCTGCAGTACTTAGGGGTTTTGAACAACAATTACAGGCTGATTTTCATCGTACTGTAGAACGTTTTCTTGTATTGCAAACATTGGGAACTAAAGCAGCTAATGGAGATATACGATTGTTAAAATCGATAATATTAGATCAACCATTACCTTCAGTTGCCGTATTAAACGCAGGTTTAGAAATTTTGCGAACAACTGATCTACGGCAATCATTATTAATGTTAAAAAAACCTTTTTTGCGTATCTATGGCGAGCTTGATAGTTTAGTACCTAAAAAAATAGTACCAATTCTGGATAAATGGTTACCGAATTCCTATTCAGCAGTAATAAAACATGCCGACCATGCCCCGTTTATTTCTGATCCTAATCAGTTTATTCAATTGTTAGTTGATTTTTCTTGTCAATTATAGAAATGAATATAGAAGTTATAATGAAATTAAAAAGACTATTTATTTTAGTAAACGGTAATTTATTAAAAATCGCTTACTAACATAAATTAGAAAGAAGTGACTTGATAAATTTTTAGATTACATTTTTTTATTTCTGAACATTGCTTACAACTATAGTCATTTAAGCAGAATGATTGATCAATTTGTTCTAATTTGCCCATAGCAGCTAATTTATCTAACATTGCTTCAATCATAGGTAATGAAGCAGAAAATTTTTGACTTATTTGATAAGCATCCATTCTACCATATAGCGCAACCATATCTCTGACTTGTAATAAACTGATCATCTTATTATCCTCTTATAGCGGCAAGAGCTATTTTAGCTGTAATTACATTTGTGAAAATTATGCATGGAATTTTAATGTTATGTTTTATGTGAAAGGTATAATAATATAATTAGTAGTAGATTAAACACGACTAGCATTCAAGTAACTTACTCACTATATTGTTGATGTTCTGAAAAAGTAGCTACTTCATAAAAATAAAAACTGAAGCAAATATTCAAGCATTCTAGAATAGAAAATATCATCCAATCTTTATTGGGTTTGCTGTAAATGGCATCTAATACAAAAATATAAGAAACATAAATTAGAACAAAAATTAGATAAGCATAGGATGATAAAGAATTGATAGAATTCTCGGCATTATAACTTTCCTATAATAGGACTATCATATTACTATCAGATTTACTAGCTTCGATTAAATTTAATAAAGCACTTAATCTGAATGTTTATTTTAGGTTTAGGTTACCTAAAGTTTTATTAACTACATACTCTAATTCATCTAACAGATTAAATTTCTTACACTTAAAAAGTGCTTGAGTAATATTTCGGCGGTATATCAGAAGTATTCAATATTCAGATAATCACTTATTTAGCTAAATGCGTTAGTAATAAGTTTAACAGTTTTTTAGAAAAATCACATTGATGACAATAAAATTCAATAACATAATAACGGTTTTACTTACTGAGGCTAATGCTGAGTGGTTGATATTATCAGTAACTTTACTAGATAAATAAAAACTATTAAGTGCCACGATAATTATACTATGAATAATAATCATTATTTAACTTTAATATAAAATCTTTTAGTCTTTCTTAAGTTTGTAATAATAATGTTTTTAAATATGGTCATGATCTGAACTAATAACTTCATAATGAAGGGAGATGGGCCAACACGTGCAATAATATATTTAATAGCAACTCTATTTTAATTAAAATAGAGTTAAAATACCCAATAAATAAAAAGAAAACAATTTTTGCATTGTTTTTCCAAAACAGCTGTAAAAATAAAAAATAGCCAGTTCTGCAGCATAAGACGTAAAAAGTACCATTAAAATTTTAATTAATTATTCGCGAAGTGGATTGTCTGATATCAATCTTGCTTTATAATAGAAGGCACATTACAGACAAAACCAAGAATAAAAAGAGAAAAAATTTATCAGCTAGATCTGATTATTTATCAATATGTCTATTACAGATACTGGATATTTACTATATAGTTTTAAGCTCTCTCAATAGAGAGAGGTAAATATATTAAATTAATTTAGAAAATTAATAGAATATAGTATTGATACCAGCATCACTCCACCTTTTTCAACAAGAGGAATCGTTAACCATTGTAGCAAGTAAGAGTATTGATAAAATATAAATTATATAGAGAGAATAGTTTCTACGACACCTTTAAAGATAAGATGTAACGCACTATAAATATTGATAGTAAGTAAAAATATTATTTGCATGATAAAAAGAATATAGGCATAAAAAATTAGATATTAAGTAGTATATTATCAATAAATTATCTTAAAGAATCAAGTTTTTCTGTTTCAGTATTAATAACTATCTTCCCAATAATTGGAAGATTTTAATAGCGTGTATCAATAATTATAATAAGTTTAGGATCTTCTTGTTGTTGAGATTATAAATATCTTTAATTTTATCTAATTTATTAGTGGAAACAGTGGTATCCGTTTAAGGATATAAATATCGCTTTTAATATTTACACTATTAGTTAATTGCGCTGTTAATGATTGAATTTATTATGGTGGATAATTTAAGTTAAATTTCTACTTTAAAAAAAATTTTTGGAAGTGAATGAAGTTTAAAATAAAATTTTTGTGATTTTTGTTAATTGAATATTTAATTTTCTGATATTTTTACACTAGTTAAAGATAGTGGATAACCGAATAATCTAGGCATGTTTGAATTTCATTAATTATTGATTTAAATATCTGTTTCTAACAAAATCTAATATGTTAATTGCGACAACACAAGGAATAGGCAATTCAATAAGTTGCTACTTTAGATAAAGATTATATTTGAGGTTTTAGCAGCATCAATAATGTTGATCAACAGTCCACTTTGATACTTAGCATGAAATAAGAGGCAAATTTGTTTATCAATTAAAGTTTGTTATAAATGAGTGGTCATTGAATAGGTGACATCAGGTTAATTAATTCAATATTATATTCCGAGATTTTAAAGCGATCAAATCTTTTGTTTAATGGTGATAGCAATTCTGTTTCCATAGGTTTGCGTTGACATTTCTGTGCCTATTAATTTTAAAAAAAGTATTGTTTTGCTGTTGTTAGGTCACCAATAAGTAAGGCTAATAGTTAATGATTTCATAGTTTTAGTGTTAGATGAGTATGAGTAATAAGTAATAGGATTTTATTTAAATATCATAAAAGTATTTTATGCTGTTTAGTTGCTGATATCATTGAAATTTAATATGCTAAGATCTTTTCTGATTATTATCAAATTAATACGGCGAGTTTTAATTTAAATAGAATAATCCAATAGCTTCGCTATAACGAATAGCGTTAAGAAAGATCCATATAACATGCTAAAGAAAATAACTTTTAACGATAAAATCGATTTATTTTTATGAAAATCTGATATGTTTATATTGATTATTCCTAATAATCAATATAAACATTTACCACTATTAATGGGAAAATAGAGGTATTGCAAATGGATACCTACATGAATAGTAAAATTAATAAAAATATTAATATTCTTATATTAAGAATGATAAATAGCATTATATGCTACTCGAGTTAATTTAATGTTTTTTAAAATGACAGTAATTAATATCGAATTGTGTTCATTTCTAGTGATGAATTTCAAAGATGCTCAGACGTATATTCTGCTGTTTGATTTCGTGGATATTTTCAATAATAAAGAGATATTATCTAATAAAAATCTACCCTTATAGATATCCAAAAAATCATATATTACCTCTTATATTTTATAATGAGCTTATCCGTAATGATTTGTCATACAGCTGATAGATACTGTTATTGAGGCTGAACTTGAAATCTATGCTTCGACAATATTATTGTCGTAGTTTTTCTATTGCCAGTAACGGCTATCTGTTACATCGAACCATATAAAGTGTTATTGGCAATATTGAGATTAAGGTACCTAAGGTTTAGGGGATCGAAGCGGAAACAGAATATCCTTTAAGATCTCATTGATCCATTATCTGAAGGATATAAAAAATCGGTAAAGAGTTGCTAGTATAAGGTATCAGGCAAGAGGTATATCACTTATGATTTTCACTAAACTTTAGGTTTTCTCGATGAAGAAAAAACATGATTTTCTCTCTTAGGTACCCCCATCCCTATTAGCAAACTAAAACAGAAATAGCTTAAAGAACGTAGGTAAGATAAGTAAGTATTCCTTGCATGATTTAAGCAATACCCCTAAGGTTTATTTTTAGATCGATTGGCATATAAACCGTCCTGTCAGGCAAGTTGATTGCCTTTACCTACCGCTCATTATCTATATCACTGTATGATGGCTTACAAATGAGGAGCTTAACCCACTCTTAGGCTGCTCTTTCCATAGAAGACTCTGCTCTTAGTTTTTGGAATACAATGGTAAAGACATTTACAAAGATGTATCAATAACGCTATTAACTAGAGAAATAGCTAATGTGCTGGTTTAACTCCTCAAAGGCATGTAACTAAAAATTAAAACTTGAGCTATAGGAACTCTGGCTAGAAGAGTTCTATGATGTCGCTAATAAAATCTCTTGATCTTTTCTTGGAAAGGTTTTCAACGAAGTATTATACTGCAACGATGAAGAAACTGGAGAGAAATTAAAAAGAACTGTTGGCAGTTCATCCCTTTCTATCAGTTCACTGAGCATCAATAAGAATAAAAAATTCTATTGAATGAGCATTTATTACAATAAGTCTATGAAGCTAACGTGCTAAACTCAAATCACTGTGGGTTAAGAAAACAACCCTTTTAATACTATTTAATCTCCTCCCATCTACTCAGAAAAATTGAAGCCGAATAAGTGGATTTGACCTGCTTTAACTCTGGCGATAAACAAAATCTTCTTTAAGAATAAGGCAAGTAATTTATGAAGCAATAGAGAGAATTGTAATGTAACCGTATACACCAGATTTACTAATAACTTAAATTTATAAAGAATTAAAGATTAATTTTATTATTTTCTGGAATATAATTTTATTTTTTTAAATAATTCAGGTTATAGTTTTAAACTATAACTTTTATAGACTGAAATGGAGTTTCACTACTAATATTGATTGAGGTAAATTCCCCTGATTGTACAACTAAATATATTAATGCAAAGTGATCTCAAGCTACTCTCAAGAATTAAAAGGCTATGTTAAAAAGATTGTTGCTAGAAAACTATTATGCTGTATGTAGGATTTTCACTACATATGTTGCTATGAAAAGTAAAAAGTCATACAAATTAAAGAGATTATCTTTACTCTCTATTAAGATAGAGTTGCGTTTTATTAGTCATCTCGAAACGATAATCTATCGGATGATATCGACTCATGCACTGATCAACTCATTCCATATCCTGCTCATGTTGTTATGCTGGACAGGATATCTTCTGTGGATATTAATTAGGGTTACAACGATATCGTTGTAAAATCCTAGATTGCAGAAAAACATTTAACAATTTTATTGAAAATCCTTTAGCGAAACTATATCACAAGAATAAATTATTTAGTTATCTGCGATCTTTATTGAATAGAGGATGGTTAGGAAATTAAATTTCTCTTTAAGAGGATAGAAGGAACTATATATTTTGCTCAAGGAGATGGCATTAGTTTATCAGATCTATTATAAGTGAAAATTTCATTAGAGTTTTATTTTTGACTTAATCTCTAATTTTAGAGATATAAAATAATATGTTTAGCTTAAAATCCATAATTTTTTTTATTTTATTCACTCTTTTTGAGAAAAATTCTATTGCACTCATGTTAGTCAAGTTTAGTATCTATAAAATAATCTATCGTCATACAGAATGAATTTTCATGTATCTATGCGCAGGAAAATCTGTTTCATCAAAACGGCGAACCTTGGTTTTTCGGTTTTTTTTAAGCTATCGTTTCCGGGAAATTATACAGCTTCGGTAATAGTATATCTCGTTACGATTTGACAAAAAAAAGAAGTAATACAGTACTTTAAAAGTCTTCGCTAGAATATGGCTGATATTAACACCTGATCATTTTTCTTGCGTTAGTGTCTACTGTTAATCTTGTTGAGTTCGGTTTTAATAATAATTATGTAATTATGTAATTATGTAATTATGTAATTATGTAATTATGTAATGATGTAGAACTATCTCCCCATTCATTAATGCTGGAATTTTAGACGCAGATATCAAGTCTGGAGTGCTTAAGATAGCACATAAAGTATTTTAAGCTACCCTCCCACAAGGACTTCTTCGTCTTTTTAACAAAATGATCTTCCTAGTAATATTCGTACTTGTGACTTTTTAGATGCACTGCTGCTAGTGCTTATTGGTGCAGATGATATTCCAACAAAGTTAATAAGATTATTTGGATTTATCAAGTCATAGTCATGATATAGAAGCCGGATGACAGCGTCTTGCTAAACCATCCCTTAGGTCACTTTTTTTGAAGAGCAACTCAACATAAATATAGTATGTTAATATTCAAACTTTTAAATGGTATGAAGAAATGAACATGCGGATGGTTGATTAAGTTCTTTAGCATAATTCTAAAAGGTGCAGGAGATGTCAATTCGATACCTGCCTTATACTTCACATAGTGCTCATGTGTGGCAGTGCGAAACAGAATACTGAGTAATCTGGTCAGTTATTTTTGAAAAATCTAAAGAAATGAGGGATAGTAAAAGTAATGTGTTGCTAGTTGCGCAGATGAATAAAATATAAACCTGCGCTATACTAACCTATTGCTCGATAGTTTAACGCTTCATTAACTGCAGGTTTTTGAATTAGAGCTTTGCTAGAAAAGAGCTGCAGGAACATTAAAGATAGATATAGCAGTAGTAGTTTAAGTCGAGGTACTTTAATATACCTATAGCACAAGTGCTGCATAAAGCATTCGATCAATAGCATCAACTGATAAATTAGTTCACATTTTCACCGTGTTTTTCAAAGAAAATTTTTCTATAGTCGTCATCAATGATGAAAACTAGTTTAGTTTGGAGAATGTATATCTGTACATATTATCTCTGGGTATTCTTGCTAGATAAATAGAAATTGTTATTCTGCTTACATTTGTTAGGTCTATCTGCCCAGTTATCCCTCTGTTTGTTGCAGAGGAGAAAAAGGAGATGAGGATTATATCCTTGTTTTCTTTATAGGTAATGAATTCATCGGCAAGCATACTCTCATTAATTACCACTTAATGCAGTTGTATTCAGAAAATTGTTTTAGCCTTGAGCTTCATCCCGTTACTCAAAACCTAGGATAATCATCACTAGAGGCGAATAATGTTTGTGTGTCAAAAAAGAATGGAGATTGAGAGGCGAATAGATTACTGTATTGGCCATCTTTGTGTGTAGTATGATAAAGTTAGTTGATTTTTATCATTAATTTTTTTGGATGGAGATTATAAATCGTTTCGGATAAATAGGCAGTATAACATGTGAAATCGTATGTTGTCTTCTGATTTTCTTGGTTTACGTTTGCTGTATTGATGAATTACTAAAAAAGATTAACATCTTATAGATATATAAGACAATACTCTAGTTATGAATTTTTCAGAAGAAATAGTGAAGGTGAGCTGCTTATGCTATAGTTGTTTTAAATTGTTTCGTATTTTTTTCATGGTACTCTGGTATATTATTATCAGATAGACGCATTTAATCTTGTAGGATTAACTATCATAGTTAGTTATGATAACACGTGTCATTCCATTACTCTTCTAGCTCATTTACTTAGCACTTGCATTACTTATCTTTTAAGGTCATTTTCCTGATATGTAAATAGCAATGTTAATTTTTAGCTGCCTCTTTCTCCTTGCTAGAAGGTTTTTATTAATTTTTTTTACTGAGATTCTTCAGTTTCTCCAGTTCGACTCGTTTTAGTATGAATTTATCAAAAAATAATGCATAAATAAACTGGGTTTTCCCTTTTTTTGATATCAATTGATATTGCGCTTTATATCAACTTATTGACGCTTTTTAGATATTAGTACATCCTTTCATTACCTTTGGTTGCTTAAGAATTCACTGTGTAGTTTTATTGCTCATGGCTGCGTGTTCAGCACTAATTCTTTTTTGTGCAGTGTTCGCAATACTTACCTACTTAATGTGGGTAACGCTTGCTGTGTCGATATCCACAGCATACCTCGATAAATTCTAATTTTTATGAATTTCAAATTTTTGACTGCTCGCTCATAACGCTTTGTTGTTATGACAATAACAACCAATCTGATTGAAGTTTTAAGAGTTCTACCTCACTATTTTCAATAGTGTATATTCAATTGTTAGGTTATTATAGATGGTTAATATTTTTATTCAAAAAATACTCTTTCTGGACTGCTTTGAAAAGCCTTTTTTTATCTATTTTTATTTTATAAAATGGTGGAGCTAAGCGGGATCGAACCGCTGACCTCCTGCGTGCAAAGCAGGCGCTCTCCCACCTGAGCTATAGCCCCATTAAGCTTTTTGTATCATTACATGTTTTTGCTAATCTTGATTTTCAGCAATGTTGGTAGGCCTGAGTGGACTTGAACCACCGACCTCACCCTTATCAGGGGTGCGCTCTAACCATCTGAGCTACAAGCCTAATGATAACTTCTAGTTAATCTTCATTATACAATCTATATAACCATTTGCATTCCATTTATCTAGATAAATGGAATGATTTAACAGTAGGTTCTACCCTATGATAATCTTATTACAACTTTATTCTATTTATGAATAAGAAAGTGCTAAGTACCATCACGAAGTTTACCTATCCACTTGTTACTATTTCTTTTGCAAGCCATTCCCATGGAGTGATGGGAGATATTTACAAAGCTTAGGAATATATTCAATTACTGAATTTTAAGAAGAGTAGGTAAGGTTCTTTGCGTTGTATCGAATTACACCGCACATTCTATCGCTTATATGAATGGTCATCAATTTATTTTAGTTTTAATCTTGGGGTCCTACTCATCAAACAGTCGATTTAACACGTTAAGCTTCGGAGGTTATAGTTCTAAACCATGCCACTAGAATTGGTATTATTTATAATATGGAATACTACTTAGGGATCGATCTAATCTTATTTGTTTCCTATAATTTCGTAGATGAGGATTAGTCTTTATCTGAGGAGCGCCTTCGTTATCGGTATTTCCTCTACACATCTCTACGCATTTTACAGCTATAAATGAAATTCAACCTATACAATAGGTTAGGTAACTAGTCTTGAGTGTTATTACCAGGTTAAGATAAAAGAATTACATTTAATTTAATTAACCACCTGCGTAACCTTTACGCCTAATAATTTCAATTAAGGTTCCACACCCTCAGTATTATCGATCTAGCTTGCACAGCGTTATCTTGGATTTCTTTTGTCGCTAACGTTAATTGTTAAAGTTATTCAACTCTAATCTTTTCTTATGATTGAGAAGGCTTTATAATTTAAAAGTTTTTTTATACTTTAAAAGATTGTGTTCAAGTTTACGCTAATATTTTGCAATATTCCACACCTATACTTTTAGTATAGGTGTGCCCTTTTATCTGTGTTTCAGTTCCATTGCATTTGATGATCCTATCAGATCAGTTAGAAACTATTGTTTAGCTGAGGTAAAGCTATCACTTAGTGATCTCATATGAGATAATCTGAAGGTATGAGATAAAAAGTCTCCTCCAACTTTGCTACTTAGTGATTATATGGTATCGAGTACCTTGGTTTTTTTTAGGGGGGTTACCATTCCTATTGGTTATATCCCTATACTTTTACTAATTGTCTAGCTATCCTCAACTTGTATCTGTTAGATCTGCCATTAGTGTGCTAGATATAAGCTATGATTAAATTTTTCAATTAAAATCTTTGATACTCAAAGAATGTTTTACTTGTCGTAATGTTCTCATTAAGCTAACTTTTGCAATATTTTTATCTTGCTGCCGCCTGCCTAAAGTAGCGTTACTACTTATTAGTTCGTATAGTAACGAACTATTTTATTTTTTTAAATTTTAAAATTCTAAATATTTTTGGATTTTGATATCTTTTGGTGTTTGCTGCTTACAAAGATTATCTAATTAATTATTAACGAGCATAGATTGCATTACTAGACTTAGTAATGTGCTGTATACTATTTTTTTATCTATAAAGTCAAGTGATTATTTCTAATTTTCTTTATATAAGTTAATTAACTTTAATTTAATCGATTTGTTCTATGCTGCAATTAGTCTTAGCACATTATTAGAGGTAATTTTATACATTTGCCAAGCTTATTTTATAGTTTTATTTATTTAATTAATTAAAGAGAAAAATATTTTGTTATACCAAATTTTTAATAGAAATTTTCATAAAATAAAATGATAAAAATTTATAACAAAATACGCAAACATTTGATTTATAAGTACATTTTGAGTAATAAATATTTTATTGAAACTAGTTATTTTAATGTTATTTACAATAACAAATAATCATTACATTAATTAATGTTTTAATACATTTTTTTACTCTAAAAGAGATCTATTCATGCCGTAATTCCGACATATTAGTATGTTGTACTAAGTCTTTCTGATAAAGAAAGTATTGTTGAATTTCCTGAAGATTTATCTTAACGTCGCAAGGTTGAATTTATTTCTACCGATGTTTGCGTAGTAGAGGTGAATTATTACAAGTGAAAGAATTAACTCTCATAGAGATTTCCAATTATACCGAACAGCCAGAAATGTTGATGATCAGCAAGTATTAAAATACTGTATCCAAAAGTGTATAGCGGTATTCTTAGCTGGTACTGGTAAGATAATGAAAGAATATTAAATTGCTTCAATTGATATTAGTTGTTGTTATTTTTTACTCTTTTGTTAAAACTGTTACTAAGTAACATTGTCTCTGGAAATTTCATTGAAAATATGAATGTTAATGGTCTAACCATATGATCCATGATGCTGCTAAAATTATAAAGATGTAGCTATCGTAGTTAATAGCTAGGATTTTTAAAAATCATCTAAGAGATGAATAATTAGCAAAATTCTCTAACTGATATGTTTCGTTTTAACTTAATAGTTAAAACTTTTAAACATCGTGCATCTTATGAGCGAATTATTGCTAACTATTTTGCAAGTTAATATCTCCATACTTTTTATGATAAGCTGGTCAAATATTCAATTTAGGTGAGTTCGCTTATACATTAAATCTTAATTTTATTAAGAAGTACGAGATATACGTTACTGCAAAAATAATTATCAAGCTATTTGCTTTTATATAAGAAATAAAAATGGGAGTAACCTCTGTCGATGCAGAAAGGACATGCTACAAAGCAAATTGCTTTCTTATATGTAAGATTATTGATACTGACAAAGCCTTGGAAGTACATAAAAATTTCTAAACTTTCTTGTATCATTATTAAATATACTAATCTTGTAGTGTTTTTGAAGTAGTTCTGATATCTATACAACTTAAGATCTTATTTTGGTTTCAAATCTGATCTAGGCTCTGTCTTTTGTGGTATTATTACATTTAATTTTGAATTAAATGAAAATACAGCTCAAATAATTATTGAGCGCCAATTTGTTGAGGTGGTATTAAATTTATATCTGTGGTTAATAAAACTGTTCTTGAAATGCTTTTAAACAAGTAAAATGTTCTTGTTTTTAGATATTGGTCAATAGTGTTTACCTATTTGTAAATGTAGATTTTAAATACGTAAACAGCAAATCATTAGTGTAAAATCACGATTTATTTTTAGTGACTAAATTGTGATATGGATATTGTTTTTGAATTTAAATGTTAGCCAAGCAAACAAGAAATAGAAACGCGCTATTTTTTACAAGTGACAAAAATTCTAAAATACAAATTTTAGTAAAATTTACCAAAGTTGAACAGCACTAACTTTAAATAAAGTTAGCTCTCTCCGATTTTTATTAAACGAATTATCTAGCTTGCAACTGAAAGTAAAAAAGAGTCGTTGTTTCTATAACCTTAGAAGAAAGTAAAAATACTGTTTATGCTATGACTTACGATAACGCATTTCTAAAGGTGGTTATCGTGTTATTATTTAGGACTTTATTGACAGTGAAGAAAGTCAAGCTTAATGATGCTGATAATGCATTTCCAATCCTATGGAGCAAACTAAAATCATAAGCGTGTCGGAAATGATAATATTAGGCTAAATACGGGTAGAATGAGTTCATTTCTCCTGCTCTTATTGCCACAAATATTATTCATTAACGTGTAATGAATAAATTATTAGTAAATCTCATAGTATATGACGAGTCAGACTATATTCCGCTCTAATGCTTCATAAATCTATTTTCCATCCTTAAATTGGGTGTTATTTATCAGCAGTGTCAATAAATTAACTCTCCTAAGTCGGCTGTCGATTTTTTTTAAACAGATGGGTTCCCAATTTAAATACCATTTAAATGATTGTTTTCTCGAACTATAGCACTTTGTGCTGTCAAGTTCATAACTTGACATTATTACAAAATCTGATTCAATCAAATTAGTCTTTTTTATTGACCCACAAGTTCGGCTGACTGATGGGAAGCTCATAGAATTCCAGCTATTTTTTTCCAATTATTCTCCAGCTTCTTCATGGCTGATAACCTTGCTAATAAAATATCAAGGGCTTTATCAGCGGCATTACATTTCTTTGTTAGCCATACCTCTGCAACTTATCATTAACTTTCGATTACATACTTTTTGCCAGTAAAGCCAATATATCAGCTATTTTATGCATCAATAGCGTTTCTAATACATATCTAGAAATATTTTTTTTGTTACATTCTAAAAACAAAAATCACTATCTAACGTAGCAAGCTTATAGATATAATTAAGCAATACACTGGTTAACCAAACCATTAAAAAGTTATACTCAGCTTACTTCTGCTCTTAATAACCCTCTTTGAGCTCAGCTAACGCTCCTTTCATCCATGTGTAGTGATGTTTATGATGAGAAGTAATCAAAGGCGGGGCACTTTGCCTGACAGGACGGTTTTATACCATTAGCTTAGAAATAAATGTAGCGTGTATCGCTTAAATTATGAAAGTACCACATTGTTATTACTCTTAAGTCATTACTGTTTCAGTCTGCTAATAGCACTATATAGACTATGTTCTTTTTTATCCAGACCTCGCAGTCTTTAGTAGTTTCATGAAATTACCGGTAGATAATGCTTTGTATATACAGGTCATGGTAGCAACTCTTCGCTGCTTTAATAGGTTTTAGATAAGATTAATAGCAAGGAACTTTAGAATTATATTACGTTGCTGCTAAGATTTTTGACTTTAGGCTCTTTAATCTCAATATAATCGATAGGCATTTGTATGATTCACTGTAGCACATAACAGTTATAAACGAGTGGTATGGAATGAGGGTTAATCAATAAGGCAGAATTCAGCATGTTGTTATAGAATGGTTTCAAGATCTGTTTTAACAGCGAGACCTATCAGCTTACTTGACAGCATTTCTGATGAGTTTATGCAAGATATCATGATAATATTTAATTTTTTAAATTCTCTATATGGTAGACTTTTCATGGCATATCATCTCTCTGTTGTTTAAATTACACACAAATCAATTAGGCATGGTACGCCATCCATATCCGAAACTCCATACACTAGAAATTAGAATAACTCTTATACCTATACTCCTTATCGTTTACCAACGATACGGCTGTTTTGCTTACTAAGTAGGATCGTAGCCGTTTTCCTATAAAATATTTTTTCTTCTTTACGATCTACTGGCAACCATGCGAATTCCAAAACCCCGCGTAGTATCATCTTATTGGTTAGATCGTTCTTTACGCAGATACAGGGTGGAATTTTTATGAAATGAAACAAAAATCCTAGAAGACGTATCATTAAGCGTTTAAAGCTATGAGCTTTGTATATGCACATAAATATAAAATATCTTCTGAAAATTTTAAATAAAACTTTACGACATTATCTTTTTGTAGATATAGCTCATACCTCTCGATATGGGTTTTTATCCGTCTTTACAAGGTCAAGACAGTAACAAAATCTTTATGTTTATTACGTGATATTAACCGACCATGCCTATGGTTATCCATCGGGTACTTACAAATAATGGAAAAATTACAGATTGCCTTTTTTGATCTGAAAAAATGTTAGATACTAGAAATAAGAATTAATTTGTTTATGTACATAGACTAGTATAGAAACCCGACGACTTAATTGCCTGTGCATTCTTAAACGAATGGTATAGGTCAAGCAATTTAATAGCTGCATAGCAAATAAGTTGAAAAGCTATCATTTCAACTCTGTTCAAGAGCTTGAGATCACTCTACATTGATATGTTTAGCTGTATAATAAGGAATCATTCCAATCAGCATTTGGTACTAAAACTTCATTGTAGTTTATGAAAGATTAGTTTAAAGTTAAACCTAAATTATTTAAAAACTATCTATTTTTCAGAACCTGAAAGTTAGTTAATAGGATTAGTGCAATACTTAGTTAAGTATTAGAGTTTTTTTTGTTGTTAATTAACCAGCTTAAGTTATTAATATTTATAAGTTTAGTTTGGTGTAATTTATAATTAATTGCCCCGTATCTGATGATTAATAATATAGATAACCTGAACAAATGATCAATAGACACTGTCTGTAAGTTAATTAGTTAATGCTTATCATAAACAATATAACTAGATGGTTATAGACTATCTAGTTTTTTATTAAATTAATTTTAATTATGGTTTGATGATAACAATCAAACCTACCATACTAATAGTAATATATAGCAGCCAATAAAAATCTATTTACCAGCTTGAATTGCTATTTTTAGATCATTCATCTCATGATGAAGTCATGTAATTTACAAAAATAGGTTAATAATCATTAATAGAAAAATATAGCTAAATAAAGGTTTAGTAAAATACTGTATGGAATGTGTTTTCATAATTAAATATTTCTTGTTAGGAATTTATATAGAGCAATTAAAATTGCTAACAAAAGTATAATAACTAGAGAAACATTGACCCCATGTACAACCAGAGCCAAATACAATAATCTATAAAAATAGGTTTATCAGAATGTTTCTTAGGATGATTTATAATTGTTATCCTTAAATAATCTTATCGCTACAGATAAGACAATAATTGTTACTAGAAAAGTTGTACCTAGAGTAATTTTATAATCGTTTCTTGAGTTTAAGCCAAGTTTTTGTATGAAATAAAGTTTCTATTAAAGTGTAAACATTAATTAATAAACAATTGGATTGTATAGTAAGTAATATAGTTAGACCAACCTTTCCTTCTGTTCTTAACAGAAGGAAGCTATAAAGGATGACTAAACTAAATTTAAGAGACGGCAGGTTGCTTCTAGCATAATATAAAGCAATAAGATCTAATCTGTTGCCATTAATTTAATGGCATTTTGCGTACATATAGCTTATGTTTTATTGTTATTTTTCTTCTTTATCTTAGTTTTAGCATATTGATAATGAAATCTTTTGCACTTTCAGCTTTCCCTTGTTGAATTGCAGCGGAAGGATTAACATGTTTAGGGCATACTTCAGAACAGTAACCGATAAATGTACAGCTCCATACACCATTAACGCTATTTAGTAAAGGCATTCGTTTTTTTTTGCCTTTATCACGATTATCAAGATTATAACGTTCTGCAAGTGTAATTGCAGCAGGACCAATAAACTCTGGATTAAGGCCAAATTGAGGGCAAGCTGCATAACAAAGGCCACAATTAATACAGCCTGAGAATTGATGATATTTAGCCATTTGACTAGGTGTTTGTTTATTAGGACCATCGCTAACTTTACGATTATTACCTATAATATAAGGTTTAATAGCTTCAAGACTCTTAATAAGATGAGTTATATCTACCACTAAATCTCTTTCGATAGGAAAGTTTTCTAATGCTTCTACTTTTAAACCATTAGTATAGTTCCATAAAAAAGTTTTGCAGGCTAATTTAGGTACCTTGTTAGCCATCATACCGCAAGAGCCGCATATCGCCATACGACAAGACCAGCGGTATGAGAGGTCAGGTGATAAGTGATCTTTAATATAATTAAGAGCATCTAGCAAAGAGGTTTGTTCATCATAAGGAACTTTATAAGTAACAAAATAAGGAGCATTATTAGTTTCAGGATTATAGCGCATGATCTCCATTTTCAGTTTTTTTAACTTATTCATTCGTCTTGCACCTTTTTTGCTTGCTCTTGTACTGTTGCTTCACCACCATAAACACGTTTAGCTGGTGATAATTTGGTAATTTTTACATCACTATAAGCTATGTGCGGGGCACCACCTTGTGAGTTATAAAAAGCAAGAGAATGTTTTAAGAAATTAACATCATCACGTTCGGTGCAGCTTTTATCCAGACGTTGATGGGCGCCACGAGATTCTTTGCGATAGAAAGCCGAGTAAACCATACATTCCGCTACATCTAGACTAAATCCCAATTCAATAGTATAGAAAAGTTCAGTATTAAAAACGCTGCTATGATCTGTAATTTCAATATGTTTAAAGCGTTCTTTAAGTTCAGCTATTTTATTCATAGTTTTTTTCATTAATTCAGGTGTACGATATATTCCACAACCTTCCTCCATTGCTATCCCCATTTCATCACGGATGTTAGCTAAACTCTCTTTACCTTTTTGGTTTATCAGTTTATTTAAATTAGTTTCAATTTCAGATGCTTTTAATTCAATGGTGTTATTATTTCCTGAGGAGGATTCAGTAGCATATTTACCTGCCTCTATACCAGCTAATCGACCAAAAACGATTAATTCTGATAAAGAATTAGAACCAAGACGGTTTGCTCCATGTAATCCAACCGATGAACATTCACCCACAGCAAACAAACCTTTTATTGATGTTTCACATTTATGATCTGTTTCAATTCCCCCCATTGTATAATGGGCAGTTGGGCGAACAGGAATTAAATCAGTAACTGGATCGACGCCAACATAAGATTTAGCTAATTCACAAATAAATGGCAGGCATTCATGTAGTTTTTCTGCCCCAAGATGACGTAAATCGAGATACACGACATCACCACGATATGATTTTATTGTTCGGCCTGCACGCCACTCATGCCAAAAAGCTTGGGAAAGCTTATCTCGTGGTCCTAATTCCATATATTTATTTTCTGGTTTACCTATTGGTACTTCTGGCCCTAAACCATAATCTTGTAGATAACGATAGCCGTCTTTATTGATGAGTATTCCTCCTTCACCTCTACATCCTTCAGTTATAAGTATCCCAGAGCCTGGCAAACAAGTTGGATGGTATTGAACAAATTCCATATCACGTAATGGAATGCCATGTCGTAATACCATCCCCATACCGTCACCGGTAACAATTCCAGCGTTAGTGTTATAACGGTAAATACGGCTCGCTCCGCCGGTAGCCATAATAACAGCATTTGCCCTAATTTGAATATGAATGCCCTCCATCATATGGATAGCGACAAGGCCATGTGCTCTTCCTTCATCAACAAGAATATCTAACACAAAATGTTCATCAAATCGCTGGATTTGTGGGTATTTTAGTGAGGTTTGAAATAAAGTATGTAACATATGGAAACCTGTTTTATCAGCAGCAAACCAAGTGCGCTCGATTTTCATTCCTCCAAAGCGACGTACTTTCACGGTACCATCTCTTTTACGACTCCATGGGCATCCCCATAATTCTAATTGTGTCATTTCGGTTGGGCAATGGTTTACAAAATATTCAACTACATTTTGTTCACATAACCAATCTCCTCCTAAAACTGTATCATTAAAGTGATAATCATAGGTATCATGGAATTGAGTAATTGCTGCTGCACCACCTTCTGCAGCAACAGTGTGACTACGCATGGGATAAACTTTTGAAACTAAAGCAATTTTTATATGTGGATTAGTTTCAGCAGCAGCGATTGCTGCCCTTAAACCAGCTCCACCAGCTCCTATTATAACTAAATCAGTCTTAAAGGTTTGCACACTACGCTTCTCCATTATTAATTAAAATAAACAGCATGTTGTTATATCATTGTTATTTAATTATGATTTGTTATTAACAGAGATTTGATTCAGGTGAAAGCAAAAGCTAATGAGTTTTTAAAATTAGCTATTTTAATCGAGTTATTAGCAAATCTAGTGCAATGTGCTCTGTCAGAGCAGCTACATTTCCACTCTGATGCTTCGTACATCTATTCTCTATCCTTAAATTTAATGTTGTTTAACCCACACAAAGTCAGTAAGTAAAATATCTTGAAGCCGGTTCTCCAAGCTTTATATGAGCAGACGAAAGTAACTTAAATACTATAAAATAATTCCTTTCCTCGAGCCATAGCGCTTTGATATCGGCTTCATAGCCTTACACTGTCCCACAAAAACCGATTTAATCGGATTCGTTATTCTTATTTACGACCAGTGCGCTTACGAAAAGACATGAACCCCAGCTAATTTTTCTCGCTTCTCTCTTTTTCTTAATCTTCTTCATCTCTGCATAAGTACACTGAAAACTTTTCCAACAAAACATAAAATGTTTTATTAGGGGCATCACGACTATCTTCTGGCTAAATCTCCCGCAACTAAATTAACTTTTGGTTAGATGCTTTTGTGGAATGAAGTTAGCGGATTAGTTTTTCATACCCAACAACATTGTTATTTGGTGCTCCAGGAATATTTTCCATTGCATTTAAAAAATCAAGAGCACCATCTTCAGTAACAACCCTAAAAATACGATTAATCTGAGCATTCGCAGAGTATTGAGAAGTTATGTATAGTTTTCTTCTGACTCTTGATAATGACCTTCAATCCTAATCAACTCCTTGGATCCATACACCTCAGGCATTAATAATCTATCAGGTAAAAGCAATCAGTTGCCTGATAGGACCGCATATACCATCTGTAAAGAAATAAACATAGCAGTATCGTTTAAATCACGCAGCCGCTATTCCCTGTGTTCTTCAAGCCATTGCTATTTCAGTCTATTGATGGTACTTGAAGCATACAGACTATGTGTTTTGCTAATAAGCGCTCGCAGAGCTTCATGAAATTACTAGTGAATATTCGTAGAGCAGTCATTGGTAGTAATTCTTCGTCATTTTTATATACTTTAGATAAAGCGGTAGCAAAAAGCTTTTGAAGCATATTTGCTGTCGATGCGTAATCCCATTGAACTTAGGTAATTCAATCTCAACATCGCCAATAGCAATTTATATGGGTAGTTATGATAAATATCTGTTATGAACGTCGGCATGATCTGCAAACAAAGTGTTGTTCAGCTTGTTGCCGTAACATAATTTAGATCTCACCGCTCAACAACGGTTCTTATCACCTATCTGGAATTCACCATTATGATGATGAGTTCATGCAATAGGATAAGAGGTAATATTTGGCTTTACAGAATCTCTAGGCAGACTATTCATAGTATATAATCTCTCTGTTATTAAAATCAAACCACAAAATTAATCAACAGGAGATACGCTACCATCTCAAAAATTGCATACACTAAAAATGAGTATAGCTCCGTTAATTAATAAAGCTCTTAATATTTTTTTCTTGATAAATTTTTAATAAAGTATCACCTTGCAGCGATGAAGAAGGTTAAGAAAAAGCGAGAAGAATAACTAATATTCTATGCCTTCATCTCAGGGTTCTGAGTGTTAATAAGAACGACTAATTCAATTGAATTAGCTTTTGCGACAGTGAGAATATGAAGCTAATGCGCGAATCGTTGTGGCTTAAAAAATCTTTTCCAATGCTATCTGATCTGCTCTAACGTCTGACTAGAATAGCTGAACTAGCTAAAGTGATTTATTATCTTGCTGGAACCTTGGTGTTGAACAGCACATAAATTAAAAATAAAAAACATGCTCACGAAGCGCATCTATTGCGAATCGTAACATGACCGCATATAGTAGATTTACTAATAATTCTAAATTTTAAAGTAACCGTATTCTTGGCATCCATTTTTTTAGTGTTTTTTACGTTCTTGCAGGTTATTTCGTTTTGATATTTTTTATTTAGATCTAGATCTAAATCTAGATCTATTGTAATTTTTTTCGATATGCCAATAAAGAATCCACCATCATCAATGGACAGATTTTCACTATAAATTTCACCCTCGATTCTGCCATTTTTTTGAATTTCGATTAATGTTGATTCAACACGACCATAAATTTTTCCATAGATAATTGATTTTTTTGCTAAAATAGTACCTGTTACTACGCCAGTTTTTGTTACAATAACTGTATTTTCTTTACATAAAATATTGCCGATATATTTACCATTAATAAGTATATCTGCATCTGAGATAACATCACCAATGAAACATTGGTTTCATAGCATATAATGGTTTTCTTGTCAATTTTATTTTCAAGATTATTTTCTGTTCTTTTTTTGATTTCTGTGCTTTTAATTTTCCATTTTTTAAACAAAATTTTTCTCCTAAAACAATAGGTAATTAGTACTTTATAGACTAATCTTTTGCTAAAGCAAACCCAAAAATCTAGCATCATACATGATGATAGGAAAATACCATATAATAATTACTATATTAATTAATTAGATATAGCCACCTCCTTCAATCAGGGAGTGTTCATTAACTCTGCATTTAATGCAGAGTTTTTGATAAGTAAAAATTTTTTGTTAATTCCATGATAATTTTATGTGATTAATCATCTCCTTTAATTTAAAGGGATATTAGTAAAAATATTTTTTTGTTAATTTATCCTTAATCTATATATGTCACGTAAATTGATTTTTAAATAATTACTTTTTATGCCCGTAATATATAATAATGATTATTTTTAAGAGAAAATAAATGGCATTTTTGCTTACTATTATAGAATAGCTAAATTGCAACAAAATTCTTTTTTATATTAGTTCTTTTAGAATATTACAAAGTATCTTTGATTAGAAACGTTAACTTTTTAATAAAATTTTATATTTTTTAAAAAATTATTATATTTTTAATGAAGTTAATGTTTTAATGTTTTAATGTTTTAATGTTTTAATGTTTTAAATATAATCCGTTACTATGTTAATAACAATATAAGCGTTTTTGTTGTAGTTATGCTTATTTCTGGTATATGTGGTTTCGGAGACAATAGATACCATCATTGAGATTGAGCTCAATGATATACTGAATGGCGCTTTGTTGATAAGCATCCTGCTGTCATCTGTGATGATTAGTTTTCACAGTAGCCATATAAGACTGATATAGGCGATATTAATATTAAAGTGTCTAAAGTCAGAGAATTCACGGCGGCAACAGAATACGCTTCAACAGAATGTTGAAGTCAGGTTATCTAAAACCTACAAAAAATATCAAAGAGTTGCTACCATTGCATGCAATGCAATGTGCACCAATAATTTTTATGAAGCGCTCTTGTGGTGATTATTAGTGAAAGTACATGATCTTCTTCTAAAACCATTACCAGATTGAAATATCGATTTCTTTAAGAGCATCGATAAAAGCTAGCTCTGTGATTTAATCGATACTCCTAACGTTTATTTTGGTCCGATGACATATACCGTGCTGTTAGTAACGGTAATTGCCTTTACCTACTGCTCATTATTGGAGGTGCTGCATGGATGTAAGGAGTTGGTTATGGTTAAAGATGCTTATCAAGAGTAAGAAGCGAACTGAACAAATTTCTCGACGAGACCTGCAAGCAAGTGACTTAACTGTATTTCCTATGCCTTAGGAACAGGGACGCGGCGCTTAGTTTTTTAGAATGCAATAACAAAGATATTCCCGGACATACAACACTACCGATGATTGTGTACATAAGACAGATAATGTGTTAGTTTCACTCATAAAAGACGCAATAGAAAGTTAAGGTTGAGCTACAGGAGTTATATTTCTAGAAGAGTCTCTCGATGCTGCTAATAAACATTATTTAATGTTTTTTACAAGGTTTTCAGCGTATAATCTACTGATTAGGAAGTTAAAGAAAAGTCGAAAAGAACGCTAACATTCTAGGACTTCTTATCAGCACACTTGGCGTAAATAGGAATGAGGAATCGCGATTGAATCAAGTTTTCTAACAGTGAAGGTATAAAAAGCCGACGTGTAAAGCACTGTAGTTCAAAAACAATCCTTTAATGCTATTTAAAATTCTTTGTCTTCTTAAAAAAGCTGGGAACCGGTTAAGGATATTGACCTGTTTGATCTTGATGGTAAATAAAATTCAATTTAAGGATAACGAACAGATTCACAAAGTATTAGAGTGAAAGATAGTTAGACTGGTATACCCTAGATTTGCTAGTAATTCCTTTTATTTTACCGATGTAATGAATTTGATAAATTTTATTTAAAAAATTTTGGTTTTAAATTATATTAAAAGTGACTAATTGTAAATTACTTTAATTACTTTTTTTGATGTTTAATGATTTTAATTATCTTGTAATTTACACTGATAATCTTGAATCGCACCAATTGAACCAAAATTGAAATCAAGCAATTTAAACCGTGTTGTCAATAAAATAAATTCATTTTTTTGTGTGCTTGGTATCATCGCTAAGCCGTAATAAGAAATATCATCATCCTGCTCTACAGCATATTTTTTTAGATAAATAAACGGTGATATTTTATTTATATAAAATGCAGGAATTTTAATAGCAAGGTATTGATGACTATTAATTCTATCCTTTAAGGGTTGCCAGCTAGTAGTTATGGTATCTTCATTTTCTTTTATTATTTGATATACTTCAGGTTTTAAGCAGGCTAAATGAATATGCAATTGATCTTGTGTACGACCATATTTTGAATTTATAGCGAGGGAAAGAAATTTCTCATTGATGGGTTTGCTAGCTGATTTAATAAATAGCGCTCGATTTTGCCATGCTAAGATGAAATAATTTTCTGTATTTTTTTGTTGCAAAAGAGGACTTTCAATGCCTGAGATTTTATCTAACGGCAGTAATAAGTTATGTAATGGTCCTTTTATATCTTTAAATATTACATATAAACGTTTTTGATTAACTTTAATACAAGGTAGTTGTAAATTGCCATTTTTAAACTCAGGGATACATTGCTGATTAATAGTTTGCCATAATTTATCACTATTTATTTTAAAATAGGTATAATAGGTATAATAAGCTAATATAGATAATAGTAAGGGAAAAAATATCATGAGTACTAATTTAATACTTTTTTTCATAAAAAATCCTTTTAAAAATTTTTTTTGAAAACATTAGGGTAATTAATTTAGAAGTTATCAGTGTTTTTACTTATTTAGTATAATAAATATGTAAATTTATTCTATCTATTTGTTGATTTATTGTTATTAAATATATGATAAAAAATATCATTTTAATGAATAGTTTGCATTTTGCTTATTTTAAACGTTATTACTAAATCTGGTCACGATCAGGCTGGTTTCGCTCTCTTGCTTTGATGCTTCATAAATCTATTCTCCATCCTTAATTAGATATTATTTACTAACAATGTGAACAAGAAGGTCAAATTTCATTCTTTTAGAGTATGCCAATTTATGTATATGGGGTTTCAGAGATGGTTGCGTATCCTACTTTATTAATTTTGTGAATGATTTCAATAATATTGAAATGATATACTATGAAATTTACCATAAAGATGTCAACAAAACTAGATATTACCGTCATCTCTTGTATGAACTTATCCATACAAGTGCAGGCAGCTGATAAGCATCGCTGTTGAAACTTAGTTCGAAGCGATATTGCGAAAACATGTAAACACTGCCTTGTCTACGGATCTCTCATTCGTAGTCTATAACAATTATGTGTTACAACAAATCATATACAAATGCGTATTGATGATATCAAGATTAAAGTGATTAAGCTCAGAGATCCCTAGTCGGAAAACGGAATATTCCTCTAAAGCTTATTGGTTACCGCCTTATCTAAAACGTATAAGGTAGCAAAGAGTTGCTACTATGTGTTGTATCTGCAAGGCATAAGGTTTTCCCACCGATGATTTACGAACCTATGTAGGCCCTTCTCAATAAAAAAGTACATTATCTTCTCTATAGAACTATCAGTAGATTAAAACAGCAATAGTTTAAAAAGCACAGGAAATAGTAAGCTATTTAATTTAAGCGATATGAGTTACGTTTTTCTTGGCTGATGCCATAACTGTCTTTTCAAAAAGGACAGTTCCTATGGCCTACTGCTCATTATCAGCGACACTGTACATACACGTAAGGAGTTCGTCATGATTAAAGATAGTTATAAAAGTCAGAAGTTCTCTGTACTGAACTTCTTGGATGGTCGCAAGCGCGCGATTTAGAGGATCTAGGTGCTTAGTTTTTTAGAATGTAATGGGCGGTAAAAAGGATGTTTATTGATATATCATCAATGTTATTTGATGGCATATAAAACATCTAATATTGCTAGCTTTGTTCACCAAAAAGAATACACTGAAAGTTAAGGCAGTTTCCTGAGGGTTTTGGCTAGCAGAAATCCTTGATGTCACTAATAATATCATTGATATTTTTGTTAGAAAAATTATCAGCATAAATATCTCTAAAGCGATTAAAATCTGGGAGAAAAAATAGAAGATCTGTTGGAATTCTATTATCTTACGTCATAGTATTGAGCGTCAATAAGAACAATAAATTCGGATTAAATCAGCTTTTGCGAGAGTGAGGATATGAAAGCCGGTGCCCAAAAAAAGCGCTCTAGCTAAAAAGAAATTCTTTAATGTTATTTAATCTGCTCCCGTTTACTGAAAAAGAGCTGGACCTCCTAAAAGGATCTTTACCTGCTTGATAAAGCTGGTAAATAGCGTCCAATTTAAGGATGAAAACAGATATACAAAGCATTATAGAGGAGTTGTAGCCCTGACAAGTCATACAACTAGATTTGCTAATAACTTGATTAAAAGATAAGGTAGAAATGAGATGTTAAAAAGATATTTTGTTTCCACTGCGATCTCTTGACCTTAGGTACTTTAATCTCAATTCTCCAAATACCAATTTCTGTATAGTTTATGGTAAATAAATATTACAAATGATGCCATGAACGCTGTCGACAAGGAAGGCGTTCAGAATATAAGTTGCTACTTATGGCTTTAGTTAACCCTTAACAGCGTGCCTGTCAATTGTCTAGCACAATTGTGGATGTATTCATTTAATGGATCATAGATAAAATTTAGTTTTACGGACATCTGTAGAATAAACTTTAAAATTAAGTAGTGATGATTACATCTAAACACTGTTTTCAAATCAATGCCTATTTGTTTCGCTAACCCTTATAAAATGAGGTTATTTAACGTACATCACAAACAACTAAATCATTTATCCTTGTGATGTAGCTCTTCTAGAGAGCTTCCAGTAAGATTATTGATATTTTTTCCTACAATCGAGTATATTGCAACAATATACTTGTATAACTTTAATGAATGTTTCCAACGGATAAACATGTTCACTATGCCAATAGTGGCAAGATAAAGTAGAATGAGTTGTGATTCAATATATAAATAAATATCATTTAACATATTGGAACTTAACCAACTAATGAGATTCAGTTTTATCTTGGTATAAGATGATGAGTGAGTTTCTTTGATTTTTGTGACTATTTGCTTTTTCATAGCAATGCTATAGGGAAATATCCTTTATACAGCTACAAGAGATTTCTATTAACAACTATTTTGCCAAGATAGCCTAATAAAACAAGACTTAAATTATAAGACATGATAAAAATTAATATTTTTCCTGTTATTGGAGGTTAAAAAGAAATAATAAAATTAAAATATACTAAAAATGTAATTTTTCATAAGTTTTTTATATTAAAAAAATAAAATATTATCAATTATCTTTCTCTATAAGAAAGATAATTTTATGATGGTGCCCAAGGCGGGACTTGAACCCGCACAGCTTTAAAGCCGAGGGATTTTAAATCCCTTGTGTCTACCAATTTCACCACCTGGGCTAATTTTGGAGGCACGTCCCGGAGTCGAACCGAGGTAGACGGATTTGCAATCCGCTGCATGACCACTCTGCCAACGCGCCTTACTAAAATCTAGGTTATATGTATTGTAGATATTGGAGCAGGAAACGAGACTCGAACTCGCGACCCCGACCTTGGCAAGGTCGTGCTCTACCAACTGAGCTATTCCCGCATTTTCCTATACTTATTTAGTTTGTTAAAACTAGTATCTTATAATATACTATATTTTTACTTGTTTCTTGTATTGAGTCAATACAATTATTGATTAATTCGATTTGTTAGATATTTATTAATAATTTTAATCATGTTTTATTCAAATTTCTCCAGGATCCAGATAAGTATTGAAACATAGACCAAAACGTTAAAATAATCGTAAAATAAAGTAATATAATAGCCATTAGTTCAATTTGAATATTAGGATGCCACATCAATCCAATTAATGAGAGCATCTGAGCTGCTGTTTTAAATTTTCCAATCCAAGAAACAGTTACACAACTACGTTTACCTACCTCAGCCATCCATTCTCGTAATGAAGAAATAATGATTTCACGCGTAATCATAGTTACTGTTGGTAATGTAACCAACCAGGAATGATAGTATTCAGTTACTAATATTAATGCCGTCACTAGCATCATTTTATCAGCTACCGGATCTAAAAATGTACCAAATTTAGTTGTTTGTTGCCAGCGCCTAGCAAGAAAACCATCAAACCAATCAGTTAACGCAGCAATGATAAAAAGAAACGCACATACAAAAGGCCCCCAATAAAAAGGAAGATAAAAAAATAATACAAAAAATGGAATTAATATGATACGAAAAAGTGTTAACCAAGTTGGAATATTTAATTGCATCATGATATATAGTTGTCTGGCCAATATAAAATATACATATAATTCAATTGCCTACGTTTATTGTTTCAACGCATTATAAATTTTTTTTGCTAGTGTATATGAAATTGTTGGCACTTTTGTTATTTCATCAAGACTGGCGTTACGCAAAGCTTGTAATCCACCCATATATTTAAGTAGCGTTTGCCGACGTTTAGGACCTATTCCTTCAATAGACTCTAAGGTGCTGGTATTTCTAGATTTCGCTCTATGCTGACGATGCCCTATAATAGCGTGATTATGTGATTCATCACGAATATTTTGTATTAAATGTAGCGCAGGTGAATCAGGTTGTAACGAAAGACCTTTGCCATAAGGTTTAAAGAATAATGTTTCTAAGCTAGCTTTGCGATTATTTCCTTTAGCTACCCCTATTAATTTAGGGCGCGTAATGTCCCAATCCACATTTAATGCCTTGAATACAGCTATTGCTTGAGCTAGCTGTCCTTTACCACCATCAATAAAAATTATATCTGGCACTTTATTTTTATCTATATGTTTACTATAGCGTTTCGTTAAAACCTGATGCATAGCAGCATAGTCATCACCAGGCGTAATATCAATTATATTATAACGACGATATTCACAACGTAATGGCCCATTACTATCAAAAACAATACAAGATGCTACAGTTTGCTGTCCAGATGTATGACTAATATCAAAACATTCCATGCGATAGATTTTATCTAGTCTTAGCAAGGCAGATAATGCTTCCATTCTTTTCTGAATGGTTGATTGTTGTGCAACTTTTGTTGTTAATGCTGTTGCTGCATTAATACGAGCTAGTTTTAAATATTTAGCTTTTATTCCTCGTGGTTGCACTTGGATATTAATTTTACGCCCCGCTATTTTAGTTAAAAAATTAGCAAATAGCGTTTTTTCCGGTAATAAAAAATCTAATAATATTTCTTCGGGTAAAGAACGAATTTCATTACCTTGTAAATAAAATTGGCCTAAAAATGTTTGTACAACTTCACTTAATTGTGTGTTTTTTGGAATCTTTGGATAATAACTACGGCTACCAACTATTTTTCTTTGGCGAATAAAAAGCACTTGAATACAGGCAATTCCTAAGTGATTAGCAACACTAATTACGTCTAAATCTTGTTTATTACCGATGATAGATTGTTGTTCTGTAACCGCTCTAACGGCTTGTATTTGATCCCGATAACGTGCTGAATATTCAAATTTAAGAGTTAGGCTGGCTTGCTCCATATTTTGAATTAATTGATTAATAACTTGCTTATCTTTACCTAATAAAAATAATCGAACATATTCTACTTGTTGATTATATTCTGAATTAGAAACTAGCCCTTTAATACAGGGAGCAAGACAACGATTAATTTGGTATTGGAGACATGGTCTGGATCGATTGCGATAGATACTGTCGTCACACTGACGCACTGGAAAGATCTTTTGTAATAAAGCTAGTGTTTCTTTAACGGCATGAACATCTGGAAATGGGCCGAAATAGTCACCCTTTGCCTTCATAGAGCCACGAAACATACTTAAACGTGGATGTTTATCTGCACTTAAAAAAATATAAGGATAGGATTTATCATCCTTTAGTAGAACATTATAACGAGGTTGATAAAGTTTAATATAATTATGTTCAAGTAATAAAGCCTCTGTTTCTGTATGTGTTACGGTAACATCAATTTGAGCTATATTTTTAATAAGTTGTTCTGTTTTGCGGCTCGTTACTTCCTTTATAAAATAACTCGCTAAACGTTTTTTTAAATCCTTCGCTTTACCGACATAGATAACCATCCCAGTTGTATCATACATACAATATACACCTGGTTGATTAGTTACTGTTTGCAAAAATACTTTTGGATTAAATAGTTCAGGCACTATAATAAAAACTCTTTGTTTGAATTAATCCATTGATTATAATTATATGAATGAATTTTAGTTCACTATAAAAGTTATTAACAAATCTGGTTGTAGACTATTAAACTTCACTCTGATGCTTCGTAAATTAGTTCTCCATTCTTAAATTTAGCGTTGCTTTAACACACTAGGTTAACAGGTCAAATTTACTTAGTCGGTTTTCAGCTCCTTATCGCTGAAGAATATTTTTTGAAAACTTTGCTAACAAGCATCAAAAGTTTTATTAGCAGCATCGTAACTATCTGACTAGTCACCCTCCCCCCTCCTACCATCACAAAGCCATCATCTTTAACTTTCGATTCTGCATGTCTTTAGGGAGTAAAGGTATGCGCATGAGCTATTTTGTGTACCAACAGCGTTGGTGTTACATTTCTGGAAATATCTTTATTATTTATCTCCAAAAAAACTAAGAACACCTGTCTCTTGTTGTAGTATGCATTGAAGATATGGATAATCTATCCTAGAGTAAGTCATTAAGAAGTTTGAATCTAGAGTTCAATTATCTTCTGACTCTCAATAACCACCTTCGATCAAAACGAGCTACTTATCCATCTATGCAGTGTCGTAGATAATGAGCAGCAGAAAAAGGTGATATTTTTCTGTCAATACGGTTACGCCATATCAGCCAAGAAATAAATGTAGCGCGTATTGTTTAAATTACATAACCGCCATTACTTATGATCTTCAAACTATTTTAGAACTAAGTATCAATAAGAATAAAAAATCCGATTAAATTAGCTTTTAAGGTAGTGAAAATCTATGAATCCGAAGTACGAAAGCACTGTAGTTCAAAAAATAACCCTTTCAATTTTATTTAAGCTGATACAGTCTATTTAGAAAAGCTTAAACTGACTAAGGAAATTAACTTGCTGATTCTGTTAGCAAACAAGGTATAATTTAAGGATGTGAAGCAGAATTACGAACCATTCAAGCATAATCTGACAGACAGACATTAGATCCCTGATAATTCGCAAGACATTCCTTTAACACCCAACAGTGATAAAAAGCAAAATAATTACCTTTATTGATTCATTGATAGCACTACTAAATTAGTTGTCAGAAATTATAACAAAAATACAGTTAATACTGATTTTATTTGTGCCTTATTATTATAAATGAATTATTTAGCAATAATATTCACACTCCGTTTTATAAAAAAATTACTATGCAGTTGGAAATTAACTTCGTGTTCACCAACAGTACGCAATAGACCATTTGGTAAGCGAATTTCGCTTTTCATGACTTTAACACCAGCAGCAGTAACTGCTTGAGCAATATCGCGAGTTCCAATTGAACCAAACAGTTTTCCTTCATCACCAGCTTTAGAAGCGATGGTTATTGTTGCTAATGAATTAATTTTTTCAGCCCGATCTTTGGCTACAGCTAGGATATTGGCTAATTTAGATTCTAATTCAACACGGCGTGCTTCAAAAAATTCAATATTCTTTTTAGTTGCAGGAACGGCTTTTCCATTTGGAACTAAATAATTACGGGCATAACCTGCTTTAACCTCAACTTTATCACCCAGACTACCTAGGTTTGCTACTTTATCCAGTAAAATAATTTGCATTATCTTATCCTCTTTATGTCATTATGGACCATATCAATTACTGATGACGATCAGTATATGGCAAGAGAGAGAGGTAACGGGCTCGCTTGATAGCGCGAGTAAGCTGACGCTGATATTTTGCACGAGTACCAGTTATACGACTTGGTACAATTTTACCACTTTCAGTGATATAGTTTTTTAGTGTTGCGATATCTTTGTAATCAATTTCTTGAACGTTTTCTGCTGTAAAACGGCAGAACTTACGACGACGGAAATAACGTGCCATTTTGATTAGCCTCCAGAATCTATTAATTCAATTTGTTCAGCATGAAGCACTAAGTTATTCAAGCCATTAGCGGCATGATGGCTGCTAATAAAACCGATAACAGTGATCCGACTACCAACCGTTATACTATGAGTGAACTGTTGTAATTTTTGTCCACTGGCAATGATAGTTATTTTGCACCATACTTTCCGATTAAAACCGGCCTCCTTCTGCAGTGAACGATGTTCGAGTACAAACTTACAGTGAGGAACTCCAGCTGGACTTATTTTTCTTATTGGTGAATTACAAATTTTTCCTGATAGAATTAATCTATTAGTATTCATAAATGAAATTACTCTTCAGAGTCCTCAGCCACATCAATTATTTCCAGTTCTTCATTAACAAAATCACGGTTGCGACGATCGTCTTTGGCTTTAACTATTGGAGAAGATTCAGTAACCATATACTTAATACGCATAATCATGCTACGGATAACGGCATCGTTAAATCGGAAGTTTATTTCTAATTCATTGATAACTTCTTGCGGCGCTTCAACGTTCATCAGAATATAGTGTGCTTTATGCAATTTATTGATTTGATAAGCCAATTGACGGCGACCCCAGTCTTCCAAGCGATGGATTTTACCTTGCGCTTTGGTAATAGAACCAGTATAACGTTCAATCATAGCTGCAATTTGCTCACTTTGATCCGGGTGAACCATAAAAACGATTTCGTAATGACGCATGAGTTTTTTCTCCTTACGAATTAATCAGCCTCCCATTAGGGTTATCTGTAAAACCTCCATGGAAGCAAGGAAAACTTACTTAAGCGAAGCTGAAAAATTGACGCGTAACTATAACTATACTTGAATTAACATTCAAGCAATAGATTAAAATATCACTTATTACACATTAAATTGTTTAGTTGATGTTATCAACATTATCAATGATATTATTTTTCAATGACTCTGCTCTGCGCCGTTGACGTACTGCTTCAAATAAACAAATGCCTGTCGTAACAGAGACATTTAAAGACGAAACTATACCTGCCATTGGAATACTAATTAGTTCATTACAATATTCCCTTGTTAATCGACGCATACCTTTACCTTCATCCCCCACCAGTAATGCAATAGCTCCGGTTAATTTACTTTCATATAATGTATGATTGGTATCACCTGAAGTACCAATAATCCAAATATGCTGCTGCTGTAATTGACGTAGTATCCGTGCAAGATTGGTAACTCGTATTAATGGCATATTCTCAGCTGCACCACAGGCAACTTTCTTAGCGATTGCATTAAGTTGAGCTGATTTATTTTTTGGTACAATAACTGCATCAATACCCGCTGCATCTGCGCTACGTAAACAAGCACCTAAGTTATGTGGATCGGTAATACCATCTAATATAAGAAAAAATGGTGATTGTACCTGAGAAATAATGATATCTAAATCATTCTCTTGATATTGTCGACCAGATTTTATTTGGGTAAAAATACCCTGATGAACAGCATTCTCTGTCTGCCTATCCATCCATTGACGATTAACTAACTGAATAATAATGCCGATTTTTTTAAGCTGGTTAATAATTGGCAATAAACGTTTATTTTTACGTCCTTTTAGGATATAAACTTGCTTTAAACGAGAAGGATCGAGTTCCAGTAGTGCTTGCACTGCATGAATGCCATAAATAATTTCACTCATAAATTTATCGATTACTTAATAACTCTTAAAGATAGTCAATTACTGCCAATAAAGGTTATTAATAAAAATAACTAAGATTTTTTTGTATTTTTTTTAATGACCTTTTCATTTTTTATTTTGCTTTTTAGTGTTATTAGTGCTATATTATAGTTATAGCAAATAACTTATTATACTCATAAATTTAAGTTAGTTTTAATTTAGTTTTTTATGAATTAAAAATTATTTTTTAAAATTTCTTTTTTGCTTTTTTTGTTATTTCTTTTGCTGTATTACCTAAATTTTTTGCTTTACGTAAGCTTGATATCAACGCGAAATCAATCTTTCGTTCATCCATATGAACAGCTTCAACACTAATTTCAACTTCATCACCAAGACGATGAACCATACCAGAAAATTCACCAATAAGTCGCTGACCTACATTATCGTAGTGATAGCAATCATTATTAAGTGAAGAGACATGCACTAGACCATCAATAAAAAGATCTTTTAAACGGACAAAAAAGCCAAAACCTGTGACACTGGTGATAATGCCAATAAATAGATTTCCAACTTGATCTTTCATGAAGTCACATTTCAACCAATCAGTAACATCTCTCGTTGCTTCATCAGCTCGTCGTTCTGTCATTGAGCAATGTTCACCTAATTGTAACATTTCATGGGTATCAGCATGCCAACCACCGGTTAGTGTCGAACGATGTTGATTATTTCCATGTTGGCTAGATAAAAGATATTTAATAGAACGATGTAGTGCTAAATCAGGATATCGACGGATAGGTGAAGTAAAATGGGCATAAGATTGCACTGCTAAGCCAAAATGTCCTCTATTTTCAGTGGCATAAATAGCCTGTTTCATTGAGCGCAAAATCATTGTTTGCAACAAGACATGGTCTGGACGTTTAGCGACTTCATACATGATTTTAGCATAGTCAGCTGACTTGGGTTTTGTACCACCTGGTAATGTCAAATTTAACTTATTAAATAACGTCTGCAAGTTTATAATACTCTCTTGTTTTGGTCTGTCATGAACACGGTATAAGCTAGGCTCTTTATTTCGTTCAATAAAACGCGCGGCAGCGATATTTGCTAAAACCATACACTCTTCAATTAATTTATGTGCATCATTACGTTCAATAGGCTCAATCCGCTCAATCTGTTTTTTTGAATTAAAAATAAATCTAGCTTCTTCAGATTCAAAAGAAATAGCGCCTCGTTTTATACGAGTACTATCTAATGTTTTATATAAACGATGAAGTTGTTCTAGATGTGGTACTAGATTTTGATAATGCTTACGTAATTCTTCGTCACCTTGTAAAACTTTCCAGACTTTGGTGTAAGTCAATCTGGCATGAGAACGCATCACCGCTTCATAGAATTTAGATGAAGTGATTTGTCCCTCTGCCGATAACTGCATTTCACATACTATACAAAACCTTTCGACTTCAGGGTTTAATGAACACAATCCATTAGAAAGAATTTCAGGCAACATGGGAATCACACGTGATGGAAAATAGACCGAATTTCCCCGACTAACCGCTTCATTATCTAATGCTGTTTGTGGCCGTACATAATAACTAACATCAGAAATAGCAACCAATAAGCACCAACCACCATTTTCTTTCGGCATGCAATAAACTGCATCATCAAAATCACGGGCATCTTCACCATCAATAGTGAGTAACGGTAGATGGCATATATCTACTCGCCCTTTTTTTTCTGAGGCAGGGATCTGTTCAGATAAATCAGCAACCTGTTTTTCAACTTGTGGCGGCCAGCTATATGGAATTTCATAGGTTCTTAATGCAATATCTACTGCCATATTAGTACCCATGCTTTCGCCTAATACTTCGACAATATTTCCTACCGCCTGAGTATTGCGTGCTGGTCGGGTTGTCATGTTAACGACAACCACATTTCCTATCCTGGCACCATTAACCTGTTCTTTAGGGATTAAAATATCAAAGGATAGTCGACTATCATCAGGGACTACATATCCCATCATCGACTCTAAAAAATAACGTCCAACGATATAATTATTTCGTGGAACAAGTACTCGAATAATATGAACTTCTGTACGTCCTCGACGATCTTTGCCAAATGGTTGGACAAGCACAATATCACCATGCAGTGCTTTTTTCATTTCTTCTAAAGAAAGGTAAAAGTCCTCTTTTTGACCTTCTATTCGTAAAAAACCAAAACCATCACGATGCCCAATAACAGTACCTTTGAGTAAATTAATACGTTCAGGTAAGGCGTAACATTGACGACGAGTAAATATCAATTGTCCATCATGCTCCATAGCACGTAAACGGCAACGTAAAGCCTTTAACTCTTCTTCTTTGGTTAACTTTAATATTCTGGCGATTTTCTGTCGACTTACAGGAGTAAGAAATTTTGCTAATATCTCTAAGATATATTCACGACTTACAATTGGTGACTGATATTTCTCAGCCTCTCGTTTTTTATAAAGATTTTTTGCCATCACCAACCTCCAACACTACTTCATCGATTAATATACTTACATTACTTAGGTCTATTATTTATATTAACAGTAATACATAAAATGGTTTGTTATTTTTAATAGATCAGCCAGTGTATATTTATCTAATTCATTTAAAAGATGATTAATTAGTTTGATTTAATATCTGCTTTAATACAGGTAAATTTTGGTTTTTCGGATACATATAAGGTAAATTTTATTATGTTATATTGTGATTATCTTATTGAATTTATCTACGAAAGAAATTAGCAGGATACACGCAACCATCTCCGAAACTATATTCACTAGAAATGAATATAACTCGTTTTAATCAATAAACAGAAGTAATACGATAAAAATTATTGCTACAATTGAATAATGCTAGAACACTTAATAAATGAACAACCTCTCCTATCCGAATTCGATTATCTGGTTTGCCTAAATGAATAGCCCCATTTCCTCCTTTTCACCACAGTAAAAAGTCTAATTTTTCTTAATTAATTAATAATTTTTATCATATTATTACGTGAGATATCGTATGTATTAGTAACTTTAATACTATTAGTTATTTTATCCATAGGAAATAACGTTATGTAAATCAATGTTTTTAAATTATAATCAAGAAAATTTTTTAATTATACATTAATTTTTTATAAAAAATGGAAAGATATCTTTGAATATTAATTTATACAGTTATATCTATAATGTAAATTTTTGCTATTAAGTAAAATTAATTAATAAATCAAGTAATGTAAATTACTTTTATAAAAGTAACGCCTGAATATTCAGGCGTTACTCCTTAAGAAATATGTTAAATGATGAAATTATACATCAAAAGGATCTCGCAATATTATTGTTTCAGCTCGATCAGGTCCTGTCGAGATAATATCTATCGGGATACCGGTTAATTGCTCAATCCGTTTAATATAATCAATGGCTGCTTTAGGTAATTGATTATATTCTTTTATTCCAGAAACAGTTTCATTCCAGCCTGGTAATGTTTCATATATTGGAGTTAAACTTTCCCATTCTTCTGCTATTAATGGTGTTATATTCAATTCAGTCCCATCTTGTTTGTGATAAGCAATACAAAGTTTCACTTCATCTAAACCATCTAATATGTCTAGTTTAGTTAAACAGAAACCAGAAAGAGAATTAATTTGAACTGCTCGGTTTATAGCAACAATATCTAACCAACCTGTACGACGGAAGCGACCTGTAGTTGCACCAATTTCTCGCCCTTTTTTACGGAGGTATTCGCCTGTTTCACCAGATAATTCTGTTGGAAAAGGACCACTACCAACACGGGTAGAATAAGCTTTCAATATTCCTAAAATATAATCAATATAACGTGGACCTAAGCCTGATCCAGTAGCAACACTACCCGCCGTAGTATTTGATGAAGTTACATATGGGTAAGTACCATGATCAATATCCAGTAATGCTCCCTGAGCACCTTCATACATTACTAATTCGCCTTTTTGATGCGCTTTATATAATAAAGCGGCAATATCAAGGGTCATATCCGTTAAAATATCTACAGTAACCGTAATATCATTTAATGTTTTTTGGTAATCGACTGGAGGCGTTTTATAGTAATTTACTAATTGAAAATTATGATAATCAATAATTTCTTTAAGTTTGGTTGGAAATGTTTTTTTATTAAACAGATCACCAACACGTAATCCACGGCGGGCAACTTTATCTTCATAAACTGGGCCAATTCCCCGTCCTGTCGTTCCTATCGCTTTTTTGCCTCGCGCTTTTTCACGTGCATTATCTAAAGCAACATGATAGGGCAAGATTAGCGGACAAGCTGCTGAAATTTTGAGACGTTCACGTACTGGTACGCCACACGCTTCTAATTTTTTTATTTCATCTATTAATGCATTAGGTGCTAACACCACACCATTGCCAATAACGTTTATGACATTTTCATGCAGAATACCAGATGGTATAAGATGGAGAACAGTTTTTTTATCATTTACCACTATCGTATGACCAGCATTATGGCCACCTTGATAACGAACAACATATTTAGCGCGTTTAGTTAGTAAATCAACTATTTTGCCTTTACCTTCATCACCCCATTGAGTACCTAATACAACAATGTTCTTACCCATTTTAAAATTCACTCGATTGCTTAAAAATTCTGCCATTTTAATTATTAGCTGCTAGCATTGCTTATAAAACACTATTATCTTTTTATGACAATTTTAATAAATTAAAGCCCGCTTAATTGGGTTTAAAGTAATTTGGTAATGCTTTTAATTATCTTTTAAATGATCACTGCATATCGTTCTTTATTTAGTTGGTGCTCGCATATAACGGAAAAAATTAGTATCCGGGCTTAATACCATTACATCATCACCATTTTTACTAAAGCTCTTTTCGTATGCCCGCAAACTACGAATGAAAGCATAGAAATCAGGATCTTGATTAAATACATCAGCAAATAGCTTAGTCGCCATTGCATCTCCTTCACCATGTAATCTCAATGCCGTGCGCTCCGCTTCCGCCAATTTTTCGGTCACGGTTTTATCTGCTACTGCGCGGATTTTCACGGCCTCTTCTTGACCTTGAGAACGATGTTGACGCGCTACAGCCTCTCGTTCAGCTCGCATGCGCTGATATATCGCTTCCGAAACTTCACTTGGCAATTCAATACGTTTAATACGAACATCGACAACTTCAATTCCTAACGCAGCCATGCTGTTTGGGTTAACAACTGGCAAGTTACCCTTTATCTCTTTATTAAAACGAGCTGCTGCTGAGGCTATAGCCTGATCAGCATTTTTTGTCGCATCAGTATCTGAAGAAGAACCTTTATTAAGTGCATCACGGACATCGATAGTTAAGTGTCCGCGAGAGTCGGTAATAATATCTTTTACATTCAAACGGCCAAATTCTGAACGTAAGCGATCGCTAAATTTACGTTTCAGTAAAGTTTCAGCTTGATAAGGATTACCGCCACCTGTCGCAACGTAGTAACGACTAAAATCAGTAATTCGCCATTTTAAATAAGAATCAACCATTAAATCTTTATTTTCTCTAGTTAGATAACGATCTGCCTGAACATCCAATGTTTGAATACGAGAATCTAACATTTTTACCATTTCAATAAACGGTATTTTGAGATGCAAACCTGGTTCATAAATAATAGGTTTATGATCACCATCACGTACAACCTTACCAAATCGTAGGGTAATGCCTCTTTCTGTTTGTTGAACGGTAAAAATTGACATATACAATACAACTAATGCAGAAACAATAATAACAATTATTGATTTACGCATGATTATTGTCTCCCTACACGAGTTGAATTATTGCCACGAGCATTGTCCCGCACATCATAGCTATATGAATAAGAAGATTCATTAGCGATATCTGATTGCTGAATAATTTTCGGTGGCGTTATTTTTTGTATATCTGATGATTTATTCTTGGTTCCATTGCATAGAATTTTCTCTAATGGCAATAGTAATACACTATTACTTTTATCGTTAACAATAACTTTACGCGTATTACCAAGTACTCGTTCCATTGTTTCAATGTATAAACGTTCACGAGTAATCTGAGGAGCTGCTCGATATTCCGGCAACATTTTTGCAAAACTAGCCACTTCACCTTCAGCCTTAAAAACCACGCTTGTTTTATAAGCTGTCGCTTCTTCAATCAGTTTCTGCGCATTACCTTTTGCTAATGGCAGGACTTCATTACGATAAGCTTGCGCTTCACGAATGGTTTTTTGTTCTTCTTCTCGTGCTGCAATAACATCATCAAATGCCGCTTTAACCGCTTCTGGTGGACGAGCGGCCTGGAAGTTAACATCTAATATCGTTATACCTGTATTATAAGGAGTTATCGTATTTTCTAATTCTTTTTGTGTTTCATCACGGATAAAGGCACGTTTTGTTGTTAACACCTGTTCCATTTCTGATTGACCAATAATTCCACGTACTGCGCTATCTATTGCTTGACGTAAACTATTATCCGGATTAGTAACATTAAATAAATATTGAGCCGGATCAGTTACTAGATACTGGACGTTCATTTCTACTTGAATAACGTTTTCATCTGAAGTTAACATCATACCATTAGTTGCTTGTTCACGTATGGTTTCAACATTAACCGGAATCACTTTTTCAATAAAAGTCGGCTTCCAATTTAAACCAGGTTCAACAATATCATTATATTTACCAAAACGGAAAACAACGCCACGATCACTCTCTTTTATCGTATAAAAACCACTTGCAGCCCAAGTAATAATAATTACTGCAATGATAAATATCATAAAACGACCGTTTATATTAACGCTATTTTGATTACTCGAAGCATTTCTACCTTTATTATTTCCACCTAAACCAGCAAGTATACGATTTAACGTTCGCAGTAGATCGTCAAGATTATTTATTCCTTTTTTCTGGTTACTTTTATTACCACTGGAGTTGCCGTTATTGCTGCTTCCCCACGGGTCGCGGTCCTGTCCGTTATTACCGGGCTGATTCCACGCCATGTTATAGCTCCATTCGTTATGATTAGTTTTTAGGGATAAGAGTAAATATATACTCTTAATTTATTCAAGTTATTAACTATATTTAATGTGTTGACTTAACAATATACTCAAGTAAAGATTGCTTTTGTTTGTAAAGTCTTTGCCAGCAAATAATAAGCAGCTTAATTTCAAGTATGATATTGCCATCTTTATCCATTTTTTTATATTCAATTACATAAAATTGATAAAACCTACTGTGTAAACGACCATCTTTTATCGGTAAACTCGATTAATAATGTGTTTTTTACCAAAAAACGTTCTGTTAGCACCTGTAATAATAGGGTTCTTTCACTTATCTAAGTTAAGAGCTAGACACTTAAATAGTGGTATTATTTTTATTGCGATCAATATCGAGAGCCAATTTATTTAAAATGTGAATTTTATTCATGACTAACAGGGCATGAATTCATGGGTCTTAATTTATTCTAAGACACTTTCAACTGCTCGAATATTTTCTTTTATATCAGGAAATCTTCGCAGCATCGATAATATGTAGTAACAAACTAGATTTCCGTGTTTCCTGTAATGTTCTTTAAATGTAGCTCAATTTCGTAAGAAAGTTGGCAAACAAAGTCTGCAGTATCAGACAATACTATTGCTTCAACATCATGTGTATAATATACCTTAATATAGGATATTACGTTGAAAATAATTGATCTGCTGCATATAAATAAAGAATTTGTTATTTAATTAAATAGACTATTTTACCTGAAATTAGTATAACTTACCAATAATATGCTGGGAATATCCGCTTTAGTTGTAGTTTCTCTATCATGCTTTCTTTTTAGTTTTTTTTAACCTTTACCTATTCGAAAAAATTTATTAAATTTAACTCAAGCAATTGATGATTCATTTTAAATTGTATTTTATCAAGTCCATGAAGACCGATTCCTATTCTGCCATTTAATATAAGTCTAGACACGTATTAGACGGGTTAATATACCTTAACTGAGTTAATTTAACTTAAAGTTTACCTTTTATGTGTACGTGCATATTGCGAAATATATTTAAAATTAAATCCCTATGATCAGTAATTTGATACTGAGATAATCGATCAAAATTTCTTTCTCGTGTATACCTTTTATTAAAGGCTGATAAAAACGAATTATATAAGCATTTCTGATTTTAATAGCTGCTGTAGTTTCTTTTGTTTTTATCTTCTGATTAACAAAATATTTAGCCTGCTGTTACTTGTAGTTACATGTGACTATCTCTACTGGTATTAAGTCAGTAGAGATGATTAATAATTTAAATTTAATTAGGAGGTTTTCAATATCTTTTGATGAGAAAAAACATGTACAAAAATAGATAATTCTTAATTTTGATCTCTATCAAACAAACAGCCAATACAGGTAAAGTTTTCTTTACCTGTATTTTTATTTAAATAATTAACTGAATTATTCAGTTGCATCACTACCCAGTGAAAGTGGTATATTACCTGTATTATAATTACCTAAGCCTGTATTACTACCTTGATTACTATGGTGAGATATAGGACGAGAAGGTACTACAGTAGAAATAGCATGCTTATATACCATTTGGCTGACTGTATTTTTTAATAAAATAACAAATTGATCAAATGATTCGATTTGACCTTGTAGTTTTATGCCATTGACCAAATAAATGGAAACCGTAACCCTTTCACGGCGTAATGCGTTTAGGAACGGATCTTGCAGAGATTGCCCCTTAGCCATTCTCTATTTTCCTTATTTTGTTGTTTTTAAAAAAACTTTATAGTTCAAAAAATAACTACACAAAAAATGTGCCTTTATCACCAATTGTAGATAAATAGCAAATCTATGTATTAATAACACGCAATATAGTGTTAAGAACTCCCTTAATGTTATTACTATCGAGTCTATGCACGTTTTTCCAACCTCTTAACCATGTAATTTGACGTTTAGCCAATTGACGTGTTGCACATATACCATGATAAACCATTTCATCATAGCTAATTTCAGCAGATAAATATGACCACATCTGACGATAACCAACAGAACGAATAGCAGGTAGATCCACATGGAGATCTCCTCTAGAATAAAGAGCACTAACTTCATCTTCAAAACCAGTCTCTAACATTTGTCGAAAGCGCATCTCGATACGTTGATGGAGAATTTTACGATCTTGTGGTGAAGTTTCAAACTGTAACACATTATAAGGTAATTCTACTTCTGCAATTTCAGTCAATTCTGTTAGACTTTTCCCTGAAACTAAGAAAATCTCTAAGGCACGAGACAATCGTTGAAGATCATTAGGGTGAATTCGATCTGCTGATATAGGATCAACCTTTTGTAAACGTTTATGAATTGCTCCCCAACCAAATTGTTTTGCTTGCATTTGAATTTCTGCCCGAATTGCAATATTAGCTGAAGGTAAGGATGAAAATCCATCTAGCAATACTTTAAAATATAGCATAGTCCCTCCAACAAGTAAGGGAATACGGCCTAATGTGACAATTCTTTCCATTTCTAATAAAGCATCACGGCGAAAATCTGCCGCAGAATAAGATTGTAAAGGATCCAAAATATCAATCAATCGGTGTGGAGCGATTTGTTGCTCTTCCAGTGTTGGTTTCGCTGTTCCTATGTCCATGCCGCGATAAATTAAAGCAGAATCTACACTAATTATTTCAACAGGTAATTGTTCACGTAATGCCATTGCTAACGTTGTCTTGCCTGAGGCCGTTGGTCCCATTATAAAAATCGCTTGCGGGTTATGTTGAAAAATTTGTTTATTCATGAGTTAAAGCTATTATCACCGATTAAAAATCAATTAATTGTAGTGATGTTTTAGATGGTTCTTTAACTAATTCAGGATAAATCTGCTTAAGATTCGCTAGTAACTATACCTCTTTGCAAAACCATCCACATTTGTTTTTATTTACTAAATTATCTCATAATCAAACAACTAATTTCTTCACCTGACAAAAAGTATTCTAAGCAAGATATTTCAATAGTTTTGAAAATAATTCAGCTAAATTTATGATCTTAAATGGTAAGAAACACAACTAATTATTGCTTTGTTATAAGGAATATGATGTTAAAACCTAAGGTACTTAGTAATTAGCTTTATTCAATAAAAAGTTTCAATTTCCTTTTTTGTTAATGCAAACTTTACTGGTATTAGTAAAGGTTAGGATTTTTAATCCTTTATCACTAGGAATTAATTGACTTCATTTCAAACATCTTCAGATTCTGTTAATAGTAACAAACTTATTCCAAATAAGATGTTAATAAACATAAAATTTTTTGAATAAATTATTAATTTTTACAAAAATGATTTTTATCATTTTTTATAAAAAACCCATTTTACTGATATTTTCTTATTTTTTATTTGGTTCTTTTCTCTAAAAAAGTAAATTTTCTTGTTTAAATAATTTATCTTGTATCAGTTGTTGATACAACTAACTCTATTTTTTGTTATAAATTTTTAGCTATTTGCACTTAATTCTGTTATTACTTTCACTTTTTGTTTTTCAATAAATAAATGTAACTTTAATCATATAAGAAAAAATTCTCTTATCTATCTAATTGATTTTGCAATCTTAAAGCAGAATAAGTTTCCTGTTTTAAAGTAACAGGAACTTGATTAAATTAATTTTAGTTTTGTTGGGTTAGTGGTATCGGGGTAACACTATGTATATAAAATTATGAAACGCGCTTGATAAAAACAAATTCCTGTTTAGCTGGGATAAGATTATTATGAACCTGATAAATATAAATTATTAAATAAAATACATAAGCAGGTTATTGTTCTTCTTGCAGATAAACAGTTTAGGCTTTTATGAATTCCATGATTAATTAATCGATGGCGTGTCATAATCCCATTAATATAACAATGTTGAATTTCAATTGATTTACCTAAGTAAGGATTAGTTACCCAGTTTTTTTATAGTTAAATCACCATCCTGTCAACATAACTAAGTATATTTTGTAGCAAAGTACTTGCCACAAATAATAGTTAAATGTCGTTCATATTGCTTTTCACTATTTATCGTATGATAGCATTGAACTAATTTACTATTATGGAGAAAATTGATTGCAATATCGAAACGCGATAAAGCTATTATGCACCACTTCATCTTACCCAATTCAACATAAGTTTACCAGGCTTCTATTTTGGTCTCGAAACGTGTGAAGTTAGTATTAAACAAAAATTAGAACTGATACTGGATCATCGCTTATCCTCTAAATAATCTATGCTCATAATAGCGACAAGATCTTATAGCGTCACTATTTTGCTTGTAGCATGCTGTTCTTATGCTAGTCTTAAATCTTCTTTGTTAACACCACTACTATTGATCATGGATATGAATAACTTTTGCTCAACCACGATTAATTTCAATATCAATATAGCTAGTACTAGCATTAAGATTATTTAACTAACTTTTTTATAACTTATAATTAGCGTTTAACAAGTTTGCCTTCAGTAATTTGATTAAGTAATTGAAAGAGAGAATTTATATTCTGATATAATGATCTCTGCTAAGATTTCATTATTTTGGTGCTGTTTGTAAGGGATGATGAGTAAAATAATTTCGTAATCCTTGATGAATAGCTACTGCTAAATTTTCCTGATAATCATTAGAAACTAACAGACGTTCTTCGGAAATATTACTAATAAAACCTGTTTCTATAAGAATAGATGGAATGTCTGGAGAACGAAGTACACCAAGACTGGCATGTTCTGGATCATATTTATGGATATTAGCAATTTTATTTAATTCTCTCAGTACTTTTACTGCAACAGCATAACCCACACGCTGGGAATTACCAAATTGTAAATCTAAAATAGCTTGGTTAAGATAAAGATCTATATCATTTGCTAACGCATCACCTGCGCCACCTAATAATTCAGACTGCTTTTCATGTTGCTTAAGCCAATTACTCAATTCACTATTTGCTCTTTGATTGGAAAGCACACAAACAGAAGCACCTCGTGTACGGTTGTTAGATGCTGCATCAGCATGAATTGAAACAAGAATATCAGCCAATTTTTTTCGTGCTACTTCTGAACGACCCGCTACAGAAATAAAATAATCTCCATTTCTAGTCATCACTGGTTTAAACATTGGATCTGTCTTTAAATGGTTCTCTAATTTATGCCCAATACTCATTGTTATATTTTTTTCATGATAACCATTTTTCCCAATTGCGCCTGGATCTTTGCCACCATGTCCAGCATCAATGGCCACAATAACTTGCCGAGTACCTTTAGATAAATTTTTATGTATTGAATAGATTGGAGAGTAATTAGTTAATTTTTTTTTAGCTAATAAATTTATTGATAACGATTTGTTGCTTACTTCAGTAACTGAGTGAAGTATCTTAGGCTGTAACGCCTCAATGCAGCTACTCTTTAAGATAAACATTATCTGATAGTAATGATTTATTTGTTCAACAACCGTACTACTTACTTTCACTGCATTTATAAATTTGATAACAATTCGTTGGTACTGACTATTAACTAATTGATTAACTTGAATCCTTTTAACTAAATTATTTTTTATAAATTTTATTAGTAATTTAGATATCTGATCATATTGACGAAGCTTAATAAGTAAACAGTTAGGTTCATGAAGTGGAAAAAACAGATACTCTAGATTATTGCCAGAAAAGTATAAAGTGATTTTTTCCTTAAATAAATTATCATTGAGGTGAATATTAAATAAATTTGCACCCTGTGCATTAGACAATAATAAGTTGCTAACTAATATCATTATTCTTAATAAGAGGAATACATGAGTTCGCCATCTTTTTATGATATTAATTATTAGAGTTATCATTATGATTAATATTCCTATTATGACAATATTGTTAATAACATTTTTCATATATTAATAACGAGATAAGTTATACTTATTTTCTATTACTGTAATTTCATAGAGAGAGATTACAGATAAGCGCATGATAACATTCCTTCACCTTTCTTTTTATCTCTTTAATAAATATATAGTTGCTAATATCTCTTTAATAAATATATAGTTTCTAATAAAAATAATCACGGATACTCTTAAATTTAAGCTCTTCAGGATCAATTAAATGATATAAATTAAATGCTAAACTGAATTAGAATTTAGTAAATATGATTCAAATAAAGTATAAGTTGGACTTTTAGATCTACTAAATAAGTTAACCTTGCAAAAAACCGCGATAAAAAGTTGTGTTCTCAACACTCTTAAGTCTTTATATAAATAAAGAATAAAACGTTTCTTATAAAGATGAGCTAAAGATGTCATGAATAGCTATTGTCACTTTTTATTAGTAAGCAATAATAGTAAAACACTACTTTATGAAAAGTATCACTTTTTTAAAAGTTTCAATTAATAAATTAAATATATAAAATATATCAGTAAATACTATTACTTACCGAATAGTATAGCGATATTCAATGTTATTTTTAGATTACCTTGGCAAAATGTGTTGCTTTTCTTGAAGAACTAGGTATGTTTATTTTTTTAAATAAATGAGGTTTCGGATATGCTGGCGTATCCTTTTAATTGATTTCGTAAATAAATTTAATGATATATAGATGATATAGCATGAAATTATACCTTATAGGTATCTACGAAACTAGATATTACTTCTGATCCATTGTATGAATTCATTCATAATTGCACTAGGTAAACTGATAGACACCCCTGTTGAAGCTGTAGCTCGAATCCTATGATACTTAACATTCTCAAGCCGCTTTGTCGACGGCTTAAGGCTGTCATTCATAATGGTTATGTGTAAAAGTAATCGATATAAGACAGATATTGGTGATCCTAAGATTAAAGTACCTAAACGTTTAGTGGATTGCAGCGGCATGGAATATACTTCAATAACTTATTGATACCGCCCTATCTGAAGCGTGAAAAATCGGTGAAGAGTTGCTACCATAGCTTGTAGCTCAAGGCATGAAGCATTACCTACCTGTGATTTCAGGAACCTATGTAGGCGCTTCTCAATAAAAAGTATATGATTTTTCTGTCAAGTACCATTAGCAGATTGAAACAAGAATAGCTTGAAGAGTACAGCTAATAGCAGCTATGTCATTTAAACGATACGCGCTACATTTATTACTTTTGGCCGATGATATATTACCATCCTGTCAGGCAAGTTAATTCCCTTTATCTACTGGTTAACATCGGCACCACTTGCGCATGAACGTAAATAGTTAGATTGCGGTAGAAGATTCTTATCAGGAGTCAGAAGCAAACTGGGTCTAACTTCTAACGCCATAATGAATAAGTAGTTTAATCCGTACATCCCAAAATTATTATTAGATGAGACGGTGGTGTTCTTTGTTTTGAATTCAATAGTAAAAATATTTTAGGACATATAACATAAATACTGTTGATTACACAAAATAATTAATGTAGTTGGTTTCACTCCACAAAGGTATATAGCATCGAAAGCTAAGTGTGAGCTGCTAGAGATTTAACTAGCAGAGAGTTGTAACGCCGCTAATAAAACTCTTGATATTTTGTTAGCAATATTTTTAGCATAGGAAGCATCCTGCAGCGATGAAAAAGCTGGAAAAGATCGAGAAGAACTGCTGGCTCCCACGCTTTCATACTAGCCCAGTTTAGCATCAATAAGAATAATCAATTTGATTAAATTAACCTTTGTTACTGTGAGGCTACGAATCTAACCCTACAAAGCACTGTGATTCGAGAAAACAACAATTTTAATGGTATTTAAAAGTTGCTACAGTCTGATCAAAACTGGAGCTAGCTTATAGGGAAGGGAGTTAGCCTATAAACGCTGGTGTAAACAATATCCAGTTAAGAATGAAGAATAGTATTTATGAACTATCAGAGTTGAACATAGTATTACCGTCATACACTAGATTTATTAATAACTTCATAAAGTAATTTGTATACACCTCTGTATTTTAATTATTGTGATTTAGAATAATCTTCTACATTCAGATAATTTAATAAATAAAAAGACCTTACACACATAATGAAATCTACTTAGCTATCTTAATTAGCTTATATAACTGTTCATATTTTGAATGTAAAATTCATTATCAATAACTTTCTGGTTACCTAACCTTATTAGGCGGTAGTAACTAATTCTATGCTCGTTGACAAAGGTTTTATACAATTTTTCTTAATCTGAATAAAGGATGAGCTTTTTATCGATGATCGGCTCAAGAAAACGGCTAAAATATTTTGTATTAAACTCTTAAAGAATCTCATCGCTTAGATATGATTCTATCAATTTCAAACGATTAAAGTTGCGATTTGTTCTTTTCTTTTATCTTCTCTTCTTTCGCATTTTCTACTTTTCTATGTTGGATATAACGATTCTATTTAAAGGGTTCAGGGAAAAATATTTTGTCAACTTTAATAATATCTATAACATTTAAGTTAGCTATCGTTTATGAAGAAAGGAAACAGTGCCGTCATTTAAACGTTATTTTTAAATTAATGCCTTTTTATTTTTCTGAGCCCAGTAAAATCAAGCTATTCAACATATATCGCAGATAACTAAAGCATTTATTCTTGTGATGTAATTTTGCCAGTACACTTCCAATAAGATTCTTAAATTTTTTCCTCTAATCGGGGATTTTATAACGATATCGCTGTAACTATAATGAATATCCACAGCGTATGATATTATCTCACTGTGACAATGTGAATATGGGATAAAGTAGAATGAGTTGCTTCAATGCGTAGATCGACATTATTCGACAGATTATCGTCGAGCTAACTAATGAGAGGCAGCTTTTATGTTAGGAATGAGTAAAGAAAAAGTCATACAACTGTATGACTGTATTATTTTTTCATGGCGGTAACCTCTATATCGAGAATTCTTTATGCAGTAGAAGGAATTTCTATTAACAATCTTTCTTAACTGGCCTATAATTACAGGTATAGGCCTTATCGTTTGCCGACTGGATGCTGTTGTCAGATCAAGAAGCTGTAGTTGTTTTTTTATAAAATGTTCCTACTTCTCGATAATCTCCTATCAAAGTTGTACGCGAATTCCTGAACTCTGTTATATCTTGATCTAGCCTGTGTCCCTATTTATGCAGGGATGGAGGAAGAATTTATATGAAAAGTAGAAAGAGAGATGAAATCGAAATATAAAGCATTTAAAAGCTAAAAGCTTGCTAGTTGAACAAGGCATATGTGAAATATTTTTTGAAAATGCTAAATAAAGCTTCATTACGTTATCTTTTATAGGTATAGTTTGCGAAACTCAATGGGTTTTATCCTTTTTTATTAAGAGCAAAGCTTCCCTAATTCTAAATGCTTCTTACGTGATTTTAACCGAACAGTCCCGTGACTACTCATTTAGTACTTACAGACAATAAAAAATAATTTAAGGGACCGCCTTTAGCATAAGAAAACTTTTAGCTACTGAAAAAGGAATTTACCCGTTTTTATACAAAGCTTGGTATTAAAATACTAGTTTAGCTCGCTGAGGCATTCTTAAATGAATGGTATGGTTGAATGATTTAATGGTCACTATTAAAGATGGGCTGCAAAAGCTATCATTTCAAGTTGATTAAGAATTTGAGATCACTATCCGTGATATATTTGGTGGTACAACTAGGAATTGCCCAATCAGTATTTGCTAGTAAAACTTCATTCCAATTTATTAAAGATTGATTTTAAGTTAAACTTAAATTATTCAAAAAAATAATACTACTTACGGGAAGTGGTAAGATTTTTTATCTTAAACTATCAACATTATCGGTTAACAAAAAGCTTTTTTATATCACTAAGTAGGCGTTTTGTTAATAACAAAATATAGGTAACATCCACTATTAGAGATAATCTATCACCTTAGATAGGATACCACATTAAATACATTGAAAAATTATATTTATTTTAAATAAAAGCGTTATTAAAATAATAATAACGCTTTTTTGCATAATATTTAGTTATTAAAAACAATGTTTTTATAGAAATAACAAAAAAATTTTATTTGTGCATAAAATAAAAATGCATGATGATTAAAAATGATAATGATGATCAAACATCAAAAAATATAAATATTTTTTAGAAAAATTTCAATAAGTTACATTTTTTTATAAATAAAAGAATCGCTAGTGATACTAATAAAAAACACATTTGCCTGTGAATAACTCTGTGCAATAAAACAAAAAAAGACACTGTGCAACATATTAAAAATTAAATTATAAATGAATAAGTTATAAAACACTTTAACTAAGAAAGTGTGGTTTTTAGCTATAAATTTTCTAAGATTAATGTAAATAATAGGGCTGTCTCTTACAAAGAGAGTTGTTTTGCATGAAGAATAATTTGTAGCCACATCTGCATTTTAATTCTTCTGTTTTTTTCAAAGATTCTTCTTCATTCAGATAATTCAGTAAATAAAATGATCTTACGACAACTAAGATATACTCAATTATCACTTAATTGGCTGATATAACTCTCCATATTTTAATATGGAATTTCCTATTAACAACTCTCTGATTGGTTAATGTTATTAACCAATGGTGACTAATTTTATGATAGTTGGCAAAAGTTTCGTACCATTTAGATTCATCTAAGCAAATGATGAGATTTTTATTGATGATTAGATAATAAAATAGCTAATATACTCTCTGTATTAAACTATTTAAAAATCTTATTGCTTATATAATCCTGTTATCTTAGGCAAGTAACAGAGAACCTATTCGTTCTTTTTTTATTTTTTTTCTCTTCTGTGTTTTCCACTTTTCTATGTTGGAAATAACACTTCCATTTAAAATGTTTATGAAAAATATTTTGTCGACTTCAATAATACCATTTAGGCACTTATGTTATCTGTCACCTGTCTGGCGTAAGGAAGCAATAACGCCATCTAAATGCTGTTTTTTAAAAAATCCCTATTTGTTTTGCTGATTCCCGTAAATTTAAATTGTTTAACATATATAGCAGATAAATAAATTATTTATCTTTGTGATCTGGTTTTACCAAATAACTTCTAAACAGATCGTTAAATCGGTGTTTTTATAATTTGGTATTTTGCAATGATATTGTTGTAACGTAACTATAATGAATATTTTCAATATATAATATATTTGCTGTGATAATATGCGTAAGATAAAATGAAATAAGTTATTGCTTCAATGTATGAAGCGATATAATCCAACAGATTATAACCGAACCAAGTCAACTTAATGAGATATAGTTTTTATTATCAGGGAGTGAAGGATTGAATTTCTTTAATTTGATAATTGTTTGATTTTTATGGTAAACGCTGTAATAGAAATTTTCCTACAGTATAGGGATTTCCTACCAATAACCTTTACTAACATAACTAAATAATAATATCAACTCACCTGCAATTTATTTTTAAATACTAAAAACAACTTATCTGCAAAGATAAGTGCCAGATATTCACTACACTAGTATTCATTAATAAAATGAATGATGTAACCTCACATTTATCACATAAACCATAATAATAAAATTCTATGACTAGAAGATACGATTTGCAAGTTATATGTGGTAGATTTTTAAAATAAATGTTATTTAATTAATTATATAATTTTTGACTATAAATTAAGGCTATGATTACTTTTAGTAGCTAATTTTGTCTAAAATTAGATCATTTTCGTAGTGTAATAAAAATGAGTTATGCTTATTTATAGTGTATGTGATTTCGGAGATGCTAGCGTATTTTACTGATTGATTTTTGAATCATATCAACAATAGAAAAATGATATACAATGAAAAAGTTTACCCTACAGGTATGCAATAAATCAGATATTATCTGTAATCCCTTACGTAAATTCATTCATAATGAGTTGCTAGGTAGGCTAATAGCACCGCCGTTGAGATAGAGCTTGAAGGCATGCTGCGATAACCTGCTGACGCTACCTTATTGATGAGTGTCGATATCAACGACCGTAACGGTTATGGTTCCAGAAACTATACAAACTAATATTGGCGATATTTATATTTAAAGTGTCTAAGGTTATCTAGGGGATCACAACGGCAACAGAATATTCTTCAGTCATCATCTTCTTGATACCGCCTTATTTGAAGCGTACAAAAGCGTTAAAAAGTTGTTACCATAGATATGCCTGTAAGGAAATCTACCGATCCACCAGTGGTTTTTATGAAGTCATGAGCCGCTTCTCGATGAAGCACATGGTCTACTGCTAAGACTAACATTAGCAAATTAAAGCAATAATAACTTTGAAGAGAATAAGTAATGATGGTTGCGTAATTTAAGTGATACGCTTAACATTTATTTCTGGGACGATGACATGTACTGTCTCTCAGGCAAGTTGATTGCTTTTACCTGTTGTTTATTATTAGCGTTACTACGCTATGGACGTAAGGAACTTGTTGCGATTATAAAGATAGTTATAAGAATCAGAAGTGCACTGTACCTAACTTCTAGATGGTCGCGAGCGCCTGGCTTAACTGTATTTATCAGACTTGGTACTAGAGGATTTAGGTGCTTAGTTTTTTTGGAATGCAATAGCGGTAAATAATACATTTCTGGAATGTATCACCAACGTTGTTAGATACACAAAACAGTTGATGTGCTAGCTTTACTCCTCTATAAAAGAATGCACTGAAGGTTAAGGAATCTGCCGGAGGTTTGATTAGCAGGGAGCCCTAATGCTGCTAACAAAGCCATTGATATTTTGTTGGCAAAAGTTATCAGAAAAAGTATCCTACAGCGATTAAGAAGCTATAGAAATATCGAGAAGAGCTGTTGGAAATCTATAACGTCCAGTCAGTCACTGTGTATTTGCCGCCCCTCCTTCAATAAGAGGTAGGGAGATGGTTGAATCAGCTTTTGCGATAGTAAACCTATGAAGCCGATATTGAAGCGCTGTAGTTCAAGAAAAGCAATCCTTTTAATGGTATTTAAGCTGTTACTATCTGCTCAAAAAACTAGAACCATGTAAAGAAATTTTAATTTGCGCCTCTACTATTAAACAATGTTCGATTAAAGGATGGAGAACGTAACAGATGATGGTGTGAGACGCATGTATCTATTTTTCAGGGATGTTTATGATTTAAGTGCTATTTTATACTCTATGGTATGTTAATTTTTTCAGGAATTAATTCAGGTAGCTCAGGATGAATCCTCCTAGAAAGCGTAAAGCAAGTAAAATCAGAAAAATAAGACGCAACTTTACATGTTGCACCGCCAGTTTATTTGAAGCAATTTATAATCTCCCTTCCGAAATGAAGGGAGTTAGACCGATTAAATTTTTTATGGCACCAAAAGAAATCATATAGCAATGCATCTGATTCCAGTCTACAATTTTTTCTCGACATGCAAGTATTTATCTAACTCTAGTCACAATTATCCAGAGTTTTTATCAATCCATAGAACTAAGCCGATAATGCTGGATACAATTGCCATTGAGGTGGCAATGACTGATAATGTGCTTGACGATGAATTCATATCTCCTATAAGGGTGTTATGGATAATTCCCCGTCTCCTTTTCGCCTCATCCTGGAAAAATACAAAGATAACTGGACTGGATAGATCTAACAAATGAAAATGGAATAATGATTCCACTTTTCTAGGAAGATATAAATAGGCTAATTTAGCAGGATGTAATCATTAAACTAAACTGCTTTCACCATTGAAAGCGGTTGTAATAAATTTTTTGAAAACATGGTGAAAGTATCAACTTATAGATCTGTTTATCTGTCGAACAAATGCTTGCTCTACAGCAACTTGTATCATAAGAGATATACAGATTGCCTACCGCTATTCTCTCCTGAATATTACCGCCGACATTTTTCTGAGAAACCTATAAATTAAAAGCTTGCAGTTCATCTGGAATTAAAGCTACCAAGCAGTAGTTAGGACAGTAGGTTTATATTTTACCCGATTGCAATTGGCGATATAGCACTTTTACTATCCCCAATCTTTTTTTAATTTACTTATTAAGCAATAATTAGTCAATACTCAACGCTTTACTTCGCGCAGAAGCCCCATCTGCACTATATTAGTGGGTGCAAAATAGGTATTAAGATTGATATCTTGCGCAGATTTGCACACTTATACTTAAGAACTTAACCAATATTTGTATGTTCATGTTTTCCTTACCCGTATATAGGGATCTGTATATTAAATATTGTATAGCATGAATTATTCTTCAAAAAAATCGCTAGAATAAATCTAGCAAGGCTCTGTCATCCACTTGTTCTATCTTATAATCAAGATTTAATAAGTCCCAATACTTTTTCTAATCTGAAGTATATCTGTGTCAGGAAGCAGTGCAGCGTTACTTGAAAGCGCAGTACTAGGGATGTTACTGTAAAGCGGACTTCGCTAAAAATACGAAAGCCACTGGCACATAGCATTAAATATATCTAGCGCTATTTTAAACAATCCGGGCTTGGTATATTCGTATGCAAAACTGCAGTATTAAACTAAAATGGAAATCGTTGTACATTATATACATAAATACCGGACTAATAGTGCAGGCAGTAAACTATCCTGATGTAGGATAGGATAATTAGATACTATATAGGTATATTCTAGATAGGAATATTAAGATGTGTGTTTTTACTATGGTTTATATTGAATTATAAACAAAAGACAATATTGCCGAAGGTTTATAAGGCTCTTAAGATAAGGTTCGCAAAAAAAACCGGTTAACTGTTTTTATGAAAGGGGGGTTTCCTGAGCACAACTCCGTATGAATGCATTTATGTTCCGACATACTATTTTTTATCAATGCTCAACCTTTCTAAAGAATCAATAAAATTTTTGTTAGAAACAATGTATAAAAATAAAAAAATGAGCGTTATTAAGTTTAACTTAGGGTTAATATCTCTAAAATTAGTACATTTTAGGTTAAGAATACACATTCTGATAAAATTCATTTACAATAGATTCATCCGATAAACACTGATTATATTATATCTTTTTATAGATAAATGATAACTTTTACTTCTCTTTTTTTAAGAGAAGTTTAATTTTCCTAACCATGAATAGATTTAGGAAGAATCAGAAGAGCAGAGATTAACCACAATATATTAGATTTTCTAATTACTCTCAAAAAATTAATTCTTATAATTAGATAAGATCTAAAACAAAAAATAAATTTACTAAAAAAGTAGATCAATTTATACTAAAATTGAATAATTTAGAAACTATAGAATACATTATATATAATGTATTCTATTACAGAGTTTTTTTATGTTTATCATGAAAAAGATATTTTGGAATAGAAAACAAGACGCAACTCATGGCCCAAATCTTGCCAATATCGGGCTCTACCAACTGAGTTGGTTCGCATATTTATAATAACAAATATGCCCATTTTAATGGGCAGCGAATTATATTAAAATTTAATCGAATAAACAAATATTTTTAGTTATGAAATCTATTTTCAATCTAAATGTTGATTAAAACAGAAAACACTTATCATCAGAATGATAATAACATGATTAAAGGTTGATAAAGTATTGGCGATAATAAGCTAATTCTGCAATAGATTCCTTTATATCTGCTAAGGCATGATGAGTATTTTTTTTTATAAAACCGGGTAATATATCAGGCTTCCAACGGCGAGCCAATTCTTTTAAAGTACTTACATCTAAGTAACGGTAATGAAAGTATTTTTCTAACTTAGGCATATACTTGAATAAAAAACGACGGTCTTGAGCAACGCTATTACCACAAATAGGTGATACCCCCATAGGTAACCATTTTTCTAAAAATGCAATTGTTACCAATTCTGCTTTTTTTTCATTATATTGACTGGTTTTGATTCTATCAATCAGTTCACTTTCAGTATGAGTTTTAACATTCCACTTATCCATAAGTGATAAGTGTTGTTTCGATTGATGAATCGCAATCACTGGCCCTTCAGATAAAATAGTTAGATTAGAATTAGTGACAATTGTTGCGATCTCAATGATACGATTTTGTTCTGGATCTAATCCTGTCATTTCTAAATCTATCCAGATCAAATTATTCTTATTATTTAGCATGTTATATCCTGGGTTCCATTTTAAACTAGTTGTTAGCAAATTGGTGTATGGTAATCAGGGTACGCTTCGCGCTAATCCTTTATAAATCTATTCTCCATTCTTGAGATTGAATATGGTTATTACCAGAAGTCAGCAGGTTAAATCCCACTTATCCTTAGTTAGTTTTAGCGCCTTTAAGCTGATAGTAACCAACTTAAAGACCATTGAAATTGTGTTTTTTTTGAATTATAGCACTTCTCACGTCAGCTTCGTAGGTTTATTGTTATAAAACAATTTAATTGGGTTTATCGTTCTTATTGATACCCAATGCACTGACAGGAAACATGGAATGCCAACCGTTCTTCTCGATTTTTCCCAGCTTATTCATTGATGACAGGATATGCTGAAAACCTTACCAACAAAATATCAAGGGTTTATTAGCAGCATAACGGCTCCATGATATCCAAATTTCCTGAAGCTTAAGCTTCACTTTCAATTACCGACTTTGGCAAGTAAAAGGTAGCGCATGAGCTATTTGTGTACCTAATATTAGTACTGGATATTTTTGGAATATCTCTTTCTATTTTATTTTAAAAACCAAGAGGGAGTGGTTGTACCCCCAGTACTCCGTAATCAGTTTGATAGATACGGTTAAATCACGTGCTCGCGGTTATCCAGAGGTTCTGCCCAGTTTATTTAACTCTTGATAAGTATTTTCGATGAGAATCGCTTTTTTGCATTTATGCACAGCGCGCTGATAATAACTAGAAAGCAAAGGAGATCAGCTTTCCTAACAGGACGGTATATGCCATCGTCCCAGAAATAAAGGTAGGTATATCACTTAAATCATGTAGATACTATTACTTATGCTATTCAATGCATCTGTGTTTTAATCTGCTAATGGTACTGGGAGAGAGATCATGTATTATCTTATCGAAAAAGCCTAGAGCTTCGTGAAAGTAACCAGTAGATAACTTTCTTAGGTGCATATCTAGTAGTAATTCTTCGCCGTTTTGAACGCTTTAGGTATGGCAATAATAATGAGCTGTTAAAACATATTTCATTGTTTGCTACGATTCCCTAATCTTCGGTAATTTAATCTTAACATCATCAATACTTTATTTGTATGGTTTGCTGCGGCAAATAACCGTTACAGCCAATAGGAAACGCCCGTTGATAAATCAGTGTTCAGAATGTTTTCGCAGCATAGCTTCTAACTCAACCTCCACAGCAGTGCTATCAGCTCACAGCAGTATTACGAATAAGTTCATGCAAGGAATATCACAGCTAATATCTGGCTTTACGGATATCTGTTACTGTAGACTTTTTATGGAGCATCATTTCTCTGTTGTTGAAATCATTAAGGAAATTAATTAATAAGAATTCGCCACCATCTCCGAATTTTTATATACTAAAAATGAGTATGACTTTGCTAACCTGATAGCATGCAATATTTAGTGCATGCTAGTTGCTTAAAAGCACAACTGCGATAACCATTGATAATGAATTCAATCAATACAACTAATAAAACTAGTGAGGTTAAAGTGACTAAAAAGAAATTTATTAAAGGCTAATAACAGCGAATACATGCAAACTATTAAACTAAGCTAAAACAATCTTAACAAGATATTGATGATAATTAGCTTGATATTTCTCAAGGTGATTAGTTATTGGCGTTTTGGTCAGCGTTGAGATATTGAGACAAATAAAGTGGGCATTCAACGCTGCAATATTCATAAAACAATCTACTCATTAGTTACAAACGATTGTCATACTTTATGTCCTGCGCTACAGTAGCAAAGTAATTCAAAAGTTAACGGTGTTATAGAAGAAATTTATGAAAGAACATCGTTTTAACTTGCCATAATTACTATCACAGACTTAAGCCTATTACGACTAACATCAACTAACGATTATTCTGTTAATAATTTTATCCCAATTATCATTAAATATTATTAATCATTATTTAGTTATCTGCGCAATATTTAATATTGCTCAAATTATTATTTATAATAAAATTAATCTGCTCAATAAAGAAAATAAAAAAAGATAAATAAAATAATAAAACTTTATATAAAATTGGCTATGTAGTTTTATGGGTCTCTAATTCTACTAATGAAGTAATAGATACATTAATGTAAGATCCTTATAGGAAAAATATTTTTTATATCGGGTAAGCTGGTGTTGGAAGTTCAGATTGGTTAATAACTTATTATCTAATAATAAAAATGTTAATCAACAAAATATCTGATAATAGAGGATTAGGTCAACATATAACAACATGTTTCTACTGTTTTGTAAAATGAAATGATCTTATCGATTAATTTAGGATATGTGAGTTTGGATTATGGCATCTAACAAAGCAGCAAACAACTAAAGAATTTACTGAATTTATGGAGTATTTCAATATTGCAAATTTCATGCTTGTAAGCATTTAGATAATCTTGAATGTGCATTACAACAAGAGGTAATCTCTGGAAAATAGTAAAATCATGCTTTAAAAATTATTATTAAGTTTTAGTAAGTATAGAACAAATAAAATCACGTAGATCTATTATAGATAATAATAGTTATAAACATAATTTTAGAATTCATAAAAAGCATAGTTATATGACTATCTTTTTTATTACAACCCAATAAGATTGGAGTTAGATTAGAGGTTAATATGCTAGAAAAAATAAAGATAAAATTACAATATCTATTACCAAAACAATGGCTAACAGAATTAGCAGGTTGGCTTTCAAATCGAAAATTAGCTGGATTTATGCAATTAATGATCAAATTTTTTGCCATATTTTATAAAGTTGATATGGCAGAAGCCAAAGAAAGTGAATTTTCTGCTTATGCTACTTTTAATGAGTTTTTTACTCGACCTTTAAAAGAAAATATGCGTCCTATTGTCGCAGGTAATAACCAACTTGCTCTACCGGCCGATGGTGTAATAAGCCATTTAGGACTAATCATGAATAATCAGATCCTGCAAGCTAAAGGTTATTCTTACAGTTTAGACGCATTACTAGCAGGTAATTATATGCTTGCCGATCAGTTTCGAAATGGGTTGTTTGTAACTACTTACTTATCTCCAGGTAACTATCATCGTGTCCATATGCCTTGTGATGGGTTACTAACTAAAATGATTTACGTTCCTGGTGATCTCTTTTCTGTTAATAAACTAACTACAATAAATGTTCCTAATCTTTTTGCTCGTAATGAACGTCTAATCTGTATTTTTGAAACGTTGTTTGGAACGATAGCACAAATTCTAATAGGTGCAATAATCGTTGGCAGTATCGAGACTAGTTGGTCTGGCTGCGTCAATAATAAACGGGAAGGAATTATCAAACACTGGATTTATCCAGAAAAAGATAAGACAGGTGCGGTTTATTTGAAAAAAGGTGAAGAAATGGGAAAATTCAAACTGGGTTCAACCGTTATCAATTTGTTTAAATCAAACTATATTAAACTTAATTCTGCTCTAGAGGAAGGGTCTATCACTCGAGTAGGAGAACTATTAGCAGAATCATTTTATTCAAATACTTAGGAACAGGTAAATCCACAAAATTTAATTGATATATCTGAATAATTTTATTTGAGGAATCATATTGTGCGCCTGAGAATTGGCATTCTATTTACTCTATTATTCATCACGATACCTATATTCTCAGCAATTAATCTTGATGAAGCGCAAATTAAAAAAGAGATTAAACAACTTGAAGTAAATAAAAATTTAAAAAATGCAGAGATTGTTCAGGCATTACAAGTTGCTCTAAATTGGTTGTCGGAGGCGAAAGAATCAGAGAAAAAAATCCGTGCTTATCAAAAAGCAATTGATGATTTTCCTAAAATTATAAAAGAATTACAACAACAATTTCTTATTGAAAGCAATAAGATGATGACTATACCAACCAATATAACCATCCTTGAACTCGAGCAACGTATTGTTCAGGCTAGTAGTCAATTACTTGAGCAAAGCAGGCAAATTCAACAAGAACAAGATAAAAATCGTGAAATCAGCGATTCTCTTGTAACATTACCTCAACAATTATTAGAGGCTCGTCGTCTGCTTTCTGACTCTACCATAAGACTACAATCGCTGCATGCTCCAGTTTCTCCTTTAGCTGAAGCACAATATAACTTAGCACAAACAGAAGTTGTGGCAAGAAAAGCAAAAACAAATGAACTTGAAATAGCACAGCTTTCAGCCAATAATCGCCAAGAAATCGCTCGTTTACGCATTGAGATTTTTAAAAAACGTTATCAGCAAATCGATCAAGAGCTTCAACAACTGAGAAATCATCTAAACTTTCAGCGCCAACAAAAAGCACAACTAGCCCTTAAACACACTGAAATGTTAGCTGCTCAAGGAAGAGAGCTTCCTAAATTTTTAACAGCACAATTACAACTAAATCATAAATTATCACAAAAACTTAATGAGCAAGCATACAGAATAAATGATATTGAAAAAAGGCAACGTCGTACTTCTAATGATATATTAACCGTTCGTCAAGCGCTTTGGACAATTCGTGAACAGGCTCAATGGTTAAGCGGTTCAACTACTTTAGGTGAAGCATTACGTGCACAGTTATACCATTTGCCAGAAATTCCTAAAAATCACCAAATTGATAGAGAAATTATCAATAAACGGGTTGATCGCCTTAAGTATCAAGATATGTTAGAAAATCTTGATACTAACAATAAAGAGAACGAAGAAAAGCAAGATGAAATAAAAAATTTGACGTTAGAACAAACACAAATTTATAACTCACTCATCCAAACTCGGAAAGAATTATTAAGTTCAATAATTTCTGGTTATGATAGTGAAATATTAGAATTAACTAAGCTCTACGTTGCGGCAACCCAGTTGACTGATGTATTAACAGATATAAAAGATGCGACCCATCGTTATATGTTCTGGATCGCAGATACCGATCCTATAAGTCTTAACTATCCAATTACAATAGTAAAAGATCTAACTCGCTTATTATCATTAGATACTTTATCTCAACTCAGTGGTGCAATTAGAGTTATCTTCGTCAGTCAGGATAGCTTGCTATACTTGCTCACTGCTGTTGCTATCGTTATTTTCAGTATTAGTACACATCAGCATTATAATAATTTTCTTCTTCGCTCTAGTACGCAAATTGGTAAAGTAACTCAAGATCGCTTTGCTCTAACCTTACGAACCGTATTTTGGTCGATTCTGATCGCACTTCCTTTACCTATTTTATGGTCAGCGATTGGTTATGGTCTACAAAGCGCCTGGCAATTCCAAATGGCAACTGCTATTGGCTCTGGGGTGAGAGCGACAACACCGGTTTTATGGGTTTTTATGATTAGTGCTACTTTTGCACTGCCAAATGGATTGTTTATTTCCCATTTTGGTTGGTTAGAAGAAAATGTAAAAAGGGCGATGCGTTATTATCAATTATTAATTTTTGTTATAGTACCATTGATGATGGCCTTGATTACATTTGAATATTATAATGACCGTGAATTTGCCCCAACCTTAGGCAGAATGTGCTTCTTGTTACTCTGTATTGCACTAAGTTTGATTACACATAATCTCAAACGAGTAGGTGTACCGCTTTATCTAGATCGTCATGGTTCAGGTGAGAATGCAATTAGCAATATACTGTGGTTATTACTTATTATAGCGCCAATTTTTTCTGCGGTTGCTGCACTATTGGGTTACCTTTCAACATCTCAAGAACTTTTAGCCAGGCTAGAAACTTCTGTTGCAATCTGGTTTTTTTTATTGATTATTTATCACATTATACGTCGTTGGATGTCTATCCAACGACGTAAAATTGCTTTTGAAAGAGCAAAGCAGCGTCGTGCTGACATTCTCGCTCAACGGGCAAAAGATGAAGGTGATAATAATAGTAATATTAATAGTAGTAGCGAAGGTTTAGTTGATATCGAAGAAAGTACGATTGACTTAGATGCAATAAGTGCAAAATCTTTGGGCCTTGTGCGATCTATTCTCACCATGATAGCATTAGTATCATTGATTTTAATTTGGTCTGAGTTACATTCAGCATTCTCTTTTCTGGAAAATATCCGGCTTTGGAATGTCACTACTACAGTGAATGGTGTAGACACCATTCAACCGATCACCCTCAGCTCGCTATTTATTACTATTCTTATTATTATAATTACTGCCCAACTAATTAGAAATTTGCCGGCATTATTGGAGCTCGCCCTGTTACAACACCTTGATTTAACACCTGGAACAGGTTATGCAATCACAACGTTGACTAAATATACTATTGCCCTTATAGGTAGCTTAGTCGGATTTTCCATGCTTGGAATTGAGTGGTCAAAATTACAATGGTTAATTGCTGCGATGGGTGTTGGATTGGGTTTTGGGCTACAGGAAATCTTTGCCAATATCATTTCTGGTTTAATGATTTTGTTTGAGAAACCAATTCGTATTGGCGATACTGTCACTATTCGTGATTTAACGGGAAGCATTACAAAAATTAACACAAGAGCAACAACTTTAACAGATTGGGATCACAAAGAAATTATTATTCCTAATAAAGCCTTTATTACCGAGCAATTTATTAACTGGTCGTTATCTGATACTATCACTCGTATTGTTTTAACCATTCCCGCACCTGCTGATATAGATAGTTCCAAGATTAGTCAGATATTGCTGAATGCCGCTAAGCAAACGCCGATGATTTTAATTAATCCAGCACCTGAAGTATATCTTGTTGATTTACAACAAGGTATTCAAATCTTTGAATTACGTATCTATGCGGCAGAAATGGGGCATAGAATGCCAGCCCGCCATGAAGTTCATCAAAATATATTACTCGGCTTTGCGCAACATGGGATTACTCTATCATTTCCACCCTTTCAAGCCCGAGTTAATGTAACCAGTGATAATTTATTACGAAGTGCAACAAAAAATATATCCGGGCGCAACCCGGAAAGAAAAGCCGGAGAATTATAAATTGCAATTAATTTTTGCTGTTAAATAACAGGAAAACTGTATAAAATTAAGCAAAATATAGTAATATTTATTTTAAATATACAATATTATATTGTATATTTAATGGATTTAATCTAGTTAATTTTAATTAAATTTTAATTAATTTAAATGGGTTTATTTTTAATATAGCATTCCGCTAATGATGTTTGTTGACCTATTCTCTTTATCAGAGAAAAATTTGCTGATTTAATCATAAAATTTATGACTTTCTTTATTATCATTAAAAGATTCGATAGCTAACTGAATCTAGGTTTTATTATCTTTTGATACTATATCATTTATATAGTGAATACTCAAACGATTCATGAGCTTTAGTGTACCCATGTTTTGCAGTATGCTTGAAATAATAGACGAATTTTCGTAATTTTTTTATTACATGCTTGCTAGCACTATATATTAATTGTCTATTTTCCGGATAGATAATGTGGTTTTTTTGAATAATTCATGGTTTGAATTTAAACCAGTCTTTTATCTACCGAAATGGAGTTTTACTACACAATACTGGTTGGGTAGTATTTGATTGTGCAATCAGAAATTAATGCTAAGTTATTAGCAAGTTTTGTGTATGGTGGCGGTGTTAGGAGATAGGTTCTGTTCTTATGCTTTGTAAATCTATTCTCTATCCTTAAATTGAACATTATTTACCTACAGTGTCATCAACTCAAATTTCATGAGCCTGTTCTACTTTTATGGCAAGCTACAGTAGCTTCAATGCCATTGATATGGTTGTTGTTCTCGAACAACAAATTCTTGAATTATGTTCATTTCTGGTATATGTAGTTTCAAAAATGAAAGCATATCCTTCTTGATTAATTTTGTGAATAATATTAATATTAAAGAGATGTTATGTTATGTAAAGTTTACACTAAAAGTATCTTAGAAATCAGACACTACCTGTAATCCCTTCTATATTTTATTCGTAATCGTGCTAGCTAACTTTATAGCTGCACCGTTGCGTTAAAGGTTGAGTTCTAATCCGTGCTACGAGAGCACGCTCGACGTCGTCTTATAAACGTATGTTATTCATGGTTAATAAATTAAATTGATCTTTAATAAAAGATCGAAAGCGATCTATTATTTCCTAAAAGGAAATAATATTAATTTATGAATCTATTATAAGTAAAAATTTATCAGAGTATGTATTTTTATTTAAAGTAATAATTTAGAGATTAATTCTAGGTTGGGATTAATAATCATTATTTTTATTTTATGCATTCTTTCTGACAACAATTTTATTACCTGCTTTTAGGCAGGTTGAGCGTTAATAAAAGTAATCTGTCTACACATAAAATGTATTTGCAAGTATCTGTTGTGCGCAGGAATTTTTTTATTAGAACAGCGAACTTCGTTTTTTCTGATTTTTTATGAGCCGTTATCTTCAGCGACTTATATAATACACCTTCGGTAATAGTGTGCCTCGTTTACGATTCAACAAGAAACTATAATAACGAACCATTTTAATATAACTCACTGAAATATAGCTAATATAGTGTCCGATTATCTCTTACTATATCAACGGAAGAGATCTGCTATTGTGCTTGCTTACTGTATAGTTAAGTAGGTTATAGTAATGATATACAATTCATCCTCCCACCATCAAGAGGAGAACATTTTAATGCAGATACAGTGGTGTTTTAATGTCAAAGAGGGTATTTCACGTTATGCTACGTCTATTTCATCTTTTTAAAGTTGCACTTTTCAGTAACCTCCGGGGACTATGCCTTTCAAAGTACGTGTTGCTACTGCTTCCTGTGGTGGATATGTATACAAGAAAAGTAAGACGCTGGGATTTATTAAATCATAGTTCTAATGCAGAAGCTGGATAACAGCGCCTCGCCAGATCCCTTTGACCCCTCTTTTTAAGAGCAACTTACGCCATGTAGCATGTTTAATATCCAGCTGCTACTTGTAACGAAAACATAAAATACCGATGTTGATTAAGTTATTAAGCGTAAATGTAAAAGGTACAGAAGACACTAATTTCAATATCTTGTTTACGTGCCAACTGCAGCATGATACGGGGAGGGTGTAGAGAGTTTGAAAAACAGAAATTTAACTAGTGGAAATTATTGTTGAAAAGGTCAAAAAATAAGAAATAGTGAAAGTAATATGTTGCTAATTGCAGTCAGGTAAAATATACATCTGCGATGTTAACTACCGCTTGCTAATTTTAAAGCCACCTTAATTGTAGAATTTTGCCTTTAGAGCTACGATAAAGCAGCATAGAAATATTTAGATAAGCACAAGAGCAGTACTGTAAATATCCATCTTAAAAAGTACTGCAGTGGTAAGCATTTGCTCGATAGATAGATAATGGCTCTACAAGTTGATGTTTTTATCGTGTTTTTAAAAAAAAAAGTTATCTAGCGTTATAAATAGTAAAAGCAATTTAGTTAGGCGAGAAGGGATAATATATGGGTAATTATTTTTAGGTATTTTGTCAGAAGCATGGAAATTGTCATCCTGTTCGTATTCGTTAGGATCTATCTGGCAATTTATCTTTATATTTATTTCAAGTAGCGAAAAAGATGTGGATTAGCTTCTAGCTACCTTTAGCTGATAAATTCATTGGAAAGAATGAATATTAATTATTACCATTTTAATGCACTTATATACAGCGTTATCAGCTTACCATTTAGCCGCTGCTGTAAAATATAGATAATTGTGCCTAGAAGGTGGGGAAAATACTTTAGTATCCAAAAATTGGGGGATATAGAATCGGATGCGTCGTTGCATGGCCTCTTTTATGTCATAAAAAATTCAGGCGGTCTGTCATTATTGATTTCAATAGGAAGATCATAAAGTGCTTTAGATAAAAAAGCGACTCCTATCAGCTGCCTAGCAGCATTACGGACAAATTTATGCAAGAGATTCACGAGTAATATCTAGTTTTACTGATAGTTGTAGGATAGGTCTTTCATCGTATATCATCTCTATGTTATTAAAATCATCCATCAAATCAATCGGTAGGAATACGATAGTATTTCCGAAATCTAACATTATAGAAAAGAGCATAACTTTACAATAATTAAATTGATAGTTCATTTATTTTTAACTACATCAAAAATTGATTTTTAATTAATCTTTTTTGTTGATTTTCACTAAAATAATCCTAAGTAAATCGCTTTTTATTAAATAGAAATCAGTAATTTTACTTATTTTTTATATTTAAATTTATATTTAAATCATGATTATAAAAAATCTAAATCAATCTAAATATAATTTTTATTGTAAGAGTAGATTCTCATTTGTTGGCTATGGAAAAGTGTAAAATTCATCGTCATATTAATGACGATGGAAGATGGAGAACTCGAGATGGTTAAAAAGTACCAGGAAATAGCGGTAGAAAGGTACTATTTTAGTATTAAAAATATAGTGACGAGTATTAGTGATCCTAATGTGTTTGTAACATATAGCAACAGCTTTTAATTGAAAAGGCGATAGCTTTTAAAAATGTTATTAGAACAGTAAATTTCTACAGAAATTTTTTACTGGAAAAAAAGCAGAAGGCGCAAGCTCGGCGAGCAGAAACTCATTCAATTATCAAAGAATTATTGGAATATGGTAGTGATTCGAATACTTTATATAAAATAAAGCATTACTTTTAGCCAAAGATTTTAAGTTATTAGAAAAGTTATAATACTGGTATTTAAATTTAGTTATGAAGTACACGATATTGAAGAGTTAGAAATTGAAGATAGTATGGTTTTGACGTGTTCTGATCTTTATGGAGATCACTGCGCTTGATATAGAATTAATTGATAAGAAAGTTGTACAATTAATGATGTTAATTGAAAAATTTGCATTAATTACGATAGTTATGGTAGTTTCTTTAAAGAGCCTAATTATGCTGCTATTAAATAAAAGCATATTGAACTGAATGGATTATACAGTAGAATAAAATTATTAGAATAGAAAAACAGAGATTATATATCAGCTGATATACCTATTAAGGTGAGGTTGGTATGCTAGTTAGAGTAAGTTTGTTACTTAACAATATTTTTACATATAAGTGTATCAGTGTTGTCTCTTATTAAAGAGAGCTAATAGTTAGCTTTTAACTAGTTAGTTTTTGTTTTGTTGCCAAATATCCTGCTAGTTGTTGACGCTCCTTTTTAACAGCAATAGTAAATGCACGGCCAACAAAGCTATCGTTAGCTAATTTGTTTTCAATAGCTGCTATTTTTTAGTTAATTTATTCAGCTCTTTATCTATCCGCGTTAGTTCAGTATCTTTTTTAATTAAAGTCGCTATTGGGATCAGTACTTCAGCGCCATCTATCAGTTTAGTTACAGCAAGTGGTGTTGATTGATGTTCATTTAAAATAGTAATCGAATTAAGGTGGCCTATTGTCTGAATAAAATTCAGATTTTTTGTAATACGCCATTTTGTTGCGTGATTAGCGTCACGTAGTAGAAGATCTAATGGCTTACCTGGTAAGATATTTATTTCTGCTCGAATGTTACGTATAGCAATAATAAGTTCTTTGATCCATTCTAGATCATAATGTGCTTCTTCATCAATTTTTGCTGGTTTAAAGATTGGAAAAGGTTGTAACATGATAGTGTCTTGTTGAATGTTGATGCCCTTAACTACTTTTACCCGTTGCCAGATCGTCTCGGTAATAAATGGAATAATAGGATGTGCTAACCGTAATAAGCTTTCTAATATTTCAATCAAGGTATAACGTGTTGCTCGAATTTCTGCCTCTTTTCCTTTACGGAAAGAGTGCTTAGATAGTTCTAAATACCAATTACAGAATTGGTTCCAAGTAAATTTATATAAAATATTGCTAGCGATATCAAATCTATAACTATCAAGCGCTTCACGGTATAATTTTACTGTTTGGTTAAATTCTGCCATGATCCAGCGATCAGCCAATAAAAAAGTTATCTCCCCACCATGTTGACCACAATCTTGTCCTTCAGTATTCATCAATACATAACGACTGGCGTTCCAAAGTTTATTACAAAAATTACGATAGCCAATAAGACGTTTCATATCCCAATTGATCTCTCTCCCAGTAGATGCTAATGCTGCGAGCGTAAAGCGTAAAGCGTCGGTACCATGTGATTTAATACCATGTGGATATTCTTTGTTAGTACGTTTAGAAATTTTTTTAGCTAATTGAGGTTGCATCATATTGCTAGTACGTTTTGTCATTAAATCTTCCAGCGAGATACCATCAATTATATCTATCGGATCGATGACATTGCCTTTGGATTTCGACATTTTTTGCCCTTCTTCATCACGGATTAGACCTGTTATATAGACGATTTTAAAAGGAATTTGCCCTTGGCCATTTTTATCTTTGATAAAATACATCGTCAACATGATCATGCGGGATATCCAAAAAAAGATAATATCAAAACCACTAACCAAGACATCTGTTGGATGGAAAGTTTTTAACGCTTCGCTCTTTTCTGGCCAACCTAATGTTGAAAAGGTCCACAGAGCAGAAGAGAACCAAGTATCTAATACATCTTGATCCTGATGTAGGCTAATATCAACACTAATATTGTTTTCTCGACGGACTTCTTCTTCATCATGTCCAACATAGATATTACCGGATTCATCATACCAGGCGGGTATTCTATGTCCCCACCATAATTGGCGTGAAATGCACCAATCTTGAATATTCTGCATCAAAGAAAAATACATATTTTCATACTGTTTAGGAACAAACTGTATACGACCATCTTTTACTGCTGCAATAGCTTGTCCTGCTAATGGCAGGATACGAATATACCATTGATCCGTCAGCATAGGTTCAATAATAACACCGCTACGATCGCTATAAGGAATAGTAAGTTGATGTGGTTTTATGGCGATTAAAAATCCTAGTTTTTCTAATTCGCTGACCATCGCTTTACGGGCAGCAAAACGCTCCATTCCCTTATAGGATGCAGGAATTATTATCGTGGTATAAATAGTGCTAGGGTTACCTGCGCTGTCGAATACTTCAGCTTGTTGGCGGATATAGCCATTGAAATCAAAAATGTTAATCATCGGTAACTGGTGACGTTTTCCCACTTCATAGTCATTAAAATCCTGAGCTGGTGTGATTTTCACACAGCCAGTGCCTTTTTTTATATCAGCGTGTTCATCACCGATGATAGGAATGCGACGGTTAACTAATGGGAGTAAAATTTGTTTTCCGATTAAATCTTTATAGCGTGGATCAGCGGGATTAACCGCCACACCTGTATCACCAAGCATGGTTTCTGGTCTAGTAGTGGCAACAACTAGATAATCTTGGCCTGCTGCGGTTTTTACCCCATCAGCAAGGGGATAACGTAAATGCCACATAAAACCGTTGACTTCTTGATTTTTAACTTCTAAATCAGAAATAGCAGTATGTAGCTTTGGATCCCAATTAACTAATCGTTTACCGCGATAAATAAGATCATCTTGATAGAGTCGAATAAATGCTTCTTTTACTGCTTTAGAGAGGTTTTCATCCATAGTAAAGCGTTCGCGTTGCCAATCAACAGAATTACCTAGTCGTCGCATTTGTTGCGAAATATTACCACCAGACTCATTTTTCCATTGCCAAATTTTTTCAATAAACGCTTTTCTGCCATAGTCATGACGAGTTTTATTCTCTTCTGCAGCAATTTTATACTCAATAAGTATCTGAGTGGCGATCCCCGCGTGATCTGTGCCACTTTGCCAAAGGGTGTTTTTCCCTTGCATTCGCTGGTAGCGAATTAATATATCCATGATGGTTTGTTGAAAAGCATGCCCCATATGCAGATTACCTGTGATATTAGGCGGCGGGATCATAATACAAAAACTTTGTTTGCTGTTATCACCGTGTGGTGCAAAATAGCCATTTTTTTCCCAGTGTGCATATAAAGGTTGTTCAATTGCAGCTGGTTGATAAGTTTTGTCTAGTAATGATTCAGATTGAGTTTGATTTACGGGTTTCTTTTTCATCTTGTTTTGTTATTTATTAAGTGCTGATATGCCATGATCAAATTAAAACCCATATTCTTATAAGTTTTGTATCGTTCACGTGCTAATTGTTTCAAATGTTCATCTATAGGTACAAAGTCTATCACTTCATGGAAGTGTATAGAAAAGTTTACAAAGGTTGATTGTAGATTTATCAATATATCTCTCATCGAGGTATTCTGTTTTGTTGGCCAACAAAGTTCAACAGGTGCGCCATAGCGTGGACCTTCACCGGTTAAATTATGCGGGATAAATTGATAAGGTTCTCTTTGCCAAAGTATTTTATCCAATTTTTCTGCTTGTATTTTATGCTCGCAAGCAATTAAAACACGTTTACCTATCCGCCAATTTTTTGCTGCTAGCTGACAGGCTAGCCATTCATGACTTTCAAGTTTTTCTTGTAAGAGTAGCTGTGCTATTAAATAGAAAGTTACTTTTTTCATCGTATTTCTTTTATAGAAAAATAGTTTTGCTTACAAAGATCTATTATAAATTTACTGGTATTATTATTCGTCACAGTTTATAAAAACACGATTTAACAAAAATTGAGCAAGTAATGCCACCGGACGGCCTGTTGCTCCTTTTGTTTTTCCTGATTGCCAAGCTGTTCCTGCAATATCTAAATGCGCCCAGTGGTATTTAGTAGCAAAACGTTCTAAAAAACAGCCAGCAGTAATTGCACCACCTGCACGGCTTGCTATATTAGCAAGATCAGCAAAATTTGATTCTAATTGCTCAGATATCTCTTTAGTTAGAGGCAGACGCCATGCTTTATCACCTGCTTGCTTAGCGGCATTTAATAATTCATGTGCTAAAGGATTATGATTTGACATCAATCCACTATAGTGATTACCAAGTGCAATAATACAAGCTCCGGTTAAAGTTGCAACATCAATTACCACATCAGGATCAAAACGTTCTATATAAGTTAGTGTATCACAAAGAACCAATCTTCCTTCCGCATCGGTATTAAGGATTTCTACTGTTTGCCCTGACATGGTGGTTAAAATATCACCAGGGCGATAAGCTTTTCCGCTCGGCATATTTTCACAACCAGCTAACACAGCGATAATGTTAATCGGCAATTTTAATTTAGCAACAAAGCGCATAACACCATAAACAGTTGCAGCTCCACACATATCATATTTCATTTCATCCATACTATCGGATGGCTTAATAGAAATTCCGCCAGAGTCAAAAGTTAATCCTTTACCAATTAACACAATCGGTTTAACTGTTGGATCGTCGTTTCCTTTATATTCCATAATAGACATTAGCGATTCATTTTGTGAGCCTTGTCCAACGGCTAAATAGGCGTTCATCTCCAGTTCTTTCATCTGTTTTTCGCCAATTACTTTGGTAGTCAGATTTTGGTAATTGTTGGCTAATTGACGGGCTTGTGAAGCTAAATAGGCAGCATTACAAATATTTGGCGGCATATTAGCAAGATCTTTGGCTGATTTTATTCCTAGCGCGACAGCAAGACCATGCTGAATAGCTTGCTCACCATTAGGTAAATCATGGCGGGTTGGGAGATTAAAAACAATTTTACGTAATAGCTGTCGTGGCTTGCTCTTATTACTTTTAAATTTGTTAAATACATATAATGTTTCTTTTGCGGTTTCTACTGCTTGTCGAACTTTCCAATAATTATTTCGGCTTTTTACATGCAACTCAGTTAGAAAACAGATGGCTTCCATTGAGCCGGTTTCATTCAAAGCATTAATTATTTTTTGGAAAATCTGTTTATATTGACGCTCATCGAGTTCACATTCTTTACCGCATCCAACTAACAGAATACGTTCAGATAATATATTAGGAACATGGTGAAGTAATAGCATTTGTCCAACTTTACCTTCCAGTTCTCCTCGGCGTAGTAAGGCACTAATATAGCCATCACTAATCATATCTAGTTGTTTAGTTACAGGGGGTAAACTGCAAGGTTCAAATACCCCAACAATAATACAGGCACTACGCTGTTTTTCTGGGCTACTGCTTTTTACACTAAACTCCATGTATTCTCCTAAATCTTAAAGATAAAAATTAATACTATCGCTAAAATTAACAAACAGTATAAATTCATCTTATGAAATAGTTGTTTTATGTTAAATTAACTGAATGGTTTACGAATATTAATAGGTAATAATTAAGCATATTTTGTTTGGAATTCGAATAATTAATACTGCATTTATATCATCATGATACATTGTAATCATTAAAAAAAACCAAATATAGTACCTAACTATAACTATAACTATAACTATAACTATAACTATAACTATAACTATAACTATAACAATGAAGTTAACTTTTTTTTATAAAACAAATTTTCATAGGTGAAAATAGTGTGATTATAATTCGATACTTAGTTAAAGAAACGCTGAAAAGTCAAGTTGCAATACTTTTTATTTTGATTTTAATTTTTTTTAGTCAAAAAACAATCAGTATATTAAGTTCAGCGGTTCAAGGAAATATTCCTTCTAATTTAATCTTTCATCTTCTATGGCTTGGAATTCCTGAAATAGCAAAATTAATTTTGCCATTAAGTCTGTTTCTTGGTCTGTTAATGACCTATAGTAAATTCTATATTGATAGTGAAATTACTATCATATATGCCTGTGGCTTAGGCAAATGGGTATTAGTGATAGCGGCTTTAATTCTAGCATTATTTACTGTGCTGATTGCAACAGTAAATGTAGCCTGGATTTTACCTTGGTCAGCAAAATCTCAAGAGCAAACATTAGCAGATGCAAAAGCTAATCCTACTTTAGCTAGTATGATTGAGGGACAATTTAAAACCATCAAAGATCAATATCTTGTTCTTTACATTAGTGATGTAAAAGGTAAAAATTTTGCTGATGTTTTTATGGCACAATTACGTCCAGCTAATAACCAACGTCCTTCCGTGGTGATTGCAGAAAGTGGAGGTATTCAAGAGGACCAAAATGGTAATCAAATTATTATTTTAGATAAAGGAATCCGCTATGAAGGTACAGCATTATTACGTGATTTTCGCATAACGGATTTTAAAGATTATCAGGCGGTAATCGATCATAAAAAAACGATAGTTACAGGCAACAAAATCGAGAAAAAGAATATGTTAGAATTGTGGTGGGCAACAGATACTGAATCAAAAGCGGAATTTCACTGGCGTTTAACATTAATTATTTCGTCACTTATTATGACTTTGATGGTTGTGCCATTAAGTGAAGTTAATCCTAGGCAAGGACGAGTCTTAAGTATTTTACCAGCTATGTTGCTTTATTTCATTTTCTTTTTATTACAAAGTACGCTGCACTCTAATGCAGAAAAAGGTGAAATTGATCCCAAGATAACAATGTGGATAGTTAATGTAGCTTTTCTGCTACTAGCGATCATATTGAATATTTGGGATACCGTTTCAATACGTCGACTACGTGCTAAGTTCTATAAAGGAGTCACCTGATGTTTGGTGTATTGGATAAATATATTGGGCGTATTATTCTCTCCTCAATTCTAATGACTCTTTTTATGTTGGTTTCATTATCAGGGATTATTAAATTTGTTGAACAATTAAGAAAAGTAGGTGATGGTGACTATACTACTTGGAGTGCAGGGATTTTTACTTTATTAACCGTTCCTAGAGATATTGAAGTATTTCTTCCAATGGTTGCCCTGTTAGGCGCATTACTTGGCTTAGGAACTCTAGCAACCCGTAGTGAATTAGTGGTGATGCAGGCGGCTGCTTTTTCTCGCTTACAGATTGCAATGTCAGTAATGAAGACAACAATTCCTTTAGTAATTATAGCAATGATTATTGGTGAATTAATTACACCTTTAGCAGAGCAGTGGGCACGTAACTATCGGGCTGAAAAAATTATTGGTCGATCATTAATGGTGACAGATCGTGGATTATGGGCTAAAGATGGTAATAATTTTATCCATATTCAGCATGTTATTAATAAAAATAAAATAAAAGAAATTTCCATCTATCAATTTGATGCGCAGAAAAAACTGCAAGCGATCATTTTTGCAGTTTCAGGTCGCTATAATGCTAATACTCAGCAGTGGCAATTATCACATGTATATAAGTCATTGATTAATAATGGAAAAGAAATTAGTGGTTCACAGAATTTATTGATGGATTGGAAAACTAATCTAAACCCAGAAAAATTAGAGGTAGTTTTTTTGGATCCTGATTCGTTAGCAATAAGAGGCCTATATAAATACGTTAAATATCTTAAGGAGAGCGGTCAAGAAGCATCAGTTTATCAATTAAGTATGTGGAAGAAAATTCTATCACCGCTTTCTGTTACTGTTATGATGTTAATGGCGCTGTTATTTATTTTCGGGCCACTGCGAAGTGTAGTAATGGGAGTAAGGGTATTAATCGGTATTTCAGGAGGGTTTATTTTTTATCTGCTTAATGAAGGTTTTGGTAATATAAGCTTAGTCTATGGTGTTCCTCCACTGATAGCAGCAATGTTACCTAGTATACTATTTCTTGGATTTAGTATTTTATTATTAATGCGGCGTCAATAATTAGCTTTTACAGCATGATTAAGTGTATAGTTAATCACTATACATATGCTTGAAAATTTATTCTTAGTCTTTGACTTAATCATGATTAAGTTTTTCTAGAAGTTTTTTGACAAAATTGGCTAGAAAGCATTGTTATTCTGATTTATGGATAATGCAGTAGATAAATTATCAACTCCTTGGGCTAATTAATAGCCAATTTATATATGACAGTTAAATTTTACTCTAATGCTTCGTAAATCTATTCTCTATCTCTATATTAGAGATTGTTGTCACCCAGAGTTACCAGGTTAATTTCTCTACATGAGCCGGTTCTAGCTTATTTAAACAGACAAGAACATCTTAAAATGCATTAAAAGAATTCTTTTTTTTAAATCATAACGCTTTATTCGTCGAATTCTTAACCCTCACTACCGAAAAAGCCAATTCAATCGGCTTCATCGTTCTTAATTGACACTAGTGTGCTAATAGCAAGGAACAGAATACCAGGTATTTTTCAATCTTTCTCTAACTTATTCATAGCTGCAGGATACATTTTTACTAAAAATCTTTCTGATAAAGTATCAATGGCTTTATTAACGTCATCACGATTCTCTCGTAGTCAGAACCCTCCCGCAGATTACTCTTACTTCGATTAGATGTTTTAGGGATTGAAGGTAACATATTAGCTATTTTGTATGCTCAATAACATTGGTATTGCATATCTGGGAATATCTTTGCTATTGCGTTTCAAAAACTAATGGCATCTCTCCCGTAGCAAATCTAGAGATTCAGTTAAGCCACGTGTTCGCACGGTCATCTAGAAGCTCGGCTTAATTCGCTTATAATACTTGATAAGCATTTTCACCACAACTACCTTCTTACGTCCATACGCAGTAATTTAAAGGTCCCTCACACCTTCGGCACTTTAATCTCAAGATCACTAAATACCCGTCTTGTAAGTTCGCGGTGTAAATAACTATTATGGTCAACGGAATAATGCCAATCGACAAGATAGCATTCAGCATTTCTTGTTGCAGATATGAGTTCGAGCTTCGTCTCAATAGTGGTACCTATAAGCTTTCTAGTAATATTACGAATCCTTTTATGAAAGAGGTTACGGTAATATCTAGTTTTGCAAATACTTTTAGTGTATTATATTTTATAATATATTATCTTTCTGCTGTTGAAATGATACATAAAATTAATCAGAAGGATACGGTACTTTCTCAGAAACCTAATCACCAGAAATGAACATAACTCAACGTAATTACTAATTTAGAAAAGTAAGCCAATAATTTTCTATAATTTTCTATACTAATTTTAAACACATTACAATAATTGTTCAGATAACTTTATTAATATTTATAAGGGTTTACTGAATATGATTAAATATCACGATTAATGAGTAAAAGTTACTTTTGATTAATGTTTGTTAAACCTGTGTGAGTTTTATTGGCTAGTAGAGAATAAAAGCTAATGTAATACCTGTTGATAACTTTTTGCAACGGGCATAGGATTTTTATCAGAAAATAGTTAGTTAAGATTAATTAAACAATTAATTCTTACCATTTTATCTTTTCTATTAATATTTTTTCGTTGTTTATTACTTATGACTTTCCGGAAGATAGTATGGGATTTTTAAGTAATTCAGGTTTAACTTTGAATTAGTCTTTTCTAGATTGTAATGAGTTTTTACTGTCTAATATTAATTGAGATAATTCTTAATTCTACAGCTAATCATATCAATGCAAAGTAATATCTCAAAGTTTTTGAGCAGAATTAAAATAATAGCTTTGCAGCCCATCTCCTATACGCCCATTAAATCGCTCGATTATACTATTTTTATTTGAGAATTCATCAACAGGCTAAGTCGCTGTTCTATACTAAGGTCTGTAAAGAAAAGAGTTGAATTCCTATTTTTTAATAGCTGAACATTTTTGCAGACTAAAAGTCAATCTGTAAATTTTTTGCTATTGTCTGTAAGTACCCAATAGATAATCATATATCGTGTTCGGTTAAGATTACGTAAAAATCGTTGAACATTAGCTGCAGTTTTAGCCTTCTAAATATGAATAGAAATCTATCGAAGTGGCGCAATCTATAGTGTATACTTACTACGAAAAGATAATATAGTAAAGTTTTGTTTGAGATTTGCGAAAAAACATTTATACCTACATGCAGATATAGTAGACTCCTAACTTTTAACGCTTTATCCCATTGCTTCATGCTTTCTTCCTTTGCTTCATTTTACGCAAATCTCCATTCCGATCTTTGAAATCATCGATTTAGATAGATCGAAATACAATAGCGTTATGGAATTTGCATATGCGACTGAGACTGTCAGTATATCAGCGAGCGAGAAATGTTTTAAAAAATTACTAAACTTCCTGAGCGGGCGACAGCTGTGTTGTTTCCAAACGATGGAGATATGCCTGTGATTATCAGCCTATATTAAGAAAGGTTGATGGTAGGAAATTTCTTATGATGTATAAAGGGTTTTCATTACATAGGTTGCTATCTAGAAAAGCAAACAGTCATATAGATCAGAGAGACTTTTTCCTCACTCCATGGCAAGGTAAAGTTACATTTCATTACTTGATTCGACTGCAATCTGTCAGATGATTTTGATTAATGCATCAACATAATTTATATCACTTTATCCTATGCATATTACCACATTGAACATTTTACCTGCTAGGAAAATTCATTAGAATTACAGCGATATCGTTGCAAAATCCTTAATTGCATGAAAAGATTAAACAATCTTACTGGAAGTCTGCTGGAGAAACTATATCACAAGGCTAAATAGTTTAGTTGTCTGTGATGTATATTGAATAGCTTGACTTTACAAGAATTAGAAAAACAAAGATGGATTCATTTGAAAATAAAGTTTAGATTATATCATTGCTTTTTGTTTTAATTGGACAAGCAACTTAAATGATTAAGTGGTATTATTGAAGTCGACAAAATATTTTTCTTAAATATTTTAAATGAAAGTGTTCTTTTCTACATAAAAAAGTAGAAAACACGGCAGAGAAGAAAATAAAAAGAAAGAGCAAGTTGCGGTCTTAATCGCTAGAGATCAAGAGGGTCATCTGAGCGATGAGATTCTTGAAGAACTTAATGCAGAATGTGTTAGTCGTTTTCTTGAGCTAATTATTGATAAAGAGTCAAATCCTTTGCTCAAATAAAGGATAAATCTTGCGAAACCTTTGCTAACGAACATAAAATTAGTTACTGTCGTCTAATAAGACGAGACAATCAGAGGATTTCTCTTGTAAAGAGATCTACATTTAAAATGTGAATAATTATATCAGCCCATTAAATATCTGGCTGAGTAGATTCTATAGGATAAGGTCTTTTATTTACCGAATTATTTGACCGAAGAAGACTGTTTTAAGCCAGAATAATTGAAATTCAGACGTAGCTACAAATTGCTTTGCTAGAAAAATAACAACCTTTGTTATATAATTAAATAATTACGGCATCATCAATATAACTAAACTTGGAAACTAGTACGATCATCACTGATCGTATTGCAGGTCTCGAAAAAGAAAATTGTCTTCAGTTCTTAACTTATCAACTGATGTAACAGTAATTTTTCTGAATGGAAAATTGGACTGTTACCAATCACTGTCAAGTGGAAAGGTTATATTCCCCTGATCTCTAAAGCCTTTAAATAAAAGGTGTTTATAGTGCTAAATGATAAAATGCTATCCGTTGCGATGATTCACAAATTATTTTTATTATTCCCGTTGTTTCGCTCAGTTAACGTGGTTTAATACAGTTAAATAGTACCACAAATAGAAACAATAAAACGATAGTTACTACATCAAAAACTGTTAAAGGTGTTTTTATAATTTGGCGTAATAAATAAAATTTATAAGGTAAAACGCTGATACAGCAGAAAAAGTTACCTTAAAATTAAGGTAACTAACAAACTTTTAAATATAGCAATAACAGTTAAAAATATCTAACAAAGATATAAAATATTTGTTAATTCTCAATGCTGATGATTTTAAAAATGATAGTTTTTATTGCCTTATCCATGATTGAAATAAGAAGTTTACTAGAAAGTAATATGATATTAAAATGAATTATAAATTTAATTCAAGCACCACAAGTTTTTACTCGTACTCATGCTTGATAGCTATAGAAAGATAGGCACACTGCTTGATTATTTAGTTGAGGTAGATAAAACAATATTTGAAAAGTTATATTCAATATCTTCTTTTAGAAAAACGTAAGTGGTTTGTGTCACGTCGAAGGGAGATATATCATCCCTAAATATAGTTAGTTTCTCCTTCATCACTTACGTTAAAACAGGAGAGAATTAATGCAGAATCAACAAGGCTATTAAAATAGATGAGACAGGAATAATTGTTACTCTCATTCAAGATTCTGTCAATTTAAACATGTTCACTGAAGAAGAGAAATAAAAACTTACCACCTTGCATTTAGAAGAAATGTCTAGGTATAGATTAGTTGTCTTGTTATCTGAACTATTCAAAATATTGACTGATTTAAGAAAGTATATTAACAGTGATGTTATCTGTTTTGCTGTGATAAACGTTGTTGATTATTATCCACATCAGCTTGAGTATGCTCTCCATATAGATGCCCGGCTTTGTCGTAACAAAACGCGCCTAACTGGATATAAATACGCGACAATCAGTATTATGATTGTTTAATACTTATTAAACAAGCTCTTAAACGTCTTTCTTGCTATCGGTAACCACTTTTTTTTCACCTATTTCTACATAATTCTGCTGAATGCCAATTTTCATGTGGTGTGCAACTTGCAATCAGAAAAAAGATAAAACCAGAATGTGCTAACTTATGAAATTGCTTCATTTAATGGTAATCGTTTTTTAGGCAGTGTTTCGGGTTTTTTTATGTATTTTAACCTTTATGACCTATTTAAGGTTAGTAACCGATTTTTTAGACTGTTGTTTTTCTATTTTAGAAGGATATGTTTTCCTGTTTTTTAGCGCATCATTCATTCAAACCTTTTTACGGTAAATAGGATTATTTGGTTGCTATTATTGTAAAGTCGCTCTTTAAAACGATTAGATTTAATTTTTTTTCGTTCTGTCATTTTAATCTTTAAACAGGCCGCTTATTTTAGTATCACTGAGAGCAGTTAACAGTTTTACTCTCTCTTTTTTATAGACCTTTCTCAAGAGAAAGGTGGTGCACTATTTTGATGGAAGGTTGTTTTTCTTTTTTAATTTTTCATTCTTGCATGTTTTCTTGCCGTATACTTTGAACAATATTATAAATACTCCTCGTGTTTTTGATTGTTTTTTATCTTGGTGATGAGATGTATCGATTTTTTTGCATTACCTCATGAGCGAGATAATTAAATATGGTGATAACCTAGCTATCGCTATAATCATTATATCCTAACAGTTTAACAATGATACCTAGTCATTTGATTATATGTCCCGTTTATAAATATGTTTCTGTATCAACTCTAATAACGCCATTCGATTACACTGCATAATTTTATCGTCCTCGAGTGTTGTTATATCGATAAGTTTAAACGGTTTTGTATAGATATTCGGGTTACCCTTTTCACTAAACAATCAAGCTAATCCGCTTTGTGAGAGTGAGGATTTTATTCTCTGCAATAAAACAGAATAGAGAAAAGCAGCAGTAATTTCTTTATGCCCGTTTCTAAATATTTCTGCATGACTGAAATATCATAACGCATAGAATTGCTATGCTATAAGCGTATCAGAGGTTAACTGATCTCTATAAATAGGTTAGATATACTCCTGCTATTGTTCGGTATTCACTAAGTAGAAAATATCACTCTAATAGTTTCATCTTTTTATCAAAAAATAAGTTAAATCCTATATTTAAGCTATCAAAGTTACATATTGCTTTAATTTCATTAGAAGGTAGATATTAAAGAAATTTTCAGCCGTCTCTTTTTTACTAAAACTGCATGAGTATCACATTATTCAGTATTGGGATGAATTTTAGTCATCTGATTTAGCTTAGAGAGATTTTTGTTTTAATAATTCAAACTAAATAGATATTTTTTAGATTCTTCCAATATCCATACCTATCTCTTTAGGTCTTTTTAGACTCAAAAAACCATAGATGATTTCATAATTTAAAAATCGCAAGCATTGCCTGTGTTGTTTGCTAGTTTTGCCATCCAAACTTCGCTATTTTTTGCTAGAATTAAAGCACTTTTTGCTCGCTTTAATTTTTTTTGAAGTATGGTTTTTCTGAATTTATTAGTAAAAATTGTCACTAAAAATCTCTTATGTTGTATGAAGAATTTTCGCTATAGCCGTTACTATGAAAGCAAACAGTAATAAAGATAAAAACTATTTTTCATTCCATCTAACATAAAGCTGCATCTTGTTAGTTTGACTCGGTAATAATCTGTTGGATGATATTGATTTATGTATCGAATGAATTCATTCTACTTTATCCTAACTATATTCTCACAGTAAACATCTAACCGTTGGGCGGAGATTAATCAAGATTGCAGCGATATCATTGTAAAAATTTCCGATTGCAGGAATAGATTTAACATTTCACTGAAATGTCCTCTGGTAAAACTAAATCACAAAGATAAACGGTTTAGTTATCTTCGATGTATGTTGAATAGCTTGACTTTACGTGGAAAGAAGCTCAGCAAAACAAGAATATATTGATTTTAAATAGTGTTAAATGGTATCACTGTTTTCTTGCTTCAACGGCAACAGTCAACATAAATGGCTAAGTGCTATTGTTGAAATCGACGAAATATTTTTCCCTAAATTCTTTAAAGAAAAACGTTACATCCCAGATAGAGAAGCTAGAAAATGCGGGATAGGAATGAGATAAAAGAAAAGAACTAATATAAAGACTATGATGAAAGCTTCTGCATAGTTATCCTGCCTCTAGAATGTTCATGATCTAAGTATTGTTTATACTCTGCAGTATATGAATTTTCAGGAATTTATTAAGATGCCTCGGATAAATCTCCTAGAAATTGTAAACTGTGTAAATCCAGAATATAGTACGGTAACTTACCTATTATATCGTCTATTTATCTGAAGCGCTTCATGATCTGCTTCTCTGAAATTAATGATAATAAACCGATTGAATTTTCATGATACCTAAGATAGCTATACAGCAATATCTCTAACTACTTTTGATCTCCAATTTTTTCTTAACACGCAATGTTATCCGATCTTAGATATGATTATCTGAGTTTCATAACTACAGGCCAAATCGATGATGATTTGATACAGGTTCATTAAGTGATAATGACGAAAGTATGCTTGCTGATAAATTCATTACCTATAGAAATTATGGATAATCTCTATCTCATTTGCCTTTTAGGTAAAAATAAAGATAATTTGGCAGATAAACCTGACAAATGTATATAAGATGATAATTTCTATTTCTCTGATAAGATGCCAAAAGAGAGTAATTTATCCAGACATATATCTCCCCCAACTAAACTGCTTTTTACCATTTATGATGAGTGGAATAAATTTCTTAAAGATACGATGAAAGTATCAATTCGTGTATCGTTTATCTACAAAGAAAACGGTTGCTTGCAGTACACTTACGCTATTACTATGCTTCTCTTGAAGTTACTACAACCGTTTTTTTAAAGTTGTAAGTTAAAAGTTTGGAGTTCATATCGCTTTAAAGGTACCAAGTACTATTAGCATAACAGATTTATATTTTATCTAACTGCGCAACTGATAATACATTACACTTTCACGCTATGCTCTATATTATAGGCCTTTTTTAATAGTAATTATTACAACTCAATACTCTGTTTTAGAATGCTATTCTCACTTATACCGTAATGGACACATAAACAGGTATAAAATTTATATCTTCTGTGCCTTTTACACTTATGTTCGATAAGTCAATCAACATTTGCATGTTCATATTTTCTGTCATTACTACTGGTAACTATATATTAAACTCTTATATGGTAATGCGTTGTTCTTAAAAAAAAAGCGGCTAAAGAAATCTGGTGAGGTTCTGTCATCCTGCTGCTGCAGTTATAATTATAACCTGATAAATCCCAGTATTTTTTGGTCTTGGCAACATATGCTCTCTCTAAAAAAACAGTGGAAGCATTACCTGAAAGCACACGTACGGATCTTACTAAAAAAGTGAACTTCGCTAAAAAGATGAAAGGGGAATGGCCATAGCGTGAAATAGCTCTAGTGCTACTTTAAATGCCATGATATTCTAACCTCAAAACTGCGGCATTACTAATGGGAACGGGGGGATGATTATGTATCATTGCGATAACTACCATTCTTAACAGAATCAGTTAGCAGATCTTAAAATAGGAAGAAATAATCAAGCACTATATTAGCCGTATTTATAGGATGTGTTTTAACATGGTGCGTTACTATATATAGCTCTTCTCGAATCCTCAATAAGGCACATTATTATTGAATGTGTAAAGGCGTTGGAGATAACAGTTGAAAAAAATTGGTTCGCTATTCTGATAAAAAGATTTTGTGCACATATCTGTACGAATGAATTCTGTATGATGCTAGGCTACTTTTACTGATGTTCAGTTTGGTAAGCAGGTAATGAAATTGTTCTTAAAAAGAATGTATATAATTGAAAAAACGAGAGTTATTAATTTTAATTTAGGATTAATGTCTATAAAATTAACGTATTAGGTCAACATAATACATACTCTAAAAAATTAACTTATAATAACTCAGTAAAGCGATTAATATCTCCTTTTAACGAAAAGGATGCATTTTAGTCTCTCTTAAAGAACGATTTATTTTCTAACCATCAAGACGACCTCAGTTGATCCTTAATGTTTTTTACATGATCATAACATAGGATGTCCAATAATCATCCATAGGGTACTTATAAACAATACTAAAGAATTTACATACTGACTTTTGATCTATGAAAATATTCAAATACCAGAAAACATGAATTCGATTGTTTCTGTAGAGAGCTTGGTATAAAATATCAATTTGTCTCGACGAAGACATCCTTAAACGAATAATGTAGTTAAGCTATTTAATAGACGTATAAAAGGTATGCACTACAAAGCTATCATTTTAACTTTAGTCAAGAGTTTAAGATTACCTTGTATTAATATTTTTGAATGTATAATCAGGAATAACCCCCCGAATTAATATTCGATATTAAAGATCCATTGCGGCCTATGAAAGGGATTTAAAAATTAAACCTGAGTTATTTAAAAAAACATTCTTTCTTCCAGAAGAAGAAAGAAGAAAGAATAAACTTTAAGTTATACTTGATAATAAATTGGTTCTCGTTACTAACTCTATATTAAAAATAGAATAAATAAAAAAATTTTGCATTTGTTATACTAAAAACAATACATAAATAGATTACAAGCATGGAAATGATTGAATCTGTTACTTTAAAATAATTTTTATTATCAAATCTCTATTCTGATTGTTGTTGATAACAATACTGTTGAGTAGTATTGTTCCTGGCTATAGAATCTGGAAAATTATTCAATTTCGATAGGAAATTTACTGCTGATTAGTAACCACGTTTTAGGATTGGTTTTAAAAATTGAGCGGTATATGATTGCTTACATTTGATTATCTGCTCGGGTGTACCGGAAAATAAGATCTCACCACCATCACTACCTCCTTCTGGACCCAAATCAACAATCCAATCAGCGGTCTTAATTACATCTAAATTATGTTCAATGATCACAATAGTGTTGCCTTGATCACGGAGTTTATGTAATACATACAATAGTTGTTGAATATCAGAAAAATGTAAACCAGTAGTCGGTTCATCTAAAATATACAGTGTTTGACCGGTACCGCGTTTGGAAAGTTCACGAGATAATTTAACCCGTTGTGCTTCACCACCCGATAAGGTTGTTGCAGATTGACCTAAACGAATATAAGAAAGTCCAACGTCGATCAATGTTTGCAATTTACGTACTATCGCCGGGATAGCAGTAAAATATTTACATGCTTCTTCAATAGTCATTTCTAATACTTCGTGAACATTTTTACCTTTATATATGATCTCTAACGTTTCACGATTATAGCGTTTTCCCTTACAGTGATCACAGGGAACATAGACATCTGGTAAAAAATGCATTTCAACTTTGATCACGCCATCACCCTGGCAGGCTTCACAGCGACCACCTTTGACATTAAAGCTAAACCTTCCTGGTGTATAACCCCGGGCACGAGACTCGGGTACGCCGGCAAATAATTCCCGTACCGGAGTAAATACGCCAGTATAGGTTGCTGGATTAGAGCGTGGGGTTCTGCCGATCGGGCTTTGATTAATATCAATCACTTTATCGAAATATTGTAAACCTTCGATATCCGTATAAGGTGCGGGAGGGACATTAGTAGCTTTATTTAATTGTCGTTGAGCTATTGGAAATAACGTATCATTAATTAGAGTTGATTTACCTGAACCGGAAACACCAGTAATACAAGTAAATAAGCCAACAGGGAGCTTTAGTGTGATATTTTTTAGATTATTACCTTTTGCACCAATCAGTTTTAGGCTTTTTTCTGTATCGATATCTACTCGTTTGAGCGGAATTGCAATTTTACGTTCACCACTAAGGTATTTACCAGTTAATGAATCTGGATTACTAATAATATCGTCGAGGTTACCTTGAGCAACAACGTGTCCTCCATATATACCTGCGCCTGGACCGATATCGATAATATGATCGGCGGCACGGATGGCATCTTCATCATGTTCAACCACTATAACAGTATTGCCTAAATTACGTAAATGTAGCAGGGTTTGTAACAGACGATCATTATCTCGTTGGTGTAAACCAATTGACGGCTCGTCTAATATATACATGACACCAACTAAACCAGCACTGATTTGGCTTGCCATTCGAATGCGTTGCACTTCGCCACCTGATAAAGTTTCAGCTGAGCGGGAGAGAGTTAAGTACTCTAATCCAACATTAACTAAGAATTTTAACCGATCGTTAATCTCTTTCAGAATTTTTTCCGTAACTTGTGCCCGTTGCCCGCTTAGGTGTAACGTTTGAAAAAATGTCATCGCATGGCCTATACTAAAATCAGAGATTTCAGGTAGGCTAGTATTCTCAATAAACACGTAATGAGCTTCTTGTCGTAATCGAGTACCTTGACAAGCAATACATGGTCGATTATTAATATATTTTGCTAACTCTTCGCGCACCGCTATCGATTCAGTTTCTTTATAACGACGCTCCATATTATGGAGCACACCTTCAAAAGGGTGGCATTTTACGGTAATATCTCCGCGATCATTTTGATATTTAAATTCAATTATTTCTTTACCGGAGCCATATAATATCACTTGCTTGATCTCTGGCTTTAACGAACTAAATATGGCTTCAACGTTAAATTTATAGTGTTTAGCTAACGACTGTAACATCTGAAAATAATAAAAATTACGTCGATCCCAACCGCGTATTGCCCCATAAGCTAAAGAAATTTCCTTATTTTGGATGATATGTTCTGGGTCAAAAAATTGTTGTACCCCGAGTCCATCACAAGAACTACAGGCACCTGCTGGATTATTAAAAGAAAATAGTCTCGGCTCTAACTCGTTTATGCTATAACTACAGACAGGGCAGGCAAAATTAGAAGAAAAAATTAATTCAGTAGACTTCCTGTCATCCATATCAGCGATAATCGCAGTCCCGCCTGATAACTCAAGCGTGATTTCAAACGATTCCGCCAGACGTTGCGCCAGATCAGCGCGAATTTTAAAACGATCAACCACCACTTCAATGGTATGTTTTTTATGTAGCTCTAATTTAGGTGGATCAGATAGATTGTAGACTTCACCATCGATTCGAGCGCGAATATAACCTTGGGCTATCATATTATCCAATAGCTTAATATATTCACCTTTACGCTCTTTAACCACCGGTGCCAGTAACATCATCCGTTTACCTTTCGGTAATACCAGGACATTATCAACCATTTGGCTAACTGTTTGTGCTACTAACGGAATATCATGATCAGGACAGTGAGGTTCACCAACTCGGGCAAACAGTAAACGTAAATAATCATAGATTTCAGTAATAGTACCTACTGTTGAGCGTGGGTTGTGTGAACTGGATTTCTGCTCAATTGAAATTGCTGGTGATAGCCCTTCAATATGATCAACATCTGGTTTCTCCATTAATGATAAAAACTGCCGGGCATAGGTAGACAGTGACTCAACATAACGGCGCTGACCTTCTGCATATAGAGTATCAAATGCCAGAGAAGATTTTCCTGAACCAGATAAACCAGTAATAACAATTAATTTATTACGAGGAATAATTAAATTGATATTTTTTAAATTATGGGTGCGCGCACCTCTGATTTCAATGGTATCCATATACCACATCCTGGATAAGAATATATTCAAACAATAAATAAAACTTTTTTATTATCACACAATTTTTGTTGAATGAATACGCCTATGTTAGGAAAGGTTATCGGTAGAAATCACATATACTATATAAAGGATTTTTTGCTATAGAGGTTGCTATAAAAAAGAAAATAGTCATGCAGATTCAAAGCGACTCTTTTCTTACACTATTCTGACATAAAGTTTCATAATAATAGTTTTCTCAATAACAATATGTTGGATAATATTGTTTTATGCATTTCAACAACTCATTCTGCTTTATTCTGCTCATATTGTCACAGTGAACATGTTATCCGCTTGGATATTATTATGGTTGCAGCGATATTATTGCAAAATCGCCAATTATAGGAAAAGATTTAACAATGTTAATGAAAGTCTTCTGGTGAAACCATATTTTAAGAATAAATGGTTTAATTATCTCAATATATCTTAAATAGATTGATTTTACGAGGGATTTATAAAAACAAACAGGCATTAATTTGAAAACAGCGTTTATATGATGTTACTTCCTCCTTGATTTAGTGTAAACAGTAAACATAAATGCACTAAAGTGCTATTGTTGAAATCGACGAAACATTTCCCACTAACTCTTTAAAGAGAAGTGTTTATATCTTACATAAGAAAACTATAAAAGGCAGAAGAGGAGGAGATAAAAGAAACGAACTAGTACAAACACTATGATGGAAGTTGCTGTATAGCTATGCTGTTTCTGGAATGTTCATAATCTTAGTATTATTTTATACTCTGCAGTATATAAATTTTTTTAGAGATTCAGCTAGATGGTTCAAAATAAATCTCCTAGAAAGCATAAACTAGGTAAATCTATAAGATAGTACACCAACTTACGTGTTATATCATCTATTTATCTGAAGCAATTTATAATTTCTTTCCAGAAATTAATGATAATAGACCGATTGAATTTTTATGACACCTCATAAGAGGTGTGCAGCAATACCTCTAATTCCTTTTAATTTCCAATTTTTTTTCGATACGTAACTATTATTCGATCTTAAATATTATTATCTTGGTTTTATAATTTAAGGTTAAGATTATGATGCTGGATGCAGTTTCATTAAAGGATAATAATAAAAGTATTATTGTCGATGAGTTTATCACTTATAAAAATTAGAGATAATCTCTATCTTCTTTGCCGTCTATGGCAAACACAAAGATAGCTTGGCAGATAGACCTAACGAATACAGACAAGATGATGATTTTTATTTTTTTAGCAAGATACCTAGAGGATAATTTATCCAGACTTACATTTATTCCTACACCTAAATAAACTACTTTTTACTATTGATGACAGCTAAATAACTTTCTTAAAAATACGATGAAAGTGTCAACTCCTACAGACTCATCTATCTGTCGAGTAAATGTTTGTCTGGAGCACTTCTAGTATTAGTGTTAGTATTCAGCACTACTGCTTTGAGTCTCATGAATAATTCCCATCGCCGTTTTTCTGCTAAAGCTATAAATTAAATCTTGTAGCTCATGCGACTTCAAAGATATCGAGCAGTAATTTGTACAGCAAGCTCAAATTTTTACCAGACTATAATTAGCAATATATTACTTTCACTATACTTTTTATACTATTTAACAATAACTAATCGCTATTAAAGGCTTTATTTACGGCCCCGTCACGCTATGTTGCTCTAACTAGAGTAGCAACGCAAAATATAGTATTAAGATTATTATCTTATGTGACTTTGTACACTTATGGTCGATAACTCAATCAGCATCTATCTATTGATATCTTAATCACTGATGACGGTCTGGATATTAAACATCCTGTAGAGCGTTAGCTGTTCTTAAAAAAATATCGATCGAAGAAATTTAGAAAGGCGTTGTCATCCGGCTTCTACATTACGGTAATGACATAATAAATCCCAGCGTTTTTCTTGGTCTTAAGCATATTATATCCGTAAAAGGAGTCTAATAACAGCATTACATGAAGCTACAGTACGGACGTTACTGGAAAGTACATTTTGCTAAAAAGACAAAAGAAAGTGGCATAGTGTGAAATACTTCTTGTACGCTAACTTGAAATGATCATTAGTATTCGTATAAAAAGTGCGATATTAGTGAGGGGGTTTATATCGTAATTATTACGATCACCGGAATAGCAGTGCCGGAAATAGACTCTGAAACAGGAAATAATGATCCAAGCGCTACATTATCTATATTCTGGCTAAACATTTTAAAATGCTGCGTTATATAATTTTATCAAAAAGTAAATGAGACATATTATTATTGAAGATGTATAAGGTACTAGAGAGACGTTAGCAAAAAAAAACTGGAATACTTCTAGATTCACCCTTTCTGATGGAAGGGAAATTTACGCACAGATCTATATAAATGAATTCTATTTGACGACAGGATACTTTTATCAACGCTAAATTTAGCAAGAAGATAATGAAATTGTTGTCAGAAAAAATGCATAAAATGAAAAACGATGATTATTAAACTAAAACTAGGATTAGTATATTTAAAATTAGAAAATTAGGTTAAAGAATATACACTCCAATAAAATTTCACTTACAATAAACCTCATAAACTGATTCTACCTGCTTTTAGTAATAAGAGGTAACTTTTAATCTCTACTTAAAAAGTGATTCAATTTCTTACCTATGAACGAATCACGGTTTTAAAATCGTTCAAAATCAATAGAGTCAATGTGAGCAATAAGATTATTAAAAATTTAATGCACAGTGTATTAGCTATTTTTTTAATCTAATCATCGATAAGAGCTGATCCTTTATTCGGATGGAGTTAAATGATATAAAACCTTTGTCATTAAGCGTAAAATTAGTAAATATTATTTATTAACAATAAACAGCTAGAGAGTTATTGGAAAGGAATTCCATATTTAAAATATAGATAGTTATATCATCCGGTTATAAATGACTGAGTGGGATTTCTCTATTATGGTGTAGGGAATTTATTTACTGAATTATCTGTCCTAGAGAAGATTGTTTGAGACAATAATACTTGAAATACAGATGCAGCTAAAATTTCAGTGCAAGCAAGGTAATAACCTTTATTAATATAGTAAAATTTACAGTGTAGGCCATTATATTCTGGAATATAATCGCTAAATTTAAAAAATTTAACAAAATTACAATATAATTTTCTAAGGTGTTTCACAATCCATAATTAAAACGGTTTGGTTTTTGGATTCAATAATGTGTTAGCATGTTAAATTAGTAATATTAAAAATTAATTAATCAGGAGCAGAGAATGGCTAGCAGAGGTGTTAATAAAGTCATACTTATTGGCAACTTAGGACAAGATCCTGAAATTCGTTATACCCCAAATGGCGGTGCGGTTGCGAATCTTACTCTTGCAACCTCTGAAAGTTGGCGTGATAAGCAAACTGGCGAAATGCGGGAAAAAAGAGAATGGCACCGCGTTGTAATCTTTGGCAAGCTGGCAGAAGTGGCAGGTGAATATTTGCGTAAAGGTTCACAAGTTTACATTGAGGGTTCATTACAAACTCGTAAATGGCAAGATCAAAATGGCCAAGATCGTTACACTACTGAAGTAGTAGTGAATATTACTGGTAGCATGAAAATGCTAGGCACACGTAGTAGTTTACAAGAAGGTGTATTACAAAATAATCCAGCTGGTAGTTGGGAACAACCACAACAACCACAACAACCACAACAAACTCAGCAATTTAGTGGTAACACGCCAGAGCCTGTTTTTCATTCTAGTAAAGCTACTGATACTAAATTAGCTGAATTACCAATTGATTTCGATGATGACATTCCGTTTTAAATACCATTAAAGCAACAATAGTAGTCGTGAACAGTTATTGATAGCTAATAACTTTATGATTATAAAGCTGTTTATAACAATTTTATTATTTATCTTAGTAGAGGATAAATGTTTTTAATCGCCTTTTTATAGGCTTGCGTCATAAATTTATCTATATATTTATATACATGAAATTTTGTAAAAATAAAATATAGGGGGAAAATATGACGGTAAATGATTTATTGTTTAGAGTAGAAATGGTAAGTCGAAAGATGAAATACTGATTAAATCAGACATAGATGGGTTATTAATTCAATTAAGATCGAAAAGTGAAGTAATTTTTAGTATCATTATTGTTGCTATTGCAAAGGGGCAGCATAGATATTGGAATGTATCGTCTAATGAACTTAAAAGATGTCTGTAATAGCGCATTTATCGTTGAGAACTGTAGTATCACAGAAACCTTAAAGTAGTCAAATACACCAGGAAGCAACAGTTGATTAATATACAAATACTTGAATGCCTTATTTAGACTGATTAGAAAATCATTTAAAATTCATAGATAAAAGCAAGTGAGATATTACGGTCATTTTAAATTTATCTTTTCCATAAGATTAGAAATCCGCTTTATGATGAAACAGGCCTGTATGTATGTTTGTTTATTGCTAATTGAAAAGTTGGTAAAAGAAAATCTGCGATATAGGGGGGCCGGTGACCCTCTTTAAGGGTTTTATCTTATCCCAAACTTGGCATCGGGATGGGAATTACAAAGGAATAATCTGTTTAAATCTACTTATATAGATAAGATATCATAGAATTTTAGAGGTGAAAACATAACAAGGAAAACGAATGTTCAATAACAATGAACCCAGAGTATTATTGCGTTAATTTATGTGCAAAACTATATAATCCAAGAAACATTTTAATAATTAAATTATCGTTATTGTTTGATTGCTGAATAAGTAAATTGATAAAAGTAAAAATAACCGATTTTAATCTTACAAGAGGAATATGAAATGTACCTCCAAAAAAAAAATCATAAAACAGGTAGAAAAACTAAAATGCCAATTATATGCCAAATTATTTTGGTGATAAAGGAATTGATAAAAGCTGCTAAAAAATTGAGTGATGGTAGTATTATTTATCGTGTTAAGTGGTAGACAGTTACGTGTAAATGGACAAAATAATTTTGCTCATATACCTTAACAAGTTATATCTCATAGATTTAAGAATTATACTCACTGGTGAATTCACTATTTATATAAAACCGTATAAGATGGGATATTGCGGTGTTAATCCAGCTTCATGGTTCTGAGATAATGTTAGCTTATAAATTATTATCTGATTTAACAGATATATAACAAGAATACCTATCTAGAGGTGCAGCGTGGTGCTTTATGAGCGCTGCTGGAATAAGATTATTTAAATAGTTTATAATTCTCTCAATTAATAATGTCTTGTCAGATAAAATTAAGTTTATTAGACCTAAATTTTAGGTCATGGAAAACCTTCACGTTGTTGTTTCATTACATGCCAATTATCTGATAGTATATATTATTACTTTCATATATTTTTTCTAGTTTATTTGTTTTAATAAAATGGAATTTATTTTTAGTTTCCTTTATAGGATCTGCTATTTTCTAATATATCTATCAATTAATCATATTTTAATTATCCTTATCGTGTTATTTTCAGTATTATTTCTATTCTTTATCAATCAATGAGAGTTTCTCTCTTTCAAAGAGAGATTAAGAGTCTAGTTTTTCTTGTGATGAATTTTAAAATATGTACAGATGTCCTATATCTGTATTATCTTATCATCGATAGCTATCATGATATTGATTGGGGTAATTTTTAATTGTACAGCTAAACATATTAATGCAGAGAGATATGAAGCTCTTGAGCAGAATTAAAAGATAACTTTGTAGACTATCTTCTATGTACCGATTAGATCGTTTGATCATATCATTTCGTTTGAGGATTCATGCATAGTCGGTCTAAGTCAGTATTCTATACTAAACTCTGCAAACAAAGATCGAATTCTTGTTTTCTGGTTGCTGAATATTTTGTAAATCAAAAACATGATCTGTAAATTCTTCGCTATTATCTATAAATTCCTTATGGAGGACAGATAGCCATAAAATATGTTCGCTTTAAATTACATAAGAATCGTCAAGCATTGGCTAGAATTTAGGCCTTCTAAAGACGGATAAGCTTATTAAGAAACGCGATCTATACTTATGAAAAGATATAGGTCCTCAAGTTCGTTTTGTATTTGCAGAAAATATTTCAATATACGTGCAGATAAGCACGTTTGTAGCTTTTAAACACTTCATACCTCAGTTCGGTGATTTTCTTCCATCATTTTATGCAAATTTCCTCTCTTCGCCTGGATAATAACAATCCAGTTCTCCCATGAATGCCAGCAAGATCTCGTCGAGAAGAAGGTATTTTTTGTAAAAAAACTACTACGCTTCCTGATTTAGTGAAAACCTCATTTGGAAACAATAGAAAGAATATAGTTATGATAATTAACGTGATTTCGTTTTTTTACCCTATATCAACAGTAATTCAGATATACCATAACGCTTATCTAATGTGATACAAGCTATTTATTTTGTTTGAAGAGTAGTTCTAATTTTAGGTGTTGTAGTTGCATCATGATAAAGCGTCATTATCATGGTATTTTTTCATTAACTATATCAATCAGTAGCCATTTGTCATGAATAGATCTGTGCGATGAGGGTTTATATAACAATCCGGAATTAAACAGATATGAATTAACTGATCATGCATAGGATGGCTAGTGAGAAATACGAGATAGCTTATTATTGGTTTTTAATTTTGCTCTTATTTCATTAGGGATAAGGTGAATTTATCTATTAATCTTAAATGAATAAAACCATCTTTTTTTACTATTAATCTACTAATAAACCAGTATACCTTCTTTGTTTTAGTGAGTACCTTATCGTTTTAATATCTGTTTTAACTATGTGTTAATGTTTATTAAGAATATCATCTGTTACTTTGGTTAATTCAGCCTCTTTTATTTTACGCTTGCTGTTACTATATGTATATCCGGTAAAATCTTAATTTTTGTTTAGTCTTCTAAGTTACCAAGAAACGTATGCTTTCTGTTGGTTTAACCATTACAGATTATTCTGGTGAGGATCGGTTAATTGGTATAGCTAATTTGTCTATTTTGATGCCTTTAGACGTTATAAATTGATCAGTATGTTATTCATGATCAATTTACTTTGATTAGCGTAACTAGCAAAAGAGTTCACTATCGCAGTGGCTAATTTTTAAAGTGTTTTTATTAATTGGGATTTATTGTTCATCATTGACCTGCATTTAAAATTCGTTTAATTTCTGTTTGCTCTAATTTGTGATAAAGTTATTAATTTTTATATAAATACAACTACCCTTGAGTAAGGGTAGTTAATTTTTTTGTAGGTAATTTTAGCAACTTCTGAATTTAAATTGCTCTAGTTTTAAATAATCTTCTTAAAGCTAGATAATTTGGTAAATAAAACGATCCCCAACCATGGGGGATCTATTTAGTCGATTCTTTTAATCGGCTGATATAATTTCATATTTTAAATATGAAATTTCTTACCAATAACTTTCTGATTACCTAATCTTATTAGGCAATAGTGACTAATTTCATGCTTGTTAGAAAAGATTTTATAGTATTCAGTTACATTTAAGAAAAGAATGGACTCTTTAATCGATGATGATCGATTCAAACAAACAGATAAGTACTCTGCATTGAACTCTTCAATATCTCATTCCTTACATGACTCTATCAATTTCTGGCAATTAAGGCCGCGATTTATTTTTTCCTTTTGTTTTCCTTCTTTCCTGCATTTATACATTTCCTATGTGGAATATAATGCTTCTTTTCATGGATTCAGATAAAAATATTTCATTAACTTTAACATTATCACATAATGAACTTATGTTGGTAAGAATTAATAAAAGAGTCTCTTTAATCTGTATGATTCTTTGCTTTTCTATAGTAAGCACTATAGTGAAAATTTTCATATAGCATAATGGATTTCTATCAATAATCTTTCCAAAGATAGATTATATTATCTCTTGAATGAATTAATCCGTAATAGTGATAAATAGCTGATAGCACCGCTGTTTAGGCGGAGATATAGGGCATGCTACGATAACATGTAAACACTATCTTATCGACGGGGGTTTTATTCATGGCCGTCGTCCGTAACGGTTATGTACTATAGCGAACCATACAAACTAATATTTACGATGTTGCAATTAAATTGTCTAAGGTTTATGGGTCGCAGAAGAGCAGAATATGTTCAATAGCTTATTATACCACCTTATCTGAAGCCTACAAAAGCGGTAAAGAAGGTTGCTACCAATGCTGCAGTAAACTCCTTCTTCAGTGATTTTACGAAGCCCTAATGGCGATTTGGTGAAAAAACACATGATCTTCTACTTATGTCATCAGAAGGCTGATATAGTAGTAGCTTAAAGAGTGCAACTAATATTGTACTTGCGTAATTTAAGCAATACTGCTACGTTTATTTCTTGTTTGAAGATATGTTGTCGTCCTGTCAGGGAAGCTGATCACCATAACCTAGTTGTTTAACTTACAATAGTACATATGGACATAAGGAGCTCATTGCGCTAGAAGATGGTTCTCGAAAGTTAGAAGCGAACTAGGTCGAACTTATTAATGGCCTAAAATCGAGTTGCTTAACCGTATCTCCCAGGTTTGTTATAGTGGATGGGGGTGCCTTTAGTTTTACCATACAATGGTAAAAATATTCCCAGGCGCGCAGCACCAATACTGTTTTGTATACAAAACAGTTCATCTGCTACCTTCATTCCACAAAGGCAACCAACCAAAAGTTAAGGGTGATCTTAGTGAGGTATGACTGACAGAAAGTTATGATTCTGCTAATAAAGCCTTTGATGCCTTATTTGCAAGGTTATCAGGGAAGTGTCTTCTGCAGAGATGAAGAAGCTAAAGAAAGATCTAGAAGAATTGCTGGTATTTCTATGACTATCTGTCAACAGACAGGACGTCAATAAGAACGACTAATCTGATTGAATTAGATTTTGTGATAGTGTAAGTCTATGAAACTAACGCGCTAAGTATTCTATTTCAAAAACAATACTTTAATCCTGTTTAAACTGCTCCAGTATGGTTAAAAAAGCGGGAATCATCTAGAGGCTTATTTACTACTAGTTGGTAAACAATGTTTAATTTAAGTATAAAGAACAGGTTTACAAATCATTAGAATTAAGCTTTATCGTAATAAACTAGATTTACTAATAGCTCAAATTAATAAGCTAATAAATTAAGTAAAAATAGTCAACAACTGTTTGATGTCATCAGCTATAGCAAGCTATAGATGATGATGCTTTTTTAGTTATTCCACTGATTTAGTATTAAAATTACTATAAAATAAGATAAATATCAATAACTTATAACAAATATAATCAGTGGTAATATTTTACCACTGATTACTATTAATCACTTACTAATGTTAAGCTCGTTCTATAGAAAAAGAGATAACATCACTGATTTTTTCTGCGTTCAGCATAAACATAACTAACCGATCAATACCTAAAGCAACGCCAGAGCAATCAGGAATGACGTTATCTAGTGCAGCAAGGAAACGCTCATCAATAGGTTGTTCTGATAAACCCATTTCTTTGCGCATTTTATTATCATTTTCAAAACGTTTTCTTTGTTCTTCTGGATCAGTCAACTCACAAAAACCATTAGCTAACTCAATACCATTAAAATAAACTTCAAAACGCTCAGCAACGCGGTGATCTTCTTTACTAATTTTAGCTAAAGCTGCCTGTGAAGCAGGAAAATGATAGATAACGGTAGGTTTATTTTTACCTAAATTAGGTTCAACTCCAATAGTAAATAAAAATTGTAATAAAACATCTTTATTTTCTTCTTTTTTCGTATTATTTAAACCCAATTGCAATGCTGCATCATGTAATTGTTTTTTTTCTAATTCTAGTGCTATTGGATCAATATTCAGATAACGATGAAAGGCCTGTTGATATGATATCCGCTCAGCTGGTTGGCAGTTCAAAATCTGTTGTAGAAAATCATCCACTTCATCAATAAGATGATACATATCATAATGAGGTCTATACCATTCAAGCATAGTAAATTCTGGATTATGGTAACGTCCCTCTTCTTTATTACGAAAAGCTTTAATTATCTGATATATAGGCCCACTGCCGGCTGCTAGCAAACGTTTCATATGATATTCAGGGCTAGTTATCATATACAACTTAGCGTTGTTAGTAATTACCGGAGAAACAAATTGAGTTTCAAACGATAAGAGATGAATATCTGTTACTGTAAATTTGCTTAATATAGGAGTTTCTACTTCTACTACTCCTCGATCGAGGAAAAAGCGTCTAATTTCAGCAATAATTTTAGCTCTTTTCAGTAAGTTATTGATAGATGCTATTGGTTGCCAACTAACTATCTCACTCATTATAAAAACTCCAAAAAAATAAAATGCGCTAATTTATAGTAGCTTGTAAACAATTAAATAAACATTTCATATCGTTAATATCATTACTTTATTTATTATAGAGTAAGATTCCTCTTAGTAGGAATAATAGTTAAAAAACTAAAATATTAATTAGTTGAAATAAATAATTAAAGTTAGCTATAGTGGATATCACTATTTTATAGTTCTTTCACTATAGATAAATAAAGAAAACATTTCAACTAAAAATTAGAAAACTATAAAAATAAATTCAAATAACATCAATACGTTAAAATGATTTAGAAGTTATTTTCAATATTAAAATTAATAAAATAATTATTCTAAGGTTATCCTTATTTTAGTATATGTGATTTTAGAGATGCTAAAATCACCTGCTGATTGATTTCATAAATGATTTCAATATCAGATAGATAATATGCCATAAAAAGTCTACTATATACAGGTATCTGTAAAATTACATATTACTTCTTTATCCCTTTCATCAACTCATTCGGAATTGTGTTCCAGGAAATTGATAGCACCGCTGTTGAGGGGGAAGCTCGAAGCTATGCAGCGATAACATGCTGAACATTGTCTTGTAGGCCGGGAGTTATAAAGCATTGTTTGTAATGGTTATTTCCCGCAGCGAATCATGCAGACTGATATTAGGAATATTTAAATTAAAGTATCTAAAGTTAAGGGACGTCTCACAGTTAAACGAAATATTCTTCTAAAGGTTCTTGCTTCTTCCTTATCTAAAATATGCAAAAATCTTAAAAAGTTACTGGTATTACTGTACCAGTGAGTCATGTTCAACGGTGATTTTACGAATCACTGAAAAGCATTTCTTGATGAAAAAGTATACGGTATTTCTGTTCCCACTATAAGAAGACTGAAACAGTATAATGACTTAAAGAGCACAGGCAATGGTAGCTGCGTAATTTATGCGATACCGCTATTTTTATTTTTTAGCTTAAGGTGTATGCTGTCCTGTCAGGCAAGCTGATCGTTTTTGCCTACTAGTTATTATTGGCGTCACTGATCATGAACGTAAGGAGCTAGATTACTATAGAAGATGCTTATCAAGAATAAAAAGCGCACTGGGTCAAGCTACTCAATTCCCTGAGAGCAGTTAGTTTAATCTTATTTCCAGCTTGCTGTGGAGATAGATTGGGTTCCTTGATTTTTAGAATGCAATAAGTAAAGATATTCCAGTACATGTAGCATCAACGATATTGGATATAAAAAATAGATAATATGCCACTTTCATCTCTAAAGGCATGTAACAAAAAGTTAAAGCTTGAGCTATAGGAGATCTAGTTAGAGCAGAGATCTATGATTCCGCTAATAAAGCTCTTGATGTTTGTTAGCAAGATTTTTAGCGTTTAATCTACTGATTAAAAGTTGGAAAAAATCAACAAGAACGCTGACATTCTACGATTTTTTGTCACCCGCACTGGACATTATAAGAGCGACGAATACGATTGAATCTCCTTTGTAAGAGAGAAGCTATGAAACTGATGCATAAGGCGCTGTAGTTCAAAAAACAATCTTAATGGTGTTAAGCCGCTTTCATCTACTCAGAAAACTTAAAATATAGTAAGTTATATCTAAGTGTAAAAGCTATGCTAATTTAATTCGGAGATATTTATTAGCTGATTACTGTTTTATAACTTTGCGATATATTAATTTCAGACTATATTACAAAGGGTTGTTGGTAAAAACTACTTATACTATATAATGGATTTGCTATAGCAGTTGCCATGAAAAAGAAAATAGTCATACAGATCAAAATGACTTTTATTTACTCCATTCCAAAATCAAGTTGTATCTCATTAGTTGACTAGAGATACTATCTGTCGGATGATATCGATTTATACATTGAAGGAATTTATTTTATCCTACTCATATTGTCACAGTAAATATGTTCTCTTCTATAAGAAAATTCATTAATATTAAAACGATATCATTGTAAAATCCTTGATTACAGGAAAAGATTTAAGAATCTTTCTGGAAGAAGTCTCCTGATGAAATTAGATTACAATGATAAATGCTTTAGTTATCTGCTATGTATGTTGAATACCTTGACTTTACTAAAGTCAGTAAAACAAATAGGCATTAATTTTTAAAACAGCATTTAGATAGCTTACTTATCTCCTTCCGTCAGTAGAGACAAATCAACTTAAATCTATTAAGTGGTATTGTTGAAGTTGACGAAACATTTTTCCATGAATCTCTTAAATGGAAGTGTTATATTTTACATAAAAAAGGTATAAAACACGTGAGAGGATGGAAATAAAAAGAAAGAATGAATCGCGGTCTTAATTGCTCTAGATCGATAGGGTGTCATATTCTCGATGAGAAACTCTTGAAGAGTTTCATGTAGAATGTGTTAGATATTGTCTTAAGCCGATTATTGATAAAGAGTTCATCCTTTGTTCGGATGGAGTTGAATAGTACGAAACATTTGCAAGCGATCATAAATTAGTTATCATCGCCTAATAAGACTATCTAATCAGAGATTTATTGGTAAGGAATTCCGGATTCAAAATGTGGATAGTTATGTTAGATGACTAACAAGATGCTTAAGTAGATTTCATAGTCTATGGTTTTTATTTGATAAATTATCTAGCATCAAGAACATTATTTGAAACTTTAAAAATTAAAATATAAATATAGCAACAAATTGCGCTGAAAGCAAAGCAGAAATTTTTGCTATCATAGCTTAATTTCTTAAGGAATTAATTCAAATAGCTCGAAACAAGTTTTCTTAAAAACATAAACCGGAAATTAGTAAACTACTCGTAACTTCTAGTATCTAAAGAGTTTATTTATCCGAAGCGCTTTATAATCTCCTTTCCATCAGAAAGTGATGCTATGCTAAGTATATTAAATTTTATGATACTCAAAATGAGAGACTATGCAGCACTGATCTGATTCAACCTCAATTTTTTCTCGTTACGCAGTATTATCCCGTTTATAATAATTATTTCCGGTGATTTAAACTAAATGCATAGCTGAGATCGAGTAGCATGTGTGAAGATTGATGATGTTGTATATAATTATAATGAAGGGTTTAATACCTAAAATATCCCTGCTGATCAATTCAGCTTCTATATAGAAATAGGGGATTATTCTGTTTCTTTTGTTCCATGGGAAAAAAAATAAATAACTAGGCTAATGGATTTGATGAATGGGAATAGAATGATTACACTGTTTCTCTAGTGAGAGAAACTTATAGTATTATATACTCCAATGTTATTGAGAATTATTAGTAAATCTAGTGTATGGCAGTTAAGGTTATCCCGCTCTGATACTTAGTGAATCTGTTCTCCATTCTTAAAATTTAACGTTGTTATTATAAAGGGTCAACAGGTCAAAATCTCATTAACCGATTCAAGCTGTTCTTAGCAGAACAGAGTAGCTTAAATATTATGAAACTCTTATTTTTTTGAACTATACAGAGCTTCTAACCTAATCTTCATAGCCTTAACTGTCGAAAATGCTAACTTAATTAGATTCCTCGTGCTTATTGACGCTAAGTGCGTTGACAGGAAGGTATAGAATGTCAGCGTTCTTATCGATTTTTCTCTAATTTTCTAATCACTGTATTATACACTGAAAACCTTGCAAAAATATTAAGGGCTTTACTAGCAGCATTAAGATTATTTGGCACCAAGAGCTCTTGCAATTCAGCATTAACTTTCGAGTGCATACCTTTGTGGAATAAAGGTATACACATGAACTATTTTGTGTACCCAATAACATTGGTGCTGCGCATCTAGAAATATTTTGTGATTGCATTACAAAAATAAATAGTACCGTCTCCCGTAGCAATCCTGAAAATAAGGTTAAGATACGTACTTGCAGAGTATTGAGAAGTTAAGTATAGTTTACTTCTGACTCTCGATAAGCATTTTCGACCAAAACGAGCTCCTTACATCCATGTGCAGTGATATCAATAATAAGCAGCAGGTAATGATAATCATCTTATCTGGTAGAATAGTATGTATGTCATAAGAATAGAAATAAACGTAGCGGTATCGCTTAAATCATGTAATTAGTATATTCCTATATTCTCTTCAAGCCATTGCTGTTTTAGTCTTTTGATGGAACTTTGTAAGATATATCATTTGCTTTCATCAAGAAACAGCTCATTTTTTAGAAAATTACCGGTGGGGGATGCCTAACAGTTACTTAACCATGGTGACAACTCTTCGTTGATTTTTACAGGCCTTAGCTAAAACAGCAGCCAACTATTTTGAAAGATATTTTGTTGCCTCTGCGATCCTCATTTAACATTAGGCACCTTAATCTCAACATCGCCAATATCAGTCTTGTATGATTTGCTATAGAAAATAATCATTAAGAATGACGGCATAAGACCCTCGTTGATAATGCGGCGTTGAGCAGATTATCGCAGGATACCTTAGAGCTCACCATTAATACCATTACTATCAGCTCTCAGTAGCATTACAAATAAGTTCATTTAAGGGATCATAAATAATATCTAGTTTTGCGGATATTTATATGGTAGATTTTTCATGTCATATTATCTCTCTGTTGTTGAAATCATCCACGAAATTAATCAACGGATACGCAACCCATCTCTGAAATCCTATATACCATAAATGAGTATAACTCGCTTGAAAAGCGAGGTTGCCAATTTCATTCATATCAAATATATAAATTTATTCAGTGTAGATTAATTATTCCTTATATTGTTATTTTTTAAGGATAAGTATGTCAAAATTTATATTTACAGATAAATCAACGTTTAAAGCTAATGTCATGATTTCGATAATAAGAAAAAAAGGCCTGAGGTGGTAACCTTTATTTTTAATCATAAAGCAATAAATGAATTGGAGAACCATGAGTGAGATGATGTCAATTAATGTGAATTTTATCAGCAGATTATTGCTGATTGAGTAATTGAAAAGCTTTATCAGGTTGATAATTTCAAATTGATAGTTGATAATTATCTTCTGCATCCGCGAGTACTATTAGTACAATATATTATAAGTAAACTTTACAGTAACGCGCAAAAACTTTTATTAATTATTGAGGACATGTATAGCAGTATGACTCAATCCGATTTCGTAATTTTGAAACCGTATTTAGTTTTAATCTTAAAGACAGTTAAGTTGAAGTCTAGCTAGATGCTCTGAGCAGCTTATCTTATATTTAACTCACTGTGTACTTAGGTGGCGAATTGTTATGAATAGTCCAATAAAATTAAACTGGATTATAGCATCTTATTTCACGTTATCAATTTTTAGGCATTAATTAAGATAAATCCGCATTATTTAATGATATGAGGGTGATGGAAGCGAAAGATTTAGCGATAATGCAGTACTAAAACTAGTATTTTTATTACCGCCTTTAAGGGGTTTTTATTACTTTAAGAAAACATGATGACCGAATGTATCGCTACAATTTCATTAAAAATAAGTATAGAGGATTTCAAAAGAGTGAAAAGAAGTTAAAATTATTTCAGGAAATAATAGAAAAGGTAAAAAAGGGTTTCTTAATTTGGTATCGGATTAAAAAGTTAGCTTAGCTTCACATCAAGAAATTCTGAAATCATTAAGATTTAAAAAATAAACTCAATGATCTATTGAATTCATTTAACTAACAAAACTCTTAAGAAGATTAATAAAATTATCTCTAATTCACATTATCACATAAAAAGTTTTGCTGTCACTCTTTAATCTATCGATGATAAGATCATGCTAGGTAGTAGAGGGATAAGTTAACAAAAATAAGTCTGGCGATGATTTATAAAAGAGAGAGCGCTAGTTACCTAAAAATAAGTAGCAAAACAAGCAAAGTTAGCTTGGATAATTTTAAAAAGCGTTAAAATAACAATTAGATACGATAGGTAAGATACGAATCGAAATTCTTAAATGAAGGTAGATCAAATTGGTGTTTCTCAATAGATAACGCCGATAATCGCTAAGATAAAAGGACAAGAAAAGCATTTATGAATAGTGCGGTAACTGTTTTGTTACGAATTATTATATATATGCTCGGTAGCACAGCTCTATTCATAGCAAGATGGCTACTCAGTAGTATAGTTGAGTAAATATTACGATGATGAGATAATCGTATCATCCCCTATTGTTTTTTGACTATATTGTCGCCAAATCAGTATAGCCATAATCGTTTTCTGTGAAAACATTTTTTCCTTTGACGAATCTGCTGGCAGGGGGGGCCCCCACGCAAATTTCTGAATCCTACTTCTATCTTGATCTGGACTAGATTGTTGTTTACGCAGGATTAAAGTAGAGAATTTGCCTGAAATGAGGTTGAAAGTCTTGAAGTCGAAGTTTAAAGTATTTAAAAGCTACAAACCTTCTTATCTATAAGTAGATGTAAATATCTTCGATAAATATCAAATAAACTTCACGATACTATTTTTCATAAGAAAAATGCTTGCCATTAATAGGGTTTTATTCGTCTTCATAAGGCAATAATATCTTCGTCTAATTTTTGACTCTTATTACGTGACATAACCGAGTATGTCACCCATGGATATCCATCAATTCTTATAGAATAATAAAAAATCTATAGACTGCCTTTTGCTCTAAAAAACGTTTATCGACCGGAAAACAGCAATTCACCCGTTTGTTGTGCAGATCTTGATATAGAACACTGGCTTATCCCACATAAGTATTCTCAAACGAATGGCATTGTCAAGCAATTTAATAACCACTATTAAAGATGGGTTGAAAACCCATAATTTAAATTCTTTTCAAGATCTCTTAAAATCACATCTTGCATCAATATGTTTTGTTATAGAATCAGGGATTACAACAACTTAGCATTAGATAGTAAAAATCCATTGCAGTCTATGACAGATTAATTAAAAGTTAAATTTTAATTACTCAAAAACTATACTATTTTTTTATATGTGATAGCTAACTACCTATGATGTGGCTATGCAATATCAAGAAAATAAAATACATTAGCCATTTTTACTGGTGAAAGAGTATAGTTTCAGTTCTAATCATAATTTTGTGGCTAGAGGAATGTTATTTTGGGGACAAGAGTGCGGTCATTGCTGATCATATGAACGAATTTATCTCTACAATTTAATTGGTATAGAAGTTTTACTGTTAGAATTTCCGACTAATATAAACTATAAAACGCTAAAATTGATCGGCAATAAGACAATTATTATTGCAGGCTTGCAATTAATTACTCAAGATAATATGAGTTCAGTAATTATTACTTATAACTCTCTAATTACCCAATCCTATATTAGGCGATGGTGACTAATTTCATGCTCGTTAGCAAAAATTTCGTACTATTTTACTTATTCCCTGAATAAAAGATGAACTTTTTATCTATATCAACAAAAGTAAATAGCTAATATACACTGGATTAAACTCTTCAAGAATCTAATTCTTAACATGACCTTATCAAGCCCGGACGATTAAAACAGCAATTTGTTCTTTCATTTTACTCCTCTTCTCTCGCGTTTCTAGCTTTTCTATATGGAAAGTAATACTTCCCTTTAAAGGATTAAAGAAAAAATATTTCGTCAACTTGAATAATACCATTTTTTAATCTATATGTTTGTTTTTTCTATGGCAAGTTCTATAGTAAAAGTTTTTTATAAAAAATGATTTTATCAACAGCCTTTGGCTAACATAGCCTAAAATAAACAGATTTAAACCATAAGAACTGTTCTGCAAAAAATAGACAGTTTTCGATAATATCTGATTGATTATTTTTTAATATTATCAGAGAGAATATGGCCTAATTTGCTAGCTTTTATATTAAGGTAATCACTATTTTTTGGATTACGACCAACAATGAGAGGAACTCGTTCTACAATATTAATTCCGGCTTCTTTCATGATTTCTAGTTTTTTAGGGTTATTAGTTAATAACCTTACTTCATTTATTGCCAGTAATTTATACATGTCTGCACAAATAGTGAAGTCACGTTCATCAGGTTTGAAACCAAGTTTTAAATTAGCTTCAACAGTATCCAGTCCTTGATCTTGTAAAGCATAGGCGCGGATTTTATTTAATAAACCGATATTACGCCCTTCTTGACGATGATAAAGTAACACTCCGCGAGCTTCATGTGCGATTTGTTTAAGTGCTGCTTTTAGTTGAAAACCACAATCGCAACGTAAACTAAATAAGGCATCGCCGGTCAGACATTCCGAGTGGATACGGGAAAGAACTGGTTTTTTATTAGTAATATCACCATAAATAAGTGCGATATGATTATTTTTATTAAGAATTTCTTCAAAACCAATAAGTAGAAATTCACCAAAAGGAGTAGGTAATTTGGCTTCAGCTATAGGTTTTATCTGCATAGTGTTATACATAATTATTATTTTCCGGAAGATAGTATGGTTTTTTTTGAATAATTCAGGTTTAACTTTGAACTAATCTTTCATAAACTGCAATGGAGTTTTAGTACCTAGTACTGGTTTGAATAATCCCTGATTGTACAGTTAAACTATATTTGATGCAGAGTGATCTAAAGCTCTTTAACAGAATTAAAATGATGGCTTTTCAACCTACCCTTCCGTACGTTCATTAAATCATTAGGCATACCTTTTTATTTAAGGATGCATTGGCGGATTAAGTTGTTGTTCTATATCAATCTGCTCTGTAGATAAACAGTTAAATTTATCTTTTTCCGGTGCTTGTTTTTTACAGATTAAAAAGTCTGTATGTAAAATCCTTGTTATTATCTATAATTACCCGAAGATATCTATGAGAGATTGTTTAATTAAGATCACGTAATAAGCGTCGAACATTGATCGCAATTTTGGCCTTAAAACAGACAAAATTCATCAAGGTGTGCATCTATATACCTACAAAAAGGTAATGTTGTGAATTTTTATTGGTGTTTGTAGAAGATATTTACATCTACGTTTAGGTAACTCAGACTTGTATCTTTTAAATATTTTACGCTTCGCTTCGAGGCTTTCATTTCATTTCACGTAAATTCCTACTTCTAGTTTTCGTAAACAACGATCCAGTCCAGATCTAGATAAAAAGAATTTCAAGAACTTGCGTACAACTGCCAGCAAGTCGGTAATCGATAAGCTTTTGGAAGAAAATGACTACGACTTCTTGAGCCGACGACAGCGTCGTTAAAAAATGATGGGGAATATAGCTGTAATCATTAATATCATCTTGTTTTCGCCTTTTAGCAACGGTAAGTTTGAAGATGATATAACGCTTATTCAAAAGTAGATATAGGTTTTGCTGGCCTTAAGAATACCTATGATTTAGGTGTTGTGATTTCCTGATGATTAAGCTACATCATTATAATATTTTTTCCTAAACTATATCTCTCAGTACCAATTTTTGCATGAGTATGGCTGTACAATAAGGATCTATATGTAATCCGGAATCAAACACATAATAAATGAAACTTTCGATTTAAAATCAAGAAAAATGACTTAAAAATAGTTAAATATAGTTATCTAAATTATTTGACCTATATATTTTAGTAGGCTAACTGATATCATCAGCAGATAAGATTATGTGGATATGATATCCAATATGATTATTAAAAAATTAATTATTTTAATTATAAGCATATTTTTATTTATCTATCTATTTAAATAGAGATTTTATGATTGAGACACGATAGCTAATATAAATAAATAAAATCTGAATTTTTATTTTTTTTAAAAAGCTAAAATTAGTAGTGTACTGTTAAATAGGATGGGGAGTTATACTCAATTCTGATGTATGTGATTTCAGAGATCCTGGTATGTTCAGATGATTGATTTTATGAATAATTTTAACAACAGAGAGATTATATGCGATGAAATTCACCCCTATAGGTATCCACGAAATCAGATATTATCTCTGATCCATTGCATAATTTATTCGTAATTCTTCTAGGCAGCTGATAGACACCGCTGTTGAACTTGAGCTTGAAGCCATGCTGCAACAAGATGCTGAACGCTACCTTATTGTCTGGCGTTTTATAGTTTAGTTCATAACGGTTATTTGTCACAGCGAATCATGCAGGCTGGGTATGAGCGATGTTAAGATTAAAGCAACTAAGATTAGGGAATCACAGCAGAAACAGAATATTCTTTAAGAACTCGTTACTGCTTTATCTGAAGCATGCAAAAGCGTCAAAATTACTACCTATCACTTGCACCTTTGTGGATGGCAAATCCACAAATAGTTTTCACTAAGCTCTAGTTGGATTCCTTGATGAAAAGTATATGGTCTTATCTGCTAGAACCATCAGCAGACTGAAAGAGGAATAACTTGAAGAGCATAAGCATTGGTGATTGCGTAATTTACGTGATACATCTAACGTTTATTTCTGTTCCATTAATATAATCGTCCTCTCAGACAAACTGATTGTTTTTGACTATTAGTTATATTGACGGGTACTGATGATAGATATAAAGAACTTATTGCGATTAAAAATGATTATTAAAATTAAAATGTACTGGCTGAACTTCTGGATGGCCTGCGAGCATACGTGGCTTAATTGTATTTCCTAATCTTACTAAAGAATATGGGCTGACATTTGTTTTTAGAATACAACAGCAAAGATATTCCTGAGTGCGTAGCAACAATGTTGTTGGGTATATAAAGCAGTTAATCTGTCACCTTCATTCCACAAAAAGGCATGCAACTAAAAGTTTTAGGATAAGCTTGGTATTTGGCTAACAGAGATCCGTGATACCGATAATAAAGCCATTGATATTTTATTAGCAAAGTTATCAGAGAAGTATCCCTACAGCGATGAAGAAGCTGAAGAAAGAGCGAAAAGAATGGCTAGTATTCTATTCCTTCCTGTCAGCGCATTAGGCATCACAATAAGAATAATCAATCCGATTAAATTAACTTTTACGATAGTAAAAGTATGATGAAGTTGACGTGCGAAGCGCTGTGTTTCAAGAAAAACAACCCTTTCAATGGTATCTGAGCTGCCTCAGTCTGATCAGAAAAGCTAGAATTAGCTAATGGAGTTTATCTTCTGATACTAGTGGTAAATAACGTCTAGTTTAAGAATAGAGACAAATTTACGAAGCATTCGAGTGTGTAATAGCCTGATCCTTCATATATCATATTTACTAATAACACAATGAGATAAATTTAATAAGAAATTTTTTCGATAACTGATTCTATCATTTAACATTACAATGTTTTTTAAATAAAATGGTAAGCGTTAATATAATTTACTTTCATTATTAGGTTCAGATGCTAAGTTAATCGAAGAAAAGTGATCTAACTTGTTTTCTATCATTGAAACAACAATAGGAAAAAATGTGAAATATTTTTTAATTTTATTACTTGTCATAGCTATTTTTATAGCATCTGTGATGCTTGTCTCAAGCAATAATCAAATAGTAACATTTAACTATTTGATTGCTAAAGGTGATTATCCAATATCGAGATTACTAGCAATTTTTTTTGCAGCTGGATTCGTGCTGTGTTGGATTATTTGCGGGGTATTTTATGTTAAAGCATTAATTTCATTATCAAATATAAGACGTAAAATAAAACGATTAGAAAGTCAATTAGCTGAATCAATTCAAAGTGAACATGATACTGAAGTGGCAGTTATTACAAATAAAAAAAGGTAATTTTTATGTTAGAGCTGTTATTTCTGCTATTACCTATTGCCATTGCTTATGGTTGGTATATGGGACGAAGAAGTGCTCAACAAGATAAATAGCAAAATACTGATCGTTTATCCAGTGAGTATCTAGCTGGTATTAATTTCTTATTATTTAATCAACAAAATAAAGCCGTTGATCTATTTTTAGATATGTTAAAAGAAGATAGATCAGTATTTTAGGCTAACCTAATATTAGGAAATCTTTTCCGTTCAAGAGGTGAAATTGAACGAGCTATTCGTATTTATCAATCGTTGTTTGAAAGCAATACTTTATCATTTGAGCAGAAACTACTAGCTTCGCAGAAGCTAGGTCGAGATTATTTAGCGGCTGGAGTTTATGATCGTGCGAAAAATATTTTTTTACAGCTAGTGGATAAACAAAATTTTTGCTTTAGTGCGTTACAATCTTTACTTACTATTTATCAAGCTATTAATGATTGGCATAAAGCAATCGATGTTGCTAAAAAATTAGTCAAAATGGGTAATCCTCAACTTAAAGAAGAAATAGCTCATTTTTATTGCGAATTGGCACTATTGGAATTGAATAGTGATGATCTTGATGGTGTATTTCTGTTACTGAACAAAGCTGTACAATCAGATAAAAACGCTAGTCGAGCTTCTATTATGAAGGGACGTATTTATATTGCCCGAGTTGAATATGAGAAAGCTACTTTAGTACTTAAGCAAGTTTTTGATCAAGATATAGATTTAGTCAGTGAGACATTAACTATGCTTTATGAATGTTATGATCATTTAGCTAGTTGGCATGATTGGGAAGATTATATCCAGAAATGTGTTGCTGGCGATTGTGGTGCAACTGCTCAACTTTATTTATCGGAAATAATTGAAAAAAGAAAAGGGCCAGAAAAAGCGCAAATGTTTATTAAACAGCAACTTGAATCGCATCCAACGATGCGATTGTTTTATAAGTTTATTGATTATCATTTGGCAGATGCAGAAGAAGGTAGAGAAAAAGAAAGTCTAGAATTACTGCATAATATGGTTGGCGAACAAATTCGCTCTAAACCTGATTATTGTTGACGAAAATGTGGTTTTACAACACATTCTTTATATTGGTGTTGTCCTTCATGCCGTTCTTGGGATACCATTAAACCAATAAAAGATCTTGACGGTCAATGATAAACATAATTGATATTATATTCCTTAACTTTAAAAAAAGTTGAAAATGATAGCTCACATGCAAAATAAACTTTTTGTATCTGCTAATTCTCATATTATTACTAGAATTAGATTAGCATGATCTCGCTAAAGAATTATTTTATTCATAATATCAGTCAATAGGATTATTACCTGAAAGCAAGGTATCCAGATATTTACTCTATTTAGCCTACAATTTATTTAAATTTTTTGACTTATTAGAAAATAATGTGTATAAATATCGAATTACTATTCGATCTTAGGGTTCATAAACCTAATCTTCATTTTTAAATTGAATGTTGTTTGCTATTAGAGTCAGTAAGTTAGCATTTTCCACCTGAGCTAGTTCTAGCTTTTCTGAATAGACGGGAAAGCTCAGAAACCATTAAAAAGAATTGTTTTCTCAAGTCACAGAGCTTCACGCATTGGCTTCATATGTTCACTATAACACAAGTTAATTCAATTAAATTCGTCGTTCTTATTAAAGCCAGCTTGTAGCTGACAGAAAATTGTAAAATCCCAGCCATTCACCCTCTCGATCTTTCTTTAGTTTCTTCATTGCTGCAAGAAGCTCGTTGAAATTCCCTTACCAGTAAAACATCAATGGGGTTTATTAGCGACATCACAGCTCTCTACTAGCTAGTAGCCCTGCAGCGATCGCCATTAATTTTCGATTGGATTCTTTTTTGGAGTGAAGGCAGCACATTAATTATTTTATGTAGCTAATGGCGTTGGTCCACATATCCGGGAACATCTTTGGCGTTGTATTCCAAAAACTAATGGCATTTGTCTTTCGTAGGAATTTTAGGAGCTGCGGTTAAGTCATGCATTCACTAGACATTGAAAAGTTATGCTCAGTTTTCTTCTGACTTTCAATAATTCTCTTAAAATGCAATTAGCACCTTATATCCATGCAGTACTTCTAATAATGAATAAAAGGCAAAGACGATCAGCTTGTCTACCAGAATGACATATGCCTTCAGCCAAGAAATAAACGTTAGGCGTATTGCTAAATAACGCAGCTTTAGCATTATCAATGCCATTTTAAGGTATTTCTATTTAAGTTTACTAATTGGTGCTGATAAAGAAATCACGTGTTTTTTACAAAAAACGCCCCCTAGAGGTTCGTGAAATTAATGGTAGATAATCCCTAGCAGGTGCAGTCATAGCCAGTAACTGTTAGAGAGTTTAGCACGTTTTCAGATAAGGCTCTAGTAAGGAGTTTTTAGAAACACATCCCTTGTCGCTGTAATCCCTTAATCTTAAGCACTTTAATCTTAACATCGACAATGACCAGTCTTCTGGGTTCTCTGTAGCAAATAACCGTTACGGTCGACGGAATAAGACCTCGTTAATAACGCGGCGTTTGAGTATATTGAGCAGCATGTCTTTGAGCTCACACCTTAACAGCGATACCTATCAACTATCTATTACTATTATGTATGAGTTCATGTAATGACATACAAGATAATAGCTGGTTTCACAGATACCTGTGGTATAGACTTTTTATACCATATTATTTTTCCTGTGGTTGATATCATACACGAAATCAATCAGCAAGATACGCCAGCTTCTCTAAAACTTCATATTTTAGAAATAAACATAATTTCTTTAATAAACAAGGTTTCAAGTTTTTTAGATTTAAAATTTTAAAATATTTTAGTACGTTAGCACAGAGCTCTTAAGTCAGCAGTGGTAGAAATAATGGTTTAAAACTTAATGTATATATGAGTGGATTGGAGTGGCAGAATGATGATGGTAGCTAAAGAAGCATTAGTTGAGTATGGTAAAGATATTTCGCTGTTAAAGTAGCATTACTGTATTAACTAGTATAGAATAAGCAGATCTAAACTAGATTGATATTGAAATAGAATCAGCGGCTGGATTACGTCTTGGACGTGGTAAAATTACTAAAGGAATGTTGGAATCCTGCTATCTATTTACATCATGAAATTTAATAGTGAAATTGGCTTTTGGAAATGAATTATTATTAATTACGCCTGTATTCGTCCAAGTCATATGGCAGATGGTAATCAGAGAAGAATTATGACATCAGATTAGGATGTTAATGTTAGTATTGATTATATAATTGTTGGTCGTCCTGTTACTTATATCGCTGATCCATTATAACTCTAGCGCAAATTAATGGTCCAATTGGATGGATAAATGGGTTACTCATATTTATTCCATTCAATGGAAAGTGACAGAATAGTTGAAGTATAAAAATCATTAGTAACTAAAAGGTGATGGTCTTATTCATATAAGATGTAAAAGCTCAGACAAAAAAGATAATTGTGTTTATGCTATTTTAGTTTAGATCTGAATAAAAATTAATTAATGATGATTTCTACTAAATTAAAGAAAAAATGTAGCTCAGGAGGTGTGCAATCAAATAAGGCAATTTGAGTTCAGGGATAATAAATAGAAGCTAATCAAGCAGTTATTATAAACTAATATAATGAAAGTTAAGTTTAGTAGTGTTAATTTTTATTATAAATAAAGCAGATAATTAACTGATTCTGTTATAATTTATTGAGTACGATTGTTTCATCGACTTGGTGACCAAGTCGATTACCAATAGTATTAATCATCTATTGCACCAATATTATAATAAGCCATAATAGATATGAGATAAATAATAGACATTAACATAAGTAATATGTGTTTTTTTGAACTTTTAATTATTTTATTTTTTTGAATTATTTATTTATTTATTTATTTATTTATTTAAATAAATAAATTTAAATTAACCAAAATAACGATTTTTTTAATCAGAGTTAAAAATAGTATGTATTGATATAAATTGCGCACATCTACGCTGATTAGAAAATATTCATGATCTGAATACTGTTTACACTGTGTGATATGTTAATTTGCTATCTTAGCAAGATTATTGCTTTTTTTAGCAATGCAATTTAAAGAACTTCTATATTTTAATTTTTATAATTTCAAACAATATTCTCCAGGCTAGATAATTCAATAAATAAGATTCTTCACCATGAAGAATCTTCATGGCATCTCTTTAATTAGCTGACATAGCTGTTTACATTTTAAATATGTAATTCCTCACAATAACTCTCCAATTGTCCGATGTTATTAGTTGATAATAACTAAATTCATTCTCGCTGGCAAAATAGTTTTTTTATTTATTTCTATCCAAGCAAAGGATAGACTCTTTATTAATAATTAACTCAAGAAAACTGCTAATATATTCTGTATTAAACTCTTCAAGAGTTTAATTGCTAATATAATCATCTCAATATGGTACGATTGAAATCGCGATTAATTTTTTCCTTTTATCTCCTCCTTCTCTCGCCTTTTCTATCTTTCCTATGTGGAATATAACGCTTTACTTTAAATAATTTAAGGTAAAATATTTCGTTGATTTCAATCATACCATTTAGTGCATTTATGTTTGTTGTCCTCGATGAAGCAAAGGAACTAATAACAGCATCTAAATTCTTTTTCAAATCAATGCTATTTGTTTTGCTGATCCCCGTAAAGTTAAGTTGTACAAGATATATTGTAGATAACTAAACTATTTATTTTTGTAATATAATTTCACAAAAGAAATTCCAATAAGATTGTTAAATCTTTCCTGAAATCAAAGATTTCACAACAGTATCGCTGTAACACTAATGAATATATCAAGCTGATAACATATTCACGGTAACTATTTGATTATAATAAAGTGGAGTGGGTTGCTTTAATGTATAAATTGATATAATCCGATAGATTATAACTGAGCTATGTAATGAATAAGATATAGGTTTATCTTAGCAGGAAGAAGTGAGGGAAAAGTCTCTTTTGATCTGTATGACTGTTCGTTTTTTCATCGCAGCTCTCTAAGAAAATCCTAGATACAGTAACAAGAGATATTTCTACCTAACAACTAATTATTAATTAGTTTAATTTTCAGAAATTATCCAGATATGGATTTAAATAAATATTTTATAAAGTATAAACCAAATAAATCAAGAAGACAACAGATGACTTCACGTGTTGCACTGTCTTTTTACCCAAAGCGTTTTATAATCTCCACCCTGCTATTAAGAATAACAAACCGACTAAATTTTTATTATTCCACAAAAGAACTTATTATAAGCAATCAGCCCACCCCGGTCATTAATTTTTTTTAACACGCAAATATTATCTAACTATCTAGTCACGATTATCCGGGATTTTTAGTAAAAGGGTAGATTAATCCGATGATGCTGGATATAATTTATTAAGAACAATTACTGAAAATATTTTTCCCAAATGAATTCCTACCTATAGAGAGCAGAGATAATCTTAGTCTCCTTTGCTACTAGACAAATACAAAGATAGTTGAGCCGATAGACCTGATGAATGCGACAGGATAACTATCTCCATTTCTCTGGAAATATAGTAGAGAGTAATTTATCCAGATACATATCTCCTTACCGTCAAATTAAACTATTTTTTATTGTTGATCACACTGAATAGCTTTCTTAAAAATACGCTAAAAGTATTAAAGTACGGCGCGTTTATCTGTAGAGCGAATGGATTGCCATGCAGAACTTGTATTATTGGGTGTCCTCTCTGTCCAGAACGCTATTAGTATGTCTATCCTAAATGTTTCCTCAGTCTTTTTCTACTAAAGTTATAAGCAAAGCCTGCAGTTTATGCGATATTAAAGCTACCTAGAACTGGTTAGCGCAGGAAGCTAATATTTTTCTGTTGCGACTAGTAGCGCATTACTTTTGCTATACCCCATATTCTTTAGCTTTTTTAATAATAACTGATTATTATTCGCTACTCAACGCTCTGTTTTGCGTCACCAAACAATTTGCATTATGCTGGAGTGGGCACGAAAAACAGTATATAGAAACTGATATCTTCTATGCCTTACATACTTACGGTTAATAACTTAATCAACGTTTGCCTCTTTATATCTTCGTCACTTGTGGCGGTCTAGATGTTGAACATGTTGTATGAGGTAATCTATTCTTCAAAAAAAGTACTTCTAGAATAAGTCTAGAGAGACCCTATCATTAGGCTGTTGCGTCACAACTATGATCTGATAAATTCTAGTGTCTTCCTTGTCAGATTTATATCTGTACCAGGAAGAAGTGGCACCGTTACCTTAAGCCGCAAGTACGGATATTACTAGAGAAAATAAGCTTCACTAAAAAGATAAAAGGTGAGTAGAATAACGTAAAAACACCTCTAGGGCTACCTTAAATCCCTGCTATTAATGTTAAAAATGCGACATTACCGATGTGGAGAAGTGTTGTACATCATTAGTATGATCATCTGACTTATGTATTACCAGAAGCAGATCTTGAGGTATGAAGAGATAATCTAGCGCTATATTAGCCATATTCCAGCAGTCATGTTAAGATTATCCGTATTATGGTTTTGTTAAATCGTCAACGAGGCATACTATTACCGAAGGTGTATTATATAAGTCTCTAAAGATGACGGCTTGTAAAAAATCGGAAAACTGAAGTTCGCCGTTCTAATAAAAGAATTCTTGCGCACAGATACATGCAAGTGTATCTCTGTGTGGAAATAGATTATTTTATCGATACTTAATTTGGTAAATGGGCAATGAGATTGTTATCAACAAGAATGCATAAAATGAAATAATAATAATTATTAAGACAAAGTTCTAGTTAATGTCATTAAAATAGTGCATTATATTAAATAATACAGACTCCAACGAAATTTTAACTTAAAATAGACTAAGTAGATAGATTTTATCTCCTTTTAGTAAAAACATTTTTCTATCTTTATTTAAAGAGCGATTTAATTTTTTAACCACCAAGCTAGTGGAATAGTTAAAAGAATAAAGTTGCTCTTCTCTAGAGATAGATTATTAGCAGCAAGCTATTTATAAAAATGTCCTTAGGATAAAAGTTGGTAATAATATTGCAGGTTTCCATTTGAACTTCTTCAAGTCAAATATTAATCACATCATTAAGTTTATAAACGGCAACTTTTAATCATTAAAGTGCCTGCTTCTTGATTACGCTGCATTTATTTCAGTACGGAATGAATAAAATGTGCTAGAATAAAGGCATAATAGCGTAATTATCGATTACGTAGATCCGATAGTTCGCTTTGCGTAAGGTTAGTTATTTGGCTGTAAAAGTGTGTTAGTTTTAAAAAAAAAGGTTTTAAAAATGTGCATATAAGCACATTCACTGATATAGCGTTCAGCTAAATAATTAGAGTGTTTGCGATCAGTAATTTTTGCTATCAAAGATTCAGATAGTTTTGTGATATTATTTTTTGTTGTTATTATGCCCGTTAAAAACGGTGATTAATGGATATTGTTATTCTTATGCATTGAGGATGGCTAGGTTGAATAGGTATTCAACCACAACTATAATAGTGGAAAATCTATTGGCGTGATTTTAATTTCAGTAAAATCTTAAAACAGCGTGTTTTTTACTATCTATAAATTAACTGAATTGCCTGTTTAATAAATTCCATAAGCGATAAAATCTTTTAAGCGTTAACAACGCTTCTGCATTTTATTCGATATTACTTTTTTATAAAATAAAAATGACATTGATAATTTAATTGTGTTTAATAGGTTTAATAAATATTATGAATACCAGTTGTTAACTTATCTTTTAATGCTTTTTTACTCAAAAATTTGCTGAAATTATTGTATCTTCGATGCTAAGATTAGCAATCTTTTATTTTTTTGCAAAAATATTAATAATATTACCATTTCATCAATTATAAATCGATGAGCAGAACGCTCTTTAAATAGTAAAAAATTGAATTAAGCGTCAAGAAACACGTTTTTCGTACATTTCTTTGAGAAATAATGTTTTTTGTTTGAATGTTTCATTTTTGAGTTACATTTATCTTACTGCTGTTACAGATAGTTAAAAATATTATCGCATACCAATTTATTTTTTATTTTATCCATGTGAAGAGAAATTAAATTTTTAACCAATTGTCTATCTTGTTTTATATCAAATTAATAGACTAGTTCAGAGCTTCGCTTATTAGGATGCAGAGAGCATAAATTATTTGATAATTCACATGGTAATATCGGCATGTTAATCTAGATAAGTAATTAGTATAGCAATATTGTTGAGCAATGTTATCTAGTTCACTACTTACTGGATAAAATGTTGGATAAGTAAATGGAAAGAAAGGAGTAATTAATTATGGTTAGTACGCGCTATATAAAACGTAGCATTTATATTTTTCATTACTAACATTATTAATAGTAATAAAGTTAAGATGAGTAAGATCATAGCACTCTGGATATCTACCATTTTATGGTGTAATTCTGAATTTTAATAGCTAGAGTTCTAAATTTATGCTCACTCAATATTACCAACTAAGGATAATATTGTAATCGCTATGGGTGATGTAATCAATTATTTTTATTTGGAATTCTTTGTAATTTTTAATGGATGAAGATGATTTTATACTATTACCAATCATATTGTATCAAATCACTAATTAGATGACATTGCGCGGAGAGCAAAAATATTTTGTTTTAAAACTGGATAAAGAAATCATGTTTGAGATAAAAGCGATTATCATTATTTCTTTTTTTTGATACGTCCTAGAGATTTCCTGAGAAAAGTCTCTGCAATTAATTGTTCTTGTTCAATAATTTAACGATCTTTATTTGTGTAAATGGTGCTGATTATATTTGATAATAATGCATTACTTTTTTATTTATGTGTTAATGGAATGAAAACAAGTTTTCGCTAGATTAACATAAAAATCAAACCTTTTCAGTACTGTTAACAGCACCTTCAGCCGCGGCGCCTTTGGGCCTATAAAATTGCTGCTTTAGTTGTGCTAGAAATCGGGTTATAGTAAAAAATACTATTTATAGTTGTCTTGTTAAATTAACATTTATTTGTATCTTTCTCAAGTTAAGTGCTATGGATAAAAGAATAATATATGCTATATTAATAAATAGCATATATAAAGTTGGTTTTGTGAATCCATTTATTAATCGTTAGGTTAATGGGTATTGTTTGTCATTAAATTCACATAAATCTTCAATAAGACAAGAGCTACAGCGTGGTTTTTTTGCAACACATGTATAACGGCCATGTAGTATAAACCAGTGGTGGCAATTCACTTTAAATTCAATCGGAACTACTTTGAATAATTTTTTTTCAACCTCGATAACATTCTTGCCTGGAGCAAAATTTGTGCGATTACAAACGCGAAAAATATGGGTATCAACAGCAATTGTTGATCAGCCAAAAGCAGTGTTCAATACTACATTTGCTGTTTTTCGTCCAACGCCAGGTAAGGATTCCAAGATTTCACGATTTTCTGGCACTTCACCATTGTATTTGCTAATTAATATCTGACAGGTTTTAAAAATATTTTCTGCTTTAATATTAAATAAGCCAATTGTTTTGATGTAATGTTTTATTTCATCGATGCCAAGAGTTAACATTTTTTCAGCGGTATTTGCAACTGCGAAGAGATTGTTCGTTGCTTTATTAACACTAATATCTGTTGCTTGAGCAGAAAGTAATACAGAAATAAGTAATTCAAAAGGTGAATTAAAAATAAGCTCTGTTGTTGGAGTTGGATTGTTATTACGTAAGCGACTTAAGATGTTTATCCGCTTTTGTTTATTCATATTTTATTTACTCTCCATCTTTAAAGTAATTTTTATTACGGGAACTAGCCGCCTTTATCGTAGATTGCTGTTGTTTGTAAACTGATATATTTTTTATTCTTTCATCGATTAAATATTATCAGATAAAACTAGTCTATCATCAATCCTTATCCAATAAAAATCTCATCAGGTAATAGTAATATGGCTAATAAAAGGAATAAATAAGATGAATAACTTTAATACGTAATATTACTCATTCTTAAATAGCAAATCTGCACCCATCAAACAGTGTCCATTACCTAAATTTCTTGCATGGCACCTAAAAATAGTGCCATGATGTCTCTCTATGCTCCCCTTAATGAGTAAACAATAAATTGCTAATTTATAGACATAATTTTGGTATTGTAAGGTTCAACTAGTTAAATAGTGATGCAATTAGTTATGATTAGCAAAATAAAACACCTAAAGATTAATATGAATTAATCTTATAGAAGTTAATTAACCTCTACACAGAGGAAAGCATCGATACAATAAACAATTACATAGATTGTAATGCGTATTACACTTAGGAGATTTCAATAATAGAAAGTTGAAACTTTAATTTTACTAAAAAACAAGACTAATATTATTTCGAGTCAAGATTACTAACATATTAGTGGTTTTTGAAGAAACTGTTAGTAATAATGGACATAACTCTAATGATTTAAGTAATCTTGAATGGTTTTTTTCCGTAGTTTTTGGGTAAAAGCTTCTTAATTTTATTCATGGTGATTAATTTTTATATGCTAGATAAGTTTTAATTGTATGATACTGTTAGATATAAACATATAGCACTCTTAGCTGCATTAATAATACTTTCAATTTACTATTGGCAGTAGTAAATTGATCAAAATCGTCATTGTTTATTATTAATAACGTGGGACTTTATTATGTCCTAAGTGAATTTTATTACCTAATCTAGGTGTTTCGTGATATTCAGTTATACGCTAATAACTATTACATTAGACCAAAAAAAATCTGCTGCGATCAATAATTTTATTAATAATAAATATTATTAGGAGTAACGCTTTTATGATGGCAGTAATTAGTTTTTATGCTTTCTAATAAAATAAATATGATGAGAAATTTACTACTTAATGTTTTTATGTTACTTGCTAAGTAAAATTCTATGATTAATTTATTTTTATGAAACTCAGGTGCAATAATTTGATTAAACAGTTTTTTGTTATTAGATGAACATCTGTTATTAACAGTACTTTTTTGATAGTATAAATTACTGCAGTCAGTATCCAATGATGGCTGTAGAAAAATATTAAAAATTAAGCTGTGATCTCCTCCTAATAGATTTTAACATAACTAGATCTTTATTTGTGATTACAAACAACGAGTTTGGATATAGTGATCAATGAGTGATACGGGGATATTAACTAGTAATATTGCAAAATCTATAGCATTAGGATAACTACTATAAGTTAAAATAATTCAGATTAATAATGCAATCATTGCATCATAAGTAAGATGGCTACCTAGTTTGGTTGTTATCATAATTAGATTTTGGTAATAAAAAGCATAAAAGTATGATTAATTGCTCCTAAAAAGAGATGCTTCATACAAGTAGCAGATTATTATCACATAATAAATAATCTCATTAATCAGTAAAGTATTAACGTGGCTAAAATACCAGCAAAGCTTGCCAGCTAACTATTCGGCGATAAATTATAATAATATTACCAAACAGGTAAATGATATTAATCATTTAAAACTAATGCCAACTAATAAATCCTATAAATAAGTTATTGCAGTATTAGATAATTTAATGTGTCATTATAAACCTATTTTAAAGGTATTAAGTGATCCGCTTGAGTTATAGAATAAATATATAACGTTAATTGATATAAAGTAACCTCTACATTGGTAGAGGTCAACTGAAGCTCTATTAGAAGTAAATAACTAATCATTTAAACTAGAAATAAAATCAATAGTACCAGAAACCTGCTGTACCTGGGTTAAACGGGTTTAGTTTAATCCACAAAGGGATATTCTTACTAATTAATATGGCAAAATCGGTACCTTAGCTGTTAACTGTTAGGGTGATAAAGATGGAATACTCTGTATAATAATAAAGCAGTTATTAAGGTGAAATTATATTTCAAATTGGTTATAGATTAGTAATCTATAGCTGTAAAACAACAGTTTCATAAATAAAAGCTGTTATGATGGCGAGTAAAATTTGTAAGTTTTTCACTGCAAAAAGTAAATTTAATAGGCAATACGGGGAATGGTAACAATAAAAATCTACAACATAAGTCTATTGGTGCTTTAGTTTTTATTAATAAAGAGTGAACTAGTTATTTTTAATTGGTTCATCAGACATTAGTCAATGTCTAGTCTAAATTTCATTTTTCAACTCATATATTGTTTAATCATTAGGAAGTTTCACTCTACGTATTATGTTGGTTTTAGCATATGTAATAGCGTCGGCAATAGATTTGCATAGGTCAAGCTGACTTTGCGTCATTTTGTTTTTACAACTAATTAGTTTTCTATCGCTTATCTGATTTTTTTGAATAGGGTAGACAGTTGTGATTTTTCTGACTTGATGACGAGCTTCGAATAGCTATTTTATTATTCAATGGCTCAGCTTTACTATTATAAATTTGATTCTTTACGAATTAATGCAGCAGTAATTTCAGATTTTTCTGTTGCTTTGTGAGTTTAAATCGCATTTTTCATAAATTATTGCTGATGCAGAATTTTCTCTCGTTTAAACTGAGACTTTTAGCATCAAACTGCTTATTGGTGTAAGATATGCGTTTTTTAAAAAATACTTTTAATTTCTGCTTTTTCTTATGAAAAGAATTGAATAAGAGAAATATTACACTTAGGCAAAAATAAGCGCAATCACCATATTTGATATAATCGAATAAATTATATTGTTTTGTTTTTTTCATGATCCTGTTTTGATTAAACCAATAACAGTTGTTAGGCTAATAAATTAGCCGGAAAAGATTGAGGACAAAAACTAAAAGGAATACAAGCTTTTTCAATATTAGATTTACCGATTTTTGGTATTAGGGTGATATGGGTAAGAAGGATGCAGTTCCTAACTTTAACAATAGGAGTAGTTAAATTAGGTAAAGTAAATCCCATTAATGCTACAAAATAACCATTTGTTCTCATTGCGAGAACAAATAGACTTGTTGTAATAAAAATTGATCTTGGTGCAAAGATGAACTAAGAAATTGCTAGGTTTTTATATTATAATTTCAGTTAATGTTATCATCAACTCAATTAACGGTTCGTTATAAATAACGATTTGTTTAATCTCAAACACGGTAGAAACATTATGCATTAATACATCAACAAAAGAATAGTGAACACCAATCCATATCTCTTTACTAATTAATATCTTAGTTAATTATTTAACGCTGCGCCTGAAGGATACTTTTTTGGGATTATGCGTAATTTAATTACGTCTTGTTTGGTTAAAAGTGATTCTTTTAAAGAAATTATTACTGCGACTTTATTGTATTAAATTCTAATCATAACTTTTTTTAGTTTTAAAAATTTATCAATATCACTATCCATTTGATAATCTTATTAGGATGCTCTTATATTAATTGATCATAATCGGTTATATTATGATAAGATTCAGTGGCTTTAATAATTAAAGTATTAATTAATTTATTAGTATTTTAACTTTTTTATCAGAGGTGGAAGCCTGCACCACTTAATCGTGCTATGCCTGTTTGCTCGATATGTAAGAAAAGATTTTCATAGAATATTGTATATAATTAGCTAAAGGTTTGTTCTCATATCACTGATCTTTTATATCTTACTACAGATAGCTGAGTATAAAGTTTTTAGGCCTTGAAAGTGTGCGGTTATGTGTGGTGCTATTGTAATAATAATGTCTGAAGTCGTAGCATGGACATGGATCATGGAATTACAAGCTTTATTTAATGCTTGTCCTTTTAAAATATAATTATTAATTTTAAAATGATATCGTCTGTGAGACTATATGTTCCTGAACAGGAAATAATCAATTAATCAGCTAAAGAAAGCTTAATTAATGGAACTTTTCTTAACTATCTTTCCATATAAAGTGCACGTGCTATCTAAAAAATTAAATTTTTTCTTTATTTTAGATTTTTTTAAAAAATTAAATATTTGCTTAATTCACCTTCCTTTTCTACTAAGAAAAGCGGTTATTATTAAGTTTGATGGCATTGTTGTGACATTTTTACTGAGAAAATGGTGAGATTCAATTTCCAGTTTTTAATGATGGTTTATATTATAGTATTGTAATTCATTCTATTAGGCAATAGGTAACAAAAATATCATAATTGGTAAATAAATCTTCTACTATCATATGCATAGCAAGTGTTGTTTTAACAATTGAATCAATGGGTAAACTTAAATAGATTTAATGTAGCTAATACAGTTTGCTTAATGAATAAAACAACTTTTTATTCAAGAATCAATTTAGCTTATCAAGCGTTTGTCTGATCCTAAATTGAATAATTTAATAAATTTTAACATTTCTTATCATTTGCCAGGAAGGCATTTATTTATGATTTCAGCATTATTACTAATTGTTTCAGGGATAAAGGGATTCCCTTACCCTAGAATAGCCGCATTGGCTTTGCTGCGAATATAATAAATTTTTCTACTATTGAATTATCTTTTATTTTAAAACGAAGAAGCAAATATCTAAAATAGGCCAAAAGATCAGGTTAAATTCGGTAATAATAATGATTACAATTAATAAATGGCTCATTAGAATTCTACAAAACCACTATATTCCATAAACGCTAAAGATATTATCAGCTGTTATGAAGATAATTGATGCCCTGTAAAATAGAGTTATAGTATTTGCCATCGCGATATGTTTATGGATCGCGGAAATAACAGCATCACTAAAGAAAATTCTATTGTAGCAATAGAAACCGCAATAGCAGATTGTAAAAATTATGCGATTGATTGATTTTTACTAAAATCATGCAAACATGATTTACTATGGTGTGAACGGCGCAGTTATCCTACTTCATGGATGTTCATGATTTGAATACTTGTATTATGCTCTTTGATATGTTAAAGATTAGGAAATCATCTAGATAAATTAGAATAATTCTGCTATAAAGGCTAAACTAGGTAAATAAGAAAGGTAATACGCAATTTCATCTGTTATAATACCGCTTATTTATCCAAAGCGATTTCTGGTTTCCCTCCAGAAATTAATGATGAACAGGTCAACTGAATTTTTATTACACCTCAAAAAAAGGTATATAGCAATTCGCGACACCGGTCCTAACTTGTTTTCAACACACAAGTGTATTATCTTCTTCTAATCATGATTACCCAGAGCTTTAAATAATAGCATAGGCGCGAAGTTGATGATGCTGAATATAACTGCATTGATAGGTAATTCATGAAAGTATACTTATCGATGAATTTATTACTTATATGAGAACTAGTGATGTTTCTTCTTTTCTTCACCTCTGAAAGGAGAGTACAAAAATAACTAGGCTGAATAGAGCTGATGAATATGGATAGGATGAGGATCTCTATTTTTTATAAGAAACCAAGAGGGTAACTTATCTAGATGTAATCTCCTAATTAAATTGCTTATTACCATTGATGATGACTGAAATAAATTTCTTAAAACGCGCTGAAAAGCGTCATCTTGGGAACGCATTTATTTATAGAGCAATATTTACCTATAATATTGGTGTTATGGGGTTTTCGGATAATTACTGATATAATTCTCCTGAATGCATACGTCCAAAACAGTCATTTTCTGCTAAGCTATAAATCAAAAGCTCATAGTTCATACAACTTTAAAGCTATATAGCAATGGTTTAGAGTATAGTAGATTCATATTTTACCCGACTGCAACTATAAACACATTACTTTTACTATCCCCATCTTCTTTAGCCTTTTTTAACAAAAACTAAACGATATTCAATGTTCTGTTTCGGTCCCCTATTCACACTTATGCTACAGTGAATATACAAATAGAATATCGAATCGGTATCTTTGTGACTTACACAGTTAAGGTTGTGACAACTTAATTAATATTCGGATTTTCATCTATTCGTCACCTTATAGAAGTCTGAATATTAATCATGCTGCTCTATGGTGTTGAGTTGCTTTTTAAAAAATAGCGGTCAAAGAAATCTAGCAAAGCATTATCATTCGATTACTGTATTTATTTACAACTATGACCTGATATAAATCTCAGTACTCTTTCTGATCGAATATAAATTCGCATCAAAAATAGTGGCAGCGTTACTCTGAAGGAATATTATGGAATTGATTTTCATCATAAACTTTTTTAAAAAAGTTTATGATGAAAATCAATGTAAGAATCTCGCAAACGTTGCCTAAATTGATAAATTTTTGATTCCCATCTATTTTGCAAAATATAATTAAATCGTCTTTATGACTTTCTATGACAGATAAAATTTCTATCAGTTATAAAGATGTTACTGATGTTAAAATATTGATTCAAGTAATACATTGATCGAAGTTATTAAAATGGCTATTAAAAAGGGACCACACAGCCGCCAAGAAGTAATAGAAAGATTAGGTATACGTTTGTATACCTTAACTAAAAAGTATCGTGGCCAATGTTAGTTTTTAGCACAGAGATGCTGTTGGAATAAAACTGCGATTAGCAGTAACTTAAAATATTATAATACCATTAGCATTTATTTAGTTGCTATCTACATAATAGATCTGATTGTTTAAGATGCAGAATTATTTTTTCTCGACTATCACGTAACCGGTAAGGATAGAAGTAAAAACAGAGCGACCACAGCGTAATCAATAAAAACATTGCAGAAAGTTGCGATGCAACAAAGTTGTGCCTTGGTTGCTTGTGAAATAGAAGAACTGCCTGATTATCTACCAGGGTTAAGATTATAATATAATAGGTTTTTATGTTGGTGTAGTTAAAAAAATAAAAATTATTGATATTAGCAAAGTTAAAGCTGACGATCCATTAATTAGTTTAGCTACTAGTGAACCCGTATTCCAAATGGTCATTTATTAATTAGAAAACTCTACAGTTAATCTAATAGATTAACCTATAATACAACTAGAAATAAGTTATCTGCTGATTATTTATTATCCACAACAAAACATATTTATGTTAAAAGTATTCTAATATTAATTAGAAAAACAGGATATTCATCTAATCTCTCATATAATAGGTGGCGGTTTTAGGAAAATATTCCTAGATTTTATCCTTAGAAGAAATCTCTGATGTATTAAAAATGCTTAGCAACTAGGTAAGAAAGCGTACTAAATTAATAAGGTTATTGCAATTAACATAAATTGAACCAATAGGTAATAATTAGAAAATAAAAAATCTAGCATTATTAATTTTACAAATGGCAGAAAGTTATGAACTATTGTTCATTATTTCTAATAAATATTTTTGATAAAATTAATGTAGTTTTCAGGGAAAAACTATTTTCTTATGCTTTAGAATGTGCTAAACAATCCGCGATTTCAACTGTTGTGATACAAAAGAAGATTAGCGAATAACTATGTTTATGATATCTCACTCATTATGGAGAGTGTTTAGTATCAAGCAGATCTTATAGTATTGGTGGATTAACATATGCACATTCTCATGCCACACTTGTATTATTAGCTATAATTTAGGTAAAATAATTAATAGTCACTATTTCTTATTGCAGAAGAAATCTGGATTAGATACCTGCCAAAAAGCAATAGTAGGTGGTGATAAAGAGCGGCGTACAGCGCTTCGATTTGCTTCATCACTAAGAAAGTTTGAATAATGATCTGATTATTTTGTAATTTAAAGTGTCTATTTTTGCTGAAGATCAACTGTGAAATATTTTACGCGCGTTCAAACATTAAGAACATCATAATTATCTATTAATCATTGATTGGTTTAATAAGAGGCACTTAGCAATGATTAATAATAGCTATGTTGGCAAAGGTTATTGCTTTGCTCGCAGAATAATTTGTAGCTACCTCTATATTTAATAGTTGTGGTTCAAACAATCTTCGGTAAATCAAATAATTTAATAAATAAAGAGGCTCTCTACCATTAGAGCTCTTAGGTATATTCTTTTAATTAGCTAATATAACTTTCTACATTTTCAATGTAAAATTTTTTATCAATAACTTTCTAAGTACCTTACCTTTTTATGTAATAAGGATTAATTGCATCCTTGCTGTACAAAGGTTTTGTACCATTTAACCTCATCCGAAAGAAAAAGATGAGCTCTTTTTTTCGATGATTTACTTAATAAACAAGTAAAATACTTTTGCATTAAACTCTCTAAGAATTTCATCGCTCATATGACCTAGTTGAGCTTCCGTGATTAAGAGTAAGATTCGTTCTTTCCTTTTATTTCATCATCTCTTGCCTTTTTTTACTTTTCTATCCTGGAAATAAAATTCCCCTCTTTCAGAGATTTAGGAAAAAGTTTTTCCTCGACTTTAACAATAGCACTTAGTGCATTTATATTGGCTTCTATCTATGAAGCAAAAAACAAAGATGCTATCTAAAAATATTATTTTTAAATCAATACCTGTTTGTTTTGCTTAATTCCGTAAAATCAAACTATTCAACATACATCGCAGATAGTTAAAGCATTTACCATTACGATATAGTTTCTCCAAAAACTTCTAGTAAGATTGTTAAATATTTTCCTGCGATCAGGGATTTGTAGGAGTATTGCTGTAACTTCTATGAATATTTCCAGTGATAACATATTCAGTGTGATAATATGAGTAGTGATAAAAGTGGTATGAGTTGCTTCAATGCATGAATTGAGATAAAAATAACAGTTTATTACCAAACCATCTAATGAGATGTAGTTTTATATTAGTATTAAGTAAGGAAAAAGTTTCTTTGATCTTTATGATTATTTGTTTTTTTATGGTAACCAGTATGGCGAAATTCCTTGATATAGTACAAGGGATTTTTTATTGATAATTGTTGCCAACATATTATTAATAATTCAGTTTTTCTGGATAGTTTTAAACTATTTAGACACGGTTCTGCTAATGAAGATTAGCATTACCACACTTTGTAATAAAATTTGTTTCATAATTTTTTATAATAATGGTGACACATATTTTAATGAATTATTACTAAATCTAATATATAATGGTCAATCTATGTTCCACTATAATGCTTCAGAGATCCGCTCTCTATCCTTAAGTTAGATATTATTTACCCATTGGTCAGCAGATCAAATCCTCTAAGCCAGTTTTAATTTTCTAAATAGATTACAATAGATTAAATACTATAGAAATAGTTATTTTTCTCGATTTTCTCTGGTTTTTCATTGCTGCATAATACAAAAAAAATTTACCAACAAAACATTAAGGGCTTTATTACTGTCTGCTAACCAGACCTCCTCTCCAACAAGCTCACTTTAACTTTTTGTTACATGTTTTTTATGAGTAATTTAGTACTAATGCTATTTGCTGTGCTAAACAATATTGGTAACTGCGTATCCGGAAATATCTTTACCATTACATTCCAAAACTAATGGCATCTTGCTCCGTATCAAGTTTGGATATTCAGTTAATCCACGCGCTCTCTAGTATATAGAGAGTTCAGTCTAGTTCGTTTCTAATGCTCAATAAGCATATTTTAGCGCAACGAGTTCTTTACATCTATGATCAGTGATACTAATACTAACTAGTAGGCAAAGACATAAGCTTGCTTAATAGCATGTGACATGCACTTCAGTAAAGAAATAAACGTAAGTTTTATCGCTTAAATTACGCAGATACAATTGCTATTATTTTTAATGCACTCCTCTTTTAGTTTTGCTGAATGTGGGGAGCCTGGCAGAGAAACTATATGCTTTTCAGCAAGAACCCAGAGAACTTCGTGAAAATCAGCGGTAGAGACGAGATGTCTCGCATATATAGGCATGGCGATAACTATTCAACGTTTTATATTATTCGGATAAGGCAGTAGTAATGATCTATTAAAGAATATTCTATTTCCATTGGCGATTGGAGGTATCCACTTAATCTTAGGCACTTTAATATCAATATCGTCAATAGAAGTCTGTATATAGGTTGCTATGATAAATAACCTTTACGGTCAATGTAACTTTGCTTCCCGTCGGAAATGCGGTCTTAAGCGTTTTGTTGTAAAACTATACCTTCGAAGTTGAGCTTACCCTCAACAACAGTGCTATCAGCTTCCTATCAAAATTATGAATAAGTTCATGAAAAGAGTAGGGTACTATCTAATTTTCGGATACCTATAGGCTAGACTTTTTCATGAGATGTCATCTCTTTATTGTTGAATTATCCATAAAATCAATTAACAGGATAACCAGTCTTTCGATACCAACATCGAATCTATTATACCACAAATGAGTATAACTCTAGTAATGAAGATTATTCCGATACCATTAATACCGACAAGATTAGGTCTCATAAAGCCAATATTCATCGAACTTTTCTATATTAATCCAAGTTGGATTAGCTAAAAAAGATAATTTACCAATTTTACTAGCTAAGTTAATAATAACTTATTTAAATTATATTCTTAGGAATTTATGCTTCAAGAGGTTTTATACTAAGTTAGTCGATGTTGAAGTAAGATAGGTTAAAGCTAGTCTAGAAAAGCATTACTGTTCATCCTATATAGGAAATACTACTAATAATCCTAAGATTTTTATCTGCCTTTTTTCAAAAACTCTAATCTGCAAAAATTTCATAAATACGAAATAATACCCATTCTATTACAAGAATAGAATGGGACATTCTATTCATCGAAAATGAACATGAAATTACTCAGTAGGTTATCTATATACCGAAAAAGCATGATTATTCAATAATTTTATCTGCTACCAGAATTTGAAAATAATTATATACTAATTAGTAGTGAGCTAACAAATGATCAATCGGAAGAAATTAGTACTTAAGAATATAAATAATTAATATCAAAATCTATCTCGTTTTTATCAGAATTTAATGCAAAATTAACTTTTGCAATATAAGAAGATAATGATAAGGTAAAACCAGCATTTTTTTTATGTTTTCACTATATAACTAAATAGTTAAAAATAAGCAAAAATTACTAATACTGATAAATTAGTTACGAACTATTATTTCTATTGATCAGCATCATCTTAGATTGACGAATTCAATTTTCTCACTTATGCTGTTAATTAACCGATCTCTTTATATTTGAGATGTAATTATTATTCAATAACACTTTTCAGTATAACAATTCTAAGATTTACTAATAAATCTTATATAAAATAAGATTTAATTATCAAAATAGATTATTTAATCGGCTAACCGGCCTTTTTGGTAAATTGCTGACGATAGGTTACCAGATTTTCAATAGTTATCACCGGCATATCATGTTGCCTAGCAAAAATAAGCACTTCTGGCATACGGGCCATGGTACCGTCGTCATTTGTTAACTCACATAAAACGCCTGCTGGCTTAAAACCGGCTAAAGTTACCAAATCAATGGTAGCTTCAGTATGACCACGACGCTCCAATACACCACCTTCTTGGGCTCTCAACGGAAAAACATGCCCAGGCCGATTAAGATCGGTTGGTTTTGCATTATCGGTAATTGCTTTACGAATAGTTATTATTCGATCACTGGCTGATACGCCGGTTGTAACACCTTCAGAAGCCTCGATAGTGATCGTAAATGCAGTTTGGAATTGACTAGAATTTTTTTCAACCATCATTGGTAATGCTAATTGTTTACGGCGTTCTTCCGTTATACAAAGACAAACAATTCCACTACCATAACGGATAGTTAATGCCATCTGTTCAACTGTCATAGTTTCAGCAGCAAAAATAATATCACCCTCATTTTCACGACCTTCGTCATCAAGTACCATAACACCTTTACCTTGACGTAAAGCCTCAAGAGCACGCTCTATACGTTTGATCGGATTACCATACGTGGAAAGTGACGTCTGATTCATGGTAAAACCTCATCAATAAATACTAAATTACCAGAACCAAGAGAAACTTGGAAGTATAAAAATCAAACTAGTATCTTAAAATCTCCAGATAATTTGCAGTTTTCAAAACTACAGATATCGTTATTCTCTCCCATCTGGACTATATTCGTAGGTTCCGGAATCTTACTGGAGATGCTGATTTCCACTACGTGTTGCTATAATAAAACACTTGCAGGTTTGATTATTAAATTAACAGAATAAATATCAACGATGGTGCTAATTTTGCTCCTATCTAAGATAGACAGCTAAACTATATCGTGAATATAATTCTATAGCAATCAACAATAACAAATATATTATGAAATAATATTTTGATTTATAGAGCAGGCAATTTAGTATTGAGGAGTTATTCTGCTAATTTTAAATCGATTGTTATCATTAATTTATTAAAAATAATTTTAGAAAAAAACTAATTATTTATCATTTATTATTAAATGAGTTATATTAATTTTTAGTTCATGACTTTCGTAAATGATGGCGTATTCATTTTGATTAATTTTATGAATTATTTTAATAAAATATAGATAATATGTCATGAAAAGTCTACCTATAGCTATCCGCGAAACCAGATGTTATCTCTGATCTATTACCTGAATTCATTTGTAATTGTGACTATCAGACAGGTGTGATAGACACTACTGTTGAACAGGAGATCGAAGCCATGCTGCGAGAAAATGCAGCATGCCACCTTGTCTATGGATCTCATCCGTCATTTGTAACGGTTTTTTTTCCAGAGTTAACTATACAAACGGGTTTATGATGTTGAGATTAAAGTTACCTAAGGTCAGGAGATGAATTATAGCGGTAATGAAATATGGTTAAACAACTCATTATTACTTATTGCCTTATCTGAAGCGTATAAAAAGCAGTTAAGAGTTGCTACCATAGCCTACTAATAATGGTTGGCTCCTCCCGCCAGAGATTGTCACGAAATTCTTTTGGCTTTTCAGTGAAAAGTATATACTCTCTGCAGTATCATCAGCATACTGAAACAGGAGTGGTTTGAAGAGCAAAGGTAATAGTAACGCCTGTATAATTTAGCGATACGCATTACGTTTTCTTGGCTAATGGCATTTTAACCATATCACTAGGAAGCTGATCACCTTTGACTTTTTCTCATTATTGGCGGAGGTGTATGGATGTAAGGAGTTGATTATGGTTGAAAATGCTTATCAAGAGTCAGAAACAAACTGATCCGAACTTATCAATGGCCTGCTACGAACACGGGCCTTAATTGTACCTACTAGAATTACTACAGAAAACGGGGTGCCCTTAATTTTAGAATGCAATATCAAAAATGTTCCTAGGCACGTAGCACTAACGCATTAAGTACATAAAACAGCATTGCTGCTAAATTACTTCCAAAAATATGCAGCACTGAAAAGTTAATAGTGAACTGCGTGGAGTTCTATCTACCAAAGAGTCGCGATGCCGCTAATAAACCCCATTGATGTTTTATTGCTAATGAGTTTCAGTAAATATCCTACAGCGATGAAGAAGCTGTAGAAAAAGCGAGAGAAGAACTGCTTGCATACTATAACATCCCGTCAGTGCACTGAGAATCAATAAAAACGACGAATCTAATTTGAATATTGGCTTTTGTATGACAAAATTAGGCTATGAAGCTGTTCCAGGAAGCGCTGTGCTTTGAAAATAATGCTTCAATGGTATTTAATCTGCTCTTGTATCCTCAGAAATCTAGATACAGCTTAGAATGATTTTGATCTGCTTGACCATGTTTTGATGGTAAATAACACCTAATTTAAGAATGAAGAATAGATTCATAAGCATTAGTGAATCGTAACCTGAACATCATGCAGTAGATTTTCTAATAACTATATTAAATAATTTATAGATTATAATTTGTGACCTGGAAGGATATTACTATGGTTGACGTGAAAAAAATTGAACAAGTTGTTCGTCAGATAAAAGAGACCTTACCACAAGAAATACGTAACTTAAGTGAAGATCTTGATAAAAAGTTAAGGGGAGGATTACAGTACCAGTTAGGAAAATTTAATTTAGTATCTCGTGAAGAGTTTGATATTCAAACACAAATTTTACTTAAAACCCGTGAAAAAATAGCACAAATTGAAAAACGTATTGAACAATTAGAAAAAAGGCTAGATCATGAAAATGAATAATAAAATATCACGATATTCCACCTATCGTGGCATTTATTTTTTACCCAATAATATTAATTATTTTTTATAATGGTATTAACAATATTTGTTGTAGAGAGACCTGCTTCAAAATTAAGTACTTTAACTTCACCACCTACTGACAAGATCTCTTTACTACCGGCAATATCTTCTGTCTTATAATCGCCACCTTTGACTAATACATCAGTTGAAATTAATATTTCACTGATCAAGCGTTGAGGAGTATCCTCTTCAAAAGAAACCACCCAATCTACTGAACTTAGCGCTCCTAGCACGCTCATACGTTGAGCTAACGGATTAATAGGACGATCATCACCTTTTAGTCGTTTAGTTGAGGCATCACTATTTACAGCAACAATCAAGCGATCACCTAACTTGCGGGCATTGGCTAAATAGATAACATGACCAGCATGTAGGATATCAAAACAACCATTGGTTATCACAATTTTCTCGCCACGGCTACGAGCAGCAGCAACTGCGTATTTTAGTTGCTGCTCATTCATCACACCAAAACCATCATCAGTTCGGTCATGAATGGCATTCTCTAGCTCAACAGATGATACAGTTGAAGCACCCAGTTTTCCAACTACAATTCCAGCAGCCGCATTAGCTAAAACACAAGCTTGATAAAAATCAAGTCTAGCTGCTAAAGCTGTTGCAAAAATAGCAATAACTGTATCACCGGCTCCGGTAACATCATAAACTTCTTGTGATTGAGTAAGTAAATGTAAAGGCGGTTTTTCGCGCTGTAGCAGTGTCATCCCTCGTTCTGAACGAGTGATCAACAATCCCTGTAGATTAAGGGAATAAATTAATTTCATCCCTTTTTGTTTAATTTCACTATTGCTACCACATTTACCGACAACAGCTTCAAATTCAGACATATTTGGGGTCAATAAAGTGGCTCCGCGATAACGTTCAAAATCATTACCTTTTGGATCGATAAGTACTGGCACTTGAGCAGCATTTGCTAATGTAATGATCTGTGAAATTTGCGCTAACGCACCTTTACCATAATCAGACAATATCAATACTTCAACACTTGGTAACGATTGCCCAATACGATCTAATAACGGCTTTGTATCAACACTATAAAATCCTTCTTCAAAATCTAGTCGAATAAGTTGTTGATTATGAGATATAATTCTTATTTTAGAAATAGTAGGATGAGTTGATAATGGAATAAAATCACAACATACATTGGCTTGACTAAGTTTTTTAGTTAATACTTTAGCATCATCATCAACACCAGTCATCCCTACCAGACGAACATTAGCGCCTAAAGCAGCAATATTCATGGCAACGTTAGCCGCACCACCAGGTCGTTCTTCTTTCATTTCTATTTTAACGACTGGAACAGGTGCTTCTGGTGAAATTCGGTTAGTTAACCCATACCAATAACGATCTAACATAATATCGCCGATTACTAAAATACTAGCCTGTTTAAAATCAGGGAGAATAATTTTCATCCAGACTCCAATTATAAATAAATTACCTAATAAAAATTAATAGCAATACTAACATAGTCAACTCACTTAAATAGTAAGTTATTAGAAAATATGGTATATTGTAGTTAAACTGTGCTCCGCTCTAATGCTTCGTGAATTTCTATTTCCACTTTTAACTTGATGTTGTTTATTACCAGGATCAGTAAGAAAAATTTCATTATAAGCTTCAGATTTTCTGAGTAGACGGGGATAGCTTAAATACCATTGAAATGGTTGTTTTTTGAACTAAACTTCTTCAAGCATTAGCTTCGTAGCCTTACACTGTCAAACAAAAGATGATATTCAAATTAAATTTATCGTTCTTATTAACGCCTATACACTGATAGGAAGCATAGAATGTCAGCTATTCCTCTCAATCTTTATCCAACTTGTTCATAGCTGCAGGAGGAGATACTCGCTGCAACTCATTACCAATAAAACATTAAGGAGTTTATTAGCGGCATCGCGCCTCTCTGGTAGCTCAAAGCTCCGCATCTCATCCTTAACTTTCGATTACATATCCTTGTAGAATGATATCAGCATATCAGTTATTTTATACTCAACAATATTGGCATTGCGTGCCAGGGAATATCTTTAGCATTGCATTCAAAACCAAGCACTATTTTCCGTAGCAAATCTGGTGGGTACAGTTAAGCAACTTGCTCACTAGGCATTGAAAATTACGTTCAGTTTACTTATTGACTCTCAATAACCCATTTGAGCTCAACGAGCTCATTACGTCTATAAACAGTGTCGTCAATAATAAGCAGCGGGTAAAAGCGATTAACTTAACTCTGATCAGCACGGGTATATGGCATCAATCTAGAAATAAACATAGCTTCGTGTATTATTTAAATCACGCAAGGACCATTGCTTGAGCTCTTCAATGTATTAGTATTTCAGTTTTCTGATGTGGGTATACTGGCAAATAAACCATGTGCTTTCATCGAGAAAAGTTCTAGGTTTTTATTAAATCACCGGTAGATAATGCTTCACGTATACAGGCCATAGTAGCAACTCTTCACGCTTTTTACACTCCTTAGTTAAGACAGTAGCAACCGAGTTGTTGAGACATATTTTGTTCCCGCTACGATTCCTTAATCTTAGACACTTTTATCTTAACATCGTCAATACCCGTCTTTCTAGGTTAGCTACGACAAATAATCGTTATAGATGACTTGCTCCCTATCCGTCAACAAGGTAATGTTTATATCTTATTGCAGAATGACTTCGAGCTTCGCCTCAACAGCGGTGTTATCAGTTACCATCCACTATTACGGATGCGTTCATGCAAGGGTTAAGAGGTAATATCTAGTTTCGCATATTACCTCTAGGCAGACTTTTGTGGCATATAATTTTTCTGTTGTTGAAGTTATTCACGAAATCAATCAGGAGCGTACGCCATGTATTTCTAAAACTAGATACATTAAAAATAAGCATGACTCCAAAAAGATCCGCTGACGATAAACGCTCTAAAATCAACTCTATGCTGAATAGTATTTCAGTATATTAGACGGTATAAGAGCGTAAAGATTAAGGAAATTGACAACAGTAATAACAATCATCAGTTGATAGATTAATTTCGCATTCAATAACCTAATCTGATTGATAGCAAGAAACTTTTAATAATATACTATACATATAAATAATATATCAATTATTCGTTTTCATATAAGATATTAATATTTTTGCGTAACTGACAAAATATCACACAGGAAATTCTCTAGTTTTTACTAACCTATGATTGGATCAGCATTGATTTTTTATATTTGCTTGATGAAATTAATAACGCCACTGATTGTAAAAATTCTGAAGTAATTCTAGATTTTTAATAAAACCTTAAGGCGTTTTAATATCTTTAACTCGAGGTTATTCCTATAAAGCATCTGTTACTCAAAAAGTAGGAATTTTAGATTCAGCAGAAATTACAGCACCAGTTTCAACACGACAATTTTTTATTTTCATTTTATCAATTAGTTGTTTGTTTTGGTGAAAAAGGCAACAACGAAATCTTTGTCGGTGTAAATTTTTCTTTTTACGTAATTTTCTAAGACGACAATAAAATAGTACCATTGTAAGAGTATCCTTTTCATGCTAAGCAATTCATTTTTTAATTAAACAATCGCTACTTTTAGATAATTAAAAAATAATAATTGTTATTGCCCACTTAAAATTCGCGCAGGATCTATTTTTGTTGCCCGTTTAGCTGGATACCAGCTAGCGAGTAGACTTAAAACTAATGTTGTTAACATAACATAAAATACATCGATAATCTGGAGTTCAGAGGGTAAAAAATCAATAAAATAAATATCACCTGATAAAATAGGATGACTAATAATATTTTCTATATATTTAATAATAGTCGTTAAATTTAGTGATATAAAAATTCCGACTAACATACCAATAAAACACCCAATCATCCCCGTTATTAATCCATACCATAAAAAAATAGCTCGAATAAAACCATCTTTAGCACCGAGTGTTATCAATACTGCAATATCGGTTCTTTTGTCTTTTACTGCCATCACCAGCGTAGAGATAATATTAAAGCAGGCGATACCAATTACTAAAATCATGGTAAGATACATTATGCCACGTACCATTTGAATATCGTTATACATATAACCATAATCTGCTATCCAACTTTTAATAGTGACGTAATGGCCAGTATTAATGCCGGCATCATAAACTACTTTATTAGCAGCAAAAATATCATTTACACTGATATGAAAACCAGTAACACTATCACCATAGGATAAATAGTGCTGTGCATCTTGCAGTGGTACTATTGCTAAATGATGATCTAATATGCCATTTAATTTTAATATACCAATAACCGTAACACTAATTTGATTTAGTTGTTGAATACCTAATTTAGTATCATGATTAGAGATCATGATGCTAATATGATCTCCAGGTGAAATTTTTAATGTTTTTGCGACGCCTTGACCTAAAATAATTTCGTTATTACCTAGTTTTAATTTTTGCCATGCATCATTCAAGATAAAATCAGGTAATGAACTAACTGAGCGTTCTGATAGTAAATCAATACCGGATACTTGTATTGCTTTCAATGTACCCCCTTTTTCAATCAACCCAGTAAAATTAATATAAGGTGATACACCAACAACCCCTGGAGTTTGCCGAACCTTAGCTAAATCAGCTTGCCAATTTAAATAAGGTTGATTAACTACCGCAATTTGTCCATGAGGAACAACTGAAAGTATGCGATTTTTTAATTCACGTTCAAAACCATTCATTGCACTTAAACCGATAATTAACACTGCAACACCAAGTGCAATACCCAGTATAGAAATAATCGATATTAATGAAACCAAACTTATTCTTTTTTTGCCTTGACTGAAACGAATAGCAATCTTTAAGGCATGAGGTAATTCTGCCATGAGTATGCTACTCACGTTAAACTTGAATCATCTTGTAAAGAGCCATCCCTCATTTTCAATTGACGAGTTAAACGACAAGCAAGTCGCAAATCATGAGTTACAACTAAAAATGCTGTCCCTTTTTGTCTATTAAGATTCATTAATAAATCAAAAATAATATCTACATTGCGTAGGTCTAAATTACCTGTCGGTTCATCCGCTAACACTAAAGCAGGTTCGTTAACAATTGCACGGGCAATTGCAACTCGCTGACGTTCGCCGCCAGATAATTCAGTCGAGCGATGATTAACTTGATGCGATAAACCTACTGCTGCTAACGTATGATTAGCTTTATGCTGAGCTTTAATACGTGTCATTCCGCCAATTAATAATGGCATCATTACATTTTCTAATGCAGTAAAATCCGGTAATAAATGATGAAATTGATAGATAAATCCTAACTCTTTATTGCGTAGTTCAGCTCTAGCATTGCTAGAGAGTATGGTAATTTTTTTACCATTAAAAATAATGTCACCGCTACTTGGCGTATCTAATCCGCCCAATAAGTGCAGAAGTGTACTCTTGCCAGAACCTGAGCTACCTAGAATTGCCGTCATTTCACTTTTATTGATTGATAATGAAATGTTTTTAAGAACATTAGTTAAAATTTTGCCATCTTGATAAGATTTACAAAGGTCTTGGCAGACTAATAAAGGGGAATTATTCATAACGTAAAGCTTCTGCAGGTTGAACAGTGGCTGCACGCCAAGATGGATAAAGAGTGGCCAATAATGAGATAGCGATTGAAGATAAAGCAATTAATATAATACGGGAAGGATTAATAGATATTGGTAACTCGATACCTTTAGCTAATAAACCAAACATAGGCATTATTATATTGAGCTGGCTTGTGATAAATAGACCTAATAATGTTCCAATGATGCTACCAATGATTCCTATCGCTGCTCCTTGAAGGATAAAGATAGCCATAATTTGCCTTCGTTTTAAACCTAAAGTTTGCAAAACACCCCCTTCAGACTCTTTTTCCATAACTAATAATGAAAGTGAAGTAACAATATTAAATGCTGCTACAGCAATAATGAGACTTAATAATAATCCCATCATATTTTTTTCCATTTTCACTGCCTGAAAAAATTCACCTTTTCGTTCACGCCAATCCTTCCATATCATACCTGCCGGTAACGTTTGTTTACACAAGTTATCAACGGTTAATGGTGCGTTAAGATACAGACGCCAACCAGTAATATTACCGATCGGATAACGCATTAATCGTGCTGCATCTAACTGATTAACTAATAATTCACTATTATCGGCTTCACCTTGGGTAGAAAAAAAGCCAGCTACTGTGAATAAACGCTGACTTGGTATTCTGCCCATTGGCGTAAGTTGACTAACAGCAGGGACAATTAATCTCAATTGATCCCCTCTTCTTAGTTTTAGTTGTTCAGCTAATTTTACACCTAAAATAGCATGGTAACTACCAGCAGTTAACACTGAAGAATCAACATCTTGTACGTGGTTTAACAAAGGATCAGTTGATGTTTCATTAACACCAATCATGACCGCAAGCCCCATATTTTGCATACTTTGCAATACAACATCACTTTCCACAATTGGGGCAATGTTCTTGATTCCTTGCAAATAGGTTATATTTTTTGCTGGATACTGACTTGGGTTGAGATTACCTTTATGTGTCGTTAAAATAACCTGCGGCATATATGTTAAAATGCTCTGTTGCAATGAATGTTCAAAACCATTCATAACAGCAGTGACGGTAATTAATGCCATAATCCCTAATGCAATGCCAATCGTAGATAAACTTGATACGAACCGACCAAATCGGTCGCCTGTTTGTCCACGCATGTAACGTAGACCAATATAAAAGATAACAGACTGAGACATTAAATTCAATATACCTCTTGTTGCCAAAGCAAAGTATTTGGCGATAATAAATTGTAGCTTACTGAATGAAATCACTTTAAGTCAACATTTTACAATTTTTTTATATATATCTTAACAGATTAGACTATTTTCGTTTGTTTTAGTATTAATAAAGCAAGCATTACAATTTTAATAATGAGAATTAATTAATCCTTATGTCGGCAAAATATTATTATCAACTACCTAAAAAGCAAGGTGATATTCGCCATTTGGGGTGTCTGATTGGCGCAGCAGCCGCTGTTGAGTGTGCTGATATTATCGAACGCCATCCAGGTCTTATTGTCTTAATCACTCAAGATACACATAATGCCTTAAAATTATGTGGTGAAATACAACAATTTTCACAGAATTCAGTAACAATCTTCTCGGATTGGGAGACGCTGCCTTATGATAGTTTTTCACCACATCAAGAAATTATTTCAACGCGTTTAGTTAATCTTTATCGACTGCCGACTTTGACAAAAGGTTTATTAATTGTTCCGGTTAATACGTTAATGCAAAAAGTTTGCCCTGCTGATTTCCTAATCAGCAATGCACTGCTTATCCATAAGTGGAGTAAGCTTTCACGTGAAAAATTGCGTAATAGTCTTGATAAAGCCGGTTATCGATATGTTGAACAAGTACTCGAGCATGGTGAATATACTACTCGTGGATCGTTACTTGATCTCTTTCCAATGGGCAGTAACGATCCATATCGAATTGACTTTTTTGATGATGAAATTGATAGCTTAAGAACTTTTAATGTTGATAGTCAACTGACTGTCAGCGAAGTTGAGCAGATAAACTTATTACCCGCTCACGAATTTCCAATAGATGATAAAGCTATTGAATTATTCCGTAGCCAATGGCGTAAATATTTCAACGTACGGCGTGATCCTGAACATATCTATCAACAAATTAGTAAAAAAATACTGCCAGCAGGAATTGAATATTGGCAACCTCTTTTTTTCAATCAGTCACTGTCTTCTTTATTTGACTACTTTCCCGCTAATACTTTGTTGATCACGCAAGATTTAGCAGTAATGGCTGATAGATTTTGGACTGATACTTATCATCGCTATGAGAGCCGAAATGTTGATCCAATGCGTCCGCTATTACCGCCTAATATGCTTTGGTTAAATAGCGAGCAGCTTAATCAAACCCTTAAAACATGGCCGCGTATTAAAATTTCAGTTGAACCGGTTGCTAAAAAAGCAGGTAATACTAACCTGCCCTATTTAGCTTTACCTGATTTAAGTATCAGTCAAAAAAATAAAGCCCCGCTTGATAAGCTAGATCAGTTTAGCAGAAATTTTGTTGGCCGAATTGTTTTTTCTGTAGAAAGTCCCGGACGACGTGAAACAGTACAAGAGTTACTAGCACAGATAAAAATCAACCCTATTAAGATTAAAACTCTGAATAAAACTAATGATGCAGGTTTTTACATTACAGTAGGTGCTGCTGAACAAGGTTTTACTAATCAGGATCAACAAATAGCCCTCATTTGTGAAAGCGATATTTTAGGTAAACGGGTTATTCAACGTCATACTGAAGAATATAAAACGATTAATATCGACCTATTAATCCGTAATCTGGCTGAATTACGGCTAGGACAACCTGTTGTTCACCTTGAACATGGGGTTGGACGTTATCAAGGCTTAACGACTTTGGTTGTAGGCGGTATTCAAGCTGAATATTTGATGCTAACTTATGCTGGCAATGATAAACTTTATGCTCCGGTTTCATCGCTGAATTTAATTAGTCGTTATAGTGGCTGCAGTGATGAAAATGCACCACTACATAAATTAGGTGGTGATGTTTGGGCTAAAGCAAAACAAAAAGCAGCTAAAAAAATTCGTGATGTTGCGGTAGAGCTATTAGATTTTCATGCTCAGCGAAGCATGAAGCCAGGTTTTGCTTTCAGGCATGATAAAATGCAGTATCAGCTTTTTTGCCAAGATTTTCCCTTTGAAACAACAGTTGATCAAGAGCAGGCAATTAATGCTGTTTTACATGATATGCGCCAACCCATTGCTATGGATCGATTAGTTTGTGGTGATGTGGGCTTTGGTAAAACCGAAGTGGCGATGCGAGCAGCATTTTTAGCAATAACCAATAATCAACAAGTTGCTGTATTGATACCCACAACGTTACTGGCACAACAACACTTCGATAATTTTCTCGACCGTTTTGCTAACTGGCCAGTACGGATTGAAATGCTATCACGCTTTCGTAGTAATAAAGAGCAGCAACAAATTATTAACGCAGTGGCTGAAGGTAAAGTGGATATCTTAATTGGTACCCATAAATTACTACAAAATGATTTCCGTTGGAAATCACTTGGGTTATTAATTATTGATGAAGAGCACCGCTTTGGTGTTCGCCAGAAAGAGTTAATTAAATCAATACGAACTAATGTTGATATTCTAACATTAACGGCAACACCTATTCCTAGAACCCTTAATATGGCAATGAGTGGGATGCGTGATCTATCGATTATTGCTACTCCGCCTTCTCGTCGATTATCCGTTAAGACCTTTGTTCGTCAATATGATGATTTAATTGTGCGGGAAGCGATTTTACGGGAAATATTACGTGGTGGACAAGTTTATTATCTGTTTAATGATATAAAATATATTGAAAAAGTAAAAGAGCGTTTGGCATCGCTAGTATCTGAAGCGCGTTTTGTTATTGCTCATGGACAAATGCGTGAAAGAGATCTAGAACGTGTGATGACCGATTTTCATCATCAGCGTTTTAATGTATTAATTTGTACTACTATTATTGAAACGGGAATCGATATCCCTACCGCTAATACTATTATTATTGAACGTGCAGATCATTTTGGTTTAGCACAATTACATCAATTGCGTGGTAGGGTTGGCCGATCTTATCATCAAGCTTATGCTTATCTCTTAACAGCACACCCGAAAGCTATGACAGATGACGCACAAAAACGGCTTGAAGTGATCGCAGCGCTCGAAAATCTTGGTGCAGGCTTTGCATTGGCTACCCATGATTTAGAAATTCGTGGTGCTGGAGAGTTACTTGGTAAAGAACAAAGCGGACAGATGACTACTATCGGATTTACACTTTATATGGAACTTCTTGAAAACGCTGTTGAAGCTTTAAAGCAAGGCAAGGAGCCTTCTTTAGAAGAACTTACTAGTCAACAGACTGAAATTGAATTAAGAATGCCTGTACTATTGCCGGATGACTATGTTACCGATGTAAATCTTAGATTATCCTTTTATAAAAGAATAGCCAGTGCCAAAAATACCAATGAATTGGATGAGTTAAGAATTGAACTTATCAGTCGTTTTGGTAAATTGCCTGATGCTTGTAAACAATTACTGCAAACTACTGATATCCAGATGCATGGACAAGCATTAGGTATTAAACGAATAGAAGCTAATGAAAAAGGAGGATTTATTGAATTTAGTAAGCAAAATAAAGTAAATCCAACATTTCTTATTGAGTTATTGCAAAGATCAGCTGATATCTATCGACTAGATGGACCTAATAAATTAAAATTTATTAAACCACTAATTAATTATGCTGAAAGGATTGCTTTTATTAGGAAGCTAATAACTAGTTTTCAGTTGCATCAAGTATAAATTAATTTATCGCTTCTTATTTTTTTTACAACAAGAAGCTGATTGTTAATGTCAAATCTGGTATTATTAATAATGATCGATGGAAATTAGTTTTCCTTTCCAGTAAAAAATATCATTTTATTTTGAATAATTCAGGTTTAATTTTGAAAGTAATTTTCATAGATTGCAATGGAATTTTATCAGTCAATACTGATTTATTAATCTCTAATTGCACAGCTAATCATATAAATGCAGAGTGATCATCTTAAGATCTTAACAAAAATTAAAATGATAATTTTTAGTCTATTTTCCATGCGCACATTAAATCGATAAATCAGACCATTCGTTTTAGTATGCATCGGCGGACTAAGTCCGTGCTCTATATCAAGCTCTGTATACAACGGTTAAATTTCTTTTTTCTGGTGACTGAATCTTTTATTAGGCTAAGAAGGTTGTCTGTAAATTCTTTATCATTACCTCTGAGTAATCTATGGATAGCTATGGATATCTTCTGTTAAGATCATCTAGGAGTATCGAGCATTAATTACGGTTTTATAAGACCAATAAGAAACCACTGAGTGGTTAGCGACCTGTATCTACAAAAAGATAATGTCGCAAACTTTTATTTGGTATTTTTTAGAATATATTGAATTTTTAGAAATTTGTGCATTACGATCAGACTACATTCCACTCTGAAATTTTGTAAATCTATTTTTATTCTTAGGTTAAATGTTGTTAACTATTAGAGTCAACCAAGTCACAAATCCTCTTATCTGCGGTTCTAGCTTTTCTTAGTAGATTGTAGAAACTTAAATAGTATTGAAAGGGTTGTTTTTCTTGAGCCACAGTGCTTTACGCATCAGAAGCATAGCCTAGCTGTTACAAAATCCAATTTTAATTGGATTTTCTCGTTCTTATTAACGCCTAGTGATTAACAGGAAGCCGTAGAGTGCCAGTCGTTTTCTTTGTTTTCTCCAACATCCTTATTACTGGAGGATACGCTGAAAACCTTTCCAACAAAGTATTAACGGTTTTGTTAGCGGCATCACGATTCTCTGCTAACCATACTTACAACAGCTTATCCTTAACTTTCGGTGACACATGCCTTTAGAGAGTGAAACCAACATATGAGATGTTTTATTTGCCACTAAACAGGATTTATACTACATGTCCGGTAATATCTTTACCACTGCATTCTAAAAACCAAGAGCACCAATCTTCCATAGCAAGATTGGAGATTCGGTTAAACCATGCGTTTGCGGCCATCCATAAGTTCGACCCAGTGCGATTATAACACTCGATAATCATCTTCTATCGTAACACGTTCCTTACTTTCATGCGCAATGCCGTCGATATTAACTAGCAAGTAAAGGCGATCAGCTTGCATAACAGAACGACATATACTTTCACCAAAGAAATAAACATAACGCGTATCGCTTAAATCACGCAACTATCATTATTAATGCTAGTTCAAAGCATTGCTATTTTAGTCTGCTGATGCTCTCTCTACTAGAGAAAATTATATGCTTTTCATCGATAAGCACTTTATGGGGGGGTTCGTGAAAATCACAGGTTAAAATGTCTTGCGTATATGCAGCCTACGGAAATACAACTCTTCGTCGATTTTTATACGATTCAGATAAAAGGCAGTAACGAGATTTTGGAGCATATTCTGTCGCCACTGCGAGATCCTCCTAATCTTAGCCAGTTAATCTCAATAGCATCAATGCTAGTTTGTAGATTAGCGGTGGCAAATAATCATTTGCCTAAACGGTAGGGACACCCGTCAAGAAAATTTGTTCAGCACGTTATCGCAGCATTGCTTTAGAGATCATTCTTAAAGAGAATGTCTATCAGCTTAAAGTAGCATTACGAATAAGTTCATGCAATGAATCACAGGGTAATATCTGGTTTTATGGATATCTGTAGTGTAAATTAATAACATATTTATCTCTCTGTTATTAAATATTTAATTAAACAATAAACAAGATACGCCACAATCTCTAAAACCACATACACCAGAGTTATCATAACTTAAGATATGCATATTTATGTGTAGATAACTAAGTTTTTAGTTTTAAACGCTTTGTGGGGAACGGCTTCGTAGGATTATTCTTCTTTCATTTTACGTAAACACCTTTCCGGGTAAACGCAAACAGCAATTTAGATAAAATCGAAATACAACGGAGTCCAGGAATTCGCATACGACTGCTAGCAGATTCGTCGAGAGAGAAAAATATTTTTCGAAGGAAAAATAACTACGACTTTTGAGCTTATGAAAGAATCGTCGGCAAATGATAAGGAATATGGCTGTAATCATCAATATGATCACCTGTTACCATTTAGTAATAGTAAAGTTTGGAGATGCCATAATGTTTATAAAAAGTAGATGCAAGCTCTCTACTAGCTTAAAAAGATGCTCTGATTTTAGATGTTGTAGTTGTTTGAACATGGAGTCTTATTATGATATTTCTTTTTAATTATACCCCTTAGTAGCTATCTATTCCATAGATAGATATGGCAACTAGGGTCTATGTAATGATTCGGAACTAAACAGTTAGTGTAATTTTAATCTAGGTCGAATAATACGATTAATACTATCCACTAACATCATCAATCCAGTTTTAACATAACCGTGTAATGCTATTTGATGCATCCGATAAAGTGAAATATAGACGATACGAGCGATTTTTCCTTCAAGCGTCATATTCCCGCGTACTAAATTCCCCATTAGACTACCAACCGTACTAAAACGAGATAATGAGACTAAAGAGCCGTAATCTTTATAGATATATTCTTGCAATTCTTTATGTTCAAGTAAAGCGAGGATATTTTTATAACATAAAGTGGCCATTTGATGTGCAGCTTGAGCGCGTGGAGGCACAAATCCACCATCTTTTTTAGAGCAAGAAGCGCAATCACCAATTGCAAAAATAGAACTATCTAGCGTTGTTTGTAGTGTTGGATTAACTACTAATTGATTAATTCGATTTGTTTCTAATTCACCAATTTGATGCATAAAGTCAGGTACTTTAATGCCAGCTGCCCAAACAATTAGATCGACATTAATTTTTTCTGCTGATTTAATATTAAGACCATCGCTATCCGTACTAGTTACTATGGTTTGTGTTAAAATACGAACACCTAATTTAATTAATTTATTATGTGCAGCTGTTGAGACCCGTATAGGTAGTGTCGGTAAGATACGTTCTCCAGCTTCAATTAGTGTTACATGAAGCGCTTCTTTATCCAAGCCTTCAAAACCATAACTTGTTAATTGCTCGATAACATTATAGAGTTCAGCAGAAAGTTCTACCCCAGTTGCACCACCGCCAATGATTGCAATATTGATCTTATCATTTGATTTATGGTGCGCTGAGTAGCTAAGAAATAAATTCAGCATCTTTTCATGAAAACGAAAAGCTTGCTGAGGATTATCCAGGAAAATACAATGCTCTTTTACACCGGCGATACCAAAATCATTAGATACACTGCCTAGTGCTATCACTAAAAGATCAAAATTTAATTGTCGTTCTGGAACTAAAAGTTGACCTTCCTTATCATGTATCGCTGAGAGTGTGATAGTTTTATTGTTACGATTAATATTGGTCAAACGACCTAACTGAAAATGAAAATAGTGATTACGGGCATGCGCTAAATAACTTAGCGCATCAACACCGTCATCTAAAGAGCCCGCTGCAACCTCATGCAGTAGAGGTTTCCATAAATGGCTTTTATTGCAATCAACTAATATAATCTCAGCTTTATTCTTGCGTTTTAATTTATTCCCTAATTTGGTTGCAAGTTCTAATCCTCCTGCCCCACCACCGACAATTATAATCTTAGTTTTTGAGGTCATTATAACTACCTTATCATAAATAATTTTTTTTGTTATTTAAATAAATTAATAAATATTAATTTTTGCAGTATATCATAGTTGATTATTTTCTCATACCTAAATTAATTAAAATCAATTTGGCTGATTATTTTAGCTATGTTAGGAAAAAGGTTGTTACTTTATTCGCAGAGCAATTTGTAATCATGTCTGTATTTCAATTATTATGGTTTTAAGCAATCTTCTCCATACCAAATAATTCGGTAAATAAGGACCCCTACATCATGAAATCTACTCAGGCATCTTTTTAATTAGCTGACATAACTATTCACATTTTAAATATGAAATTGTTTACCAATAATTAGCTCAAGAAAACGGCCAGCACATTCTATTCTACATTAAACTATTCAGAATCTAATTTCTCATATTATACCTTATTGGATCTGTGGCAATTAAGACTGCGATTTCTTATTTTCTCTTATCTCCTCATCTCCCGCCTTTTCTAGCTTTTCTATGTAAAATATAACGCTTCCTTTAAAGGATTTAGAGAAAAATGTTAATCGACTCAATAATACCGCTTAGTGTATTTAAGTTTACTGTTGCTGTTGAAGCAAGAAAGCATATACGCTAATCTAAACGCTGTTTTAAATCAATGTTTGTTTATTTTTCTGATTTTCGTAAAGTCAAGCTATTCAACATGCATCGAAGATAATTAAACCTTTATCTTTGTGATGTAGTTTTACAAGAAGGAAACCTTCAGTACGATTCTTAAATATTTTCTTACAATCAAGGATTTTATAATGATATGGTTATAACCATAATTAATGTGTAGTGTGGGTAGTCTCTCCCGCTGCGAATAATATTTTAACTGTGATAGTATAGATAAGGTAAACTAAATAAGTTAATTCAATGCATGAATTAATATTATCCAATAAATTGTTTCCGAATTAACTAATGATATGTAGTTTTATCTTGGGATAGGGTAAGTAAAAAGTCGCTTTGATCTGTATTAATATTTACTTTTCATAGCAACCTCTATAGAAAAATTCTTCATGCAGTATAAAGGATTTTTATCAGCAACTTTTCTCAACATAGAAGGGGAGAATCCACCATCGCTGTTTTTTGGCAAATCTATAAAGTAAAATCTTTCAGTTCATGCGACATCAAAGTTACCGAGCAGTAAATTAGCATAATAAATTTATATTACCTAACTGCAGCTAGGTATACATTACACTTTTACTACGCCAATATTACTTAGACTTTTCAATAATAACTGGTTGTGAATCGCTAATCAATGCTTTGTTTTACGTCACTAAATAACTCACGTTATATTACAGTAAGTAGACACGCAAAACAGGATATCAAAACTGCTATCTTCTATGCCTTGCATACTTACGGTCGATAATTCAATCAATACTCGCATGTTCATGTCTCTATAGATCATAGAGGTCTAGATATTAAACATTCTGTATAGCATATAAACTATTCTCAAAAAAGAGAAGCCAAAAAAAAATTGGTTAGTCGCTGTTATTTGCTTACTGTATCATACAGCTATAACCTTATAAATCTAATAGTCTTATTATTTTTAGGTATATTCGCACCAGAAAGCGGTACTAGGGTTATTTGAAAGTGCAATACAGAGATGTTACTGGAAAGTATACTTTTTTTTAAAAAGACGGAAGAGATGAATATAATAGTGTGAAGTACTTTGTACTCTATCTTAAACGGCTTCTCCCTGGTATCTATGTAAAACTACGGAGTTAGCGATGGGGGGGAAAGTGCTGTACATTATTATTACATTCATACTCAATAACACCAATATTAGCTATTGACGCAGGAATAAATAATCGGGCGTCTATATTAGGAATATTCCAGCGAGTCATGTTAAGATGATCTGTTATTATAGTTTCTTATCGAAACATCAACTAGGCATAACTATTACGAAGGTGTATTATATAAGTCGTTGAAGATGACGGCTCGCAAAAAACCAGCAAAACCGAAATTTACCGTTTTTATAAAAATTCTTGCTAATAAATCTGTATAAATTTAACTATATGGTATCAGGTTAGTTTTATCTATGCTATTAGATTGATGGATATACAGTAGAATTGTTCTAAAAAATAATGTATAGAATAGAAAAACGAGGGTTATTAAGAATACCTTAGGATTAATATCAATAAAATTGATGTATTAGATAAATAATACACACTTTAATAGATTTTACTTATAAAGTAAAATCTATTAAATTAATTCTATCTCCTTTTATGAGATAGATATGACTTTTAGTTTCTTCTTAAAGAATGATTAATTTTCTTAATATGAATACTGAATTAGTCTACGGTGCATCCTTAAAGGAATTCTATTGGGTATGATCTAGCAATCTAATAAATACAAAAAGATAGGCTGTAAAGCCAGAATTTTAATTCTGCTCAAAAGATTGAAGTCACTCAATATTAATATGTTTAGCTGTGCAATCAGGAATTATGCCAATCATTATTGGATAATAAAATTCCATTGTACTCTATGAAAGATAGAGTTATGTTTATTCTGGTGTTATGGAGTTTTAGAGATGATAGCTGTATATCCTGCTGATTGATTTCGTGAATGACTTCGACAACAAAAATGATATCCTATCAAAATCCTACCCTTACAGTGATCTGTAAGGGAATATTATTCTGATCATTTGTATAAACCCATTCGTAATGATGATAGGGCAGTTTATAGATACCTGCGCCTGAACCGCACTCTCAACAATATGCTGCAACATGCTCAACGTTACCTTATCAACGAGGTTTTAAGCTATTGATTATAACGGTTATTTGCTGCGGCGAATTTAATATAGACAAGTATTGATAATGTTGAGATTAAAAGTCCCTAATATCAAGAATTGCATCGAAAACGGAATGTTACCTTAATAGCTTAGTTCTGCTCTATTTGAAGCCTATAAAAAAAGCGAATAAGATTTTCTACCATGGATTTTGTACCTGTAAGAAAGGAGGTATTATCCACCAGTAATTTTTACGAAGCTTTGAGCCGCTTCTCAGCAAAAGCACATAGTTCCTCTGTTAAGTATCATCAGAAAACTGAAACAGCAATGACTTAAAGAATGCAGGAAATAGTAGCTCTGTGATTTAAGTAATATGCGTTATGTTTATTTTTTAGTTGAAGAGGGATATACCGTTTTATTAGGAGGAACTGGTTGTCTTTGTCTGTTGCCATTATTGACGTCACTGCACATGAATGTAAGGAGTTCATTGCGATCGAAAATAGTTATTTATAATTAAGAAGAGCAAACTGAGTCCCATTTTTTAATGGACTGCGAGCAAGTGCTTAAGCATATCTTCTATGATTGCTACGGAATACGGTGTTTTATTTTTTTAGAATGGAAAAGACACTACAAGGAGCGCATCACTAACGTTATTTAGTGCATAAAACAGCATTTGGTGCTAAATTATTGCAAAAAAGGCATTTAACCGAATGTTAAGGCTTAAGCTCTTGTCATGAGCTGAGATTAGCAGAGAGATAGACATAATGCCACTAATACAGTTAGATTCTTATTAGAAAGGTTTTTTAGCGATGCATCTCTGTAGCGATGAAAAACTGGAGAAAGATCGAGAAGACTGGTTGACATTCTACGACTTCCAATCAGCCTACTCTATATGGGGGTTACTAAGAGTGTCCTCCATTTTCCGTCAATAATAACAACCCAATCCGATTGAATCAGCTTTTCTAACAGAAAGCTTATGAATCTGACGTGCTAAGTACTGTAGTTTAAGAAAGTCAACACTTTGAATGATATTTAAAGTTGCTCCAGTTTTCTCCAAAAAATTTGAAGTGGCTAATAGGATTTGCCATACTGATTCTAGTGGTAACAACATTAAATTTAATGATGGAGAATATATTAATGAAGCAGTGGAGTTGAACTTAACATAACCGCTATACACTTAGATTTTCTAATAACTCATAAAATATTAGTTAAAAGTTAAACCTGAATTATTCAAAATACCATACTATTTTCCGGGATCTAGGAATTAACTCCAGGACTAGCAAAAATACAATTTATTGTTTTAATTTATAAAAATTATTATAAGAATTCAATTACTAAAAATAGTATTGAAAAAAATCTACTTTGTATATTTTTATCTTAACTATTTGTTTCAAATAAGGTGCTCAGAACAAATGCCATATCGCAATCAGGTAGCATATTTCAAATTCAAGAGTTTTTAACATTTTATTATCAACTAATAAAATATTTATTTTATGAAAATCAAGATGAATAAATATTTTTTACTAGTTTTAAGTTTTTGTGCATGTTAAAAGAATTAATGTAAACTTATCTAAGTAGGTGATAAGTTACGTGAGTTAATAATGCTATCAGTAGCAAACTAAATACTGATGAGTTGAAGTGAGTAACTAGATAATAGATATGAATGTAATAATGCGAGTATGTGATTTAATAGTTGATATAATTTAAGGAAAAAAATAGAGTTTATCAGTAACTACTTTATCTTCAATTTATTCTAATAGTTACCGAATAACTATTGGGTTCAAAAACATATTTATAGTAGCAACAAACTAAGTAAGTTAGCGTAATATTTTTATGCTTATTTTTCTGCAAAACGGATATTAAATTTAATATTTTTAATTGCTTCAACAAGAAATCTTCTACAAAGATGGTCTCTATAATGCTTTAAGTCGGAATTTATTATGTGTTATTTTTGCTGGATGTTTTTGTAAAATTACCATGATAAGTATTTCTTTTTTATTCAATACGATTTGATCCTGACCAGATGATCTCACCCGTTTGTGTTGCCATTAATTGCATTTTAATTTCACTTTGTTGTTGATTACTAGAAATCACCGAATATAAGACATAATCAGCTTGCACATAACGCGCTAATCCTATGGATTTACTTCGTGTAACTAAACTGTCTTCTTGGGATAAACCCAGCGCTTTACGTGCATTTATCACTACATCTTGTGGAACTAATTTAAATACATGTTGGTTATTGACTGCATCAATAATAGCATCGATCGATTGAATCGATATATTGGTATTATTTTTGATTGAATCAATCAATAAAACCTTGCCTGATTCAACCCCCTTCGCTTGTACCAGTTGATTGGCTAAAGGAATAATTGCTGTTAACCAATTAACTGTTTTTATTTTTGGTAGTTGCGGTACAGTATTATCTGGAGATGTTGATATTATTGATTGCCCGCTAGGTTTAGCGGGCTTGATTGTAATGAGTGGTACCTGTTTTTTACTTGTTATCGATGAACAACCAACTAATGTAAATGTTACAACCATAAGTTGAAAAATACGTCTCATTTACTCTTCTCCTATATACCTTAAATTGCAAGGTAAACTGAACAATAAAAATCTGAGGTTAAACATCAATTTAAATTATTTAATAATTAAATTTTAACCAAAAACTACTTTTATCTTTTTTAATGCTAAACCTATGAAATAGCAGTTTAAAAATTTATCTATTCTTTTTTTGCTGTTAACAACGCCCCTAAAGGATGACCTCCCAGTAAATGGATATGAATATGAAAAATTTCTTGACCGGAATGTTGGTTACAATTCATAATTAAACGATAGCCATCATCAGCAATGTTTTCTTGCTTTGCTATTTTTGCTGCTACCGTAATCATATGTCCTAAAGTTTGTTCATGCTCAGGTTTTGCGTCATTTATGGTTGAAATAAAAATATTAGGAATAATTAAAATATGGACGGGTGCCTGTGGTTCTTTATCCCTAAAAGCCGTCACTAAATTATCCTGATAAACAATATCAGCAAAAATTTCGCCTCGTATAATTTTACTAAAAATTGTTTCTGCTGTCATAATTTCATTATTTAAATCTTTTTTAAAATGCAAGCTGTTTAATCATGTTTAATGGTTAAATGAAAAAGATCGCAAAAATTTTGCGTGGTAACTTCTGCAAGTTCTTGAACATTAATACCTTTTATTTTAGCTAAAAATTGTGCTATATATTTTAGATAAGCAGGTTGATTTTCTTTGCCGCGATGGGGGACAGGAGATAGATAAGGAGAGTCAGTTTCAATTAAGATACGATCTAATGGTACTATACGTGCAACCTGGCGGATCTGTTCAGCATTATGAAATGTCAGTATACCGGAAAATGAGATATAAAGCCCTAAATCTAATAATATTTTAACCATCTGCTTATCCTCCGTAAAACAGTGTAAAACCCCACCGCAATCACCAACTTGTTCTTCTTTTAATATGCTTAAAGTGTCTTGTTTAGCTTCTCGGCTATGAATAATAACAGGTTTATTTAATTGACAACTTATACGAATATGTTGGCGAAAAGATGCTTGTTGCAATTTAACATTCTCAATTTGGTAGTGATAATCCAAACCAGTTTCACCTAATGCAACAACTTCGCTGCCTGAGGCTAGACATACAAGTTCATCAAAATTATAACTTTGATTAAGGTTAATCGGATGAATACCACATGAAAAGGCTACATTTTTGCGCAGACCAACCTGCTTTTTCATGCTAATAAAGCCTGGTAGCGTTGTTGCGACAGCAAGAATATATTTTACTTCATTATCCGCCGCTTTTGCGATAACATCATCGATATCTTTATGTTTATTCTTATAATCTAAACAATTTAGATGACAGTGTGAATCAACTAAAAACATAATAAACTCTTTTAACTATGGTAATTTAAGTACGTTTTGCCATTTAATTAACTGAGATGTTAATCGTAATTCCTGATTCAATCCTATGATTGACATTAATTGATGACGGCAATTTTTCCATTCAGTAGCGCTTTTTAATAAGGCGTCAACAGAGTTGATAGTGGCTAATTTAGTAATTAATGATAATTGATCTTGATTAATACAATAATTACCTGCTTGCTGTTGATATTTTACTGCATCCAACAATAGGCTTATCAGCCAGCTAATCCGATAGCTAGCGTCTGGTTTGTTTAATTCAGGTAACCAATTTAAAACTGTATTAGTTGATAAATATTGCATTAATGATTGGCAAAATTGCTTTCTTTTTAGCCAATTATCTGACTGTAACAGTGTTAAAGCAGCAATAGGCGCCCCTGCATTCAATTTTATTGCTGTTTTAATATCAGCTAACGCTAGCGATATTTTTTGTTTTTGTAACCAAGAAATTGCGTACCTTTGCTCTGGCACTGAAAGGTAATAATAAAAACATCGACTACGTAACGTAGCTAGCAATGCAGCTGGATCGCAGCATTCTAAAAAAAAATAGGTATTGTCTGTCGGTTCTTCTAAAGTTTTCAATAATGCGTTGCTAGCCGATTCTGTTAGTGCTTCAACCTCAGAAAACCAAATAACTTTCGGCCAACTTTGCTGTGTATGGTTAACTAAAACCTCAGTTAACCAACGAATATTTTCAATACGTATTGTATTTTTACCCTTCTCAGCGGTAATTTTATGCCAATCTGGATGTGTTCCAGCTCTCATCAGTTGACAGCTACGACAATCCCCACAGCTTTTCATATCTACTGGCTGTTGGCACATTAGCCAACGGCTAATGGCATAAATGAGTGAACCACTTCCCATTCCAGCATTAGAATGTAATAGTAATGCATGATGTCCTTGACTCTTCTGATGAAGAGCAATTATCTGTCTATATGCATAATTTAACCATGGATACCAGTTCATTCACTTGCCTTTAGCTGCTAACCAATTTAATAATGTTTGGCAAATGATTTTTTGCATCTCTTTTAGAGATTGGTTAGCATCAATTGTGATAATTGTGTTATCTTCTCTTGCTAACTCAAGATAACGCTGACGAGTTCGTTTAAAAAAATCCAATGACTCTTTTTCAATCCGATCTAGTTTACTACGCCCCCGTGCTCGTTGCAAGCCAAGATCGGGTTCTATATCAAGATATAATGTTAGATCAGGTCGAAAATCATCCAATATAGTATTGCGTAATACTTTCATTAATTCAACGGAAAGCCCACGTCCTCCGCCTTGATATGCTTGTGATGAGAGATCATGGCGATCACCAATGACCCATCTTCCCTTCGCAATAGCAGGTTTGATAACATTTTCAATTAATTGAATACGCGCAGCATAAAGCATTAATAGTTCTGCTTTATCGGTGATTTTTTCCTTGCCAATACCATGCTTAATTAATTGACGCAATTTTTCTGCTAATAGGGTTCCGCCTGGCTCACGAGTAAAATCAATCTCAGTTATTCCTACTTTAGTGAGTGTTTTTACAATTGTTTTTATCGCAGTAGTTTTTCCTGCACCTTCAAGGCCTTCAATAACTATATAACAATTTTTCATTCATTTTTATCTTTTGTCTGACGATAATGTTTAACTGCTTGATTATGATCATTAAAATTAGTAGTAAAAGTATGCCCACCATTACCTGTTGCAACAAAATAAAAATAGTCGGTTTTATCAGGATGAGCCGCAGCTTTAATTGAAGCTCTGCTAGGCATAGCAATTGGGGAAGGTGGCAAACCAACAATTAAATAAGTGTTATAAGGGCTTAGCTTGTCTATATCATTACGATATAGCATTCCACGGTATTTATCACCTAAACCATATATAACAGTAGGATCTGTTTGTAACCGCATTTTTTTCTTTAATCGATTAATAAATACCGATGCTACTTTAGCTCTCTCTATATTAATGCCAGTTTCTTTTTCAATAATTGAAGCCATAATTAACATTTCATATGGCGTTTTATACGGTAAATTTGACGCCCGTTCTTGCCATTCATATTTAAGAACTGTCACCATTCTCTGGTGGGCGCGCTTTAATATATCAATATCACTTACTTCTGCTGTATAATAGTAAGTGTCTGGATAAAACCATCCTTCTAGTGATTGACCAGAAGGTAACCCTATCTGCTGTGCTAGATTATCGGTAGTCTGCCTTAAATAAGGTGCTTTATGTAATACTTTTTCCCAATCTTCGAAACGAGAGCCTTCAATAAACAGCAAGCTAAATTGTGCTTCTTTACCAGCAAAAAATATTTTTAACATTGCCCTCAATGTTATGCCAGGATTTAATCGATATGTCCCTACTTTAAATTGCGCTAATGATGGTTCTAATCTCAGTAACCATTGAAATTTATCCGGCGATTTTATTATTTTCTGTTCTGTTAACAATGATTCTAATCCTGCTCGCCCTGTTCCTACAGGTAAAGTAAAAATTGTTGTTTCATAAATATTAATAGTCGTATCAGCGTAATTTTGTATCTGACGATAAAATATATAGAGAATGCAGGCACTCAATATTAATAATAAAATAATCGACCATAATATTCGTCTTGCATACTTCATTTAATACTAATATTCCTAATATTACATTATAAAAATTAATCTAATATTAATTTAACCTAAAACAATGTGGCAAAAGAAAATTGAATAATTCACGCGAATAATAATGCAATACGGATTGCTTTGTCTGAGTTAAAATACGATTAATTGATAATATGGGCATTAAAGAATTAGTAATGATCACCTCATCGCTATACGTCAATATATTAAGGTTAGCGCTGATATAAAAAAGTTCATAATCAGTATCAGATAAACTCGTAATAACCTGTTTGCGCATTACACCTTCAACACCAGCATGATTTAAATTTGGTGTATAAATTTCTTTTCCTTTACGTAAAAAAATATTCCCTGCACAGCATCCAATCAATATGCCATTAGTATCCGTCACAATAGCTTCATCAACATTCAATGATGTAATTTGTTGTTTTATCAGTATTTGCTCTAAGCGATTTAAATGTTTAATTCCAGCCAAATAACAGTTGTTATTTACAGGTATTTTACTTATTATTAAATCAATACCTGTTTGCTGTTGTTTTAAATAAATAACTGGATAATCAGTTAATAAAATAATAACGGTTGCTTTGTTGAGGTTAGCTATACTATACCCTTGTCCACTTTCACCACGACTAATGATAACTTTAATAACCGCTAAATCTTTTTTATTAAATTGCGCTATCTGATTTATATCAGTAGCTAATTTTTGCCAATCTGGGGTAGGTAAAAGTAATTGTTTAACTCCTTTTTGTAAGCGAGAAAGGTGATAGGCCAATAAGGCTGGCTGATGTTCAACCACACGGATTGTTGTAAAACATCCATCACCAAATTGAACAGCTCTATCCATTACAGAAATATTATTTCGCTGTTCACCATTAATCCAACATATCATAGCGTTAACTTTTTATTCAAATTGAATATCTACAATTTATTCCAATAGTTTATTGGAAATTCACTATTATTATCAATAAAACCTTCAATCTTAATTTAAATTGAGGGTTCTTTATAAAGAAGCATGAATTAATTAACTTTACAAAAACTATCAAATCATTTGTACTGTTAAAGTTAAAATAACTGTATAATATATATTATATGTTTTCAACTCTACATCACTTTTCAGAGATTATTAAAGTAAATCTGGTGTATAGTGGCCAGGTTATATTCTACTTTGATAATTGATAAATCTATTCTCTATTCTTAAACTGGACTTTATTACTACTAAGAATCAGAAGATCAAATCCTCTTAACCGCGCGGATTCAGCTTTTCTGAGCAGATGAAAAAAGCTCAAATATCATTGAAATGGTTATTTTCTTGAACCACAGTGCTTCGTGAATTTGCTTCATAGTCTCACTCACTGTTGCAAGAGCCGATTCAATTAGATTTTTTATTCTTATTGATTTTCAGTGTGCTGACGGGAAATTATAGAGCGCTAACTGTTCTTCTTGATCTTTCTTTATCTTCTTCATTGCTGGAAGAAGATTGCTGAAACCATTTCCAAGAAAGCGTTAAAGGTTTTGTTAGTGGCATATCACGACTCCTCTCTACTAGCAAGAGATTCCAAATCTTACCCTTAACTTTCGGTGTTGAATGCTTTTTTGGAATAAAGGCAGTATATTAGCTGTTTTGTATACCACACAGCATTTATACTGCTTATCTAAGAATATCTTTGCCATTGTATTCTAAGATTAAGGACTACTCCATTCACTCTAAAAAATCTGGAAAATATAGTTAAACCACGCGCTCGTAGTCTATTGAAAAGTTCAGTCCAGTTCGCTTATGGCTCTTGATAAGAATCTTAAATTGCAATAAGCTCCCTAGCATCTATGCACAGTAACGCCGATACTAAGCAGCATGCAAAGGTGATCAGATTGCCTGACAGGACAGTATATGTCCTTCAGTTAAGAAATAAACATAACGCGTATCGTTTAAAATTACACAGCCACCACATTGCCTGTACTCTTTAAGCCATTCTTGTTTCAGTCTGCTTATGGCGCTTGGCAAGAGAGACTACGTACTTTTTCATAGAAAATCGCCACAAGAACTTTGTGAAAACCACGGGTGAAGATGTTTTACAGGTACAAATAATGGATAGTAACTTTTTGACGATTTTTCCCGTTTCAAATAATTCGGTATCAAGGAGCTGTTGAAATATACTCCGTTGCTGCTTGAATCCCTTTTAACCTTAGGCACCTTAATCTCAATATGCTAATACCAGTCTGTATAATTCGCTGCGACAATTAACCATTACGGTTGACGGGTATGGCATAACCCGTTGACAAGGCGGCATTTAACACATTGTTTTAGTCATGGTTTCAAGATACGTCGTAACAGCGGTGCCTATCAGCTACTTAGCTCAATTACCAATGAATTCATACAAGAAAGTAACAGATAATATCTAGTTTTACGGATTGCTTAGTAGCTTAAATTTTCATGGCATATAATCTCTCTGATATTGAAATCATTCACGAGATCAATCAAATTGAATACGCCATCATCTCTGAAAGCCAGTACACTAAAAAAGCATAATTTATTATTCATTAATAAGAGTAAAAATATTTTTGAAAAACATGGTAAAAGAATTAACTCCTGTGGATACATGTCGCTCTATCAAGCAAATTCTTACCTGAATGAGTTATATCATGGGTGTTTGTCGCTACTGCTACACTTCCCCCCTGAAGTTCTCATAATCGTTTTTTCTGACAAAATTGTAAATCAAAAGTTTGTAGTTCATATAGTTTTAAAACTAGTGAGAATGGTTAATATAGTAAATTCATATGTTAGTTAACTGAGTCTAGTAAATATTACTTTCACCATGCCCATTTTCTTTGGCCTTTTTCAGTAATAACTAGCTGATACTCAATGCTCTGTTTCTGACTGCTGGTGCTCTATTCTGTAGTAGAGAGACGCAAATAGGATATCGAAATTGGTATCTTGTATACCTTTTGAATACTTATAGTCGACAATTCAATCAGCGATTGCCTATTTATGTCTTCGTCACTTATAGGGGTTTGGATATTGAGTATGTTGTATCACGTTGATCTCTTCTTGAAAAAAGAGTAGCTACAAATCTGGCAAGGCGCTATCATCCGATTTCTGTGTCAGAGCTGTAACCTAATAAATCTCAATACTCTTATTGGTCTTAGGTATCCGTACCAGAAAGAAATGACGGAGTTATCTAAGGTCACAAATATAGATGTTACTTTTACTTTGATAAAAATATGAAAGTGGGTGTGTGGGATAGCGTAAATATCTTGGTTCTACTTTAACTCTGATAATTGACCTAAAAACTTCAGAATTACTATGAGGGGGAGGAGGGGGTTATACATCATTAACATGACTACTAAACTATGTAGTATCAGAAGTAGGAATTATTTTCATTTATTTTGTATTAGGTTTTAGAAATAATATTGTATTATACTTATTGATTTCGTAAATGATTTTAATCATATAGTTATGATATTCCATAAAAAGTGTATCTAGATTTAATTTGCGAAACTAGATATTACCATAATCTATTTAATGAACTTATCCATTAAGCTACTAAGAATCTTGATAGGCACCGCTATTGAAGTGGAGCTTAAAGTCATGATTCTGCAACAAGACATTCAACGTCGCTGTTGTTAACAGGTGTCATGCCGTCGACCGTAACGATTATTCGCCATAATGAACAATATAAACTGCTGTTGGCGATGTTGGAATTAAAGTTCCTAAGATCAGGAATCGCAGCAGCAACGGATACCATTCAATAGCTTAAAGCATCACCTTATCTGAAAGGTGTAAAATCAACAAAGAGTCGCTACCCTGGTTGGTAGCTGTTAGGTATATTCACCGCTGATTTTTACGAAGCTCTAGAGAAGACTCTAGGTGAAAAAGTAGATACTGTCTTTGGGACAGTAGACACCAAATTAAAGCAACAATAGCTTGAAGAGCATAGGTAATAGTGTCTGGATAATTTAGTAATACGCACTACATTTGCTTCTGAACAATATCATATACCGTCCTGTCATGGACGGTTATCTCTTTTGCTCTACTAGTTATATTTGGCAGCCATATGTATGCCCATGAAGGAGTTCATTGTGTTCAAAGATATATATAAAGAGTTAGAAGCGAACTGGGTTTAACTTCTAATGCCTAGCTAGCAGATAGCTTAATCATATCTCCTAAGATTGTTAGGAGAGACGGATTCCACTTAGTTTTGAATACAATGGCAAAAAATATCTTTAGGCGCGCGGCATCAATGTTGTTAGTTAGATAAAATAGCTTATGGTTATGGATTTCATTCCAAAAAGGCATCCAACCGAAAGTTAAGGCTAAGATACAGGAAGTCTCTTTACTAGAGAGGCAGTGATGCCACTAATAAAGTTTGATAATTTGTTAGAAAGGTTTTTTAGTAATGTATCTCTGCAGCGATAAAAAACTGGAGAAAAATTAAGAAGAACTACTGGGATTCTACGATTTCCCGTTAGCACATTATACATCATAAGAACGTTAAATCTGATTAAATCGACTTTTACGATAGTAAAAGTTATAAAGCCGAAGTGTGAAGCACTGTGCTTTGGAAAATAATGCTTTAATAGTTTGAAGCTGCTCCCGTTTGTTCAGAAAAGCTAGAACCTACTAAGTGGATTTTACCTGCTTAACTCTGATGGTAACTAAAGTTCAATTTAAGGCTGGAGAACAGATTTATGAAGGATTAGAGTGGAAAGTAACTTGCCGTGATATACATTAGATTTCCTAATAACTCTTCTATCCACATTCATCAGGTCTATCGGCCAAGTTATCTTTATGTTTGTTCTATGGGCGAATGAGATGGAATTATCTCTAGTTCTCTATAAGTAATGAATCCATTAGCAAGCATACTTTCAGTTATTACATACTCAATACAGTTGTATCCAGCATCATTAGCTTGCTTGCTTAGTTTATCATTACAATTTTGATGAGGTTTTAAGGAAGTTAAAGCCAATAATATTTAAAAAGGTGTACTTGCTTTCTACGACTCCAGCTAGAATAATATCTATATTGCATATAGCTATAACATGTGCTGCATGAGCAATGGTATACTTTCCTAAAATATAAGCAGTAGCAATGGAGATAGCTGGACTTTTTAAAACCATAAATAATACTTAAGGATTAAGCTATCATATTGATTATGATTAAATGAACAAAAAAGTACTTACTTGATGCTCAAGTATTACTCAGTAATGTATCACAGTTTTCCTATGTTAAGCTTAATTTGCTAATGTTAGAAATAAATTGTTGTTCAACATAATCTATATTTTTTCTTTAATTTTACGCTTTAATCTTTAATAACTTATTTACCAGAAGCAAGCTATTTTAGATAAAAATCCATCTTGCGTTTTCATCTTTAACAGAAATTCCATAATTATCATGATTAAAGTTATTAACTGAACCAGTGAACTTGTTAATATGGTCTTCAGTATTAAAATACTCAATAAGGATGACGCCATTCTATCAAGAGCACATGCAAGATTCCAATTTGATTCAACTTACATTGCTAATAGGAGTTAATATTTTAATTTTAGTTACAATTACTCAATGTCTAGATATTTATATCCTCTAGAGAAGAAATAATTTTAGTAAAAATATAGACGGTCGATCGAGACCGCCTGAATATGTGCATAAAAGCTCTCTATAATTAAATTTGCTGCTTATGAGCTATGGCTATGAATATAATCAATAGCTGCTTTAACTGTCGTGATTTTTTCCGCTTCTTCATCAGGAATTTCGGTATCAAACTCTTCTTCTAATGCCATTACTAATTCAACAGTGTCAAGAGAATCGGCACCTAAATCTTCAACAAATGAAGCATTATTTATAACTTCATCTTCTTTAACACCTAACTGTTCCGCAATTATTTTCTTAATACGGTCTTCAATATTGTTGCTCTCAACACCTTGGTCTTTAGTGTTCATACTATTTTAATTCCTATTAAAACTCGTTTTCACGATGGTTTTCGTAGTTTAGATACAGGAAAAGCACAACCGAATCCTGGCTATTTGAACCTAATTTCGCATTATTAATGCTATTTTAGCATTAACTATGCAAATGATTCATTAGTTTTTAACTCATATACATGCCACCATTGACATGTAATGTTTCACCTGTGATGTAAGATGCTTCATCAGAAGCTAAAAATGCTACAGCACTGGCAATTTCTTTTACATAACCAAGTCGCCCAATAGGAACACTAGCTAAAATGCCTGCTTGCTGCTCATCTGTCAACGATCTAGTCATATCTGTTTCTATGAAACCAGGTGAAACAACATTTACTGTAATACCACGGGTGGCTACTTCACGGGCTAATGATTTACTAAAAGCAGTAATACCTGCTTTAGCTGCTGCATAATTCGCCTGTCCAGCATTACCTAGTGTACCGACCACTGAACCAATAGAAATAATGCGACCATAACGTTTTTTCATCATTGAACGCATTATAGCTTTGGATAGACTAAATATCGAAGTTAAGTTCGTATCAATAACCCTGCTCCAATCTTCTTTTTTCATTCGCAGTAATAGATTATCACTAGTAATACCTGCATTATTAACTAAAATATCAATTTCACCAAATTCTTCACGAACTTTAGATAGAGTACTATTAATAGATTCAGTGTCTGTCACATTCAAGATATAACCTTTTCCTTTATCACCAAGATAATTACTAATTGTCTCTGTAGCTTTTTTGCTTGTAGCAGTAGCGATTACTTTCGCACCATGTTCAGCCAGTAGTTCAGCTATTGATCGCCCGATACCACGACTTCCTCCAGTCACTAAGGCTATTTTCCCATAAAAACTCATGTTTTCCTCAATTATTTATAAATGCAGCGTTTAATGATGCCGTATCATTAATTGCTACCGAATTAATCGTACTTACAATGTGCTTAGTTAAGCCAGTTAATATTTTACCTGGCCCTATTTCTAATAGTTGCACGATTCCATGTTCAGCCATGAATTCAATAGTTTCAACCCAGCGTACAGGATTATAAAGCTGTCTGACTAAAGCATGACGAATGCTTTCTACCGAATTTTCAATTTTAACATCAACATTATTTACAATAGCGATGTTAGGCTTATTAAATGCAATTGCTTCTAATGCTTCTGCTAATCTTTTTGCTGTGGGTTGCATTAACGCACAATGTGAAGGTACACTAACAGCCAACGGTAAAGTACGTTTTGCACCAGCAGCCCTACATAAGGCTGCTGCTCTTTTAACAGCACTTTTTTCACCTGCAATAACAACTTGCCCAGGCGAATTAAAATTAACTGCAGAAACTACTTGGCCTTGGGTAGCTTGCTGGCATGACAATAATATTGATTCATTATCTAAACCAATAATTACATACATAGCACCCATCCCTATCGGTACAGACTCTTGCATTAATCGCCCACGTAGCTCTACTAATTTAACAGCGGATTTAAAATCAATGACGTCAGCACAGACCAATGCAGAATATTCACCTAAACTATGGCCTGCCATTAGTTTAGGCATTTTGCCTTTTTTTTTCTTCCATACTCGAAAAATTGCTACAGATGCGGATAAAAGTGCTGGCTGTGTTTTCCAAGTTTTATTTAATTCTTCTTCTGATCCATTTTGTATTAAATTCCATAAATCATATTCTAAGACATTAGAAGATTCAGCAAACGTTTCCTCTACTACTGTAAACTCTTTTGCTAGATTAGCTAACATGCCAAGAGATTGAGAGCCTTGGCCAGGAAATATCATTGCAAAATTAGACATTTTTATTTTCCTGTTTAATTTAAAAACGAAGGAGCGCTGAACCCCAAGTAAAACCGCCACCAAACGCTTCAAGTAATACTATTTGGCCTCTCTGTATACGACCATCTCTGACTGCTTCATCAAACGCCGTCGGTACTGAAGCCGCTGAAGTGTTACCGTGTTTATCCAACGTAATAATAATTTTATGCATTGGCATAGCCAATTTCTTTGCAGTTGCTTGAATAATCCGTAAATTAGCTTGATGAGGGACTAACCAATCCAATTCTGATTTATTTAGTGCATTTTTTTCTAATGTTTCATCCACAATATTAGCTAACTCTTTCACTGCGACCTTAAAAACCTCATTACCTGCCATTATTACATAAGTTGGCTCTGAGAATTTACTATGCTCTTGATGTCGTAAAGTTAATAAATCACTATAACTGCCATTAGCATGTAAATGGGTTGATAAAATCCCTGGCTCTTGTGAACAACCGACAACAATTGCACCCGCTGCATCACCAAATAAAATAAGTGTACTACGATCATTAGGATCTAATACTTTAGATAATACATCAGAACCAATAATTAATGCCTTCTTCGCCATCCCTGTTCTAATAAACTGATCACTAATACTTATTGCATAAGTGAAGCCAGCACATGCAGCAGCAATATCAAATGCAGCACAATTTTCAATGCCTAATATTTGCTGAATTTGGCATGCTGCACTAGGAAAAGCATGAGTCGAAGAAGTCGTTGCTACAACGATTAAATGAATCTCATTAGCTGTGATACCAGCCATTGCTAACGCTTTTTGTGCAGCATTAGCACCCATTGTAGATACGTTATCTTCTCCTGTTGCAATGCGACGTTCTTTAATTCCTGTTCGAGTAGTTATCCATTCATCAGAAGTGTCTACCATTTTTTCTAAATCAGCATTCGTACGAATCTGTACAGGCAAATAACTGCCAGTACCTAAGATTTTTGTATACATTTTGCTTTAATCACTCTTTGGTAGTAAGGTATCAAGCGAGTTGCAATTCTATCAGGAATTTTCTTTTCTACTGCTTGAATTGCCTGTTCAATTGCAGTCTTAAATGCTTTTTGGTTTGCCGCTCCATGACTTTTAATTACAATACCGTGTAATCCTAAAAGTGAAGCACCATTATACTGGTCTGGATCCAGGTGCCCAAAACGTTTTAAGATACGATTCTGTAACCACGGTTTAATCAACTTCATCAGCCAGGATGAGATCTTATTTTCTGTAGTTGAAGGTTTTATTAAAGATAAAATAACGCGTATCACACCTTCCATTGTTTTCAACGTTACATTACCGGCGAAGCCGTCACAAACGAATACGTCAGCTTTACCAGTCAATAACTCATTACCTTCTAGGTAACCAATATAATTAATAGAAGATATTGTTTTTAATATTGAAGCGGCTTCGCGGATATTATTTAAGCCCTTACTTTCTTCTTCCCCAATATTCAATAATGCTACTCGTGGATTGCTTATATTAATAAGCTCTTCAGCCATTATTGCTCCCATCACGGCAAATTGCACTAACATTTGACTATCGCAGTTAACATTAGCGCCTAAATCAAGTACAACGGTCTTACCATGTTTTTGATTTGGTAAAATCGTTGTTAACGCTGGTCTTTTAATACCATTTATTGTTTTCAATATGAGTTTTGCTAATCCCATAAGTACACCAGTATTTCCAGCGCTAATACATGCTTGAGCCTGACCAGATTTCACTAATTCTAAAGCAATCCGCATGGACGAGTCTTTACTTTGCCTAATTCCTTCTAATGGCTTAATATTATTAGCAATAGCATACTTAGCAGGGACAATTTGTAAATGATCACGTAGTTCAGCACGCTGATCTGAAAGTAATGGGTTTAAAATTTCGGGAATGCCGACTAGTAATAATCTTAATTGCGGGTTAGAAATTAGTACTTGCAATGCAGCAGACACAATAATACGAGGACCATTGTCCCCACACATCGCATCTAATGCTAAGATTAAATTAGCCAAGGTATTAATTTGTTTAATAATTAATACAGCAACTATTTATTAATAACCTTACGGCCACAATAATAACCATCAGCAGTCACATGATGACGTAAATGGGTTTCACCAGAAGTTTTATCTACTGAGACTTCAGCAATTGTTAATGCATCATGTGAGCGACGCATACCTCGTTTTGAGCGAGTGGGTTTATTTTGTTGTACAGCCATTGACCTTACTCCCTAAGTACTTTTTAAACTAACTAATATGGCAAAGAGATTTGGCTTTTTTCTGCCTCGTTAGGCAACTTATAAAAAACCATATTCGCGTCGAACACACTTCACAGTGTTCAAAGTTATTAACCGTAATGACCGGCAAAAAGAGAATTATTTCATCTTCAATCATTACTAGCAAATCTATTTTTCCCAATTAATCATTTAGTGATTTGGTTCATACTATTCTATTCAGGTAACACGTAATCCTCTTATCATCAGTAACAGGACTAAAATAATAGGTTAAATAAACCTGGTGATTAAAATTTTTTTTACAACGTTCATATTTTAATGTAACATCGACATCAAAATTACCTTTTTAGTAAATGTTTATTATTTTATTGCAAACGATAATTAAATAGTTATATCAGTAACTTTACTTACTGCTTACTGCTTACTCCTTACTCCTTACTGCTTACTGCTTACTGCTTAAAGCTTACTGCTTACTGCTTACTGCTTACTGCTGATTTAGGACAGGCAAATCCTTTTTACTTGAAAAGGATATCCTAAATAATTTATTTTTCATAAGGCACGCATCTTATCTTTGTAATGATAAATAGCCAAATGAAAGGCTACTTTGATTATTATTCATAAATATTCGCTATTTAACCTCTATTATTTTTAAATGTTTCACCATATTTCTCTATTACTTTTAGCTATTTTATGAAATCAATTGTATTGGCATCAATCTCATCTTTACGCTATCAACTACTACAAAAGCTATCCTTACCTTTTATTACTAATGTGCTGAATATAGATAAAACTTCCATTAATTAATGTAACTGTAAGTTATCTTGTTACTCAATTAGCAATTGAAAACAAAATCATTAGTGACTAAGTATCCTATTTATTTAATAAAAGGTATAGATCAAGTTTGCATCTTTGCAAATCAAATAATAGAAAAATTACTGATTCATCAAAAGAAAATTAAGCAATTGAAATAAGTTTTTGACAAAAAATATCTTTTATATAAATTATATTTATTTGATAATAAAACCAAAAATACAATGCTAAATATGAACTTTTTACTGTTTATTTTGTCATCTATAAGGATATAGAAGTTGAAAACTATCTTATAAAGATAGCCATATTAATGTGAGTTGCCTTTATCTCAGAAAAGAATTAGGTATCATGTTATTTGAAAAACTTGTTAAGTACTTTCCACGATTACTTTAATTGGCTTGTCGTTAATTAGTTCAATCACTGTATGTTACGCACTCAGTGTAACAGCTCTCTCAATTAATTATTTCACTATATACAAAAACAAAGCGGTTTATAATTTAATCTAGCTCAAAAACGTATTGGCGATAAATTATTGCTTACGTAATTTTGCCAAACAGCTTTTAAGCTGTTGGTCTAAAGGAGCGTTGAAAGTTAATTTTTCCCCACTAGATGGATGAATAAACATTAATGAACTAGCATGCAAAAAAAGTCGTTTTAAACCAGTAATCGTTAACTGTTGATCAAAATCGCGATCACCATAATAGTTATCATACGCAATAGGATGCTTTGCATATTGTGCATGCACTCTGATCTGATGTGTTCGCCCTGTTATTGGATTGGCATTAATTAGTGTAGTATTAGAAAAAGATTCTTGAATTTTAAAATGAGTTTCTGAATATTTACCATCGATGCTGACTTTGACTATCCGTTTGCCACTTTGTAAAATATTTTTTAATAAAAGTGACTGAATAACTTTCATATGTGACGGCCATTGCCCCTTCACTAGTGCAAGGTACTGTTTTTGCATTTGTTTTAAACGTAACTGTTTATGTAATGCCCTAAGAGCCGAACTTTTTTTTGCTATCAGCAAAACACCCGATGTTTCGCGATCTAACCTATGGACAAGTTCTAAAAAGCGTGCTTCAGGACGTAATGTGCGTAAAGCTTCAATAACACCAAAATTTACTCCACTACCACCATGAACAGCCATACCGGAAGGCTTATTCAAAACTAATAGATGTTTATCTTCGTAAAGTATATAATCTATAAGTTCGGCTATCTTATTCAATTTAGCTGAAATAATATACTGTTGTTTTTTTGCCAGTCTAATGGGTGGGATCCTAATTAAATCGCTTGCTTGAATTTTATATTCAGGTTTGATTCTGCTGCTATTTATTCTTACTTCACCCTTACGAAGTAAGCGGTAAATCCTACTCTTAGGAACACCTTTTAAACGTCTCAATAAAAAATTATCAATACGTTGGCCTGCTTCATCATTATCGATAGTAATAAATTGAACCTGATTATGTATTTTCATTATATAATTATAATATATTATTAATATTTAAATTTGTTAACGATTGTAATCGAATATTATGATATTTTGTCTAAACTTTTTACCTTTATCAATTCCTGTCTCAAATGCATTTTTTTCACATTTTTCCCTATAAAAACGCAATAAACAGCAAAAGTTATCTTGATATCTGCCTATAAGCAATGGAATAATGAATAGTGTTCCCATAACGCTTATTAAAATAAGCGTTAGCATAATTTAAGATCGATCTATTTGTGATGATATAAATACGCAGAAATGACGTAAGACGGTGTATAAAATTAAAAATAAATTATTCAATTTTTAAAAAAAAGTTTACTGGATTAGCTAATCAATATATTGAACGAATAAATTTAGAAACAATACTAATTTAAGAATGTAGCGTTTTATTTAAACGTAGCTTAACAAAAAATTATCTTTCAATACAAACCGACAACTGCAAAAAGTTGTCGATTATGTAAAAAAGTCACAAAACCATTCGGTTAACAGTAACTATTTTTAGTCGCAACTTTTCTGACTTAGTAGAAAATGAGTATTTATAATGAAAAGAATGTTAATTAACGCAACTCAACAAGAAGAGTTGCGTGTTGCTCTTGTTGATGGGCAACGTCTTTATGACCTAGATATTGAAAATCTCGGACACGAACAAAAAAAAGCAAATATTTACAAAGGTAAAATTACCCGTATAGAACCTAGTTTGGAAGCAGCGTTTGTTGATTATGGATCAGAAAAACACGGTTTTCTTCCAATTAAAGAAATTGCACGTGAATACTTCCCTAGCTATTATCAGCCACACGGTCGCCCAAACATAAAGGATGTTTTAAAAGAAGACCAGGAAGTTATTATCCAAGTTGATAAAGAGGAACGAGGAAATAAAGGTGCGGCGCTAACGACTTTTATAAGTTTAGCTGGCAGCTATCTTGTTTTAATGCCAAATAACCCTCGCGCAGGTGGGATATCGCGACGTATTGAGAGAGAGGATCGCACAGAACTAAAGGAGGCATTATCCTCATTAGAAATACCTGATGGTATGGGATTAATTGTTCGTACTGCTGGTGTAGGTAAATCTGCAGAAGTGCTAAAGCATGATTTGCAGTATCGTCTTAAGCATTGGCAAGCAATAAAAAAAGCAGCGGAAAATAGAGCAGCACCTTTTCTTATTCATCAAGAAAGTAACGTCATTGTAAGGGCATTTCGTGATTACTTGCGCCCTGACATTGGTGAAATTCTAATTGATAATGCGAAAATTGTCAAAATGGCTCGTCTTCATATTGAAGCGATTGGTCGTGAAGATTTTGCAAGTAAAATTAAATACTATACTGGAGATGTTCCACTATTTAGCCATTATCAAATCGAGTCACAAATTGAGTCTGCTTTTCAACGTGAGGTTCGTTTACCATCAGGTGGCGCACTAGTTATCGATACCACTGAAGCATTAACTGCTATCGATATTAATTCATCACGTTCAACCCGTGGTGGTGATATTGAAGAAACTGCATTAAATACCAATTTAGAAGCCGCTGATGAAATTGCCCGTCAATTACGATTACGGGATTTAGGTGGATTAATTGTTATTGATTTTATTGATATGACACCCGCTCGCCATCAGCGGGAAGTTGAAAATCGCTTGCGTGAAGCGGTATGCCAAGACAGAGCACGTATTCAAATCACTCGGATATCTCGATTTGGTCTACTTGAAATGTCACGACAACGTTTAAGTCCATCACTTGGTGAATCTAGTCACCACGTTTGTCCTCGTTGTAGCGGTACAGGAACGATCCGTGATAATGAATCACTTTCACTTTCTATTTTACGTTTGATTGAAGAAGAAGCGTTAAAAGAAAATACCCATGAAGTACATGCAATTGTACCAGTACCAATTGCTTCTTATTTATTGAATGAAAAACGACAATCAGTAAACGAAATTGAACGTCGGCAATATAATATACGTGTTATTATTGTTCCTAACGATCAGATGCAATCACCACATTATAATGTAATTCGCATTCGTAAAGGTGAAGAAGTTTCAGCATTAAGTTACTATCTCGCGCAATACCATGAAGCTGAAATCAATAATCTAACAGATGATGCTGTTAGTGAGAAAAAAATACCTGAACAACCGGCTATTTTTACTTTTGCTCTTCAGTCTCAAGCATATACAAAAAATGCTATGGTTGATAAGAACAAATCAAGTAAATATAATAAATCAACCAATAAGCAAGATTTACCAAGTCTGTTTAATCGAGTTAGTTATTTCTTAAAAAGATTATTTATCAAATCACAGCAACTAATTAAAATAATTGATAAAAAGTTTAAAAATAATAATGATAAGCAACGTGATAATAATTCTAAGTCAACTCAATGTCATGAACAAAATATCAATGTTGATAACTGTCAATATTATGGGTATATCGATGAGTCTAAATCGTATAATAGTCGTAATCAGAAAAGTCATTTTGATGATACTCAAAAAAGTGTTGCATGTGAAATTCAACAGCAACTTTGCGAACAACGTGCTGAACATCGCTATCGTCAGAAAGAAAAAAAACAGCTGCAACTTGAAACTAAAACTCAACCAGTAGAAAAGAAAGAGGGTAAGACGGAAAGAGCAGTTGTTGTTTCTCTTCGTCGTCAACAGCGTCAACTGCTTCAATCTATGCGTGTTGCAAATAGTGTAACTGAACAAAAAAAACTCCCTATTGATAATAGGGAATATCAAGATATTAAACTTCCTGTTATCTCTAGTGCAGAGATAGTGTCTGAGTTGTTAACTGCAGAATCCATTATGCCAACTGAATTAACAGCGAAGCAAAAAAATATGGATCTACCGCTTACTACAGAACAGGCTGAAGCTCAAAAAGCATTCAGCAATTGTTCTAATGAACAACAAGAAACGATCATTCCACGAAGATCAAGACGATCTCCACGTCACCTACGCGTTAGCGCGCAACGACGACGACGTTATCGTGATGAACATAAAAACAAATCATTAGTACCATTAAAAATACCTGTTGCTTCGCCTAAGTTACTTTCAGGTAAAGTCTGTATCCAGTACCCTATCAAATTCAATGAATTAAACGAAATATCATCAGATAGTAAAAATATGATGATAATTAATAAAAAGATAGTATCTTCTGCAACTCTAATTGACTGTGATAACATCATTAGTAATGTTAAACTAGAAGAAAAAATAGTACCAATTAGTAAAACGGTTCAATTAACAATGTCAGAAAACTTACAACTTTTTTCTGAAGTATTACTTATTCCCGTAAATATTCAAGATATAGAACAAAATAAAAAACTTTGTCAATCACATTTTGAAGCAAAAGTTATGCCTGAAAACAGCGCTAATGTCGTTGCAAAAACGCAAGTAGAGAATGGATCAGAAAATCAGCTACAAAATGCTCAATCACTTAATGATGAACTTTTCATAGTCAATAAGATTAAAAAAGTTAAATGTTCAGTCCATGAAATCAGTCAGGAAAAAATAAAAAACCCATCAGATAAAAATTATAGTAATACTCAGTCAAATATATCTTCTATAAACGCTGTTATTGCAAAAAAAAGCAAGTAATCAAAAAGAAAAAATTGCTGCGATAAAATTAGGTAAAAAAGCAGGGTATTCTCATTCCCCGACTACGAAAGCACCGGCACCAGAAATCACTGAAACCATATGGAAATTAAAGCTTACATACGACCTGTAATAACTTTTCATGGTAAAAATGGTGCCGGTGGTCATATTTGCAACAAGTATAGCTACATCTAATATATTTAAACCTAAATAATAACAAATAAATTCCCTAATTTAGCATTTTTATTCTGAATTTTAATTCACTACTTATTGCTCTTTTAATAGAGAAATTTTTTCTAAAAAATGTATTTTTTTGATTAAATCAGAAATAGATATATATTAATGGATTGTTTTTAGTGCAGGTAAAGGTGTGATGGTTATCACCTTATGCAATATGGTCTTTAGCAAGATATCAAAGTTATAGTTTTGATTAATAATATAAAACACGATTAACATAAATAGGTGTGCAAGTTATTTAAGGAGATGTTTGCTAACATAACAGCATAAAAATATGTTAGCTGATATTCCTAGAGTTATCAGTAAATCTGATGTATGATGTTCAGGTTCTGCTCCATTCTGAGCCTTCGTGAATCTATTCTCGATCCTTAAATTGCATGGTTGTTTGCTAGCATCAGGGTAAAAATCAGGTAAATCTCCTTAGCCGCAGTTCCAGTTTTTTTTGAGAAGACGGGAGGAGAGCTAGCTTAAATAGCATTAAAGGGTTGTTTTCTTGAGCTACAGAGGTTTCGCGTGGCAACTTCATAGCCTCACACTGTCGCAAAAATCCGATTTAATCGGATTTAATGCTCTCATTGATGGCCTAGTGCACTGATGGTAAGTAATAGCATGCTAGTCCCGTTTCTTCTTGAGGTACTCTTCAATTTCTTTATCGCTGTAGGATACTTTTCTGAAAGCTTACTAATAAAAGTATTAATGGATTTATTAGTGGAATCGCACTCTTTGTTAGCCAACCTAATCCAGCAGTTCACCCTTAATTTTCGATTGCATGGCCTTATGAAGTTAAGGTAGCACATTAGTTATTTTACATAGCAAGAGCGTTATCGCTGTGTGTCCGGAAATATTTTTCCTGTTGCATTCTGAAAACCAAGATAATCGTTTCCCCTAGCAACCCTGGTGTAGATGTAGTTAAGTCACGTGCTTACCAGCTATCATGCAGCGTTGCTGATAATAAGCAATAAGCAAAGACGATCAGCTTGCATAACAGAATGACAATATGCCTTTAGCTAAGAAATAAAGGTAATGCGTATCGTTTAAATCACGCAAGTAGTACCACATTACCAATGATCTTCAAGTTATTGCTGTTTCAGTCTGCTGATGGTGATACTTGCAAAGAGATCATGTGCCTTTCATCGAAAAGCAACTTTATGGATTTATGAAAATCACTGGTAGATAATGTTTCACATATACAGGGAATGGTAAAAAACTCTTTAATATTTTTGCATGTTTCAGATAAGTTGCTAGTAACGCGAGCTTTATAAGTATGTTCCATTACCACTGATACCCCTGATCTTAATCACTATAATCTCAACATCGTCAATATCAGTTTTACTATATGGTTCGCTGTAGTAGATAACCGTTACGGTTGATGATAAGGCGGCGTTGAGCACGTTATTGTAACATGGTTTCGAGCTCCTACTTAACAGCTGTGCTATCAGCTGTTTGCCACCATTACGGATGAATTCATTTAATGGAATAACAAGTAATATCTAGTTTCGCGGATATAGATGTATGGTAATTTTTTCATGGCATATTATCTATCTGTTATTCATATAATCCATGAAATTAATCAGTAAGATACATCACCATCTCCAAAACTACATACATCAGAAATGAGCATAAGCATAACTCTTAAGAGGATGTCCGAGTAGATTTTATTGTATATAGTTGTTTTGTTTATGAAACATCTAGTATATAGAGAAAATTATTTAAAAATCACAAGAATTAAAATATAGATGCACTGTAAATTGCTTTGCAAGCAGCAAAGCAATAAATATTTCTAATATAGCCAATTTTACTTATATTTTATAATGCTTGCGCTGATAATGAAACAAGAGCTATCCTTTAGTTTTTGTTAATTTCTAATATTAACAACTAAATTAAGTTAATCAAATAATAATAACAAATAAAATTTTTTAAATTATCCCCAAATAGCACGCTCTAGATTCACTATCTAATAGTGATATTCAATTCAATTATCCGTAATAACTGATTATTACAGATAATTTAAAATGCAGAATTTGTTTCTGGTTAGATTCTACTTTAAGTCACTAAAAATAAATTAATACAAAGAGTAAAAAATATTTATTCTTAGATAATAATAAATTAAGGTTTGTTAAACAACATGTTGCGCTACCTAAAAATTAGGAAACTACATTGGCTATTAAGCATAATAGCCTCATTTTAGTTTCAGTATTATAAAATATTTTGGCAGTAATCCTTCACTTAATTAAATTCCACAATTTGCCGAAATCTGGATTGACTAAAATTTCAGCATTATCGAAGAGTCTTAAGTTTTTTACTGTACCATACCGATTACTATCTTCTCTAAGCCAAAACCAGTTATATTTATAGGTATTACGCTAAATAAGCAATAGCTTATTGTTATAAATGAAGCTGAATTTGTTAAATGTATTTATGGGATATTTAGTATATTTAATACTTGGATTCTTGATTATAACAAGATTCGATTTGATGATAAAATTACTTATTATATTTGATTATATCTTTTATAATCTTTATAGTTATAGTTGACAGCATGATAACTCCATATTGGAATTTTATTGAATGCTTTACGCGTTTGCTATGCGGCTACATAATGATATTAACTGACCTAACAATTATAAAGGACTACTAGCATTAAATTAGAACATTTGACAATTAAAACGCTACTGAACATGATAATACTCAGCATGCATTTTAGTCGATGTTTTTGCTATCATTGAAATGATAAAATTAATTAAGCAAACACAGTTAAATATGCTTGAGTCTTTTTTTTAATTTAAGAAAGAAAAATAAAATTCGCTAATTGATTAATATTATTAATCTAACTCTGTTAGTTCATGTTTTTAGAATGTTTTTCGCAAAACAAGCTAAAAGTACTCTAAGTGCACTTTTTATCTGGTATTAAAAAAACAGTGTATGATTATTACTTGTGATTTTGCAACAGGTATTTATACCTCAGTGTTAATATTAGATAGTGATATACTAAAAAATGTTTATATACATCTAAAACCGAGTTAGCAAGTGAATTAGCATCCTATTAAACTGATGAATTTTAATAATAACCAATTCTGCTATTGCTATTCATTACACTGCGAACAAATAATGTTATAACGTACAGCACTTAATCTTGATGTTTAGCTAAATAATTTAGCCATGTTGCAACAACATAGTAAAATGTGTGATGAAGATATTCAGCACTTTACGAATAAAAACCTTTCATTAAAGTAACTGATGTAGATATTAAGTTTTATTACAGTTTTTTGCTTATAAAGATCATTTAATAATGGCTGTTATCCGTTAAATTTTGTCACAAAATATACTTTTATTAGATCTTAAATTTAACGATCTTCGCATAAAGCAATTGTTTTTATTATTGCGCAAGAGAAAATTATCCTACCATCCTGGTAGGACAAAACAGCTTCTCTGGTTAGAGAAGTCAGCACGATAACTTAACTAGCAAGAAATAATAGAATAGCTGCAAACTATCGAATAATTTTTTAAAAATCAAGAAAATAAAAAGAAATGTCAGCAACTGAAAGCGCTGAGAGATGATTCCAATTAGATAGTAGTTAATTTAGTTTCTACCATACTATACAAAAATAGATTGCCTAATATAGCTAAAGGCTAAATGATTAGCCTTTTGATCTGGAGAATCTGTCAATAGTGTTAAAATTTAATCACTAAGCATCATTCATTTGTGGTAATGGCCGGCGAAAACGGCTGGTGATAATTGCCATATAAAAAATCCCAACTGCCGCCCATATCATTCCTAATAGCATAGAAGTTTTCTCTAAATTGATCCAAAGCACTGATACAGTTAAAGCCCCCATAATAGGTAAAATTAAGTAATTAAACTTATCTCGCCAAGTATAGCAATGACGTTCTCTAAAATAAAATTGTGAAATAACCGAAAGGTTAACAAAAGTAAAGGCAATTAATGCACCAAAATTAATCAACGCTGTGGCGATTTCTATATCAAACCAAATTGCTGTTAATGCTAACATTCCAACTAAAATGACGTTAAAAGCAGGGGTTCGCCATCTTGGATGAACATAACCAAAAAAACGCTCAGGAAAAACACCATCTCTTCCCATAACATACATGAGACGAGAAACTCCTGCATGCGCAGCCATCCCTGATGCTAATACGGTTGCACAAGAAAAAACCAAAATAATAGACTGAAAAATGGCACCAGCAACATATAACATAATTTCAGGTTGCGATTCATCAGGTTTTTTAAAATATGAAATATCAGGAAAATACAGTTGTAAAAAATAAGAAACACCAATAAAAATCATACCACCAATTAAGGCTGTTAAAAAAATCGCTTTTGATATCACTATCCCTGCATTTGGTGTTTCTTCTGATAATGAACTGATGCCATCAAAGCCAAGAAATGAAAAACATAAAATCGTCGCTCCGGTAATTATTGGAATTAAATGCGCCTGTTCGGAAGTAAAAGGTTGCCATGACCAAATTTGGCCAGAACCTTCACCTTTAGATAATCCATGGATCAAAACAGCTAAAAAAACTAGCATGACAGAGATTTGAATAACTACAATAATGGTATTTAAGTTAGCAACAAAATTGATACCGCGTAGATTAAAAATAGTCATCATTAAAACTAATCCAACAACAAAAATCCATGGCGCAACACCAGGGAAAATAGCTTCTAGATAAATTTTTGCTAAAAGTATATTAATCATCGGCATGAATAAATAATCAAGCAAAGATGACCATCCAACCATGAAACCAATATGCGGGCTCATAGATTTTTGTGCATAGGTATAAGCTGATCCTGCTGAAGGGAATCGTTTTACTAATTTACCATAACTTAAAGCAGTAAAAAGAATAGCAATCAAAGCAATTATATAAGAAGAGGGAACATGTCCATCAGTTTTTAATGACACTAAACCAAATGTGTCAAAAACCGTCATTGGCTGCAAATAAGCTAACCCCATCATAATAACCTGGACTAAAGTTAATGTTTCAACCAATTGAACACGATTATTTATTTCGATAGGTTCTTTACTGAGAGTTAATGGGGTATTATGTGACATAGATAAAAACCCCTACAACTTTCAATTTTGCCTTAATATTTTGACTAAACTGATAGTTATAAGGAAGACTTCGCTTACGCGAATAGACTGAGAAAAAATAGAAATAAGAAAATAAGGCTTCTTCGAAGCAGAATAGTCTATAGTTATCATTAATACAGCAAGCATGACCGATTAGCACAGATGAAAAAATAGATGATTGCGCCATAATAATATTCCTCACTTACAGTAGTCTGCTCTAGTTAGTTTAACTACATGTTTTTATAAAAGATAGCGTCAACTCCGGCTAGGTTTCCATGTTTCATATAAAATTAAAGAAATCAGCTTATAAATAAAAAATAACTGATGCAATTAATGATCATCAGTTATTTCTAATTGCGCATTCTGCGCTTCATCTTTTGATATATCAATATTTTTTTAATTTTTTTAATTTTTTTAATAAAGAAAATTAGCTAATGTCGGTTACTATGAACATAGCTAACTTTTTTACTCAAAATAATTTGAAAATCTATAATTTAATTATAAATTATAACATCGGCGGCCGCCCCTATAAAAAGGGTTTCTATTATTATCTACTAAATATTTATCTTAAATATTAAAAATCCCTTTGAATAAAAGGAAATTTTTAGCGTCTAATTCATTTCCAGATCAAGAAAGATATAGAATGTAATTGATTCTCCATTAATAAGTAAGGGAATATTCGTTCCTTTTAGAGTTGTTGATAAATCTAGTGCATCTAGTCTTGATATATTTCACTCTAATTCTTTATGAAGCTGTTCTCCATATTTAAAATTTAATGTTGTTTACTACTAGTATCAGTAGAAACTAGCCTCGTGGGATCCAAGCCCAGCTTTCTTAGCAGACAGAAGCCAGAATAAATGCCATTTCATTAAAATGGTTGTTTTCAAAATCGCAGTGTTTGCGCATCGGTTGATAACTTCACTGTCACAAAAGCCAATTCAATTGGATTCGTTATTATTAATACCCAGCACACTAAAATAAAGCATAGAATGCTAGCCGATCTCTCGTTCTTTCTTCATCTTCTTTTATCGCTGCAAGATGCTCCATGATAAAACCCTTGGCAATAAAATGCCAAGGGTTTTATTTAGCGAAATCGCGACTCTTTGCTAGCCAGCACATGAGCTGTTTATGTAGCCAATAGCGTTGGTAGTTCTGCATGCTAACAATATCTTTATCATTATTATCCAAAAACTAATGACTCTGCTCCCCTAGCAAACCTGAAAATACGGTTAAGAAACCATTCACAGTCTATTGAAAAGTTATGCCAAGTTTGCTTCTAACTTTTGATAAATATCTTCAACCCTAACAAACTCCTTGCATTCATACAGCTCTGCTGATAATGAGCATCAGACAAAGGTGATCATATTTGTCTGACAAAACGGTTATGCTCATCGGTCAAGAAATAAAGATAGCTCATATTGTTTAAATCATGTAGCTACTATTGTCTATGTTCTTCAAGTAATTACTATTTTAGTCTGTTGATTGGGTCTCCGGCAGGGTGGAATACCCCATGTGCTTTTTCAGCAAGAACCAACAGAGCTCTATGAAAATCACTGATGGATATGCTTTACCAGGTATATGGCCAATAGTAGCAACTCTTCGCCGATTTTTACAGGATTCAGATAAGGTAGTAATGAGCTGTTAAGGTATATTCCGTTGTCGGTGCAATCTATGAGCTTACGCACCATAATCTTAAGATCACCAATACTAGTCTATATTAAATTCAATGCGGCAAATAACCGTTACGGATTTCAGGTTTATACCCTCAACAAGCCGCATTCAGTATGTTGTTGCAACATGGATTCGACCTCAAACTCAGTAACGGTGCTATCAGATATCCGCCACTATTACGGATAAGTTTATGTAATGGAGAACAGGTTAATATCTGATTTTTGTGAATACTTATAGGGTAGACTTTTCATAGCATATCATCTCTCTGTTGTTTAAATTATCTACGAAATCAATCAACAGGGATGAGCCAGGATATCCGAAACATCATAGATCAGAAATAAGTGTAACTAGATGATAGGCGGCACCTTAATAGTAATCGCCGAACTGCAATCCTCAAATACCAATAATACGACAGGAGAGGGGGATTGATGTAGTGTATGTTCTGGCTACAAGTAATTAATTATCATTCATTAAACCGATGATAGATAATTTTACTGATAGTTGTATATATCCAAGGCTTTATGTCAGTTCTCATGGCTATAAATTGGGTTAAGTGCTATATTTTATCTGAAAATAGAAGGTTTCTAATTAAGTAAATTTTTTACTATTCGGTACTAATTTAGCTTTATGTTATTGAAATCGATGCTTGGTTATTAGCCAAGCTATAGAAGTAATTTACTTAATGCTAATATTAAAAACAAACAATTCTTTCTTTAAAAGAAAAATATTTTATGTAACTACAAACAAGGTTTAATGATATTTAAATTTTATTATTTTACTAGAAGTACTTATTCATGTTCTATCTGAATATTAGCGTTATATTGCTTTATTTTTGCAATGCTTTTTTCAGTATTAATTTTAATTTTAGAAAAATTTTTTTAAATTATTTTTTGACAGAGAGCAGGAAGAACTCCAGGCGAAAAGCTGCTTGTTTTTATCTTCTCTTATCTTAAGAAAACTTTGATTTTTAGGATTAAGAAAGGTAGAGAGTCGTCCTCTATCCTTCTTATGAGCTAACATAGTTATTAATTGCAGTTGTTACTCTTTAGTCAGAAATAATAATTATTTCCACTAATTAATCAGAATATTTAATATTTTCTGGGTTTTTTAGTATTTTTACTAGTTTTTAACTTAAGTCATTCTAGAGTCACACCTGCACTTTATGCGATTCAAAAAAAATTTTCATCTAGTATTGCTGGGAGTTCATTTTCTTCTTGTAATAACTATTGAGTGTATTGATGTTTATAGCACCAGACCGACCTCTAACCGCTGCACTTCAAAAAAGTATTATGCTAGCTGTATAATTCTGTTAATGATATGTGCTTTAGTATACTTCTAAAATACCAATGCTTTTTAATAAAAAGTTTTTCATAAAAAATTAAAATAATTAATTATAATAAAAATATCTTAATTTTGTATTTTTAGTGTTAGATTTTTATCTAAAGATAACTATCCAATTGCTCATGAGATAACTTTTTAGGATAAACAAACGCTAACTAAAAAAAGAAAATATGTGTACTCTGATTAGTACCAATAGAGATTATTAAAGTGAGAGGGGGAGATCTCGTAAGCGAGATGCGAGCTTTGCCCTTTTGTTTTCTACTCTTGCAAGTCGATTAAAAGCAAAAATTTGCTTAAAATAATTTTACAGACGCCTCTATCCCTGTAAAACTTAGCTAAGATTATTTCTGAAGATTTTGGAATTTAAACCGAAAATTATTTTGTTTAGTTATTATAAAATAAAAAGTTACATACCTATGACATTATAATTATCTTTATTTTTATTAAATAATTTATTAGAATAGCGATTTTTCACGAAACTACAAAAGGTATTAGATAGAAATATTATCGTGTTTAACTAAAACACACTCAAGTTTGCTATACCTAAATGTTAAGAGATTAATCTTACAATACAATATTGATTGTTTAGGCATTGAAGAAGCTCAATCCATAATCCATGAACGTTATCTTCAATAACCTATGATTGCAGCGTTGATGGGTAATGTCGTCAAACAATACATTTTATTAAAGGTCAGAACAGATCTTAAAAAGCTTAGCTAACTCGGTTTTTACCGCGGTTGCTAGGCGTTGCCTAGCAATAAATTATCCTATCTAACCGATAGGTAACGCAAAACTGCTGATGTGTGAATGTTATTGATGTAGCATATCCTAAATCATAGGGGCAAATCCGCTACATTATAACTACGAATAGGTTATCTGCTTTATTTATCTAACAGGTGAATAACCACCAAGTGAATTGAGGGGTGCTATCGCTAAGAAGGCATAGGTATTAACATTAAGAAATAGAAAAGCTGTTAACTTAGTAAATTAAGCTCGAATAATCATTGGTCAGCTATAAAAAGTGGCTATACTAGATGAACGTCTTATAGTGCTGATCTCAGATAAGCAAGATGTTTAATTAATCGGATTAAATTATTTTTGTTGTATGATTATTTAGAGTACTATTAAAAATTAAACTTGTGCAGTATGAAAGAGACGTATTCATATTTGCGATACATGGTAATAACACTATGTAGATGAGCCGTTAATATTAGGCATATACCTTTCCTATGATGCCGTGCTGTATCCGATTCAGAAACTGCTCGAAACCATTAAGTAGCGTAGGTACAAAACTAGCAGCGAATATCACTAGTTATAAAAGGGAGCTTCTCTGTCCTATTGGAACAGTCTGTTGGTATAAACTACGTCTGGATTTGGGGCGTGGTTACGGAATGAATCTGAAAATCCTCCATTTAGAGGGAGGATGCTAAACACCTTTTTGCCGAAACTGACTTTTTATTATCGATTGCACCTGCCGCTACATCATAAGCTAGATCCTACAGCTTTCTGAGAACGTAATTACCGTTACTTCATGTACGATATGGCATTGTATTTACCTACAGCAGGTTATTTCTCTACTACTCATATAATAGCAGCGAGAAATTAATGATACGTTCAATGCATATATTACTGTTATTTTAACCTGCCTGGATATTAAACAGCTGACTAGCATTCCTATAATTTGTAGTGACGCGGCGTTATTAAACGGCTGAATCGTAACCTTGCTCATTGCTTTGCTATTTATTACAGTACTTATACTGCTTGGAAAGCCGCGTGTGCAAGATTAATAATATGCTTAAATTAGCGTTTAATTCCAAGGGAATTAGGTGTGAATGATCGTAGTCTAAGTAGAAAACATTGCGTAAGCTGTTCTCCTAGGAAATGCTAATTAATAAAATTAAGGGCTACTAAAATGAGAGAACATCCGTCCGTACAATGAACTCTCAAACGAGTTGATTGGCAGCATTATAGTCCAGCCAAGTTTCATCACTGAAAACTGAAAAACAATGGTACTGATCTGAAATAGTTAACGCAGTTTGAAGTGAACAACTTTGCTTATGCTATAGACAGAACACACCGTTAATTGCTGTAAAATCTGTTTTTTTCAACAGCATTTACTACTATAGTGAGACACTAGCGAATGAATATGGCAGTAAGTATCGATGAGTTATGATATTCATCATGCTAGCAATGTTTACCGTGCACCTCCATTGATAGTACTTATCTGTATAAAGATTTGTTGGATCCTAATAAATGCCTGCCTTTTTGATGATAGTTGAATATTACAACCGGCAACAGCTATTAAATGGATGCGCAAGCGGGTTTGGATAAAGATAAACTGGCATTAATAAAGGTAGAAAATACCCTGAACATTGTAAGGTAAAAAGTAGATGGCATTGTATTATCAGCAATGTTTATCAATAATTGAGGGGATACCATATCGAAGACTGAAGTTGAAGAAAAGAATGACCTTGATATGGAATCGGTTTTAGAATAGGGCTTTGTGATTATTGAGAAGCTAAGTAGATTAATATAATGTTGTAAAAGAAGCCATTTACGAGTACTCAAATTACCTAACGAAAAATAACGCTTTTCTCTTTAAGGAAGTAGAAATTATTAATAAAAATCCAGCGATTATTGAGCATATGTAACCATTAATGGATACGGAATCAAGGTGCGCGCATGGGCAGCTTGATTGCAAAACCAGTCATATTAAGTATGCTGATGTTCAACTTTATCAACGGCAGATAAAACAGAAATAATTAGCGTGTCGGGAAATTGTTAATTCCCACTAGTTGATTAATTTTTAGAAAAAAATATTGTCTATGCGTTCGTAGTTTTTAAAAACGTTTACAATCAAGTAAATACCGGTAGTATTTCAGTTTATTAGTTTATCAGTTTATCAGTTTATCAGTTTATCAGTTTATCAGCTCATCAGCTTATCAGCTTATCAGAATATATAAAGGTGATTATCGAGATACTTGGCTTAGGTATAACTTTTATTGTTCGTTAGTACTGATAGCATGTCAACATTTAGATGGTAATGTTTTCCCCCACTACGCCAGTAGTGCAAAGTGTTTATTGGAGATTTCTAGGTACTAGGTTTTAGCAGATTACTCATAATAATAGCACACGATAGCTGACGTTGGAGTATTAATGGTCTAGTAATTAATAATGAGACTGGCTAATCTTCTGGCGTTGACGAGTTAAGCAGAAGTGGCGATTTAGGATATAAATTGGGTAAGAATAGTACTGATAGTCTAAACACTCACGAGGATTGTAAAAAGTAACATACTCAACCAGGTAGTTTATGACTTGTTAGATTATATAGTTGTATCGCTCGTTTTTAACGACTATTAAAGACCAGAAAGTAGGATGTTAACGCAATGTCAGCTGCTCTGGGTATTATCGGCGAAAGTGAATTTCAGTGGTTAAGCTATTTCTTAGAAAACCGGTGCATTGCAGATGTTTTATTCAATACTTTACGTTAAGTTTTTCTGGTATCTAGCGGTGATATTACAGCTAAAGTTGGATTAAAAATATATCAAGGCAGCATTCAGGAATTATATAGCAAAACCGATTTATTGTCGGAGAAGATGAGATATTGGTTTCATCTTATTTACTGATAGTATTAGAACGATAGAAGTGCTCCTTAATACCCCCAAAACAGGATTATTCCATCTTGTTATAATCGGTACATAGATTACTAGTGTTGCTTAACAAGCACGGTGTAGCCTCTCTATATCTGGTGAATATAGAAGAGGTGATAATGCATTTATCCATAACATTAAGTTCGGCTCTGCGGCGCAAGGGGTTTACGAGCGGGATAATCATCTGATGGATTATACATCCAGTGTCTATCTTTATTATGTAGCGTAATTTCATGCTTCTATCTGAACAGATATGATAGTGCCGCTAGTGATGCATTATCCCTTGTACATCAACTTGAGCATATGCTGTAATAGTGTAAATCAACAGAAGATATGGTATATTGCCTGTCGTATCTTAGGCATTATTGTTGGAGCGAGAAGTGCTATCCCTGAATGGGGATAGAGCGGCTTACTGACTACGTTGCTGTTTTATGCACAGCAATCCATCACTATCTAAGAAAGGACAAAGCATCATAAACATATTTAATATGATTAAATACCGTGTGTTATCGGTAAATACCGTTTATAAAATTATCTCGTCAGTGAGATAGAATGATAGAGTTCGATTAGGTGACGTGAATCTACTTTATAATTATCAATCCATTGGCGTGGGGGTGTTCATGCTAAACTGTTATTAGGTTATCAATTTATTGTAAGGTGTAGAACTAAATGCGTTACTGCTATTCACTTTTTACTGAGGAAAACATGAATATACATTATCACTATAAAAATACTCCTGTTTTTCTTGACGAGAAACGCGTTAATGCATTTAAGGATATTATCTGGTGTACCCGGTCAGTATATTAAGTCAATTAACCTGTTACGCAATGAATTAATTGAGAAACTGTTTACTAAAACGTGCTAACTTCAAGGACAAGTGATAAAGTTTAAATGTATACCTTACATACGCATACTAGATTTTATCGATTTATTAGCCGTAGAATACGGTGCCAATATGATGAGCGACAAAAGCTAATATTACCATGAGAAGTTTTTATTTGGCAGGATCTTATCCTCAGTTTTTATCAATAGGAATTAGATAAAGCCTATAACAACTCTTACTCGATATATCCAGCTCTAATGCGTTTTTAGCGGTTATCTTAACAAAGATAACCGCTAGATTTCATATATTCTATATAAAGAATTTTCACTCTAGAGTTTGTCATGAAAATAAGTAGTCATATAGATCATGGAGACATTTTCTTATTCTCTACCAGTATAAATCTGCATTTCATTAATTAGCTCGGCGACAATCTGTTGAGTGATGTTAATTAATACATTGAAGGGACTCACTCTACTTCATCTTGCCCATATTATCACACTGAACATTCTATCTACTAGGGGATAGAAACCAACTCATTTAGGATTACAATGATATTTTTATAAAATCTCCTATTGCAGAAAAATATTTAACAATCTTACTGGAAGTTCTTTGACAAAACTACATTACAAGAATAAATACTTTAATTATTTGTGATATATATTGAATAGCTTGACTTTACGGGAGTTAGCAAAAGAAACAGGCGTTAATTTTAAAACAGCGTTTAGATGGTGTTATTATTTTATTCCTTTAGTAACGACAGTTAACATAAATGCACTAAGTGCTATTGTTGAACTTGATAAAATATTTTCCTAAATCTTTTAAAGGAATCATTATATTCTATATAGAAAAGCTAGAAAACATGCAAGAGTATGGAGATAAAAGGAAAGAAGGAATCGCGATCTTTAATTGCCCGAGATCGATATGCTTATGTGAGCAATGAGATTCTTGAAGAACTTAATGCAGAATGTGTTAGTCGTTTTCTTGAGCTAATTATTGATAAAGAGTTCATTTTTTACTTGAACGAAGCTAAATAACTACGAAACCTTTGCTAGCGAGCATGAAATTAGTTACGATCACCTAATAAGATTAGGTAATCAGAGTGTTATTGGTAAGGAATTTTACATTCAAAATATGAATAGTTATATAAGTACATTAAAAGATGGCTGAGTAAATTTCATGGCATAATATATTTTAGTTTACTGAGTTATCTGATCTGGAAAAAATTATTTAAAACCACGATAATTGAAATACAAACGTGGCTACAAAAGTCCCCTATGAGGAAAAAGTAAGCTTTGCAAGCTAGCTAAAATTAACATATTGAAGAGTATAAAACAGTATCAGATGATAAATATGAAAAAAAGCAATACAGCAGAGTTTCTCATACCAATCTTAACTATCTCCCAAGATAAAGAGAGATCGCTTCAAGATTGTGTTTTTGCTCATTTTTATCAAAAGAACTAGGACAATAGCGTTTAATATGTTTATCATATAAAAACATATATTTATCCAGTTACTATTAATGTTTTTGTATAAGATAGCACTAAACGAAATCCATATATAAGTATCATTATTACCATTATACACGCCTATAATCATATAATGAAAGGCATTATTATAGCCTCCTCTCTTCTATATCTTAATATCCTCATATACTTTAATCGAATATCTTGTACAAAAGTGGTGATATTAATATAATCCCAGGTAGAATAGCAGTTTATTACCTGATCCGCATGTAATTAGGTATTGATTTGCGCCTCATTAGCTCAGACATAAATCAAGCATACAAAGTCCTATCAAAACTTATCCTAGTAACGTTACTATTTTATAATAAAAAATTGTTTTTCCGTCTCATGAAATGATTAAATTTTATTCTAATGTGATCTAATTTCTTATTGAGGGGTTTCATTGGTCTGTTTATTCAGTAGATTTTTTATAATCTACAGTTTCTTTTAAACAAAAGTTTTCAGATTGAAGATAAATCGCTAAAATAATAAGAATAGGCTATATTAGAGCGTCAAAAAAATGACTAAGATACTTATTTACAGCAAAATTATGGGTTTTCTTAAATTGTGAATAGATTATTAAGAATAAAATTAGCGAAAAACAGATCAGAGATCTAGATTAAAATACGAGTTAAACTACTTAAAATTAGGTGAGAAGTTAATGGTTAGAAACTTGAGAGTTTAGTTGTAGTACAGTATCAAAATTTGATTGGTTTAATCTTTAAAAAAGATTGTCATTGCTAATTTTAATTAAAAATTTTAGTTAAATCTTAGATTTAAGAAAACCTTTACATTTCAGTATTGAATTGCTAAAAAGATGACATGAGTGACTGTTCAAGATGAAGAGACGGTATAAATCTATCCGATATTAAATAATTGTGTAATGCCAGAATGGCTGGTAAATCTGGCATTACCACATTTCCACCGTCCATTAATGGCAAAATGAGAGGTATTTTATATCCTTTACATTATACGATTATCTACTTCGACTTTGCTATAAGCGTTAACAAATTAGCTACCAGTATACTAGGATACACTGCTTTAAAAGCTATACCAGCAATTTTCTAGCTGTCTCTAGATGTGTTTTGATATAAAATTATAATTAGTACACTACTGATTAATGTAGTAAAATCTTATTATTAATAACTATGTTATTGAAGGTTATTGGTAGAAATCTTTTATACTGCATCAAGGAGTTTTGCTATAGCGGTTGCCATGAAAAGTAAGCGATCATGCAGCTCAAATAGACTTTTTACTTACTTTATCCAAATATGAAATTGCATCTCATTAGTCAGATAGGATGATAATCTAATGGATGATATTAATTCATAAATTAAAGCAACTTATTCCACTTTATCCTGTTCATATATCAGGATAAACAGAATATCCGTTAGCGTGGTTCCACGCCTCACCATACATTAATAGAGTTATAGCAATATCGTTATAAAATTCCATCTTGCAGAAGAGCATTTAATAATTTTATTAAAAGTTCTCTGACGAAATTAAATTATAAGAATAACTACTTTAGTTATTTGCAACGTATCTTGTACAGCTTAACTTTATGAGAGTCATTAAAACAAGCAGACGTTAATTTTAAAACAGAATTTAAATTGCGACACTACTTTATTTCTTCAGCGGCGACAATTCCTCAACATATCAAAGTTAAAAAACACTGGAGATGAGGAGACAAAGGAAATAACGAATCCTGGTCTTAATCGCCTGAGATCAATAGAGTGTAATATAAGTGATAAGATTTTTAATGATTAAAAAATTAAATCGATCTTTAAATCAAGAGTAAAAGTCACCCCATTTTTGCTAAAATTAGCAAGAAAATTAGTTTACTTTGTTTTTATAAATTAAAATTTTTTCGAACTGCGTATTCTTTAACTTAATGCGTTAATATTAGTAATATTAATTCTAAGTTTAGATTAATAACTCTTATTTATTATTTTATCCATTTTTTCTAATAGTAATTTCGTTGTCTGCTTGTAAGTTGATCGTTGATATAAAGTAATCCATCGTCTATACAGAGTGGACTTGCACGGATCTGTGTGGAGAAATCCTATTTTATATGAATAGCAAACCCATGTTTTCCTAGTTTTTATAAGTCATCTACAAAATCTTTATACCTTTGATAAAGACATACCTTGTTTATTATTTAAAAGAAATCATAGTAACGCACAATTTTAAAATACCTTGCTTGGAAATATTGCTAATATAGCGCTAGATCATCTCTTTTTGCGTGAGAATTTTCTACCGGTATGTTCACACAAATCTTAAGAAGACGCTAGGATTTATCAGTTCGTCACTGTAATGCATCAGTCGGATGACAACGCCTTGCCATATTTTTCGACTGCTATTTTTTAAGAACAGCTGTAACCTATACAGTATCTTTAATATCTAGCCCGTCATGAGTGATGGAAATATAAACATGTGTATGTTGATTGAGTTATCGACCATAAGTGTGCAAGGCGCAGAATATAAATTTTAATATTCTATTTTTGTGCATACTGTAACATAGAACAGTGTGTGCTACCTAGCACGAAACAGAACATCAAGAGAGGTCAGTTATTTTTAAAAAAGATCAAATAAAATAGGGATAGTAAAAGTAATATGTTCCAGTTACAGTCTAGTAAGATATGAATCTGATTGCGGGGGTTGTAACCACACTGATCAGTAACTTTAAACCCCTATGAACTGTAGAATTTTAACTTTATAGCTACGGCAAAATAATGGTGGGAATATTCAAGATAGGTATAGCAGTAAAGCTGGATACTTACATAGTATAAGTACTGAAAGTAAGTATTCGCTTGATATATAGACTGATCTACCAGTTAACATTTTCACCGTATTTTTTAAGAAAGTTATTCCAGACATCATCAATAGTAAAAAAATAGTTTAATTGTGCGAGAAATTATATATCTAACCTCTTTGTCAGAGAAATAGAAATTCTCATCTTGATCATCGTATTCATCAGGTCTATTAGCCCAGATATCTTTGTGTTTATCCCAGATGACAAAGAAGATGGGAATTATATCTAGTTTTCAATAGGTAATGAATTCATCGGTAAGTATAATCTCATTAATTGCTACTCAATGCAATTGTATCTAGTATCATCGGCTTAACCTATGGGCTAGTTTTATTCAAAAATCCGGATAATCGTGATTAGAGTCGAGATAATACTTTCGTGTAGAAGAATAGAAACCGAAATCGGGACGGATTGCTGTATAGATTTTTTTAGCGTTAAAAAATTTAGTTGGTCTAATCTTATTCATTTCGAGATGAAGATCATAAAGTGCTTTGAATAAATAAACGGTACATAACACCTGAATTGCATCTTGTCTTCCTAATTTACTAAAATTACCCTTTCTAGGAGATTTATTCCGAGTCATCTGGATCAATTCCTTTAACTTAACGTATTACGAGTATAAAACAATACTCAACTAATAAACATACGCGAAGAGGCCGTAGCTGCGCGCGATGTTCATATCGTAAATCTGTTAACTTCATTGAAGAGTATAGGTAATTGATATCTATGTGATTTAATCAATATTACTACGTTTATTTATTGATCCTATGACATATACCGTTCTGTCAAGGAAGCTGATCGCTTTTACCCGTTCTCATTATAAGCAGTACTGCATATGGACGTAACGATATAGCTGTAGTCAAAAATGCTTATCGATAGTTAGAAGTAAACTGTGCTTATCTTTTCAATGGTTGATGAACGCTGATCTTAATCGTATCTTCCATAGTTGCTATGGAAGTCCGATGCTTTTAGTTTTTAAATGCTATGGTAAAGATATTCCCAGACATGCAGCACGAATTTTTTGTCTGCATAAATAGCTGATATTCTAGGTTTATTCCTCAAAGAAATGTAAGCGAAAGTTAAAGGTGAGTTACGGGATGGCTCTAGCTATTAGTGAGCTGTAATGTCGTCAAGAAAACCTTTTATGCTTTTTTAGAAAGGTTATTAGCGAAGTATTCTGCCAGCTATAAAGAAGATAGAAAAAGATCGAGAAGAACTGTTGGTATTCCATGCCTTCCAGTTAGCGTACTTATGGGTGTCAATAAAAACGACTAATCCAATTTAAATCAGCGTTTGCGACAGTTAAGCTACAAATCTAAGACACGCTAAGCACTGTAGCTCAAAAATATAACCATTTCGATGCTATTTGAGTTGCTCTCGTCTGCTCAAAAAAAAAGCAAGAACCGGTTCAATGGATTTGATCTGCTAACTATAATGGTAACCAAAGTTTAATTTAAGGATGGAGAACATATTCATGAGGGATCAGAGTGGGGAACGTAGCCTGCCGCCATATAGTAGATTTACTAATAACTCTCGAACAACTTCAACCCTTAAAATTAGTGCTGCTTTTCTGGCCAACAAAGAGTTTGTCTTTACTTTCACTAAGTGTTATGGGATAGGTAAATTTACTTTTATTAAAGAATAGAATAAGATGATGTTGATGATTACAGCTATCTTCCCCATCATTTATCGATGATGTTGTCACCCCCGATCAAGGATCCGTAGTTATTTTTTGGAGAAAAATAGTTTTCTCCTTCTCGTCGATATGCTGGCAGTCACTAGGATTCCTGAACTTCATAGTACTTGATCTGATCTGAATTTCTCTTTATGCAGGCACAGGAATGGAGAATTTGTATAAAATAAGGCGAGAACCTCGAAGTCGAAACTACAAAGCGCTCAAAAGATACTAAGATGCTTATCTGAACGTAAATTAAAATATTTTCTATAAATGCCAAATAAAACTTAAAGATGTTGTCTTTTTGTAGACATAGATCATATTACTTAATGGATTTTTTTATTTTTTTATAAAACCAAGACTGTAGCTAATGTTCGATACTTCTTGCATGATCTTAATTGAGCATATCCGCATAACTATTCATCTAATACTTATAGATAATAGCAAAAAAAATATAGACCGACTTTTTGCTCTACAAAAAGATTCAGTTATCGAAAAACAGAAATTAAATCGTTTGTATGGAGATCTTGGTATAGAATATTAATTTAGCATGTTAATGAATCCTTCAAACGAAGGATATGGTCTAGCGATTTAATGAGCGCAGAGTAAAAGTACGTTGCAAAGCTATTAATTCAATTCTGCTCAAGAATTTGAGATCACTTTCTATCAATATGTTTAGTTATATAAAATTATGAATTATTCAATCAATATATTGTACTAAAACTCCATTTCAGTCTATGAAAGATTGCTTCAAAATTAAACCTGAATTATTCAAAAAATTATACTATTTCCTGGATATGAAATCTAAGAAAGATAACGTCGTGAAGTTTTGTTTGGTATTTGCGGAAGATATTCACATTTATGTGCAGATAAGGCAGGCTGTTCATAGCTTTAAAACGCTTTATGTTCGGCTTCGATGCGTTTTCTTTATTTCATGCAAATTCCCACTCTGCTGCTTGTATAAATAGCGATCTAGATTAAATCAAAATACAACGGGTTTAGGAATTTGCATACGAGATTGCTAGTAGATTCGTAGAGAGAGAAATATTTCGTAGAAAATAACTACAACTTTTTAGATGCTGAAAACATCATTAGCAAATGATGGAGAATATGGTTGTGATCATTAACATTATCTCGTTTTTGCTATTTAGAACGGTAAATTCGGAGATATCTCATAATACTTAGGCAAAGTAGATGCCAGCTATTTGCTGGCCTGAAGAGCAGCACTAATTTTAGGTATCAGGGTTCCTTAATAAGGAAGATTTATTATGATATTTTTCATCGATTATATTCATAATTAACAATTTTGCAATAAATAGGGTTGTGCGACGAGGAGCTAATAATGATTTTGGACTAACTACCAAGGGCAGTTTTGCAATCAGTATAATACAAAAATTAATGAATCTACTATCAATAGTATTTATACTGACGAATAGTATTCAATTAAAAATAATACTATTGATGATAAATCTTATTTTATTTAATAATTTTAAAAAATTAACAACTATATTCATATAAATATATGAAGCATTATTTCACAATAAGAAATATTAAGAGACAAAATTTTTATTTTGATATTATTACTCATGTGCGCATTATTTCTTATCAATTATTAATTATTAAATATTTAAGTAAAAATAGAAGAGATTAAAAATAAGTTATAAAATTGCACAATAAATTTTAATATAAAGTAAAAATTTAAATTTAATTTATAAAAAGTTTAATATAAGATTAATTATTAATATATTTAATAATAGTATTTCTGTTTTTTTATATAACATTAACTTTCTTATTTTATTCATTATCTACTAATACTATTAATAATCTTTAATTAATAATCATTTATATATTTTTAATATATATTATTAATTTTTTTAATTAGTTTATTGTTGGTTTTTTACCTTACAAAGATAGTATCTTTGTTGGATGTTATTTTAACTTATCTTGTTTATGATATTTATCATAATAAATATAACTAGATATTTTATCATCTTTAATTTTATTAAAAATAAAATTATATTTTTAATTTTATTATATTTATTTGGTATAATATTAGATATTAATTTTTCTATCGTAATTTGATGTGTTTTATTGTTACTTAATGATGTTCTTTATGTAATCTATTATTTACGTTACATTAACCAATAATCTTTTATTATAGATAAAAATAGTTGGCTAAAATAGCCTGATTCTTAATATAACGTTTAATATAAATCAACGGGATACAATAATGCTAAGGATATTGCTAAGTAATGACGATGGTGTAACAGCAACTGGCATCCAAACGCTTGCTACTGCGTTACGCAAATATTATTTCGTTCAGGTTGTTGCGCCTGATAGAAACCGAAGTGGGGCATCAAACGCATTAACACTTCACAAACCATTACGAATAGCTAAGTTAGCTAACGGAGATATCTCAGTACAAGGAACGCCAACGGATTGTGTTTATTTAGGTGTTAATCAGCTTATTAAACCCTCTCCTGAAATCGTTGTTTCTGGTATTAATCATGGCCCAAATTTGGGTGATGATGTTATTTATTCAGGTACCGTTGCTGCGGCGACAGAAGGTCGTCATCTTGGTTTACCTGCGCTTGCGGTTTCATTAAATGGTGAAACACACTATCAAACAGCAGCAGAGATAACTTGCTATCTATTAAAATTATTACAGAAAACGCCATTAAAAGCAGGTAATATTCTTAATATTAATGTTCCTGGTATTCCTTTATCAGAAATTAAAGGTTACAAAGTAACACGGTGTGGTAGCCGTCATGCTGCTCAACAAGTTTATTCATCTGAAGATCCACGGGGTGATATGGTTTATTGGTTAGGGCCTGTAGGAAAAATATGTGATGGAGGTCCAGATACTGATTTTGCTGCAGTGGCAGCGGGATATGTTTCTATCACACCATTACAAGTGGATTTAACCGCATATAAAGATCATCAAATTGTTAAAGATTGGTTATTAATAGCAGAGGCAAGTGAGGAATGCTAAAACGATCAATTAGAGATTTATTGATACAACTACGCCATCAAGGAATTAAAGATGAAGGTTTATTGGCAGCTATAGCAAAAGTTCCTCGTGAGCGTTTTGTAGATGAAGCACTTTCACATAAAGCTTATGAAAATATTCCTTTACCTATAGGTTTTTCTCAGACTATTTCGCAACCTTATATTGTTGCTCGTATGACAGAATTACTTGCGCTTTCTCCATCAGATCATGTTTTAGAAATTGGCACCGGGTCTGGTTATCAAACAGCTATTTTAGCTCATCTTGTTGCTCGGGTTTTTTCAGTAGAACGTATTAAGGGGCTGCAATGGAATGCTAAACGTAGATTAAAGCAACTTGATCTTCATAATATTTCAACACGTCATGGCGATGGTTGGATGGGATGGTCCTCTAATGGGCCTTTTGATGGAATTATTGTGACAGCAGCGCCAGCAGAACTCCCACTCGTATTGCTTGAGCAATTGAAAGATGGTGGCCTTATGGTATCACCTATCGGTGATAAAAAGCAGATATTAAAAATTATTAAACGTCAAGGTAATGTTTTTCATGCTACAACGGTAGAGTCAGTACGATTTGTTCCTTTAATCCCTGGAAGTTTGGCATGAAATAAAAAAATATTTAAGAGATAGATAATTTAAGGTTTTTTATTAATCTTTACTTTTTATAAAAAAATTTATTTTAACGAGTGCAGTAAGTTGTCGAGCAATAGTTAGATTATCGATTTTTATTCAAGATTTGTCTTCATGGGAGGAGGAACTATGAATTTTAACAGGGCAAAATTTGCGATTCTATGGGCTATTATTTGTCTAATAATAGATCCAACATTAATAGGGTGTTCAACACCATATCATCCAGCAGCACCAATTAATAGCATCCATAATAAGAGACACCAGATTAATACTTATCTCGCTGTCAATACAGAATCAAAAAGTATGCCAATACCCTCTTCTCCTAAAAATATTTTTTTTAATAATCAAAATAGTAGTATAAATAAATCAATATATCAACCTGTAGTGCTAACATCTAAGACTAATACTAGTGGTCGAATAATTTATAACCGAAATTATGATAATATCAAAAAAGGAAGCTATAGTGGTAACACCTATACTATTAAAGGTGGTGATACGCTATTTTATATTGCTTGGATAACAGGTAATGATTATTCTGATCTGGCGCAACGTAATAAAATTACAGATCCTTATAGTTTAAGGATTGGGCAAATACTTAATATTGCTAACAGTTCTATCGATTCAAAAATAATAGTTGCTAATCGTACTCAGAATACGAACAATACAAATGTTGATTCTCAGTTAACTAATGTATACCCTTTATCAATTGATGAGAAAAATTCAAGAAAGATATTACCGAGAGTATCAAAACCAATAACATCTTATACGCCGCCTGCAACAACAGTATCTCCGGTATTAAATAATAACAGGGTAGTAAATACAGTAGATAAGTGGCGCTGGCCAATCGAACGAAAATCAATTGAAGATTTCTCTGATCTGCAAGGTGGAAATAAAGGCGTTGATATTCCCGGATTGAGAGGTCAACCTATTTTTGCAACTGCAGCAGGAAAAGTTGTTTATTCTGGAAACGCGTTACGTGGATATGGAAATCTTATAATAATAAGACATAACGATCACTATCTGAGTGCTTATGCTCACAATGATACTATATTAGTTCGTGATCAAGAGGAGGTTCAGGCAGGGCAAAAAATTGCTACTATGGGTAGCACTGGTACAAATTCGGTAAGATTACATTTTGAGATTCGTTACAAGGGAAAATCAGTAAACCCATTGCGTTATCTTTCGCAACGATAACTTGGATATATTACTTGTTAATGCTATATATATTAGGCTTCTTTTGTAAAGATTATTACCTTACTCTTAGAGTAATTTATAACCATGTCTGCATTTCAATTATTATTGTTTTTAAATAATCTACTTCAGGTTAGATAATTTGATAAATAAAACGATTACATTACATTGAATGTAATCAGCTATCTTTTAATCGTCTAAAATAGCTATTGATATTTTAAATATAAAATTACTTACCAATAAATTTTTAGTTACCCAAGCTTATTAAGCGATGGTGACTAATTTTATACTCGTTAACAAAGGTTTTATATCATTTACCTTCATCTAAATAAAGGATGAACTCTGATCGATGATTAGATTAAGAAAACATTTAACCATAATACTCTGCATTAAACTCTTCAAGAATCTTATCGCTCACATAACCCTCTTAATCTCTAACGATGAAGACCGAGATTCATTCTTTTTTTATCTCTTCATCTCCAGTGTTTTCTAACTTTCCTATGGGGATATAATATTTTTCTTTAAATGGTTATGAAAAATATTTCGTCAAGTTAAATAATACTACTTAGTACATTTAAGTTTGTTATTTTCACTGAAGCAAGAAAACAGTGATGATATCTAAACATTATTTTAAAAATTAATGCCTATTTGTTTTACTGATTTCTGTAAAGTTAAGTTACTCAATATACATTGAGATAAGTAAACCATTTATCCTTGTGATGTAATTTTGCTAGAAAACACTTTCATTAAGATTGTTAAATATTTTTCTAGAATCAAGTATTTTATAACGATATCGCTGCAACTTATTAATGTCACATCAGATAAAATGTTCACTGTAACAGTATGGATAGGATAAAATAGAGTGAGTGATTTCAATGTATGAATTGACATTATTCAATAGATTGTCACCGGAGCCAATTAATTAGATGCAAATTATTTTGGCAAGAAATAAGAAAAGAGTCTCTTTGATCTATAATAACTCTTTTCTTTTTCATGATAACCACTATAGTTATAATTTTTATACAGTATAAGAGATTTCTACCAATAAGCGTTGTTAACATAGCTTAATTTGTATTTTGAGAGAGAATTACCTTAGAAATTTGATCAAGATCCAAGTTCCGAAAAAATTCTAGAACGTTTAGACAAACCGGTAGATGATGTTCGCCAGATGTGTTGCTGATAAATAAGCGGATTTATTTTATTAACACTCCAATCGCTGCTAATTTATACAAAGGGTTTTGATATATTATATGATGATAACGATTCAAGAGGAGAAGGAAATATCCAAGTTAACAATATGAAAGAAAGAATTATTAAATGCCTATTGAACTTTATAAAAATAACGTAAAGAGCTAGCTCGCCGATTTACTTTATTAGGCTATGAATCGGAAACGTTAGAAGTTATAGCGAGAAATTGCTATTATTGGAAGAAAATTTATTAGATACAGTTTTAAGGCTTTCGCCGATTGAAATATATCTTTATAATCAAGGTCTTAGTGAGTTATTAGCAAATCTGATGTAGAAGGTTAGAGCTCTACGTTGCTACCCTCTGATGATTTATAAATCTATTCTCCATCCTTAAATTGGATATTGTTTACCAGCAGGGTCAAAATCTCAAGTCTCTTTAGCAGATTCCAGTTTTTTTAGTAAATGGAAGTGGCTTGAATATCATTAAAAGGATTGTTTTTCTTAAACCACAGTTTTTCGCAATCCAGCTTCATATGTTCAGTGTCATAAAAGGCGATTTAATTAGATTTGTTGTTCTTATTGATGCTCAATAGACTGATTGACAAGAAGTTCGTAGAATGCCAGCGTTCTTCTCGCTCTTTTTCTCCAGCTTTTTTATCGCTGCAGAATGCAACTTTGCTAAAAACCTTGCCAACAAAATATCAAGGCTTTATCAGCGGTGTCATGGATCTCTGCTAACCAATACCCTATATTCCCCCTCAAGCTCACCTTAACTTTTGGTTACGCTTTTTTAGAGTGAAACCAGTGCACCAGTTATTTTATCTACCCAGCAACATTAGTGCTAGCGTCCCCAGAAATATCTTTACCATTGCACTAAAAAAATCAAAGTACCGCGCTTCCTGTAACAGGCTTGAGAAATACAATTAAACCACGCGAGCTTATAAGATATTGATAAGTTTAGCCAGTTTGTTTCTAACTCTTGATAAGCATAATATAGAGAACGAGCTCCTTACATCAATGATCAGTAATCCAAATACTAACTAGTAGGTAAAGGCGATCATTTTGCTTTACAGGCCTTGGAATATACCATCAGCAGAAAAATAAACGTAATGTATCACGTGAATCACGAATGGTAACTCATCCTGCCTACACTCTTTAAATCATCGCTATTTTAATTTGCTGATAGTACTAAAGCAGACTATATGCTTTTCATCGTAAGCTATCTTGGAGTTTTGTAAAATGACCGTTGTATATAGTTTACAGATACATACAGTCATAGTTGCAACTATTTGTCGTTTTTTTATACGCTTCAGATAAGGTAGTAATAATGAGCTTTTGAATCATATTTTATTGCTGGCTTGAGCCAATGCATCCTCTCTTAGGCGCTTTAATTTGAACATCGCCAATAGCAGTTTATATAGTTTGTTATGGTAAATAACCATTACGTTCAACAGCATAGCCGCCCGTCAATAAGATTGACATTTTATATCTTCTCGCAGCATGGCTTCTAGCTGCTCATCTTCAATAACAGTGCCTAGTATTTACTTACTACCATTAAGGATGAATTTATTCAAGAGATTATAGGTAATATCTAGTTTTACAAATATCTCTAAAGTAGATTTTTATGGCATATAATCTATCTGTTGTTGACATCATACACAAAATCAATCAGAAAAATACGCCACCATCTCCAAAACAATACACAAGAAATAAGAACAACTCTATTTTAGGACTATGGCATATACCGTTTATTAAGTAATCTGATCGCCTTTTCCTGCTATCATTATCTCTGGGATCATTGCTGCGTTATTGACGTAAGGAGTTCATTATGGTTGAAGATGCTTATAAAGAGTTAAAAGCGGTACTGGTGGCGAACTTCTTAATAGTTTAACGAGCACTGGATTTAATCGTACCTCTCAGGTTTGCTACAGGAGATAGGTCATTAGTTTTTCTAATGAAATAGCAAAGATATTCCTGAACATCCGGCACTAACGATTCTAGTACATAAAACAGTTCATGTATTGATTTCACTCCATAAAAGCATGCGACCGACAGTTAAGGGTAAGTTGCGAGGGATTTAACTAGCAGAGAGTCGCAATGTCGCTAATAAAGCCTAATATTTTTGTTGGTAAAGTTTTTAGTAAGTTGTATTCTGCAGCGATGAAGAAGCTGAAGAAAAAGCGAGGAGAACGGCTGGAAACCTATAGTTTCCCGTAGTTGCAGTAGGCGTCAATAAGACAACGAATCCGATTTAATCAACTTTTGTTACTTTGTGAGCCTATAAATCTGACACGCGAAGTGCTGTGGTTCAAGAAAAACAATCCCTTAAATGGGATTTAAGCTTACTTCTTTTCCTGCTCAGAAAAGCTATGACTGACTAAAGTGGTATTTTACCTGTTGGGATAACCCATGAAATAAATAACAACAAATTTAAGTATGAAGATAGATTTATCAAACATCAAAGGCTACCATAGCTTGACCGTCATATACTATGATTTGTTAATAACTCAGGAATTTTCATATGATTTATCAGTAGATCATTAAGAGGAAAACATTTTTAAATGGAAAAGCACTACGTTTTCTGAGTTGGCGACAGCATCGTTAGCAAACGATAGGAAATAATGGCTATAATTATCAACATCATTTTGTTTTTGCTCTTTAGCAACATCTAGTTTAGATAAATTAAAACGCTTAGTCAAATTAGATGCAAGACTTTACTTGCCTGAAGAGTATTTTTATTTTATGTGCTGTGGTTGTTTGGTAATGCAATTTCATTATTATGGTATTTATATTCAACTATATTATACCATCAGTATCTATCTTACAATGAATAATGTTAAGTAATGAGAATCTGGATAACAATCCTGGACTAAATATTTAACTAATAAAATTTAAATAAAAACACCGATAAATAATAAATAGTTAATCATCTATCATACAAAAATAAAATATGTAAATATTTAACCGTTTTTTTATCTGTTTTTGCTAAAAACCTTATTTTTATTTAAAAAGGTGTATGATGCATTCATCTGATGTTATCAAGCGATCACTTTATTCGCTAAGTTGGCCCATTTTTATTGATATAATGTTACATTTTTTAACATTATTTATCAATACTTATATGGTTAGTCATGTCTCAACCGCTTATCTAGCTGCAATGGGAGTAGGTAACCAAGTTTTTGATCTTTTTATTACTATTTTTAACTTTATCAGTGTAGGATGCAGTGTTGTTATTGCCCAATATTTAGGAGTAGGTAAAAAAGAAAAGGCTAGTCAAGCTATTCATATCTCTATTGCTTTTAATTTCTTGTTAGGTTTTATTAGTGCCGCAATTATTCTGCTCTTTAGTTATAAGATACTTGGTATTATGAATATACCAATACATTTGTTGGATTATGGATATGCTTACTTACATATTCTTGGTTTATGTTTAATACCAGAAGCAATTTCAATCATATTAGCGGCTTGCTTACGTGTTTATGGTAAATCACAACCGGCAATGTGGGTAACATTTATTGCCAATTTAATTACTATCTTCGGTAATATTATCGTTTTATATGGTTTTTTTGGCTTACCTCAATATGGATTAATTGGTGTTGCTTGGTCTACGGCAATTGGTCGTATAGTTGCTATTATATTACTTTTCTTTCTGCTATTTAGTGGCCTGAAGATCAAATTTGTTCTCACTTTACTGTTCCAATGGTCAAAAGGTATGTTAAATAAAATATTACATATTGGACTTCCTTCTGCAGGTGAAAATTTAGTTTGGATTTTACATTATATGGTTGCTTCTACTTTTATCGGTTTAATGGGAGAAACTTCTTTAGCTGCTCAAACCCTCTATTTCCAACTCTCACTATTTATTATGCTATTTGGTATCTCCATTAGCATTGGTAATGAAATTATGGTGGGTCATTTAGTCGGTGCCAAACGCTTTGAAGATGCATATCAGCGAGGGTTAAAAAGTTTGAAATGGGGATTTTTTATTACCATTGGTATAGTATTTTGCTTCTGGTTATTTCGTATATCTTTATTGGAAATAATTACTGAAGATAGCAATATAATAAAATTATTACTTCCGCTTTTCTTACTCTCTGTTTTTTTAGAGCCTGGCAGAACACTAAATATTGTTATGGTAAATGCCTTACGTGCTGCTGGTGATGCCCGCTTTCCTTTCTGCACGGCGCTTATTTTTATGTGGGGTATTGCAATACCAATTAGCTATTTTTTAGGTTTAAAAATGGAAATGGGATTATTAGGAATTTGGCTTGGATTTCTATGTGATGAATGGTTACGAGGTTTAACTAATGCCTGGCGTTGGTATTCCAAACGTTGGCAAACCAAGCGTATTGATATATAATATCATTTTATTTTTGTTGTTTTTTTAAATAACTTAGGTAGCAATACATAAACCATAAATTAACAATTTCAATTAATAATACAAATTACTGCTAAATTTTCTTTTTAGATAAAAAGAAATCAATAAAGACCATATCCATTACATCTTAATGGATCTCGCTATTTTGCTATTCACGATCCCAATGAGATTAATACAAAAATTGTACGCTTTGAATATTCATCTACAATCCTGATGATGTATCATAGTTAATATTCCTTTATAATATAAAGGATTATTACAATATGGCGACATAATAATCTTTTTCCATTACTTTTTGTAGTTCCAGCAATTTAACTATCTAATCAAGATAGACAATTATCAATTGAATGATATTTCATGTGTTAGATATATAAACCGTGAAAAATAGATTTTAAATAGTTAACTTAAAGTTATTAGTACATCTGTTGTATAACGCAGTCTAAGTTTCATTCTTATGCTTAATAAATCTATTCTCTATACTTAAGTTAGACATTGTTTATCATTAGAATCAGTAATGAAATTCTATTTAACTGTTCTCCCAAGTTTCTAATCAGACGGAAATAGCTAAAACAACATTAAAAAGGTTTTTCTTGAATTGTAGAGCTTTGCGTATGTCAAGCTTAGTGGTTGACTGATCTAAAAGATAATTTAATTGAATTCGTTTTTCTCAATTTTTTTCAGTCTCTTCATTGCTGCAGGATATTCGTTGAATTCCCTTGCCAATAAAACATCAAGGAATTTATTAGCGGCATTACGGTTTTCTGCTAGCCAAATCTCCAGTAGTTAACCATTAAACTTTCGGTTGCATGCTTTTGTTAAGTGAAAGCAGTACGTTAGCTGTTTTATGTACCATAAGCGTTAGTGCCGTATGCTCAGGAATATCTTTGCTATTTCATTAGAAAAACTAATGATCTCTCTCCTGTAGCAGACCTGAGAGATACGATTAAATCCAGTGCTCATTAAGCTATTAAGAATTTTAGCTAGCTCGCTTCTGATTCTCAATAGCCATCTTTAAGCACAACGAGCTCCTTACATCCATGATCAGTAACGTCAATAATAGCTAATAAGCAAAGGTGGTCAGTTTGCCTGAGAGGAGAGTTATGCCATTAGCATAAAATAAAGGTAGGTGTGTATTATTTAAATCACGCAGCTACTATTGAGTGCACCTCTTTAATCCATTTCTGTTTCAGTCTCCTGATAATACTTTGAAAGGCAGATCACCCATGAGCTTTTCACCGTGAGTGCGCTTAGAGCTTCGTGAAAATCATTCCTGGATATGCATTGCATATACAGCCATGGTTAGAACTCTTTGATATTTTTACGCCATTCAGATACATGAAGGGGTAACCTATAACTTATTGAAGTATATTCAGTTTTATCTGTGATCCCTGACCTTAGATGCTTTAATCACAGCATCGCCAATACCCATCTATTTTTTTGCTCGCTGAGTAAATAACCGTTATGAACGACGACATTGATACGCTTGTCAATAAAAATTAACGTTGAAGATGTTTTTGTAATCATAATTTCGAACTTTTCTTAAACAGTTACGCTATTAGTTACCTGCCACCATTACGGATGAATTCATGAAATAAAATTAAGGTAATATCTGATTTTGCGAATATCTATAGTGTAAACTTTTATAGCATATCATCTCAATATGATTGAAATGATCAACAAAATCAATCAGAAGAATACGCCACCATCTCCGAAACTCCATATATTAAAATAAATATAATTCAATTTATTATATTAAAATATAAAATAATTATATTAGTATAAAATTTTATAAATGGTTTAACCGAAAGATACGCTTTTACTTGGAAGTGAGTAATAGCATAAATTAGATTGGATTTAAGGGTTACGACGATTAAATTTTTTCTTTAGTACTACGACTATACTGCCTATTAAGCCAATAAAAAGCAATATAATCGGAATTAGAATTAAAATACTCATGATCTGGTGTTCGTAGTATTGAAAGAGAGGGCTCTTACCGAAGAGATAACCAATAGTGGATAAAATCAATACCCAAAGTAATCCACTAAGCCAATTAAAAAACTGGAAGCGTCCATTAGGTAAACCGGATAGACCGGCTATAATAGGTAGTATTGTTCTTATAAAAGCAAGAAAACGGCCTATAAGCAGTGCTGTCAAGCCATGGCGATGAAAAAGGCTATAAGCACGTTGCTGATAATGTTGAGGTAGATGAGAGAGCCAACTTTGCGCGATTTTATTCTTTCCTAGCCATTTACCTTGGAGATACCCAACCCAGCAACCCAAACTAGCACCAGCAGTTAAGATAATAATTGTTAATGGATAATTAATAGTGCCTTTAGCTATTAGAACGCCTACTAGGATGAGTAGGCTGTCACCAGGTAAAAAAGCAGCAGGTAATATTCCATTTTCTAAAAATAATATTATAAATAATATAATGTAGATAGCCCCTACTAATGAAGGGTTCATTATCATATTGTAATCTTGATGCCAGAGTGCAAAAAAAAGTTCTTTAACTAATTCCATCAAGTGTTTCCTAAATACCGTTATCTTTAAACCTAATTGGCAGTTGTTACCTATTAACTCTTATTATAGATAACGCGATTCTGGTTAAAAAAATTGTAATATAAGTATTATATTCTGGAAGATAGTAAATTTTTTATAATTTAAGTTTAACTTTGAACCAATCTTTCATAGACTGCAATGAAGTTTTAGTACCCAATGCTGATTGGATGGGTAATTCCTGATTGTACAGCTAAACATATCGATGCAGAGTAATCTCAAAAGCTTTTGACAAGAAGTAAAATGATGGCTTTGTAGCCCTTTCATTCCTATACGTCAATTAAATCGCTCGACCATACCATTCGTTTAAGGATTAATAGGCGATCTTTAAGTTGCTGTTCTATATTAAGCTATATAGATAAACTGGCGAATTTCCGTTTTTCGGTGCTAAATTTTTTCTGAGAGTAAAAAGGAGGTCTTTAAATTCTTTACTATTATCTGTAAACACCCAATGTGGATCCCAGGAAGACGTTCGATTAAAATCATGTAAAAAGTATCGAGCCATTGGCTGTGGTTTTTTTTGATTTTAAAGATGGATAAAACCCTATTGAGTAACCTGATCTGTGCTTATAAAAAGATAACGTTGTAAAGTTTTGTTTGATATTTGTAGATAGATTTCAGATCTATCGTGCAGATAAGCATGCTTATAGCTTTTAAATGCTTTACACTTCTACTTCGTAGAATTTCTGCCTTATTTCATAAAAATTCCCATCTTCTTTTCTGCATAAACGGAGGTGCAACCTAGCTTAAGAGATAAAACGGGATTATGAATTCACGTACGACGACTACCAGTAGATCGGTGAGAAGGAGAAAATATTTTTCGCAGGAAAGTAACTACAGCTGTTTGATGTGCCAACAGCGTCATTGCCAAACAATGGGAAATATGGCTGTGATCATCAATATCATCTTATTTCTCCTCTTTAATAACAGTAAATTTAAATATGCCATAACGCTTACTAAGGTAGATATAAACTCTTTATTTACCAGAAGAGCAGCACTAATTTTATGTGTTGTACTTGCTTGAGAGTTATTAAAAATTTAATGTATGGCAATTAAGGCTAAGTTTCATTATGATGCTTCGTGAATTTGCTCTTCATACTTAAATTGGATACTGTTATCATCAGGATCAGAAGTGAAATCCCACTTAACCGCTTCCTCAGTATTCTCATCAAACGGAAATAGCTAAAAAACTATTGAAATGGTTATTTTCTTGAATCACAGTGCTTCGCGCGTTGATTTCGTATTCTTCATTGCTGCAAAAAACCAATTTAATCGGCTACATCGTTCTTATGATACCAATGCTCTGACAGGAAGGTATAGAATACCAGGTATTCTCTTCCCTCTTTCTCCAGCTTCTTCATCGCTGCAGGATACTCGCTGAAACCCTTTCCAATAAAACATCAAAAGCTTTATTAACAACATCGTAGCTCTCTAGTAACTAAATCTCCCACAAGTTCTCACCTTAGTTTTTAGTGATGCATGCATTTGTGGTAAAGTTAACACATCAACTATTTTGTGTACTCAACAGCATTGCTGCTACATATCCGGGAATATTTTTGCCATTGCCATTCCAAAACCAAAAGCACCGTCTTCCCTAGTAATTACGGAAGATACGGTTGAGCTCAATGTTCACTGGTCATTGAAAAGTTATGCTCAGTTTGCTTCTAGCTCTCGATATGCATCTTCAACCGCAACGAGCTCTTTATATCCATGCGCAGTGACACCGACAATAAGCAGCAAGCAAAGCCAATCAGTATGCTTAGAAGACAGCGCATATGCCTCTTCAGCCAAGTAATAAATGTAACGGATATCACTTAATCACGCACTTACCGTTGCCTAAGTTTTTTAATGAACGCAATATACTATGGTATGAACTGCATAGTTATGCTGCATCTGAGGATGTTTATGGTTTGAATATTGTTTTATATTCTTCGAAATGTAAATTTTTAGAAATCCACATAGATATCTCGAAATAAATTTCATAGAAAGTGTAAACCTGGTAAATCAGGAAAACAATACGTTACTTTACATTATTACACCGACTGTTTATTTAAAGCGTTTTATGATTTCTCTTAAAAATTAATAATAAAGACCAACTGACTTTTATCATACCATAAAGAGGCTATACAGCAATGTGTTCGCCTCTCGGTACCCATTCTTTTTTCGATACGCAAATATTATCCGTTTCTGTAGTCATCGATTATTCTTGGTTTTAAGCAACGGCCTAGACCAGACGATGATGTTGGATATAATTACATTAAAGAACAATAACTAAAAGTATGCTTGCTGATAAATTCATTACCTATAGAGAATTAGGATAATCCTCGTTTCTTTCATCCCTCTGAGAGAAACGCAAAGATAAACTGAGGGCGAATAGACATTGAGGAATTCGGATAGAATTACGATTTATATTTCTCTGGTAAAATGCCAGAGAGTAATTTACGCAAATATACATTCCTAAAACTGAAATACCTTTCACCATTGATGATGGCTGAAATAAATTTATTAAAAATACGTTAAAAATATCAACTTGTAGACCCATCTCCCTCTATCTGTCAAGCAAATACTTACTTTCGCACTTATGGCGTTGGGTTTAAACCCGGTTCTCTTAGCGCTGCTGCTTTATCTATCCTGAATATTTCTCAGCTGTTTTTATGTCAAAACTCTAAATTCAAAAACCTGTAATTCATAGGAGATTAAAACTAGAGAAGAGCGGTTAGCAGCACAAGTTTATATTTTAGCCAACTGTAATTAGCAACACATTACTTTTATTATCCATTATTTTATTAGCTTATTAAAAATAATTGACTAGCTACATTCAACGTTCTATTTAGCACCGCTACATCTGAGTGATATGTGCAGTGCAATATCAGATATCGAAATTGATATCTTCTATGCCTTTCAAGTTTATCGTCAAGAATTCAATCAAAATCGGCATTTTTATGTCTGCGTCACTCGCGTAGCAGTCTAGATATTAAACATGCTGCATGAACTGATCTTTTCTTCAAAAAAAAGCGGTCGAAGAAATATAGCAAGGTGTTACTGTCATCTGTCTGATGCGTCAAACTATGACTTAATAAGTTCTAGTGTTTTTCCTGTTCTTGTGCACATATCGCCCAGGAAGCAGTGATAGCTTTACATGAAAAGATACAATACGGAGAATTATTATAAAATGCACTTTAGTAAAAAAAGAAAGGGGCTGCAGCATATCATAAATACTTCTAGCGCTACCTTAAACGCCTCGGTATCACATCAAAATTACAGCCTTACCGAAAATTGGGTGCTGTGCATCATTAATGGCCATTAGACTAAGCAATATCGGCAGCAGACCATGATAGGAAAAGATGATTGGACTATATTAAAAGCGTATTCCAGCTAGACATTTTAAGATGATTGTTACTATGATTGCTTCTCGAATTGTAATCGTAAACGATGGACACTATTACTGAAGATCTATAAGGTACTAAAGATAATATGCCGTAAAAACTGGGTTAGCCTTATTTTGACAAAATAATTCTTGCACATAGATCCGTACAAATGCATCTGTATGACGATAAGCTATTTTTATCGACACTTAAGTTTTTAAGCAGGCAACGGAATTGTTATCAGAAATAATGTATAAAATAAAAATAATTATTATTAATCCAAATCATATGGATAATGTTTCTAAATTAGTAGATTATGTTAAGTGCATATACTTCAATGAAATTTGATCTTACAATATACGCAGTAAACCGATTTTTATCTCTTTTTAGCAAAAAAAGAAAGGTTTTTGATTTTTTTTTAAAGCGATTTAATTTCTCTAACCATTAAGTCATTACTATTTGAGTCTGCTGATGTTGCTTGTGCAGATAGACCAAATATTTTTCACCGTGAAGCGCACTCTAGAATTATGAAAATCACCAATGAATATACCTCACAGTTATCTAGATAAGATAACAACTCTTTAGGTTTTCACGTTTCATATAAGGCAACAGCAACGAGCTATTGAAACATATATTATTGCGGTTACGATCCAAACTCCTAGGCACTTTAATCTCAACATTGCCAATATCAGTTTATATGATTAGCTGTGGTACATAATCATTAGGAACTACGGTATAACCGACCGTCGATAAGATAGTGTTCAGTACAGTTATCGCAGCCATGGCTTCGAGCATTATCTCAAGATCGCTGCTATCAAGATTTCAGCAGGATTACGAATAAGTTCATGAAAGGGATCATAGGTAATTATCTGGTTTTACAGATATCTGTAAGGATAGATTTTTTTATGATATATCATTTCTCTCTATTGCTGAAATTATTCACGAAATTAATCAGCAAGATACATTATCATTTATAAAACCCTATACACTAGAAATAAGCATAACTTTTTATGTTGTAAGTGAGAGACTTTGCTAGTGGTAAGATTTACTTATAATTTAAATTACTAGAATAGAAACCTATGAAGATTAAAATAGATTATAATAGGTCAAGCTCTCTATGAGAATTAACTGTTTTAATTTCTAGGAATTCTACAATGCATTCTGTTGCTACTCCCTTATTATGGGCAATCTTTACTGTTGTTATTGCAGTTATGTTACTTATTGATATCTCTTTACAGGGCAAGTATCGGGGAAGAGAAACAACAGTAAGGCAATCTGTTGTATGGACTTTAATTTGGATTAGCTTGGCATTATTGTTTGCCATAGGCTTATGGTTTTATTTTAACCATATGACTAGCTTAAGGGTTGCTAACCAACAAATAGTGGCTTTTTTAACTGGTTATTTACTGGAAAAAGCGTTAGCTGTTGATAATGTGTTTGTTTGGTTAATGTTATTTAATTATTTTTCAATTCCGATTAATTTACAGCGTCGAGTTCTTATTTATGGTGTGTTAGGTGCGATAGTGTTACGTATTATCATGATTTTTACAGGTAGTTGGTTAGTCTCACAATTTCATTGGATTTTGTATCTCTTTGGCATTTTTCTACTATTCACTGGTATCAAAATGTTCTTTGTTAAAGAACATGATCAATTGATTAATAAAAAACCACTAGTAAAATGGGTCAGTTCTCATTTACGTATGATAAATACATTACATAATGAACATTTTTTTATTCGTCAACAAGGTATTTTATTTGCTACTCCATTGATTATAGTGTTAATTTTAGTTGAAATTAGTGATATTATGTTTGCGGTGGATAGCATCCCTGCTATTTTTGCAGTAACAACGGATCCTTTTATTGTACTGACCTCAAATCTATTTGCAATTTTAGGCTTGCGGGCGATGTATTTTGTTTTATCAGATATTGCTAGAAAATTTTCTATGCTAAAGTATGGGTTATCTATTATCTTAATTTTCATTGGTATTAAAATGTTGTTAATGGATATTTTTTATATTCCAACAGCTATATCGCTAAGTATTATTGCGGGGATTTTAATATTAATAATGTTTATTAATCATACTGTTAATAAACGAAAAAACATAATTAATTAACAATTAATATCTTTAAATATTATAATATTGTATTAATTCATATTAATGAATAATAGAAAAAGTGATAAAAATATTTATCTTTATTAGTTGTTTGGTCCCAGATTATTATATAGATCCTCGTTCCACAGCCTATTCATAATAATATGAATACTGAGAGATACAGTTTAAGATAAAATATAATGATGATTAAGATCCATCGTCTAGTAACTCCAATATGTAAAATCAGAGCTCCTCTTTAGTCTAACAAAAGAGGAGCGTCTACTTTAACTATAACTAGACTTTTTATAGCATATTTGAACTTATTTTTGCTAAAGACTAAAGCAAGATAATGTTTATTATAACAGACAAATTTTTTATCATTTGCCGACGATGATGTTATCAACTCAGGAAGTTGATATTTTGATTTATGCTTATTTTTGATGTGTATAGTTTCTGAGATAGTTGGGGTGCGTATACTGCTGATTGATTTCGTAAATGATTTCAATATCAGAGAGATGATGTATCATGAAAAGTTCACCATAAAAAAGTATCTGCGAAACTAGATATTGCCTATAATCTCTTATACGAATTCATCCATAATGATGGATTGGATGCTGATAGGTACCTGCTGTTGAACCGGAGCTTAAATCCATACTGGACAATATGTTCAATCCCGCTTTTTGATAGACAATCATGCCATATCATCCGTAACGGATGATTGCTGCAGCAAACTTAATATAGGCAGGTATTGATGATGTTGAGATTAAAATGCGTAAAGTTATGGATCGCAGAGAAAACGGAATATTCTTCAACAACTTCATTGCTTCCTTATCTAAAGCGTTTTAAAAATATCAAATAGTTGCTACTATAGCTGTTTGGAGTAAAAGGGATAAACCTTTGCACAAGAAATTTCCTACCCGTGATTTTCACGAATCTTTGTTGGCACTTTTAGATGAAAAAATATAGCTCTTCTTTGAGAGCTATAAATAGATTAAAGCAGCGATGACTTGAAGATCACAGGCAATGACGGCTAAATATGATTCAAGCGATATGCGTTACGTTTATTTCTTGGCTGAAAGCATATGTGTCGTTTCCTAAGCAAACTGATCACCTTTTCTTAATGCTCATTATCAGTATAACTGCATGGACGTAAATGAGCTCATTGAACCCGAAGATGCTTATTGAGAATAGCATCGAACTGAACTTAACTTCTAATAGTCTGCAATCGCGTAGCTTAATCGTATCCCCCAAAGCTTCTAGAGAAAGCTTGGTCTATTATTTTTAAAAAAAAATAACAAAAAATATTTCATGGGTATGTAGCACAAATACTGTTGAGTACACAAAATAATCAATGTAGTTGATTTCACCTTCTAAAAGTATACAACCAAAAGTTAAGGTTGTACTTCTGGAATATTATGCTAAGAGAGTGTCGTGATGCCGTTAATAAACCTCCTTAATGTTTTATTGGCAAGGATTTCAACGAATATCTTACAGCGATGAAGAAGCTGGAGAATAATCAAAAAGAACGGCTGGCATTCTATGCCTTTCCGTCAACGCACTAATGTCAGTAAAAACAATAAATCTGATTGAATCAGATTTTGCGATAGTAAGGTTATGAAGCTGAAGCGCGAAGCGCTGTGGCTCAAGAAAAATAACCCTTCAATAAAATTAAAGCTGCTTCCAGTCTGCTCAAAAAATTGAGTTGTATCGGAAGATTTAACCTGCTGTGACACTAGTGGTAAACAACGTAAATTTAAGAATGGGAGAACAAATTTACAAAGCATTAGATTGAAGTCTGATCGCCATATATCAGTATTGCTAATAACTCAGATTTTTATTGATTTTATCAGTAGGCTACTATTTTCTCAAAATTGAGAAAAAAATATTTATTTTATATAAATTTTTTGTTAAAAATATCATTTTAGTTTTCTATTATATTTCTTGACTCGAAAGAAAAATTTTTATTAAAACATTTATATTAATGCTGATGATAATTATCATAAAAAGTATAGCAATTATACTTAATTAAGTTAGCATATATCAGGTTAGTCGTTTATTTTTTTGTTTATAAAATAATATATTTACTTTTGTTATATTAAATATTACATAATAAATTAAATAAAATTTAACAATATTTCTCTAAAATAAAATAGATAGCACTCTAATAATAATTATTAAATGCATGAGTTTATGTCAATAAAAATTAACGATTCTATTCATTAAAGAATAACTTGAAATATTCAAACAATAAAAAGTTTATATAACACGATGTATCGCGGATAACAATATATCTATTTTAACAGATAGATATATACTTAACTTTGTTAACCCTATTATATAGAAAGGTATAATTAGTTTTTAATAAAAAGCATTTAGTATAGAATATATTTAGATATTATTTACAATATCTCTTTAAACAAAGAGATTATGCTCTAATATTTATTAGACATTATTAAGGTCGGTTTTTATTTGTAAAATATTAATATTATGTGTAATAAAATACCCTTTATAAAGGGTATTTTAAAAGCAAATAGAGGATATTTAGATTAAAAAATCCTCTATTTTTTTACCGTATTTTTCTACTGCTTGCTTGATAATAGCTGGTGTACGACCTTGACCAGTCCAGGTTTTAATTTCACCATTTTCATTTTTATATTGATATTTAGCTGGTCTTGTTGCGCGTTTAGTACGGCTAGATATTTTTGATGGAGTTTTTGCAGTAACTAAGTCATCTAGACTGAGTCCTTCTCCTTCTAGTAATTTAATATATTTTGCAACTTTTTGATTATGAGCTTCTAATTGCGCTCTCACTTTATTTTCGTCTTCACGACGTTCATCTACAACAGTATTAAGTTTATCATTTATTTCTTGCAATGATTCTAACGATACTTCTCTTGCTATCGAACGTAAGGTACGAATGTTATTTAATGATTTTAAATATTTCAATGAATCGCTCATTTTCCTGATCTCGAATTAAATTGAATGTTAGCTGATGTTTACTAATAATAAAATGCTATTTATTTTTCTGCAATAGTAAAGTTATAAAATAAAGTTAATTTTATTTTAAATTATTTTTTTCTAAAAAAGAAATATAAACTTTAATTGAAAAATTATCATATCCTATATAGATACATTGAACACTTTAAAATTAATATAAAATGATAGTATTGATTTTATATTTAAATTTTTTAGATAAAAATATGATGCTTTTTATTTTTATTTAACTTTATAGTCTTTAACGTAAACTAAATTTTTTGATAAATGTTGTCTAATAATATTATTGTTGTTACATATACTATTAATATAAAAGTATTAATTTTAAAATAAAATATTTAAACATGATAACTTATTAATAATATTAAACATTAATAAAAATATATTATGTTAGTTATTAGGATTTATAATCAAATGAAATAAAAATAATATTCACAATCTTTGTGGGAAACTTTTAAAATCTTTTGCCTAAATAATAGGCAAAAAGAAAGAGTTAATAGGCTCAGCTTTATTTTTATAATTTAGCAATGAATGCAAATAAATTAACTTCATTACTTTAGTTTTCATGTAATTATAAAGAATATGGGAGTAAATATGGTTATTTCACTAATCGGGAGTTATTAGTAAATCTAGTGTATGATGGTCAAGGATACCATTCACTCTAAGGCTTCATGAATCTCTTCTCCATCCTTAAATTTAGTGTGGTTTATCACTAGAGTTAGCAGGTTAACTCCCCTGCTCCGATTTCTATTTTTTTCTTTAACAAATGGAGAAGACCTTGAATGCTATTGAAAGAGTTATTTTTAAATCACAGTGCTTTGTGTGTATCAACTTAATAAGCTAACACTGTTACAAAACCCGACTTAATCGGGTTCGTCGTTCTTATTTATCCTCAGTGCAGTGAGGGAAAGTTATAAAATATCAGCCGTTATCTCGCTCTTTCTTCAGCTTCTTCATCACTGAAAGGATACTTATGCTGATAACTTTGCCCACAAAATATTAAGGGTTTTATTTATCAGCATCATAGCTCTCTACTAGTTAAATTTATAGCAATTACCTTAACTTTCAGTTATACGTTCCTTTTAGGAAAGAAGCTAGTACATCAGCTATTTTATGTGCCTTATAGCATTGATGCCGCGCGCTTAAGAATAATTTGCTATTTCACTATAAAAACCAAGAGCACCGTCTTTCGTGGCGAGACTAAGAGATATAGTTAAGCCATACTTTAATAGATAATTGAAAAGTTTAGATAAGTTCGGTTCTGACTTTTGATAAATATCTTTGAGTGTAACGAACTCCTTATATCCATGTGGAGTCTCTTCCTGGCTGATTTTATTAGAAGGAAAAGGCGATCATCTTGCCGCCTATGATCAAGGACGGGTATATGCCATCATCGGTCAAGAAATAAATATAGTACGTATTGCTTAAATCATGCTTGGGGCTATTGCTTATGGTCTTTAAAGCATTTCTGTTTCAGTCTTATGATGGTACTAGAGAGGCTAGCGTGCTCTCTTTACTAAGAGTCCCTCACCTCTAAGGGTTTCGTAAAAATCATCGGTAGATGAGATATCCTCGCAGGTGTAGCTATAATAGTAACTTTCGACGTTCTTTGCACACTTCAGATAAAGTGATAAACATGGAGATGTTAAAGCATATTCTGTTGCGCTGCAATTTACCTGATCTTAATCACTTTAATCTTAACATCTTCAATAGTATTTCATAGTTGCTATGATAAATTAAATAACCGTTACGGATGACGGTATGAACGTCCATCGATAAGGGAGTGTTCAGCATAATTTCGAGTTCCGTCTCAACAGTGGTAGCCTAATCAGCTACCTGGGCACCATTACAGATGCGTTCATGAAAGGAATCATAGTAATATCTGGTTCGTGGATACATGTATAAGGTAGACTTTTCATAACATATCATCTCTCTGTTGATAATATTATCCAGAAAATTAATCAACAGAGATAACACCATCATCTCTGAAACTCAATGTAGCAGAAATTATCATAAATTATTAAGTTCGCATTTAATTATTTTAATAGGTAACATTATTTAAGTAAAAAACTGGAATTGAATTAATTAATTTATTCCTTAAATAAGTTAGCAGAATTATTGTTGCTATATAAATATTAGAGTGCTATAACATTTTCGGTATTATTACCGAAGGTAATTTTGACGCCGTAATAAATTACGTTCTTGCATTAAGAATTGATAAATATTATCACGAAAAGTTCTTAGCAATTTTAAATCTAGCTAAAGTTTGAATTTTACCACTATTTAACCTTATCTGAAGCTAATAGGCATTGATATCAATAATATATCAGAATATATTTTTCAATAAAGATTTTCCGTTGTTAGGTAAACTAACGAGTAGCTTAATTTGAGGAAGGCACCGTATTCTAAATTAATAATCAATTTCTGTTGAATATCAGAAGTTTGCAAAACAGTTGATAATCTATCCCGTATTGAGGATAGAATCCTAAGCTCTGCACTTGATTGGCTTGTAAGAGCAACGCAATTTGCTAGGCATCAATGTTAGCTAATTACTTATAGTGAACTTTAATTTCTTGCAAAAATATTTAAATATTAGAAATAATGAAGGCGAAAGAATTATTATTTAACTGGTAGGTAATGAATGGTAGAATGGTTAGTTAAGGAAACTACGGTATCGGTAATATCATATTTATAATTAAATAAACTCATTGATTGAGTTTGTTTAATATAGTTTAAGATAGCGGAAACATATTTTTCTGGCCATATGAATACTACGAATAAGATGTAGCTTAATATTATAAGCTGGATAATGATAATATTTAGTCTGATTGTTAATGAGATGGTTTTTCTACCATAGAAAAACTTCCACCATGCTTTATTTCCCCCCTTCGTAAAAAGTCTTATTATCAGTTAATGAGTTAATAGTTTTAATCATTGAATACAGGACTTTTTCTATGCTTTCTATAAAAATAATAATTAAATTTTAATCACTGTTTTGTGAACTGACGAATAATAATTTATTGTTTAAATATCACTTTTCAGAATTAAAAATAGTATTTTTTCTAATTTAAGTTTAATATTGAATCAATAGTCATAGATTGCAATGTAGTTTTATTGATCAATACTGATTAGATAATTCTTGATTGTACAGTCGAACTATATCGATGAAAAGTGATTTCAAGCTCTTCACTAGAAGAGGAGTGAAGGGCTTTTCAGTGCATCTTCTATGCGATATTAAATCGCTTGACCATAAAATTTATTTAAGAATGCATCAGAAGACTAAGTCTGTTCTCTATACCAAGATCTGTATAGAGATAACTGAATTCCTTTTTTCTAGTTACTAAATGGTTTCGCAGCCACAAAAAAGCGATCTATAAATTCTTTGCAATTATATAAATATCGATAGATAGTCACAGATATGCTCGATTAAAATTACGTAAAAAGCGTCGAGTATTTATCATAATCTTAGCCTTGTAAAGACAGATAAAACAGATTAAGAGGCCTGCGATCTATGCATACAAAAAGATAACGTCGTAAAGTTTCGTTTGATATTTGTGGAAGATATTTCATATTAACGTGCAAAATTACTGGACTTATAGCTTTAAACGCTTTTAGCTTCATAGCTTTTTATTTAATTTAACGCAAATTTCTTCGTGGATGTTAAATATTGATCCATGCAGATCGAGATACTGAAAGATTCAAGAATTCGTGTATAACTCTCCAAACAGATTGTTAAAATAAAAAAACGTTTTTAGCAGAAAAGCGACCACAGATTTCTAAGCGGGCGAGATATCGCCAGCAAACGATTGGGATATGCCTGTGATTATCAACACTATTTTGTTTTTCTCAATTTATCTCTCAGTAGTCATCTCTTTCCATAAATATTACTATGCGAGAAAATAGTCTTTCTATAATAATGATCTGGAACCCAACACCTAAGTTGATGAAGTTTAATTTAATCAATTCGTTCTGATATTGAATTAGTGAGAACACTATAGAGCATCTTAAATTTATTTAACTATTTTTTATGTTTTTTATTTATATAAATATATTTAGCTATATTGATAAATATAGTTGCTAGAAAGCCCTTATCCTGCATAAGAATTTTCGCTACAGTGGTTGCCATGAAAAAACAAGGAGTCGTACAGATTAAAAAATTCTTTCTTCAGTATCTCTCAACGTAAGCTACTTCTCATTAGTTAACTCTGCAACAGTTTAACGGATAATGTCAATTTATATATTGAAGCAACTTACCACACTTTATCCTACTCATATTTATCTCAGTGAATATGTTATTTAGTGAATATATTCATTAGGATTACAAGCGATATCGTTGTATCAATTTTTAATTGAAGGAAACCATTTAACAATATTATTAGAAGTAGCAACGTTTCTTATAAAACTACATCAGAAGGATAAATGCTTTAGTTATCTGTGGTGTATATTGAATAACTTGACTTTACGGGAGGTCAGCGAAACAAACAAGTATTGATTTAAAAATAGCGTTTAGATGGCGTCACTGCTTCCTTGCTTCAGCAAAAAGAGTTAATATAGGAAAGTTAGAAAACGCGGGAGAGAAGGAAATAAAAGTAAAGAACGAATCGTGATCTTAATCGTTCGCAATTGATATGGTCATGGTGAGTAATGATATTATTAAAAAGTTTAATGCAAAGTATATGCTGACTGTTTCTTAAGCTAATCGTCGATAAGAACCCATCTTTTTTCTCGTGTGGAGAAGTTAATGGTGCTAAACCTTTGTTAGCGAATATAAATTAGTTATTATAGCTAATAAAGATGACTAATCAGAGAAAAGTTATTGGTAAGAAATTCTATATTTAGAATGTGAACAGTTATATCAGCTGATTATAAAATATAGGTGAATAGGTTTTATCATATAGAGTTTTACTAAATTATCTGGCCTAAGAAAAGCTTGCTTGAAACTAAAACAATTGAAATATAGACCTGGCTAAATATTGCTCTGCGTGCGAAATGCAACAACTATCCTAACATAGCCATATATTCGTCATAATAAATTAAAATTCTACGAAATTACCTTGATCTTATAGTATTCATTTAATTTTATGGTTTGAAAAAATTCAAAGATAAAACTATATGATATTTGAGTTATTCTTATTTTTGGTATATGGAGTTTTAAAGATGGGTTGGCATATCCTTCTTGATTGATTTCATAAGTAATTTTAACAACAGAGAGATAAATATGTCTAGAAAACTCTAGCCTATATGTATCCCTGAAATCAGATATCATACTGATTCCTTTCATGAACTCATCCGTAATGGTGTGCCAGGTAGCTGATAGGTACCGCTTTTGAGGATGAATCTCAAAGTTATGCTGAACACTCTCTTATCGATGGACGTTCATACCGTCATCCGTAACGGTTATTTAATTTATCATAGCAACTATGAACTACTATTGAAGATGTTAAGGTTAAAGTGATTAAGATCAGTGAATTGCATTGCAACGGAATATGCTTTAACAGCTCCATGTTTACCACCTTACCTGAAGCGTGTAAGGAACATCGAAAGTTATTATTATGGCTGTAACTGTGAGGGTATCTCATCTACCGATGATTTTTACAAAACCCTTGGAGGTGAGAGACTTTTACTAAAAAAGAACACGGTGGTTTCTCTAATACCATCATCAGACTGAGACAGAAATGCTTTGAAGACGATAGGCAATAGCGGCTGCGTGATTTAAGCGATATGCGTTACGTTTATTTCTTAGTCGATGGGCGTGCTGTGGCCTGTTAGGCAAGATAATCGCTTTTTTATGCTGCTTATTATATGCAGCGTGCTTGCGTATGACTATAAAGGAGTTAGGTTGTACAATAGAAGATGCTTATTAAAAGTTAGAAGCATAACGGACCGAACTTCTGGATGACCGCGCGAGCGGTATGCTATTTAACTATATTACAGACTTGCTACGGGAGACAGTGCTCTTGGTTTCTTTCAATGTAATAGCAAAGATATTCCTTAGCTCGCAGCACCAATCATGTTTGGTACACAAAATAGCTAATGTACTGATTTCACTCCCTAAATACATACAACAAAAAGTTAATATGAACTATGGATAGGTATTTGGATAGCACATAGTCGCCGATGTTACTGATAAAGCCCTTGATATTTTCTTGGCAAGGTTTTGAGTTCATCCTACCAGCGATGAAGAAGCTGTAGAAAAAGCAAAAGAACGTTTGCATTCTACGATTTCCTATCAGTGTACTGGACGTCAATAAGAATGACGAATCCGATTGAGTTAGTTTTTGCAATGGTTAAGATACAAAGCTGATGAGTGAATAATGTGATTCAATAAAACAACTCTTTTAATGCTATTTGAATTTCTTCCATCTGCTAAGAAAAGCTAGAACTGTGACCTAAAGGGATTTAAGATTATTACTGATCCTGGTGATAATAACATCTAATTTAAGGATACAGAATAGATTTATGAATAATTAGAGCAGATCTTGACTGTCATATACAGCAAACTTACTAATAACTCATGAGAATTATGCAAAAAGAATTTAATAAATTACCCGTTTTTATTTCTAAATAATATTAAATAAAAAAGATTAAGACAGGATTAACTAACAACAAAAATGTTGTGCTTACCAACATACAATAGCAATAATCCTACCAAACAATTTAAAAAATAATTCTTTTCTAATTAACATTTACATTCAACAAATCATAGCTGACTGATTTAACTAAGAATCAGTGTAATCATTTGTATTTCATTATTAGTTGTTGTGTAGGAATCAAGCATCTGAGTATGCGCGTTTTTAAAAAGCTAAAAATTTATATCTATATAATGTTTAAGGAGCTTTTAAATAAATACGAATCATAAAGTTCTTTTAAGACATCATGTGACAGTTTTTTTAAAATATTTAGTTAGGAAAGTCATGGAATTTATCAAAGAGAATGAATGCATTCCTATAGAATAGGAAAAGAATGAAGGATTTTTATGAAATATTAAAGTCCTTATGTGCTAAATATGTGTATCACACATATCAGAATGCCTGTATGAAAGTTGATTGTTGTGATAAAACAAAATATGGTTTAAACCATGTTAATAAAATTACAATGCAATGTTTTGGCATTATGATTTTGTTTACCCAAGCAGTGAACGAATTAGACAGAATTTTAGTGCAGCTGATAAAAATTAATACAAAAATTTCACGATAAATTAATATCCGATATTTCAAAAACTCAACATCTAAGCAAAGAGTTAGAGATGTATCTCTCTAAAAAGAGAATTTGCGATGACTAAAGGAAAATCAACGCAAGTGAATAAATAAATAAAGATAAAGAAAAATTAAATTTTTGCGGCAGTATTTTTCAAGTTAAAAGATTAGTGAGATTACGAATGATGAATATCAAGCTATTCTTTTAAAGATGAAAAATAAAAGAGGTAAAAAGAGATTGGTTTTTCATTGCAATTATCAAGATATATATAATTAGTTTTATTCGTGCTTTACTAAAAATATCATTATATGAATGAGGATTATTGAAAATAGATAATATATAAACTAGCCATAGATAACAAAGGGTTAAGTAGATCATAAGAGAGCAAGCTTATCTTTAATTGATAAATAAGTTGATTATTTCTCAAGCTAAAAATTCCATCTACACTAGAAAACAAGTTTGTGAAGATCCAATATTCTAGAATTAGAATGGTTATAAATTTATTTATTTTGTAATGTTAACTGAATTAATTTGACCAGTCGAAAATTTTGTGTGATTGATGTTTTCCTAAATAATATAGCCAGCCTGTCAGATTATCTATGATTAGGTGGACAGGCATAACTAGTATGTTTTATCAGATAGCGAAAATTAATGGTGTTAATTAATATAGTATCAATGAGAACAGATATTAACAAGGCGTTTAAGTCAGCTCCTGATGAAGGCAGGAATTTAAAGATTTAGATTTAATGATCTGATGAATGCTTGGCAAGTTTGTTAATTTAATTCGCTATCCACACTGTAATAAATATGAATTAGAAAAGTATAAAAATAGTTAAAATATAATAATTACTCCCTTAATACTTGCAAAAGAACTATAAAAATAGTGATGGATATTTAGGTTTCATATATATTACCATACGGTATGCAAGAAAATTATATAAGATATAATGAACGGTAATTATTTGTTTTAATTAGTGAATTTATAGGATATAAACCTCTAAAGTAATTGATTAAAAGTTAACTTCTTTGCCGATATTATTAATAGCAAAATATATCGTTAATAACTTAAATAAGTAATGTTTTATTTTTTAGATAAATGGTGGGCAATAGCAGATTTGAACTGCTGACCCTCTCCTTGTAAGGGAGATGCTCTACCAACTGAGCTAATCGCCCATTCATAACAAAAATGAATAACACTTTTACTTAACTACGATTGGTGGGCAATAGCAGATTTGAACTGCTGACCCTCCTCTCATTATAAACGAGATAAATATCAATTGATATAATTATTTGTTGTAATAGAAGTGCATTATATGGATAGTTCTGAATGAGTCAACGATTTTTCAAAGAAAATGTTCAGTTGTTTAACAATTAAATAATATGAACCTAATATCATCGACGTAAAAAAATATTTTTTAAGCTTTATTTATCTATATTTTTTTAGAAAAAAATATTCTTTAGTTACATTAACAAAATAAAGTAGCAATATCGTACTAACAGCAGTGTTGAGGAATTAAGTTGCAGTGATAAAATAACCAACTGTAAATTTATTACTGACTAGATTCGATATAAAGAGATCATCAAGGCAATTCTAATGAATAAAATAAAAACTCGTTTTGCACCAAGCCCAACAGGTTATCTTCACGTTGGCAGCGCTCGTACCGCTCTCTATTCATGGCTTTATAGCAGACATAATAACGGAGTGTTTGTATTACGTATTGAAGACACCGATCTTGAGCGCTCAATGCAAGAATCCATTGACGCCATAATAGATGGAATGAACTGGTTAAGTTTAAATTGGGATGAAGGTCCTTACTATCAAACCAAACGATTCAACCGTTATCATGCCGTGATAGATCAAATGCTTAGCGCAGGGACAGCTTATCGCTGTTACTGTTCTAAAACACGATTAGATAATTTACGTGAAGAACAGATGGCTAAAGGCGAAAAACCGCGTTACGATGGCTGTTGCCGCTCTCATGTTCATAATCATATCCTGAATAAACCTCACGTAGTGCGATTTCGTAATCCTCAGAAAGGCTCTGTTATTTTTGAAGACCAAATTCGTGGCGTAATTGAATTTAGTAATCTTGAACTAGATGATCTCATTATACGCCGCACCGACGCTTATCCTACCTATAATTTCTGTGTTGTTATTGATGACTGGGATATGAAAATTACCCATGTGATCCGTGGTGAAGATCATATTAATAATACCCCACGACAAATTAACATATTAACTGCTCTTGGTGCACCAATACCTGTATATGCGCATGTTTCAATGATTTTGGGTGACGATGGTAAAAAATTATCTAAGCGTCATGGTGCAGTTAGTGTTATGAAATATCGCGATGACGGTTATTTACCAGAAGCCTTATTAAATTATTTGGTTCGTCTAGGATGGTCCCACGGTGATCAAGAAATTTTTAGTCTCGAGGAAATGATCAGTTATTTTTCCTTAGATATAATTAATAAATCCAGTACTGTCTTTAATACTGACAAATTATTATGGCTGAATCATCATTATATTAATTCATTACCTACTGAACATGTCGCTGCTCATTTAGCATGGCATATTGAACAGCAAGGTATTGATACAAAAATTGGACCAAGCTTAGTAGATTTAGTTAAGCTTCTCGGTGAACGCTATAAGACCTTAAAAGAGCTAGCCGCTTCATGTCGCTATTTCTATCAGGATTTTGCTGAATTCGATAACGACGCCGCTAAAAAACATTTATGCGCGATAGCGCGCTTACCATTAGAAGCTGTACGGGTAAAATTAGCCACTATTAGCAATTGGACATGTGAAAATGTTTATCAGGCAATAGAAGAAACGGCTACACAACTAAAAATTAAGATGAGCAAAGTTGGTATGCCTCTGCGAGTCGCTGTGACAGGGGCAAGTCAATCACCTAGTATTGGTGCCACTATACATGCTATTGGTCAATATCGTTCATTAAAACGAATTGATAAAGCTTTAGTTTATATTAAAGAGCGTGAAAATAATGTAATCTAATTACATTATGTTAATATAACAGGTATAATATTATTCTCTCTCTTTTTTTATTCATGCTAGGCATTATGAATATTTTAACGGTTAAGTAATGTTTTCTGTTAATCAATTGACACTCTTATTTAGCTTGCATATCATTCTGTTGTTTAACTAAATTTGTATAGAGGTTTGGGGCTATAGCTCAGCTGGGAGAGCGTTTGCATGGCATGCAAGAGGTCAGCGGTTCGATCCCGCTTAGCTCCACCAAATTTAAATTCTAGTTAAATATATTTAAATTAATATCCAACCCCGTCCTTTGTATTTGTCGAATGACAAATAAATATTGACTATATCGATCAGATTCTGTTTCTCTATGTAAAATTCTACTCTATTGGTTGATAATAGAGAAACGTAACATTTGTTAATCAACAATGCCGCTTTTTAAAAATATAATTAAATTATTACAAAACTAATTCTAGTATAGTTACTGATAAGAATTTTACTAGCATAGAATATAATAATAATCTTAAAGAAAACTAGAAATAATATTTTTCTGTTTTTTTTTATTAAGCTCTTTTATTTAAAAAAACCATATTGATAGAAGTTAACAAAAAAATTAAAAGATTAATAAAATACTTATTAAATAAGTGGACTAATTTAATAGTAACTTGCTTAAAGGATTCTATAGCGATAGATTTATTGATATTAATATTATGGCTATAATACTATCTACATTTAAGTAGATCTTCAGAAAATATATACAAAATCCAAGTTAATAGATAAAATCTATAACCTATTACTATACTGAAAATAGCGTTAATTTCGGAAATAATCATAATAAATTTTATCAATATTACCGATATAATAAAACAAACTTTAAATTTAGCCAGAATATATTCGCCTATTATTTTAATAAAAAATTTATTCATAATGAATATTACTAACTTGACATCTCTCTTCTTTATCAACTGAATAGATATTAATTAAGATAGGATAATAAATGTACTGAATATAGTCAGTGTTAACGCTTAAACGACATACTTAGGATCAAGAATTCTCATATAAGTACCAATAAATCATCACAGAAGCTGGCAATATTTCTATTGCCTCATTGTATAATGTGTGATGTTATGTATTCGACTCAATATATATTTATAAGAATAAAATTTATGACTAACCAATAGTTAATAAACTGATCACATTAAAAAATTTTAGCTTTTCATATCATTAACTTTAGCCAGTAATACTCTCATTAGTTTAATGACAAAAGGTAGCGCCTTGATATGTTGCAGGATGGAAATTAATGTTGAATTAAAAATAATTGAACATAATACTTCGCGCAAAAAAAAAGGTAAGGAGATTTGTATCTATTAATGCTAGCAGATATAAAATATCCTCTTGCCCTAGCTAAACTAATTTTTGGTCTAGAGTCATTATATAAACCTTCATCGCACAGTCCTTCTATTCATGGTAATATGACTACTAAGAAATATAGTTGAAGGAAAAATATCATGATAATGAGGAGCTTAATCTTCAAGAAATTAGAACACCTAAAATTAGAGCCGCTCTTCAGGCAAGAAGCAGAGCCTGCGTCTATTTTAGCTAAGCATTATGGTATCTCTAAACTTTGGCGTTGCTAAAGGGTAAAACGAAATGATGTTGATCATCGATCATATTGCTAAAGTTATTGGTAGAAATTCTTTATATTGTATGAAGTAATTTTGCTACAGTGGTTGCTATGAAAAGCAAATGATCATAAATCTCAAAGAGACTTTTCTCACTCTATGTCAACATAAAGTTCCATCTTATTAGTTAGTTTGGTGACAATGTGATGATATTGATTCATCTGTTGAATCAACTGACTTCAGTTTATTTTTCTCATATAGTCAAAGTGAAGATATAATCGCTTGCAAGATTTATTAAAGTTATAACTATAACGTTGTAAATTCTTCGAATTCCAGGAAAGTATTTAATAATCTTGATGGAAGTTCTTTGATAAAACTATATTAAACGCCGTAGCTCATATGGTATGAGCAGTGCAGTTACGATGTTTTGTGGATGTTTATGATCTAAGTACTGTTTTATATTCTGCAATATGTTAATTTTTAGGGACTCATCTAGATGGAGCTCATAAGAAATCTTCTAGAAAGCGTGAATTAGATAAATCAGAAAGAGATAACAAGAGACTTAACGTGTTAACTGTCCTTTTACCAAAAAGCATTTTATGATCATCCTCTCGAAATTAATGAGGACAGACCGACTGAATTTTTCATTATACTTAAAAAGAAGACGTACACAGTAATGTATTGTACGACTTGGTCCCCAGTTGTCTTTGAATACCTAGAATTATCTATCTCTAGTTACTATTATCCGATGTTTTGAAAAACAACAAAAGCAATCTCATTTCTTTGGATATAGCTCATTGAGTTATGCTTATTTCTGGTGTATGTAGTTTCGGAGGTGCTTGTGTATCCTATTGATTAATTTATTGAATGATTTCAATAATATTGAAATGATATTCCATAAAAGTTTACCCTACAGGTAAACTTGAAACTAGATATTATTTCTGATCTCTTGCATAAATTCATTCGTAATGGTGTGCCAGATAGCTGATAGCAGAATTGTTGAAACTGAGTTTGAAGTTATGCTGGGATAATATACTGAACACTACCTTGTCGACGAGTGTCTATGGCAATCGTTCGTAATGGTTATTTGCTATAACGAATCATATAAACTGCTATTGGCGATATTAAGATTAAAGTGCTTAAGATTAAGAACCACAACAGAAACGAAATATGTTTACAGTTCATTGCTTGCCATCTTATCTGAAGTTTACAAAAAGCGAAGAAGATCTGTCGCCATGAGACCGTATAAAGCCGACAAGGTTATATCCACCAGTAATTTTACGAACATCCTGAGCCGCATTTAGGCAAAAGAACATTTTCTCCATTTAGTATCATCAGCAAACTTAAACAGTAATGACTTAAAGAGCATAGGTAATGATAGCTGCATGATTTAAGCGATACGCTACGTTTATTTCTTGGCTATAAAGGGATATTGCCCGCTCTGTCAGATATCCTGATTGCCTTTGCATGCTGCTTATTATCGACGGTATTATGCATGGATAATAGGAGCTTATTGCGGTTAAAAATTCTTATCAATAGTTAGAAGCTAACTGAGTCAAACTTCTCAATACCCTGAGACTTTGTAGCTTAACTATATCTCTCAGGTTTGTAACGGTGGATTGGATACCATTATTTTTTAATGGAATGGCAAAGATATTTAATGACACAAAATATTAACTCTGTTGTGGTATGAAAAATAGCTAATACACTGGTTTCACTCCTCAAAGACATACAACAAAAAGTTAAGGTGAGCTTTAGGGGTGTCGCTGGATAGCAGAGATCCGCTGATATTGCTGATAAAGTTTTTAATGCTTTATTGGCAATATTTTCAGCGTATTATGCAGAGATAAAAGTATGATGAAAAAAAATAGAGAAGAGCTGCTGACACTCTGTAGTTTCCCGTCAAGCTCAGTATACGTCAATAAGAGCAAGAAATCTAACGCCGAAAAGCATTGTAGTTAGAGAAAAAGAATTATTTCAATGCTATTTAAGCTGCTTCCGTTTGGTCAAAAAAGCCGGAAGTTGCTCAGGAAAGTTTAACCTGCTAACTTTGGGTGGTAATAACATAAAATTTTAAGGATAGAGAATAGATTTACGAAGTATCAGAGTGGAACATATCCTGACCAGGATATGCTTTACTAATAACTCTTAAGTTTAGTTTTAATTAAATATTAGTCAATAAAAAGCTGAAACATAATGTGACTTCAGGTTTTTAGGTTAGATAGAAAATAAATTATTTTTGATTTTTTGTTGCTTGAATAGCAGTAATGGCAATGCTATAAACAATATCATCCACGAGTGCGCCACGGGATAAGTCATTAACTGGTTTACGTATACCTTGTAGCATTGGGCCGATAGAAAGAAGATTAGCTGAGCGTTGTACCGCTTTATAAGTGGTGTTACCAGTATTGAGATCTGGGAAAATAAACACTGTAGCTTGGCCGGCTACAGGTGAATTTGGTGCTTTAGATTTAGCTATATCGGCAATAATGGCAGCATCATATTGTAATGGTCCGTCAACTATCAAATCTGGGCGTTTTTCTTTTACTAAACTGGTTGCTTTACGCACCTTATCTACATCACTGCCGGCACTGGAGTTACCGGTAGAATAAGAGATCATTGCCACGCGTGGCTCGATACCAAATGCTTTAGCAGAGTCAGCGGACTGAATAGCGATTTCCGATAATTGTTTAGCTGTTGGGTTTGGATTTATTGCGCAGTCACCATAAACTAATACCTGCTCAGGTAACAGCATAAAAAATATAGAGGAGACAATTGAGTTACTTAGTGCAGTTTTTATCAGTTGCAATGCTGGGCGAATAGTGTTGGCTGTAGTATGAGCAGCGCCAGAAACTAAACCATCAACCTCATTTTTTTCCAGCATCATCGTACCTAACACCACATTATCTTCTAACTGTTTGTGTGCGATAATTTTAGTCATGCCTTTATTTTTGCGCAGTTCAATTAAACGTTCAACATAATTTTTCTGTATTGATTTAGGTAGCACAATTTCAATACCTGCTCCTAATTCAACCCCCTGAGTTGCAGCAACTTGTTTTATTTCATCAGGCTCACCCAGTAAAATACAAGTACTAATGCTTCTTTCCGCACAAATAGCTGCCGCTTTTATTGTACGTGGTTCATTACCTTCTGGTAGTACGATACGTTTGTTAGCTTTACGCGCTAGCTCTATTAATTGATAACGAAAAGCCGACGGTGATAGCCGTTTTTGGCGTTCTGAATCAATATTTAGTGAACTGATCCATTTTTGATCGATATGTAAAGCGACATGGTTTTGGATTTTTTCAATTCGCTCATGATCATCTGGATATACTTCTAAGCTGAAACTTTGTAAACTTAATAAAGTTTGATAGGTATTGGCATCTACTATAATTACAGGTAAACCTGTTTTGAAAGCATGATGACAGAGATCGTATATCTGTTTAGCAATCGGGTAACCGCCGGTTAAAAGTAATGCGCCAATTTCAATGCCATTCATAGTGGCTAAACAGGTAGATACAATAACATCAGAGCGATCAGAAGAGGTCACCAGCAATGTGCCAGGACGAAAGAGCTCAACTATATTTGCTACACTGCTGTAACAGAAAATAACCGATTTTATGCGTCGAGTTTGTAGTGCACCTTCATTGATGATATCGGCATTTAGATGGTTCGCAATATCGATACCACGAGCGGTTATCAGATCAAAATTCCACGGAATACAACCCAATATTGGAAGAGGACTATTATTAATTAACATTTTTCTATCAATTTTTGTGATTCTGTCTTTTGTTGATTCATCAAATATTTCAAATAAATTGGAACAAATACGGCCATGTTTATTAACTGGTGCATTGAATTTATTAATAATTACCCCAATAATATTTTTATTTTGTCTACCACCAAACTCTCTGCGAACTAATTCAATGCGTTCTTTTAACTGTTCTTGTGTATTATTAGCTAGCACAGTGACAAAAATAACGTCAGCATCCAGAGTTTTGGCAATATCATAATTTAACGATTGAACAAAAGAATGCTTACAGGTAGGCACTAAACCTTCGATTAGAATAACTTTAGCTGGTTGCGTATTGTTATAATAACGGGCAACAATTTCCTCCATTAAGATATCTTTTTGATTATTAGCCAACATAGATTCAACATAACTCATTTTTAATGGTTCAGCGACTCGAATGTTAGAATGAGAGCGTAATATTTCAATTATTTGATCTTTATTAGCAAAACAAGATTGAGAAATGGGTTTAAAAACCGTTAGACTAATTCCTTTTTGCTTCATTAAACGGATGATCCCTAAACTAACGCTAGTTAAGCCAACGCTAACGTTAGTGGGTATTAACATTATTGTACGGGACACAGGGTACCTCTTTAGCAATTGCAAGATATTTAACTCAGTACTGATAATATATGAACTGGCAGTTTCTAATTTATTTATTCTGTTAGGCGACTTACGTCCTGAGCAATAACTAACTCTTCATTGGTTGGAATAACTAATGCAGGAATACTATCGTCCGTTGTAATATTGCCTGATTTTCCAAAACGGGCAGCTAAGTTTCGTTCGTGATCATATTTTATGCCAATTAAAGATAATTTTTTTAGAGTTAATTCACGTACCAGAGCTGAATTTTCGCCTATACCACCAGTAAAAATAATAGCATCTAGTCGTCCTTCCATTAATACACAATAAGCTGCAATATATTTAGCTAAACGATGACAATAGACATCCATTGCCCGCTTTGCATTTGCTTTAGTATTATAATTCTCTTCAATATAACGACAATCGTTGGTAACTTCAGTTAATCCAAGTATGCCAGATTCTTTGGTTAATAATGTATTGATCTTATCAACACTCATACCTAATGCGTCATGAAGGTGGAATACAATAGCAGGATCGATATCACCACTTCGGGTTCCCATTACTAAGCCCTCTAGCGGTGTGAGACCCATCGATGTATCAACAGATTGCCCATTGACTATAGCGGTAACCGATCCGCCATTGCCCAAATGACTTGTGATCACATTCAATTCATTGATTGATTTATTTAGTTTTTTAGCTGCTTGCTGAGAAACATAATAATGGCTGGTACCGTGTGCGCCATAGCGACGGATGCCATAATCTTGGTAAAGATTATAAGGCAGAGCATATAAATAAGCTTCAATTGGCATTGTCTGATGAAAGGCGGTATCAAATACAGCAACATGTTTGTCATTTAAATGTGGAAATGCTTTTTTAGCTTCTTCAAATCCAGTAATGCCGGCAGGATTATGTAATGGAGCAAATGGAATGGATGCTTTGATACCTTCAACGACTTCATCATTAATAATAACTGACTTGATAAATTTTTCACCGCCATGAACAATACGATGACCAATAGCAGAAATTGCTTGAGATAATTCTGGTTTTTGAATAAGAATTTTATTAACGATGAAAACCATCGCTTCACTGTGGGCAGCGCCTGTACCTAAAGCAGCTTTATTTTTAGTGCTATCTATTTTCCATTTAATGCAGGCTTCTGGTAGATAAAAATATTCTGCTAAACCAGATAGTTGTTCTTCACTGTTAACCGGATCAATGATAGTAAATTTAAGAGAAGAGCTACCGCAATTGAGGACAAGTATCAGCTTACTTGACATAAAATTACCTACTATATCGTTATCATTAAGTCTTCTTTTTTAGATTAATCAGGAAGACTAGAGTTAATAAATATCAATCCCATAGAATGGTAGTAACCTTGTTTAATCTCAGAGATCATATTGAATGATTAATATCATAATTAGTAAATATTATGATATTTTAATGGTTTTTTGATTAAATAATTACGTTTGCAATGTTGATATTAAATATCCAATATAATATTGATATTATGGATTAAAAATATATTTTTAGACTAAATATATATTTTATATTTTATAAGTTTTTTATAACTTATAAAAGTTATAGTTTATAAAACAACTAATGTTGACTTATAAATTTTACTAAAAAGATATTGTGCTTTATACATTTTTTAAATTTTGCATGATAAATAGATTGAAGTCATCTGAAACATTAATGAATACGATACAGAAACGACGACCATTTAGTTTCTCACAAAAATTGAAACTAGGCCTCAGTCTCCTCCTAAAATATTTCTCCATTATAAAAATATTTGATTTCTATTTTTTTTTGAAAATCAATTGAGATTACTGTACTAGCTGATTTTGGATTCGTTATATGCTTGCTGTTTCTGTTTTTTTACTCTTACCTGTCAGAATTTGTATTGGATGGTCAGCTAAAGTCAGCTATAGCTACAGCGTTTTTGTTTGTAGCTTAATTTTGTTAGGGATTAAGTTGTTAAGGAAATGTTCAGTTACGCCATTACCATCAGTATTACTGAGTTGGTTTTATGAAAAACGCAAAAACTTAATCAACCAGGAATTACCATGAACACCAGTTAAAGAAACGTTGCCTTATTAGGTATTAGGAATAAATAATTACATCGCTCTTTTATTAATGTTAGATAACATAATTTAGTGGTTAGTTAATTAATTTATTAGTAGTAGCTATGATTAGTAATTAAAAAAATATATTTTAATTGGTGAAGATAGAAAAGCCTTTTTAGATCAATAAAAGATAAATTATCCTCATAAAATGGTAGAGAAATGGAGGTAATATGATTATTTAGCAAATTTCTAGTTATGAGATAGTCACAATAAAAATGATCAATACGCAAGCTTAATTTTATCTAACCAGTATTAAATACTAGTTACACATGATCCGGGTAATGCCAAACATTATCAGTGCTTACCCAACTATCATTTGGTAGTTTTGTTTTTTAAATAAAAGAGTTAACACCGGATTTTGTTGAGTTATCAGAAGAAATTATCATACCATAATTGATATTATGGAAATATATTATCTCTTATAAGTTTCCAGAAGAAGAGCTTCCTATTTATCATTAAGATCATGAATAGAAGAGTTATCTTTTTAAGATTTGATACTATTACCGAGGCATTATTAATCTTAATTATCTTTGTTTTTTGGTTAAAAGTGAACTGGCTATCGTTATTTTATTACTGGTAGCTATGATTTTAATATTCAATCACTGATGTAGGGTAAGTATCTGAGAATGTCAGAAGTTTTGACATCTTATGTGCATCAATATTATTTTTATGCAGTAGAAATTAATTAAATTATTAATACTTAATTTATTTAAGGAGTATCAATGGTATTAAACATAAGGGATTTTGTTTTATTTGGATGCACGTTGATTAATTCATTACATAATATTGAGAATTATTGGTGATAATTTAGTCATTTGACCTGGTATATTAAAATAGATATTTACACTATTTTTACAGTAAACTGAAAAAAATTTATATATGTTATATTATAAAATAATATAAAAGCTAAAATTGATGAAATTTTTATTGGCTAGAAAAAGTTAAAAGCAAGTAATAAGACATGTGTATAAGTGCGCTAACTAGCAGAATTGATGTATTTGAATAACTAATGCAAGTTGCTATATTATGAGAAATAGTGACTCTTCTGACACAGCGCAGATTGCTTTTAATTGTAGTAAAGTTTCAGGCTTCCGGAAAGCCTGAACACTGTATCCTTATTGAAGGGGTTAAAAATATAAATCTCAGTTTTATCTTTTTTTACTTGGTGTACAATTACTAAATTTATTGCCTGAATGGCTGTGTTGCGATTGAAAAGATGCACAGGTCTTTTTAGATGCCTATTGCCAAGCAATCGCTACTTATGTGTCAGCATGAGTGAGATGGAAGAATAAATTTTACTAATTATAAAATTAGTACTGAATTAAGAATTTTAAATTTAGATGGTTAACATATTTTTATTTTTGAATCATCAGAAATAAAAATATGTTAAATTCTTATATTAGATCGACGAATTTGCGTTATTTACGGTAAATTAGATCTATTAGTAGACTTAATTTGAGGTTATTAGAATACCCAAATGCTGGTGTTTTATTAATTTTACTGCTAATAAAAGTCACTTTTATGATTAAAAAGATCTGTATTGATATTCTTATATTATTAGTCATTGTAGCTTTAGTATTAACTGCTAGCTAGAATACTACGCTGATTCTAAGAAGTTCATGACCTAAATACTATTTTATATTTTAGGTATCTAAATTCCTTCAGGAATTAATTCAAATAGCTCGGAACAAATGTCGTTGAAACCGTAAAACCAGAAAATTATGGTGACTTACTTATAACTTAACGTGTTATATATTTCTTGCTTTATCCAAAGCACTTTAAAAATCTTATTTTAACCGAAAATATTATGGTAAGATCATTAAGTTTTTATGACCCCCCTAAAAAAAGCTATACAGAATATTTTTAACTCGTCCTTTTTTTTAATTTTTCTTGATACGTAAATTACTTACAGATAATGATGCATTTATCTGTTTTTTTAAAAAACTATCATGCCAAGCTAATGGGGGGTGCTTAGATATGACTGCACTTAGAGAATCTCCCTAAAATATGCTTGACATGAATTTATCACTTATACGGAACTTGATGATTATCACCACTGTTTCTTTTGCTTTATGCAACAAGAGCATGGATGACTGAGTTTAACAGTCTTGACGAATGCGAACAGAATGAGTATTAGTGCTTTGCTAGTAAAGCAATTCATAGATATATATATTAAATATATCTTCATTAGGCTGCTGAACTGTTTTTCAGCATTAATGACAACCAGATCAATTTCTTGAAAACACGATGAAAGTGTCAGTTTTTAAATCTATCTATTGCTGTTGAGCAAATGCTAAACTGCGCATTTGTGCTATAAGTTATTAGCAAATCTGGTATCTGATGTTCAGATTCCGCTCTACTTTAATCCTTTACAAATTTATTCTCAATCCGTAAATTACATGGATGTTTGCTATCTTAGTATCCAAATAGGCTAATCTTCTTAGCGCAATTTACAGGTTTTCTGAGTAGATTGTAGTAATTCAGATACTATTGAAATAGTTGCTTTTCTTGAACAAGAGTGTTTCGAGCATTAATTTCATAGCTTTAGTATCGCGAAAGTTGATTCAATCGGATTCGTCGTTCTTATTGGCACTCAGTGAACTGATAGGGCGGTATAGAATGCCGCCAGCTCTTCTCGATTTTTTCATTATTCTTTTATAACTGAAGGGTACGTTAAAACCTTGCCAACAAAATATCAAGAGCTTTATTAGCGGCATCGTGGTTCTCTGCTAACTATATCTCCTTTCCTGCAAAGCTCACCTTTAACTTTTAGTTGAATGTCTTTGAGGAGTAAAGATGCTACATCAGCTATTTTATGCACCCAACAACATTGGTGCTGTACGCCTGGGAACATCTTTGTCACTGCACTCAAAATTAATTCTACCGTCTCCCGTAGAAATCCTGAAAATACAGTTAAGTAATCCACTCGCAGGTAATTAAGAAGTTTAGTCCAGTGTGCTTTTTTGACTCTTGATAAACCATCTTTAACTACAACCACTACTTACATTCAATGCAGTGCCGCCGATAATGAGCAATAGGCCATTGTCGATTAGCTTGACTGACAAAACGGTATATATCATCGACTAAAGAAATAAACGTAGCATGTATCCGCTTAAATTACGCAGCTGTCATTTCCTGAGCTCTTCAAACATCGGTGTTTTAGTTTGCTTATGGCATTTTGGGAAAAGATCATCTGCTTTTCATCGAAAAAAGCTCTATAGCTTCCTAAAAATCACCAATGGATAATTCCTTACATATACAATGCCCATGGTAGCAACTTTTATACTTTTTATATACTTCAGATAAGGAAGAAATGAGTTCTTGAAAGATATTCTGTAGCTATTGTGATCCCAATTAATCTTAGATACTTTAATCTTAACATCACCAACATTAGTCTTGTACGTTCGCACTAATAAATAACCGTTACGATCGATGACATGCGATCCAGATGCCAACAAGGCAACGTTCAGCACGTTATCGCAGCATCTCTGATAGCTTATCATCAACAATGATGCTTATTAACTGCCTCTGAGATTATTACGAATGAGTTCATGTAAGGGATCAGAGATAATATCTGGTTTTGTGAATACCTTCCTATGGAAGACTTTTCATGGCATATATCTCTGTTGTTGAAATCATTACAAAATAAATCAGTAGGATTTATGCTAGCATCTCCGAGATTTCATACACTAGAAATAAGTATAACTCTGTTTCATGGGTACCCAGTGCTACTCCTATATCTCTCGTTAATGTTTCCGCAACTGTTTTTTCTAAATCTATAAGTTAAAAGCCTGCAGTTCATACGGCGTCAATGCTACTGATCACTGTTAGAATAATAGGTTTGCATTTTATACGACTTCAACTCGCAATACATTGCTTTTACTATCTCTCATTTTCTTTAGCCTGTTTTCAAAAATAACTATCGCTTACTGCACTATGTTGCAGTTGGGTACGTAAACAGGGTATCAAAGTTGGTATCTTCTCTGCCTTGTATATTGATGACTAATAACTTAATCAACATCTTCCTATTCATATCTCTATTACCAGTGTCGATCTGAATATTAAACATTCTGTATGGAATGAAGTGTTTTTAAAAAAAAGAACAGCTAAAAAATCTGGTGAAGTGCTGTTATTCGGATTCTGTGTAACAACTATGACTTGATAAATCTCAGTGTCTTCCTATTCTTTATCATATCTACGCTATAATAAGTGCTGTCGTTACTTGAAGCAGCAGTACTAATGTTACTAAAAAATACACATTTCATTAAAAATATGGAAGTGGTGGCATAGCATGAAATGTCTATGACACCATCTTAAATGCTCTAGTATCCACGTTAAAACTATAGTATTCCCGAGAGGGAGAAGTGGTTACGTCATGATTATGAATCATACTCAATAACATCGACGTTAGTCCCTAAAATAGGAAGAGATCATCTGGCGCTATATTAATCATATTCCAGTGAGATATTTTAAGATAGTTTATTATTATGATTTTTTGTTTAATCATAAATTATGATACGCTATATCACCGAAGGTGTATGTAGCTGTGAAGATGAGATAGTAGCAAAAAACAAGAAAAACAGGAGTTTTGCTCGTTTTAATAAAAGTATCTCTGAGTGCAGATCCATATAAATGCATTCTATCTGTGGTAATAGGCTACTTGTATGGACAATCAGCTTGATAAGTAGATAACAGAATTGTTCTTAAAAAGAATGCGTAAAATGAAAAACGATGGTTATTAAGACAAATCCTATGCTTAATATCTCTAAAATTAGAGTAATAGATCAAAGAATACATACTTCGATGAAATCTGTTACTTACAATAGACTCAATTAAACTAATTATATTTGCTTTTAATAAATAGGAGTCACTTTTAGTTTTTAGTTAAATAGCGATCAATTTCCTAAACATGAACACTGATGATTAAACAAACAATAATCAGTTTTAGGGATGCAAATGTGCTGTTAATTTTAGCATTTTTGTTTTTAGTAACAGGATTAGTCTAGACGGTATTGTTTATCAAGTTACTGATTGGTTAGTCGGTGTAGCTAATAATAATGAAAATAAGATGCTAATTCTTTAATGATAACAATTGTTATAGGTTAGGCGATTTTTATGAGTACAGCTAGTATTGTTGTCATCTTTATTCAGATTGTTCTCTTAATGTTGCTAAACAAATAAAAATTTTTTCAGAAGGTTTAATGATACCATTAGAGGCTTTGCTGATCTTATCAGTAATATTATGATATTAATAGCGACACCGGCAAACATGATAGTTAACAGTGAACTGATCAATGGAGGGTATATGGGATTTAAATTTTTTCCCATTACGCTAATTGGAATTCCGGTTATGTTACTGGCAATTATTTATATAGAACTGGTTCATTGCAGATTAGGTAATCGAGAAATGACGCTTTGTACTGATTCTCATCGGCAAACATTTATGACTTTATTAGTGATTATAAACTAACAACTCGGGCTCGTTCTTTCATATTCTGTCCAGAAGTTCCCTATTAATAATCTATTCTCTCGATGAATTATATTTACGCACACTTTATCTAATAATATTAAGCTATATTAGCAAAGGTTATTACCTTATTCGCAGCGCATTTTTTAGTTACATCTGTATTTAAATTTTTGTAGTTTTATACAATCTTCTCTAGGCTAGAGAATTCGGTAAATAAAATGATCCCATACTATGGGTATTTACTCAGTCATCTTTTTAATTGGCTGATATAGTTGTTCACATTTTAAATATGGAATTCCTTACTAATAACTTTCTGGTTATTTAACCTTATTTAGACGATGGTGACTAACTTCATGCTTTGTTGGCAAAGGTTTCATACAATTTTGCTAGATTTGAGAAAATATAGACTCTTATCGATGAAAGGCTCAAGAGAACGCATAAAACACTCTGAATTAAACTCTTTAAGAATTTCATCATATACATAACCCATTAATCTTTAGCGATTAAAACCGCGATTTATTATTTTCCTTTTATTTCCTCCTCTCCTGCATTTCTAACCTCACTATGTGGAATATAACGATTCCTTTTAAAGTATTCAGGGAAAATATTTCGTCGACTTTAATAAATCTCTTGCTGTATTTATATTGGCTGTCGCTGCTGAAGTAAGAAAGTGATTACGAAATATGAACGCTGTTTTTTTAAATCAATGCCTGTTTATTTCTCCGGCTCTCATAAAGTCAAGTTATTCAACATACATAATAGATAATTAAACCATTTATCCTTGTGATGTAGTTTCGCTAGCGGGGACTTTCCAGTAAGATTATTAAATATTTTTTTTTGCAATCAGGAATTTTGCAACAATATTACTGTATAACTCTAATGAATATCTCCAGCAGATAACATGTTCACTATAATAATATGGGGGAAGATTAAAGTGGAATAAGTTACTTCAACACATGAATTAACATTACCAGAGAGATTGTCGCTGAACTAACTAATTAAATGTAGATTTATCTTGGAATGAAGTGAAGGAGAGAATCTTTTTAATCTGTATTACTTTTATTTTTATGACGCTCTGTAGCAAGATCCTTCACAAAGAATAATAGATTTTACCAACAACCCTTGTCAACATAGAAATAATTGTTGACATTGAGGGAGTAGCATAATTTTGTCAACTTATGTTAAGTGTAACGGATACAATAGAGTTACATAAATGTGATGTATTATCATACATTTGTTTCTGTGTTGAAGGAATATGCCGTCCTGTCAGGCAAGTTGATTGCTTTTACCTACTGTTCATTATCAACATCACTGCGTATGGATATAAGGACCTTATTGAGCTCGAAGATGATTATTGAGAATATGCAGCGAACTGGGCATAAATTTTAATGGCTGGTAAATGCTTTGCTTAATCACATCTCCGAGGCTTGCTACGGGAGGAGATAGTGCCATTAATTTTTAAATACAATAGCAAAACATTACTGGGCGTACAGCACTAATGCCATTAGCTAGGCAAAATAGTTAATGTACTGGTTTCATTTCCTAAAAGTATACAGTAGAAAGTTAATGGTAAGTTGTGGGAAGTCTGTTTAGAAGAGAGTCGCGATGCTTCTGATAAAAGCCCTTGATATTTTGTTGGCAAGTTTTAAGGGTATCCAAAGAGATTAGGAAGCTGGAGAAAGAGCGAGAGAATGGCTAGTATTCTCTATGCCTTTCCGTCAACGCATTGGTATCATAAGAACGACGAATCCTCGATTGAGTCGGCTTTTGCTGCAGTGAGTCTATGAATCCGACGCACGAAGCACTGTAGTTCAATAAAAATAACTTTTTCAATAAAATTGAAGCTTGCTCTAGTCTATGCAGAAAAGCTAGAACTAAATAATGAATTGACTTGCTGACAATGGTACTAAACAATATTTAGTTTAAGGATCAAAAATAGATTTATGAAGGATCATAGTGAAAAGTAGTGTAAATATCATAATACACCAAATTTGCTAATAACTATTCAGAAATCTGCATGTAACTTAATTAGTGCGTATTAGCGATAACTAGCATAGGTAACGAGTCAATAGCAACAGCGATTTGGTATTTTATGCTAATAATGTAAAAGTTGAAGACTAGAATAATTCCGCTTTTTATTGGGTTAGGTAATGCTGAATTGATAACATGTCAAAATACCTATATCAATTTATATATCTTATAGAGGGCGCTAGAATCGCTGTTTATCAAGAAAACGTGATGTTTTATGGGACAATTTATGGATAAAATTTTAATAGATGACTTAAATGCTTTTGTGTGTAATATTTGATTGTGACATATGAAAGAAAATTAGATATAATGAAGTCTCAACTACGTCTATTATAGTTAGACACCATATATAATTACAGGCGTTATTAACTTTATTATTGATAAATATCCTGATTATGTTTAATGACGTGCTATCAAAAAAAATATCAATAGTAATTGAATAAGTATGTAGTTCATGTAATGAAAATATTAAAAATATAATGTTCTATTATACTTATTCTATTTATAAAAACAATAGAAGTTTATATTAGTGCAATTTTTATATCTGAAAATGATCAAGACTAGTATGAATATCAAAAACTTTTCAACTAAAGATGAAAAAAGTCGAGTATTAAGACAACAGAGTAACATGATCAATGGGTTATAATATCACCAGCTTTTTCTCCTAAGGAGAAAATAGTACAAATATTAGAATGACTTAAATAGGTTAGCCTTAACAAAAATGGTGTTTATCTATGATCAGATTGATCCATGGTACCATGCAATAGATAAACTCAAGTGGAGTAAGTTGCCCATAAGTTAGATTATGCTCTTTTGAGCAGCTAGAATTTATAGCATCGAGTTGTAGAATAAGATGATACTTCAGACATCGATATGATCGATGAAGCTAAAAAGTAAGGTTTTTTATCTTGAAAAATAATCTATGTTGGCAAAAGTAGTTGGTAGAAATCTCTTATATTATAAGAAGGATTTTTGCTACAGAGGATGCTAAAAAAAAGAAATTAATTATACAGATCAAAGTGATTCTCTCCTAACTCTATTCCAATATAGAGTTATATTTCCTTAGTTGGTTTAGCGATAATATGTCAGGTAATGTTAATTCATGCATTGAATCAACTCAATCCACTTTAATCTGCCCCATATTCTCACAGTGAATATGGGGAGGGATCACTTTAGATATTCATTAAAGTTACACAGTAATATCGTTACGAAATCCCTGATTGCATAAAATATTTAACAATCTGATTATTAGAAGCCTAGTCCTCTGGTGAAACTATCTTATAAAGATAAATAGTTTAATTATCTATGATGTACTTTGAATAGCGTAACTTTACGGGGACTGAAGAAAACAAACAAATATTGATTTAAAACAGCGTTTATATGGGCGTTCCTACTGCCTTTCTTCAGCGGAGAAAGGCAATATAAATGCAATAAGTTTTTTTGTTGAAGTCGATAGAAATATTTTTCATAAACCTTTTAAATGGAAAATGTATATTCCACATAGGAAAATTAGAAAACGCGGGAGAGATAGGAGAAGATAAAAAGAAAGAAGGAGTCGCAATTTTAATCGTCTGAGATTAAACATGATCATGTGATCGATGAAATTCTTAAAGAGTTTAATGTAGAGTGTATTAGGCGTTTTCTTAAACTAATTATCAACAAAGACTCCATTCTTTACTCGGATTGAGTAAAATGATATAAAACATTTGCTATTGAGCATAAAATTAATCGTCCTTACCTTAATAAGGTAAGGTAATTAGAGAATTATTTGTAAAAAGAATTCTATATTCAAAATATAAACAATTACATCAACTGATATAAAGGATGGTTAAGTAGATTCTATTATATGGATAGTTTTATTTAAAAAATTATCTGGCCTAGAGAATATTGTTTAAAACTAGAACAATTTAAATACAGATATAACTAAAAATTGCCCTGTAAGCAAGGTAATAATCTTTGCCAAGATAGCATTAAAACCTAGCATACTAGGTTTAATAGTAATTAAACAGCGATGTATGTTAAGGATAAATCCTCAGCTCCTCTTCACTGTCTATTACCTAGATTTTTGGTAATACTATCAAAATCTGTTTTAATGTTTACCACAACCCAGATGTATTCCATTATAGCCATATTAATTTCTCATCAGTGATCTTATAAATTTTTTGCTTTTTCTAGCGCTTCTTCGATATTACCTACCATATAAAACGCTTGCTCAGGTAGATGATCATAATCACCATTCAAAATCCCTTTAAAGCCATGGATAGTATCTTTTAAAGATACAAATTTTCCAGGTGAACCAGTGAAAACTTCAGCTACAAAGAATGGTTGAGATAGGAATCGCTGGATTTTACGAGCGCGCACAACAACTAATTTATCTTCTTCAGACAGCTCATCCATTCCCAGAATGGCAATGATATCTTTTAATTCTTTATAACGCTGCAAAATAGACTGAACACCACGCGCTACATCATAGTGCTCTTGCCCTATAATCAATGGAACAAGCTGACGACTTGTTGAATCTAATGGATCAACAGCAGGATAAATACCTAATGACGCAATTTGACGACTAAGAACGACCGTTGCATCTAAATGAGAAAAAGTAGTTGCTGGAGAAGGGTCCGTCAAATCATCAGCAGGAACATATACTGCTTGAATAGAGGTAATTGAACCAGCTTTAGTTGAGGTGATACGCTCTTGCAATACACCCATTTCTTCTGCTAAGGTCGGTTGATAACCTACTGCCGACGGCATGCGACCTAGCAATGCCGATACTTCTGTTCCTGCTAATATATAGCGATAGATGTTATCGATAAATAACAATACGTTCCGCCCTTCATCACGAAACTTCTCTGCAATTGTCAATCCTGTTAAAGCTACACGTAAACGGTTTCCAGGGGGTTCATTCATCTGACCATAAACTAGAGAAACTTTATCCAATACATTGGAATCTGTCATTTCCTGATAGAAGTCATTACCTTCACGAGTTCGTTCACCTACACCAGTAAAGACCGAATAACCGGAATGCTCAATCGCAATATTACGAATAAGTTCCATCATGTTTACTGTTTTACCAACACCAGCACCACCAAATAATCCTACTTTTCCCCCTTTAGCAAATGGGCAAATAAGATCCATAACTTTGATACCAGTTTCAAGTAATTCCGTTGAATTAGATAAATCTTCATAACTGGGAGCATCACGATGAATAGCCCAACGTTCTTCTTCACCGATCTCACCTTTCATATCTATAGGATCACCTAATACATTCATAATACGCCCTAATGTAGCTTTACCAACTGGTACTTCGATTGGATGACCTAAATTAACAGCCTCTAAACCACGCTTTAAACCGTCAGAAGTTCCCATCGCTATGCAACGAACAACACTACCACCTAATTGTTGCTGAACTTCTAATATTAGTTTTTCTTTACCATTTATTACCTCAAGTGCTTCGTGCACTTTGGGTACTGCCTCTTGATGAAATTGGACATCCACTACGGCGCCGATTACCTGGATAATCTTTCCAGTAGCCATCTTGAATCCTCTACGTAATCCGTAAACCTACTCATTAAACTGCAGCAGCTATCGAAACTACTTCGGTAAGTGCTTCTTAGTAAGGCTGGCTTGATGAGCCTTATTATAAATTAATTGCAACTCATTGATCATGTTATCACCATTATCAAAAGTTGCCTTCATGCTATCATTCGAGCAGTATGTCAACTAGCTAAGTTTTCAATGACGCTCTGATAAATTTGTAATTCGATATAACGACGTAACAGAGTATCTAGTAGTATATCTTAGGGTCAAATTTATATAAATAATCCCAAGATTTCTTTTCGATATTCATCGTCACTTATAAGTAGAAGCAATAATTAAGTAATTGTTGGTACTTGAATCATTGTAATGCTAAATTTATTATTTAGCACAAACAACTTATTTATACGTTATTTATCATATGCTTCTACCGTAATTTTACTTGTTTTATAAGATAAGACAGAGAAGGATTATTCTCCATCTTAGTTACTTGAGCAACAATATTTTCCACAAACCGAATTAAAGAGTAAAACTCTTTTAGAAACAATTAATACTAGATCAACATGAATACTTATCAGTTTATGATTTATTTCTGTCGGTAATTTATTTAAATAAATTAATATTTAAACCATCACATAAGCTACGGTTAGTTAAAATAATCAAATAACCAGTAAGTTTTGTGTCATGTTCTTTAACATATGAATATTTATATTCCAGATTATTTAATCTTAAATGAGTAAGTATACTTTTCATGGTTTCTAAATAAGGACGACTCGCTGCCATGCGTTTCTGTATTTTATGCATTTTGAATGCAAAAACTATCTCTATTACTTTAGAGATCTTAGATATATTTTACATTACTGTTTTTAGAACGTATCTCTTTTGCGCTCGCCATTCATCTTATCTTCTTTAATTAAATAATCTCAATAAAGATTGATTAGAATTATCAAGATTGAATTTTTTAAAAAAATCAAAAATGAAAAAATATTTAACTTAGCTTCGATTTTATTGATAGCTTTACCTATCAAATCAATTTTCAGCAAGATACAATACTCTTTTATAACATAAGCTAGTAATGACGATGACGTCTTAAAATAATGAATTTTTTTAGTTTAATATCTTCTAGATGATCACCTACATTTATCAGAAAATAAAATTAATCCTGGTATGCAATTGACATTTGTGCATACTGTTTACTGTTTCAGTAAGTTACTAAATTCCGCCTATGCTAAGATGCTTACGTTCTGCATGATCTAAATCAGAAACAAATTGTGAAAATACAGCTAATTTCGTGATATTGTGCTAATATAATACGAATATTAGTAGATAATTATTTAATAATCTTAGTTTAACCCGGCTGCTCTTCCCTTTACGTATGATATACGTATATTCCTGAATTAACTGCTGGGCAAATACCCCGAATTAAATAAGTTAGACTCCAATAAAATTGATCAATCTGTGATTGAAATAAACATTAGTAGGTACGAATACAGAAATGTCATTATATTGAGTTTTAGTAATCGATAATGCTGTTAATAAATCCCATTTTACCTTTGATTTTAGCATTAGTAAATTCAACATGTTCAACATTAATTTGTGACAGTTACGTTCAAGTGAAAGAGAATAAAGATAAAATATCACTACAATGTCTTTACATCTAGAGAATGACACGTCTCACCAATAACGAAATTTATTGATAAATAATCCCTTGTTTAGGATATTTATAATAAATAATTAGCGCACTTTCCTCCCCTAATCCCTAAAATATTCATCCGTTGTGCAGTTAGCTATAAAACACTAGATATTATGATGCTAAAGATTCAGTTACAGTATCAGAATAACTATTGTATTATTTAGTGGACAGAAAACTCTTCTACTTTATGCACCAGATTAGTAGAAGTTGAGGATTTTGTATAATTGCTATATAAATATATTTTATTTTCGAGTTATTCTAATTGATGTTGAGATCAATATCTAATATAGCTTTACCAGTTTGTCAATCACTGATTATTAACTTACGTTAACTATATCCGATAAGTATATGATATTATTAATTGATTGACGATCAGTTAATCTAATCCAGGTGCAATAAATTCAACGATAGATAAACTATTGTATTTAACACAATCTTTAGTATCAATAGTTTTTACCATTATGTTAAAAACATGCAAGTAATCCTCTGTTTACATGCACTTCAAGCATATACGATCAGTACACTTTACTTTCATATCTTCGATTATGTCGAAGATATGATCCAATGACTACGACACCAACTGAGTCATGTTCTAAATTGATCGCAATAGCTTTGCTACCATCAGATAGTGAAATCATTCACCTTACATAATTTCAGCTAATTCATTAATACGAATGATTCCATTATTAACAGAAATAATTATACCTTCATTGTAACCTTTACTAACTACATCAAACTGATCAACATATTGATTAGTTCACTAATTTCGGTGGAATTTACTTGCATATGCTCCAATTTCCTTACCATTAAGACTGCAAAACATCAATTAAACCATCAATACGCCCACGTACGCTACCATCAATAACCAGATCTCCGGCTCTTATAATGACTCCTGCAATAATAGACTTATCAATTTTACAATTTAGCTTAACTTTACGCGATAGACGTTTTTCCATTGCCGCAGAAATATTAAATTGCTGTTTTTTATTTAGTGCAGTAGCAGAAACGACTTCAATATCAATGGTTAACTCTAAAAAAGCGCGTAATTGAATGTATTGCTTCAAAACTTCTGGTAGCGCACTTAGACGTTTATTTTCAGCCATAATGCGAATTAGATTTCGAACATGTTCATCGATTTCATCACCACAAATAATGATAAATATTTTTGCTAATGTTTCTGAGGCTATTAAACTATAAAGTAGTTCACCTATTTGTTGATTACGAGTTACTTCATCAATAAAGCTGAGCATATTTTGCCATTTGTCAATAAGCTGATTTTCTACAGCAAAATCAAAAGCTGCTTTGGCATAGGGGCGAGCAATCGTAGTAATTTCAGACATACCCTATCCTCCTTTACAGTTTTTTTATCAATTTATCAATGATCTCGTTATTAACAGCTAGATTAATGGAACGTTCAATTATCTTTTCTGCGCCTGAAATCGCTAATATACTAACTTGTTTACGCAATTCTTCACGTGCACGCTTACGCTCAGCATCAATTTCAATTTGTGCCTGAGCAATGATCTTATTACGTTCAGTTTCAGCTTCTGCTTTAGCTTTTTCAATCATTTGAATTCGTTGTTTATTAGCTTGTTCAATAATGATTTGCGCTTCTGTTTTTGCTTTTTTTAATCGTTCGGTTGCATCAGCTTTCGCTAAGTGTAAGTTTTTTTTAGCTTGTTCTGCAGAAGATAAACTATCAAAAATTTCTTTTTGACGTTTTTCAATTGCCGCCATAATTGGCGGCCATATGTACTTCATACAAAACAAAACAAATAGAACAAATGCTATAACCTGTCCGAGGATTGTCGCATTAAAATTCATCGCACAATAACCTCTTTAAAAATTAACATATTAATGTTCTTCCCATTTGGCTTGTATTATCAATTAATTATGAACATATCACATATATCTCTATATCAATAGTAATCATTGGGATAGCGTTAACTAAGGTCATAACGATAAAGAATTACGTACGTAATAGAGAAATCAAATTAGTTAATGAGCAGCATGTTCTAAAAATTTTTTCTTTAGGAATGCTAGCACAAATTTCAGCACTAATCGTTGTTAATGCCATCATTAGAGTGGTAACCATGCGCAGAAAATCTATATTTAGGTTATCCATGATAGTCTTCATTTTATTTTAATTAAATAAAAACTTATTAATAAGTTGAAATTAATGTTCTTGTGACGCCATCGATAAATAAATTATAGTTAGACCATAAAATAAAGGCTTATGACGTGATAATTAGTATATAGAAAATGAGCTAGGGTAGTTAAATACTTAGTAATGCTAACAAAGTAGCAAAGCTGCAATAAGAATGAAGATCAATTCACCTGTATACATATTACCAAATAACTGTAAACCTAAAGATATACAGTTTAGACAGCAGGTTAACACTTTCTAGAGTAAAATTGATAGAAATCAAAATAGGATAATTGAATGGTTGTAAAGTTAATTCTTTCGTAAATTTACTTAATCCTTTTTTTTTAAACTATTAAAAATAATCAAGATAAATAGATTGATCATTTTTAATATAGTAATGCTTACATCTGTTGTTGGAACAATACGTAATCAAGTAAACTTAGGTAATATTCTCCGATATAGGGAATAAATTGATTAATAATAAATTAATAGGATTTGTTAACAGCACCCACAAATTAACATCGTTAAAGTTAAAATTGCAATGACTTTCCATTACCATCATAAATATCACTAACGGTATTATCGACAATACCGATGACGATTTCTATTGTAGTTTGTAACTTATCAGGTATCGCACTGATTACACATAACGGCAATTTTCTAAAAGCTACAAAAAATAAAATTCAAGGACAACCAAAAAACGAATTAATATTTAACGTCTCAAATGTTGCATTATTGTGATGATGGGAATCAATTAATTTCAAGGTATGCAGGCCTAGCTGCATATTGTTTAAATGGTGTCCTATATGATTTCCTGTAGTTATTGTTTCTCTTAAAGCAGACATGATATCTTTACCTTTTTGTTGTTTTTAAAACACTTACTATCTAATTGCAACGTGTGTAATGATATATGAATAAGTAAGATAGCTAATAGGTTATATCTAATGGTATAAGTTTTACTTTAAGTATATCTAAATCAATTACCAATACAGTTATTCTATAATAATTTTTACTCTATTATTAATAGTAAAAAATGAATTGTGAATAGAAACTATTTTCACTGTCTTTTGTTTTTTTGATAACGTATTAATAGCATAAGTAAAACATTAAGATAATAAAGATGTGAATCCAAAAAAAAGAAGATAAGGCCTATATTATACTATTCATATAGTTCTCTGTATTGACAATTACAGAGTCTCATCAACTGAAATAACAATAGTTTTAAAGTAATTTAACCGTTCTAGAGGGATAGATGTAACTCTTATGTTCTCAAAGTATTTTAAATCTTAAATTTCTGAGTGCGTATAAACTACCTTTGTTCAAGAGTTTTAAGAGACAAAATCTGTAAATTATATTATCTATTAAAATTAATTCAATCTAGTATGTAGCGAAAACATGAATGTATCGTACTATGATACGAGCGGCATAATTACCCTGCTCAATAGGGAGATGGTTTATGATCTAAGTACTGCTTTATACTCTGTGATATATTAATTTTTAGTAATTCATCAGATGATTCGAATAAATCTTCTAAAAACGTAATCTAGGTAAATAAGAAAGACAACAATACGCGACTTACGTATTATACTACCTGTTAATCTAAAGCGTTTTATGATCTCTCTCCTTTAATTAATAAAGGCAGATAGACTGAATTTTATGACATTTCAAAAGAGGTTATTACAGTAATAACCTTAACTCCGGTCCTTAATTTTTTTAATACGCAAGTGTATTATTTACTGTAATCATGATTATTTAGGATTTTAACCTAAAGCGCCCCTTCCAAGCTAATGACGCTGGATAAAACTTCATTGAAGAGACAATGAAGAAGTATGTTTGTCAATAAATTCATCACCTATAAGGAATTAGAGATAATTCCAATCTCTTTATCTCCTGGATAAACATAAAGATAGTTGACCGATAGACTTAATTAATGCGGACAAGATGATAATTTTTATTTATCTAGCAAGATACCCTGGAGAGTAATTTATCAAGAGATATGTATAGTCTTCTAGATCAACTAAAGTACTTTTCAGAATTTATAACATCTGAAATAATTTTTTAAAAAACACAATAAAAGTATAAACTCGTGAATCCGTTTATTTATTAAGTGAATTTTCCCTGTGCGGTATTTGTATCATTTGGTTTTTTTAATCTTGTTGTTACTAGTGTCCTTCTCCTGAAGGTTCCTACAGCTGTTTTTCTGTCAAATCTGTAGTTAAAAACTCCATTTCATTAGGCTCAAAACTATCAAGCAGCAATTAGGGCATCAGATTCATATTTTACCAACTGTGATTGGTAATGCAGTACATCACTATCTCCTATCTTTTTTGGCTTTTTTATAATAATTGCCTGGTTCTCAAACTTATATTTTGCGCATCATCACACTCGCCTGTATTATGCTGCAGTTAGCACATAAATAAGATCTTGAAATTGCTATCTTTTGTACCTTGTGTATTTATAGTTGATAACTGAATCAACATCAGTATTTTTATATCTCCGTTACAAGTGGCGATCTAGATATTAAATATGCTGTATGGAATTAGCTGTTCTTAAAAAAAGAGCGGTCAAAATTTGATTAGGCGCTGTCATCTGGCTTTTACGTCACAACTATGACTTGATAAACCCCAGTGTTCTACCTGTTCTTGTGCATATATCCGCTCCAGGAAGAGTGGAAGCGCCTGCCATCAAAGGCAGAGTGCGGACGTTACTGTAAATTATAGTTCGCTAAAAAACGAAAATAAGTCTAGCATAGCATGAAATACATCTGACGTTACACCTTAAATGGATCACTGGTATTCTACGTGAAAACTGTGACGTTACTAATGGTGCCCGTGGATGTTGAGTATCATTACTATAAGCACCGTACTCAACAGTATCGGTAGCAGACTCTGACATAAAAAGAGATAATTAGATGCTATATTATCTATATCTCTACGAGATATCTTAAAAATGGTGTGTTTACTATGTTTTCTTATCAAATCCTAAATGAGGCAAAGATAGTATTACAGAAAATGCATAAACCACTAGAGATGAAGGTCCGCAAAAACCCTAGAAATCGGGGCTTCCTTAACTTGATAAGATGGTTTCTGTCTACATGGATTTTATATTTTTTTATTTAATTTGTTAAAAAAATTTTTTAATGCTAATTAAATCGCTCTTGCAGAGTATTTTTTACTAAAGGTTCCTCGTAGATCTATTTTGCATATAGTGACGATAAATTTTTATATTACTAGATCAATATTGAATATTGAATTCCATTTGCTCTTGTTCAACTTCTAAGTTTTTTACAAAAAATACGTATTGTTCGACAACTCACTTCAGTAATATCATCTTGTCTAAATAGACAAAGCGATGTATAACTAGCAAAAGTGCTAATTTATTAGATGCTAGAAAATTTTAGCAATATCTTAACTGTAGTTAAAGAGGTACTTAAATATCTCAGCAAACATTAGAAAATACAGAAGTATAACTATTCATTATAAGGTATAAGCGCTTTTTAATTATTTGATTATATCCTATATCACTTCGAGTAACGTGCCACTTTTTGATTTTCAATATGTTAAATTCGTTATAACTTTGGTATCAGTTTTTGAAGTAAAAACATATTTTCCTTTTTAAGGAAATATGCTCATTTCTAGTGTATTAAATTTCGGAGATGTAAAAATATAATTTTGATTAATTTTATAAATTATTTCAATAAGATAAACATTATATGCCATGAAAAAGTCTATCCTACAGGTATCCGTAAAATTAGATATTACCTATGCTTCTTGCATGAACTTATCTATAATACCGCCGGGTAGATGTGATAGATACTGCTGTTGAGGTGGAACTTTAAGCCATGTTGCGTAACATGCTCAATGTCGCTTTGTCGATGAGTTGATATCAACATCCGTAACAGTTATTTACTATAGCGAGCCACATAAAACGGAGACGGATGTTGGTGATGTTAAGATTAAAGTACCTAAGATAGGAGGTCGCAGTGAAAACAGAATATTTTTCAGCAGCTCGTTATTACTGCTTACCTAAAGCCTACAAAAATATCAAAGAATTGCTATAATATATGTGCCTACGAGGCAGATTTCGCTCGTGATTTTCATGAAGCTCTAAGCGCATACTTCACGATGAAAAGCACATGGTCTGCTTCAGTACTCATCTGAAGACTGAAACAGAAATGGCTTGAAGAGTTTAGGAAACGGTAACTGCGTAATTTAAGTGATGCATGCTACGTTTATTTCTGTACAGATGGCATATACCCGACTATTTGGTAAGCTGGTCATCTTTTGCCTGCTGTTCATTATCAACATACTTCACATGGATGAATGTGAAGCTCCATTACGCTTAAAGATGCTTATCGGGAGTCAGAAGCGAACTTAGTTTAACCTCTCTCAATTCCATAAGATATCCAACCGAAAGTTAAGTGTGAGGTACGGTAGTTTGATTAGAAGAAAAGCCAGTACGCTATAATAAAGCCCATGATGTTTTGTTGACAAGTTTTTTCAGTGTATTCTTCAGCGATGAAGAATACACTGCAGAAAGATCAAGAAGAACGGCTGGCATTCTACGAATTTTTCGTTAGCGCACTGGGCATCAATAAGAACAATTAATTCAATTGAATTAACTTTTGTAACGTGAGCCTATGAATCTGACGCGCGAAGGACTGTTATTCGAGAAACAATCCATAGTATTTAAGCTTACTTCTTGCACTGCTTAGAAAAGCTAGGACTGGATAAAAAGGGAATCTTATTTGCTTAACTCCTGGTGGTAAACGACACCTAATTTAAAATATAGATCAGGATTTACAAAGCATCAGAGTGGAGCTTAACTATCATACACTAGATAGTTAATAACTAACTTTTAAAGTTATTCACGCAGTTGTTAACTATTTTTAATAATCCCATTCTGAGCCATCATAATATATTCAGATATATAAGAGATTTATATTTTTTTGTTAGTAACTAAGAATAACTCAACATATATGTGCAGTACCTGTGCTAGCAATTACAGTATATTTTCTACTTCATTAGTCAGAATGAAAACTGTACCCATTTTATGTAAAAAAATCTGATGCGCGCTTTATTTATCAATAACCGTTAAACCAGAAGACTCATAACCTCAATCTCTCATTCCAGTTGACTAAGCCATTCAATAAGAATTTTAACTATATTACATTGTGTTATGTTACTAAAAATTCAATATATCGATTTTTATTCCAAAATAGAGAATCAAATTACTTTTATGCTGTTGCAATCTGATTAATATATTCAATTTTACTGTTCCTAAAAACTCTGTAGATATTGGATTTATTGTTAATCATAGATGATTAATCGTTACTATTTATTTTACGACTACTTTTCTTTATTGGACGTTTCCAATTAAGAATATGTCGCTGTTTAATACGACTAATAACAAGTTCATTTTCCTTAACATCATTAGTGAGCGTAGTTCCAGCACCAATAGTTGCCTCATTAGCAATAGTAATAGGTGCTATTATTTGTGTATCTGAACCAATAAAAACATTATCACCAATGATTGTTTTGAATTTATTAGCTCCATTATAATTGCAAGTTATTGTTCCTGCGCCAATATTAACATCACCACCAATTTCAGCATCACCTAAATAACTTAAGTGACCTGCTTTAGAACCTATACCCATCGCAACATTTTTAACCTCCACAAAATTACCAATATGCACATTATCTGCCAGTCTAGTTCCTGGACGTAAATGAGAAAATGGGCCAACTCTACAGGCAGTAAATAATTCTGATCCATCTATAACGGAATAAGAACTAATAATTGAATTATCATCTATCTTGCAATTTTTTAAGATACATCCAGAATGGATATGTACATTATTACCCAGCACAACATCTCCTTCAAGGATAACGTTAGTATCGATAACTACATCACGTCCGTGCTTTAATGTACCACGCAAATCAAAACGAATAGGGTCAATAATCATAACGCCTGCTAGCAATAATTTTTCTGCTTGCTCTTGTTGATAAATACGTTCAAGCGCTGAAAGCTGTAAACAGTTATTCACACCTTCCGTTTCACTCAATTTACTAGGATGAATAACATGTATTTTACAACCTTCTTCATGTGCCAGGGAAATAATGTCGGTAACGTAATATTCATTTTGTAAATTATTATTGTTAAGTTTTTTTAACCATCGCTTTAAATCAGCGCCATTAGCAACTAATATACCAGTATTAATTTCGTTAATTTTAGCTTGATTTTCCGTTGTGTCTTTTTGCTCAACAATGCCAATTACTTCACCTTTTTCACGAATAATGCGCCCGTAACCTGTAGGATCATTAACGATTGCCGTCAATAACCCTATTCCACCCTTTGGTTTAGCTTCTATTAATCGTTGAAGCGTTTCTTTTGTGATTAGTGGAGAATCACCATAAAGCATCAGAATATCTTCGTTATCAGCAAAATAAGGTGCCGCTTGCTGCATTGCATGCCCTGTTCCTAACTGTTCTATCTGTAGGATCCAATTAATAAGTTGATTATCTAAAGATAATTTAATTAAATCAGCACCATGACCATAGACTAAATGAATATTAGCTACCCCAAGTGATAATGACGTGTCTATAACATGCTGCACCATTGGCTTTCCTGCCAGTGGATGTAAAACTTTTGGTAAATTAGAGTACATGCGAGTACCTTTACCAGCCGTGAGGATCACAACACTTTTTGCGTTTATGGACATAAAACCTAATAACTCCATTAGTTAGGTAAAAGTAAAATTATTTTTTTGAAAAAATTACTAGATACTTTTCAAGTAAAAGCTTACTACATCTATATATAAAAAAAAAAGAAAAATAAATAAATTATCTCACTTCCTATTTTTTATAAAATTTTATAAAATTCTAATAATTTATTAGAATAATATTATTTTTTCATAAGCTCTATAACACGCAATTTAGCAATTGCTTTTGCTAATTTTGCCGAAGCTTGAACATAATCGACATCACCATATGATTTACGAATATGCGCTTCTGCTTTATGTTTGGATTCTAATACTTTTGCTTCATCCAAATCCTTGCCACGAATTGCTGTATCAGCCAGTACAATAACGCCATTTGGTTGAACTTCAAGAATACCACCAGAAAGATAGATCAGCTCTTCTTCATTAAACTGTTTAAAAATATATATCATACCAGGCTTAATGGTAGTTAGCAGCGGTGTATGTTGAGGATAAATCCCCAGCTCTCCTTCGCTGCCTGTTACCTGGATTTTATGGACAAGGCCGTCAAACATTTGTTTTTCAGCGCTTACCACAACTAGATGGTAAGTCATTCCAGCCATATTAACCTCTCATCAATAATATTGTAAATTTTTGCTTTCTATCGTTTCTTTGATAGTATCCTAGATATCGTATAAAACGCTTAATCTGGCAGATAATAATAATTAGAATTTTAAATTCCTTTAAAGTCATAGATAATTTCTTTTAAAGAAATAAATTTTTCCGGTGAATAGGTAAAAACTTCAGCTACAAAGAATGACTGAGATAAGGAAGCGCTGTATTTTACAAGCGCATGCAACAACCAATTTATCTTCTTCAGACAGCTTATCCATTCCAAGAATGGATATGATATCTTTTAATTCTTTATAACGCTGCAAATAGATTGAACACTACGCGCTACGTTATAGTACTCTTTGCTCTATAACCAATAGATTAAGATGGTAACTTATTGAATCCAATGGATCAATAGCAGAATAAATACCTAATGACGCAACTTAAGGACTAAGAAGGATCGTTTCATCCAAATAAGCAAAAGTAGTTACTGAAAGAGGGGTCCGTCAAATCATAGCAGGAACATATGCTACCTGAATAGACGTAATTGAACCAGCTTTAGTTGATGGATGCGCTTTTGCAATATACCTATTTCTTCTGCTAAGATCGGTTGATAATTTATTGCCGAAGGCAGTACAATCTAGCAATGATGATACCTTTGTTAATGCCAATATATAGCAATAGATGTTATCGATAAATAACAACACATTCCGTCCTTGATCACAAAACTTATCTGCAATTGTTAATCCTATTAAAGCTATACGTAAACGGTTTCCAGGGGGGGGTTATTTATCTCTGATGATAAATTATAGAAACTTTATTCAATACATTGGAATCCATCATTTCATGATAGAAGTTATTACCTTTACGAGTCCGCTCACCCAGACCAGCAAAGACCGCATAACCGGAATGCTCAATCGCAATATTACGAATAAGTTCCATCATGTTTACTGGTTTACCAACACCAGCACCACCAAATAATCCTATTTTCCCCATTTAGCAAATGGGCAAATAAGAGCTATAACTTTGATACCAGTTTCAAGTAATTCCGTTGAATTAGATAAATCTTCATAACTGGGAGTAGCACGATAAACAGCCCAACGTTCTTCTTCACCAATCTCACCTTTCATATCTATAGGATCACCTAATACATTCATGATGCTCTCTAATGTAGCTTTACCAACTGGTACTTCGATTGGATGAGCTAAATTAACAGCGTCTAACTACGTTTTAACCTATTATAGGTTCCCATGGCAATATAACGAACAATATTATTACTTAATTTCTACTGAACTTCTAATATTAATTTTTCTTTATAATTTATTACCTAAAGCGTATTGTACACTTTGGGTATACCTAGAACCTTAAGAAAATTAAACATACACTTACGACGTCGATTACCTGAATAATCTTTTCAATATCTATATTGAATTCTCTACGTAATTCGTAAACTTAACTATTAAAATGCGGAAGTTCCCGAAACTAGTTCGGTAACTTCCTGAGTAATGCTGGCTTGACGAGCCTTATTATAAGCTAACTGTAACTCCTTGATTAGGTTACCACCATTATCAGTAGCTGATTTCATTGCTATAATTCTAGCAGCCTGTTCACTAGCTAGGTTTTCAATGACGTTCTGATAAACCTGTGATTCTATATAACGACGCAACAAGGTATCCAGTAGTATCTTTGGATCAGGTTCATATAGATAATCCCAAGATTTCTTTTTCAATGTTTCATCATCAATTGTAGGTAGTGGTACTAATTGAATAGTTATTGGTACTTGAATTATGGTATTAATAAATTTATTTGTTACAACAAATAACTTATCTAGGCGGCCTTTATCATATAATTCTAGCATAATTTTCACGGGTCCAATAAGATCAGATAGAGAAGGATTATCTTCCATTCCAGTTACTTGCGCAACAATATTGCCACCAACCGAATTAAAAAATGAAACTGATTTAGAACCAATTAATGCTAGATCAATCTGAATCCCTTTATCAGTCCATGACTTCATTTCTTTCAGTAATTTTTTAAATAAATTAATATTTAAGCCACCACATAAACCACGGTCAGTTGAAATAATTAAATAACCAATGCGTTTAATATCACGTTCTTTAAGATAAGGATGTTTATATTCCAAATTACCTAATGCTAAGTGACCAATTACATTCAGCATGGTTTTTGCATAAGGACGACTAGCTGCCATACGCTCCTGTGTTTTGCGCATTTTGGATGCAGCAACCATCTCCATCGCTTTAGTGATTTTCTTTATATTTTGTACACTACCGATTTTAGAAAGTATTTCTTTTGCGCCAACCATTTCAGTTCGTCCTTATTTATTATATCTAGGAAGATAGTATGATTTTTTTGAATAATTCAGGTTTAACTTTGAACCAATTTTTTATTGACTGCAATATAATTTTATTATTCAATAGTAAATTGAATAATTCCTGATTGTACAGTAAATCATGTTTATGTAGAGTGATATCAAGAGCTCTTAAGAAGAGCTTAAGTGATAGCTTTGCAGTCCATACCTTTTGTACAGCTATTAAAACTCTTAACTATATTATTCGTTTTAGCATGAATAGGCTGGCTAAAAACCCGGTTTTTACACTAAGTTCTGTATGCAAGCAAGCGAATTCCTGTTTTCTGGTAGCTGAACGTTTTTGCAGAGTAAAAACTGGTATGTAAGTTCTTTAGTATTTTTTATAAGAATTCCATAGATAGTTATTGGGCATGTTCGGTTAAAATCACTTAATAAGTAATAAGTATTATCCACGATCTTGTCCTTGTAAAGACAAGATAAAACCCATCAAATAGATGACCGTTAGTTCTATCTATCAAAAGATAACGTTGTGAAGTTTTGTTTTCCATTTATGGTAAATATTTGAGACTACGTACAGATAATATTATGCTCATAGCTTTTAAATGTTTTTTATGCTTCGAGTTTATTTTTCTACCTATTTCTAGATAGAACGTGGTTCAAAAATTTGTGTAAGGCTAACCAGCAGATCAGCGAAAAAAAGAAAAATATTTTTTCAGGAAAATAACTAAAGTTGCCATGAGTAAGGTGAGGACAGCGTCATCGGTAAACGATGGGGAGTATGGTTTTAATCATCAACATCGTCTCTTTTATTTTTTTAGGAAAGGTAAGTTTAGATTTGTTGTGATGCTTTTATCAAAAGCAAACACAGGCTATTTGCTTCCATGAATAGAAGCTGCGATTTTAGTGTTATAATTAATTGACAATGAAGGCTAATTATCATATATATATATATTGCTTTCATTATACTTTCAATAACCTCTTACTATGAGTAGTAAGTAAGAGAGTAGGATCCTTATATAATAATCCGGTAAACACTGATTAATCAAACGGCCTCAATAAAAGTTAAATAGAATTACCAGGATTGAGTTGCTTTAAAATAAGCGAGCAAGGTATGAAACTTACTTTCAATTTCATTATTATATTTACCTGTCTGATCAATTTCTTTTAGTAAGATGGAGTGCTCACGAGTAACATAAGCCAGCAATGACATCTCAAAATCTCCAATTTTTGATAGTTCAACATCTTCTAGATAACCACGTTCAGCAGCAAATAAAGATAACGCCTGCTGTGCAACTGACATTGGTGTATATTGTTTCTGTTTCAATAGTTCAGTAATTTTTTGCCCATAGTTAAGCTGCTTACGTGTTGTAGAATCTAGATCAGAAGCAAATTGTGAAAATGCAGCTAACTCACGATACTGTGCTAATGCAGTACGAATGCCACCAGATAATTTTTTTATAATCTTAGTTTGAGCCGCACCACCTACACGTGATACTGATATTCCTGGATTAACTGCTGGGCGAATACCCTCATTAAATAAGTTGGACTCCAAGAAAATTTGTCCATCTGTAATTGAAATAACATTAGTAGGCACGAATGCAGAAACATCACCAGCTTGAGTTTCAATAATTGGTAATGCCGTTAATGAACCTGTTTTATTTTTAATTTCACCATTAGTAAACGTTTCAACATATTTAGAATTAACACGCGCGGCACGCTCAAGTAAACGAGAGTGAAGATAAAAAACATCACCAGGATAGGCTTCACGTCCTGGAGGACGACGCAACAATAGCGAAATTTGTCGATAAGCAACCGCTTGCTTGGAGAGATCATCATAAATAATTAGCGCATCCTCGCCTCGATTTCTAAAATACTCACCCATTGTACAGCCAGCATAAGGTGCAAGGTATTGTAATGCTGCAGATTCAGATGCAGTAGCAGCGACAACTATTGTATTATTGAGTGCACCGAGTTCTTCTAATTTTCGTACCACATTAGTAATAGTTGTGGCTTTTTGCCCAATTGCTACATAAATGCATTTTATTTCCGAATCACGCTGATTAATGATAGCATCAACAGCTAATGCTGTTTTACCAGTTTGTCGATCACCGATGATTAATTCACGTTGACCACGCCCGATAGGTATCATAGCATCAATCGATTTATATCCTGTTTGTACAGGTTGATCAACCGATTGACGATCAATAACACCAGGTGCCATAACTTCAACGGCAGAGAAATCATCATGTTCAACAGGTCCTTTACCATCAATAGGTTCACCCAAAGTATTAACAACTCGACCAAGTAACCCTCTGCCTACAGGCACTTCAAGAATACGACCTGTACACTTTACTTTCATACCTTCGGCTAAGTCGACATATGGTCCCATAACTACAGCACCAACTGAGTCACGCTCTAAATTGAGTGCAATAGCATAACGATTATCAGGTAGTGCAATCATCTCACCTTGCATAACTTCAGACAAACCGTGAATACGAATGATCCCATCATTAACAGAAACAATTGTGCCTTCATTGTGAACTTTACTCACTATATCAAACTGAATAATGCGTTGCTTGATTAGTTCACTGATTTCGGTAGAATTCAGTTGCATATGTTCAACTCTCCCTTACCTATATAAGCTTGTAAAACATTAGTTAAACGCTCTCAATACGCCTAACCGCATAGCTCCATTAATAACAAGGTCTCTGGCTAGGATAATGAATCTTTCGATAATAGAGTTATCAATTTTGCAATTTAGCTTAACTTTACGTGATAGATATTTTTATTTTTACAGAAATTTTAAATTGCTGTTTTCATTTATCTCAGTAGCGTAAGTAACGTTAAAATCAATAATTAACTCTAGAAAAGTACGTAAATTAAATTAATTGCTCAAGTCCTTTAGTAAAAGTACTTAGACGCATTTTTTATCTATAATGCTAATTAGATTTCGACATGTTCATAGATTTCTGCTATCACAATAGCGATAGATATTTTTCCTAATGTTTCTGGTGCTATTTAACTAAAAATAGTCAACATATTTGTTGATTATGGGTTACTTAATTAACAAAAATGAGAAAAATTTTGCATTTATCAGCAACCTAGTTTTTACAGTAAAATAAAAAACTGCTTTAGCATATAGAGGGTCAGCTAACCATAGTAATTTTAGAAATGCTCCTTTCCTCCTTTACAGTTTATTCACCAATTTGTCAATGATATTGCTATTAGCATCTATATCAACGGAACATTTAATTATTTTTATTTACTTGAAATTACTAATATAACAACTTATTTATGCAATTTCATGTACATGTTTGCTCAGTATCAATTTTAATTTTCACCTGAGCAATGATCTTGTTATATCCAATTTCAGTTTATACTTTAGTTTCTTTGATTGTTTGAGCTTATTGTTTATTAGTTTCCTTAAAAATTTTATGCTTTTATTTTTCTTAGTTTTTCAGTCGCATTAGCTTTTGTTCAGTTTAAGCTTTTAGCTCGATCTGCATAAGATAATAACCGTCAGCAATTTTTTATATTTTCAATCGTTGCTATAGAATTGGTGAGCATATATAACTTCATATAAAATAAACAGGACTAACACAAATTAGTGAATTAATAATTATTGAATTAAGATTCATCACACAATACTTTGTAAAATACAAAGTATTGATGTTCTTTTTCCACATTTAGCTTAGCTTAGCTTAGCTTATTAAGCAACTGCGAACATTAGATATAGTCCCAAACCAACAGTAATCATCGGAATGGCATCAACTAAACCCATAACAATAAAGAACTGCGTACGTAACAGAGGAATTAAATCTGGCTGACGAGCAGCACCTTCTAAAAATTTTCCACCTAGAATACCAATACCAATTGCAGCACCAATCGCTGCTAATCCCATCATTACAGCGGCAGCCATGTACAGTAGGTCCATATTTATGTTTTCCATAACAGTTCTCCAGTTTGTTTTAGTTAAATAAAATTTATTAAAAAGTTAAAATTAATGCTCTTCTGATGCCATCGATAAATAAACGATGGTTAGAACCATAAAAATAAAAGCTTGCAACGTAATAATCAGTATATGGAAAATCGCCCAGGGTAGGTTAAGTATCCATTGAGACCACCAAGGTAACAAAGCTGCAATAAGAATGAAGATTAATTCACCTGCATACATATTACCAAATAATCGTAAACTTAGAGATACCGGTTTAGATAGCAGATTAATACTTTCTAGAATTAAATTGATAGGAATAAAAATAGGATGATTGAATGGTTGTAAAGTTAATTCTTTTGTAAATCCACTTAATCCTTTTATTTTGATACTATAGAAAATAATTAAGATAAATACACCAATTGCCATTGACATAGTAATGCTTACATCTGCGGTTGGAACAACACGCAATGCAGGCAAACCTAGGTAATGCTCTCCGATATAGGGAAGTAAATCGATTGGTAATAAATCCATGGTATTCATTAACAACACCCAAACAAACACCGTTAAAGCTAAAGGTGCAATAACTTTGCTCTTACCATGATACATATCACAAACGGTATTATCGACAAAACCTATGACCATTTCTATTGCAGTTTGTAACTTACCAGGTACACCACTAGTTGTATTAATGGCAATTTTTCTAAAGATCCATAAAAAAGTAATTCCAAGGACAATCGAGAAAAAAAGCGAATCAATATTTAACGTCCAAAACGTTGGATTATTGTGATGATAAGGATCAACTAATTTTAAGGTACGCAGATCGAACTGAAAATTATTTAAATGGTGTCCTATATAATTTCCCACAGTCATCACTTCTCCTGAAATGGACATTGTAGACATGATGTTTTTACCCTTTGCTGGTTTAACAGGTTCAACTATTCAATTATAGTTGAACTAATGATATGAATAAACATTATAGCTAAATAGACCATACCTTATGCTAAAAGTACTGCTATAAATATAAATATAAATATAAAAAATTACTAATACAGTTATTGTTATAGTAACATTTTATTACCTAATCATAACTAAAAGTTATACCATATGAATATGAGCATTTTTACTACTTTTTGATAAAGCATTAACTGTATAAATAGAATATTAGGTAATCAACATACTAATCTACCAATAAAACCAGAGAATCTCTCCTATTCTGAACTATTCATGTAAAAACTATATCAAAATTACAAGGCGCATTAACTAAAATAACAAGAGTTTTAAAGAAACTTTATCTTTGCAGAAGGATAAAAATAGACATGACTCTTATAGTTTTCCCAATGTTTTGAACCTTAAATTGCTAATTATATTATAAAACTACCTTTTCTCAAGAGTATCAATAGAAAGAATCTAAAAATTATACTATTCTTTAAAATGAACTCAATCTATAAATAACGAAAACATGAACCTAGCACATTACGATTTTTTAAAATATTCATGAATTAAGTGCTATTTTATACTCTGCGGTATATTAATTTCTTCAAGAATTAATCCAAATGATTCGAAACAACGTTTTACCAAAACATAAAAGTAGAAATCAGAGCGACTGCTATTCGTAATTTCCAGTATAACCGGATATTTATCTAAAGCATTTTTTTATGATATCTCCTTTCTACCTAAGAAAGGAATTATGATAATTTTTTTAAATTTTTATAACACTAAAAAAAGGCTATTACATACAGTAATGTAGCCAACTTGGCATCAATTTTTTCATCACGTAGTATTTCCGCCTACAGTAACGATTATCAAAATTTTTAAGCAATGCTCTAGTGGTAAGTCGATGAAGCTTGGATGCAATTATATTTAAGGATAATGACTAAAAGTATATTTTTCGATGAATTTATTACTTTTACGTATAAGGAACTGAGGGATTATTTTCGTTTCTTTTACTTTATAGTAGAAACATAGGGATAACTGGACTAACAGACATGATAAATGCGAATAGGATGACTATTTTACCTCAATAGCGAAATAAATCCATAGGGTAATTTACTCTAATATAAAATCCTTCTTCCTCCTGTTAAATTGATTTTTACTATTGATTATAGCTGGAATAAATTTATTAAAAATATACACTGAAAGCGTTAGTTTTTGAACGTGTCACTCTATTGAGTAAATGTTTGTCTGTAGAACTTGTGCCATTAGTGAGTCCAGGACCGATACTGCTGCGCTTATTCTGAAATTACCACAACTGTTTTCTGACAAAGTTGTAAGTAAAAATTCTGGAGTTCATATTATTTCAAATCTACCTAGCACTATTAGCATAACAGGTTCATATTTTATCCGACTAAACTAGTAAGCACATTGCTTTTGCTATCCCGCATTTTCTTTGGCTTTTTTTAACAAAAATTAGCATAACTCGACGCTCTGTTTTTAGCTGCCCAATCATATTTATTTCGCAGTGAGCACGCAAATATGGTATCGAGATTGATATCTTCTCTGCCATATACGCTTATGGTTGATAAATTAATTAATATCTGCATGTTCATATCTCCGTCACTCCTGAGAGTCTTTATGTTAAATTCTTATATGGCAATGCGTTATTCTTTAAAAAAGATTGGTTAAAGAAATCTGACGAGGTGCCTGTCATCCGGTTGATACATTACAGTGATAACTTAATAAATCCAAAATTCCTGGTTTTTGGCATAATTTGAGATAGGAAGCAGTGACGGCGTTATATGGAAGTTACAATACGGATGTTACTAGAAAGTACATTTCTCTAAAAAGACAAAATAAGTCTGGTATAGCACTAAATACCTTTAGCGCTAACAACTTAAATGCCTCGATATCCACTTCAAAACTGCGGCATTAATGATGGATCGCGGATCATCGCTAGATCACCAGATTACAGTAATGACACTAGACTACTCCCTAACACAGAAAGGGATGATCTGGCGTTATATTAGGTATATTCGTCTAAGCATTTTAAGATGGTGTTTTTTTATTATGGTTTGTTGTTAAAATGTAAATGAAGCACATCATTACCTAAGTTGTATAAGGCGCTTAAGATGACAGGTTATAAAATCTAGCTTTTCGTTTTGATTAAAGAATTTCTGCTGTACAGATCCATGCAAATGTGTTCTGTATGAAAAATACTACTTTTATCAACGCTTAGAATGGCAAACAGGCAACAGAATTGTTGTCAAAAGAATGCACAAAATGGAATAATTATAGTTATTAAGATTTAACTATGGTTAGTATCTCTAAAATTATTACATTAGATAAAAGAATACACACTCCGATAAAAGTTTAACTTACAATAGACCCAAGCCAAGTAAACTGATTCTGCTTATTATTAGCAATAACCAATAGCTCTTTGTTTTTCAGTTAAGAGCGATTAAGTTTTCTAACTATAAGTAAAACGATCCTACACAATGAAATCTACTTAGTTCATATCTTTTTATTCAGCAATATAGCTGTTCACATTTTGAATGTTAAACTCCTTATTAATAACGCTATATTATCCAGCCTTATTAGGCGATGGTAACTAATTTTATGCTCGTTAGCAAAGATTTTGTACCATTTTTCTTCATCCAAGCAAAGTATGAACTCTTTATTGATGATCGGGTTAAGAAAATATCTAACACAGACTGTGAATTAAGCTCTTCAAGAGTCTTATTGCTCGCGTAACTCTGTCAATTTCTAGCAATTAAAGACCGTAATTTTTCTTTCCTTTTTATTTCTTTTCTTCCGTGTTTTAACTTTCCTATGTGCAAAATAACACTTTCCTTTAAAAGATTTATGGAAAAATATTTCATCGATTTCACTAATACCACTTAATGCACATAAGTTGACTATTTCTGCTGAAGCAAGAAACAGTGATGTCATTTAAATGTTGTTTAAATCAATGGTTATTTGTTTTGTTTACTACCGTAAAATCAAGTTATTTAACATATATCGAAGATAATTAAACTTTTATCCTTGTGATGTAGTTTTGCAATATGGCTTCCGGTAGGATTTCTAAATGTTTTCCTTCAATCAAGGATTTTATAACGATATCGCTATAACCATAGTGACTGGGTTTCTTTCCCCTCACTGGATAACATGTTCATTATGATAATATGGACAGGATAAAGTGGGATTAGTTGCTTCAATGAATGCATCAAGATCATCCGATAGATTATTGCGCTGAACCAACTAATAAGATGCAGATTTATATTGACATAAAATGAAGAAAGAGTCTACATAAATCTATATGAATGTTTGTTTTGATGGTAAACGCTGTAGCGAAAATCCTTTATATAGTATAAAAAATGGGTGTTATACTAACAGACTTTGTCAACATAACCTTAAAACATTGCTATAGATAATCGCTGAGTGATATTTACACTCTTTATATCTAAACTATGACAAAAGTATATTTTTTGATTTCACAGAAAAACTAAAAAACGTACAGCAGTGGGCAGAAATAAATCAAGAAATAGATAAAACCGTTAAACACTATTGCATAAATAAACACCTACAAAGACTAACTGGTTATCGCAAGATAGTTTTATGATACTGATTGGCTACTTGAACAGAAAAAAGTTTATAAAGTAAAATAAAAATATTCCAAAATCAGGGTATAAGTCTCCTTGATGATTTATTAACATCAGATGATATGCCAGTGGAGCGCGTTAGATAGTCTGTATCATAAATACAAAGGTTTTGATGTGTGTAGCGATGCTACTTTTTTAAAATTACCATAGCTTATCTTAACGCTTGCAAGTAATAAATCATAAATAAGGCTATATGATTGAGCAGGCGGCAGAGAGGTACAAAAAGGTCAGTAAGGTATTGAAAGATATTGTTAACCTGTTTAATCAGGTTGGCAATACAAAAACAATAAGGAATCTTAGAATTTAGCGAATACAATCAAGGAAAAAAGTGTTTAGATAAATTCATTAAATAGTGCATAAGAAATGAATATTAAACTATGGAACAACGTAAAAAGCTTTTTTTAAGGAACAATATAATCCAACTACCAAAATTTGGAAATTTAGTATCATAAAAATAGTAGATGCAATAATCTACCTTGTTTTTATTATTTAAAATAATAAGATATGGTGAAGAAATTACATTTATGATGCAGTATTGCTCACAGAGCATATTAAACAGGAAAAAGAAAAATAGTGAATTCAAAAAAAAGTAAGAATGATATAGATGATTGTCGCAATTTACGGGAAGATGTTTTTCTCTATATTAATGCTAATATACTTTTATCTAAATTACATGATTTGCTAAATGAAGTTCCAGATAAAAAATAAAATATTTCATTATTAAGACTCTCTAAAAATAGAGAGCAATACATGTAGTTTACATAAAATTTAATTCAAAAATAAATGAGTTATACTTATTTATGGTGTATATGGTTCGGAGATGCTACTGTATTCTAATAATTAATTTTATGGATGATCTCAACAATAGAAATATGTAATATGGCATAAAAAGTTTATCTTATAGGTGTCCACAAAATCAGATATTATTTATAATCTCTTGTATTAACTCATCGTAATGGTGTCAAGTAGCTGATAGCTACTGCTGTTGAGACGGAGCTCGAAGCCATACTACAAATAGTATAATGAACTCTAAATTTGGCGTCGGACGTGTTCCTACAATGACCCATTGTCCGTAACGATTTCGACCCAGAAGTCTATACAGATTGCTGTGAGCGATGTTGAGATAAAAGCCCTAAGGTTAAAAAGGAAACTGAAGAAGTAACGGAATATCTACAAGAGCTTGTTACTACCGCCTTATATGAAGCGTGCAAAAGCGTCGAATAGTTGTCATCATGCTTTTTCATATAATAAAGCCATAATACTGTAATTTTCAGGAAGTCCTAGGATTATTTCTCGGTGAAAAGTACACGCTCTCTCTGAGAGCTTCCCTAATCAGCAAACTAAAATAGCAATGGATCAAAGAATATTAGAAATACTCCTAATATGATTTAGGAGATATGCCTACATTTATTTCTTTAACTATGGTGTAATAAAAATTATTAATAAACCTGATGTATAGCAGTTAGGTTACATTAAATAGTTTTTTATCCTTAAATTAAATGTTGTTTACCACCGGAAAAAAGAGCAAGTTAAATCCACTTTAGCTATTTCCAGCTATTTTAAACAGACGAAAGCAACTTAAGTACTATTGAAATGGTTACTTTTTCAAACTAAAGCACTTTATGAATTGATTTGATAGCTTCAGTATTACATAAAAGTCGATTCAATTAGGTTAATAATTCTTATTAATCCTCAGTACACTAAGGAAAATTCCTAGAATATCAGCCGTTCTTGTTGATCTTTCCCCCCCAGCTTCTTAATTGCTATAAGATACGTTGAAATCCACCAACAAAGCATCAAAGGCTTTATTTGCAGGGTATTGTGTCTATCTACTACCCAAAGAGCTCCAGCAGCTCATCCTTAATTTTTG
>JBQMRO010000030.1:0-1003 GCA_052174475.1 Arsenophonus sp. NC-CH8-MAG3
CAACTAATTATAATGATATCATTAAAGTAGATAGCTGCAGTGATTTTTCAGGTTACAAAAATAACAATCAACAAGCTACAGTAATAGCTATTTTTCAGGGGAAAGATTTGTAAATATATAATTGTTTATTCCTTATTAGCTTTTGTTAATTTTATTGTTTTACATCTAGTTTATTATAGTAGATTTAAGACAAGCCATGAATTTAGGAAGGTCTAGATTTGTATGAATAATACAAAAATATGAAATACATTTGTCTATGAATCCTATATCATCTGGAGGGTCTATACTATTTTTCATATTTCTTGTAGAAAATTCACTTGCCTAAATTTTCTGAGAGTTGGAAGGATTAGAAACTATAACTAAAATTTATTTCTAAGTACTGTGAATCTCACTACTGATTACTGAATGACCAGAAAAAAACTATTATTGTGGTGAGTTATCATTATGTAGAAAATTTAGAATACAGTGCTATAGTTTATTATAATTTTGGCAAGCGTCAGAGATGAACATCTTAGAGATGATTCGTTTGATATGACTGAACTTCATTAAATCATAATGCATAAAATTTAATTCTGTCAAAGATGAGACTTATGAGTAGGAAATACATACAATACAAAAAAGATAGAATTAGAATATCTTACCCTATGTTCAATACAGTGCAGTATATACTCTATTAATACATTTTTTATTCTGTGTGATAAGAAATAATTTTTTAAAATAGGCAAGAGAATTACTCAGATTAGGCAATATTCGCAACATTACATTATGTGTGTATTGTTAGTATTATTCATCACTAACGATTTGAAAAAGTTAGAACTGACAGTCTCCCGTTCTTTTATAGAGAAGAAACTGAGATCTTATTGCATTGAGAATCACCAACTGGTTTTTCAACACAGTACTTACATGCTTCACAAGTTGTAGTAGGTCTTATCAAACAGTGGTTTTGAATTAGTGGTTTTGAAACAGTGGTTCTCCATAATCTTTCAGAGTTGCATTGTAATTA
>JBQMRO010000031.1:0-1032 GCA_052174475.1 Arsenophonus sp. NC-CH8-MAG3
GTCTGTTCAATATATATCTATTTCAGTCAGCAACTGGTGTTCCATCCTTTGATGTTTTTTCAATGATCAGCTGAGCAAGATTACTATCATCCTGTTCCTTCTTTTTTTGTATGGTTCTCAATGTAGCCCTCTTTTCTTATACTCTATTTAATACCTCTTTGTCAGTGACCCTGTTTATCCAAGAAACTTTTTTCAGCCTTCTCTAACACCACATTTTAAAGGCTTCATTCATTATTTACCTAAAGTCTTTGTTTCAAATTCATTTCTGGAAGGGACATGATTTCTATTCTTATGTTGCTGGTTAGTAATTGCCTTTTCTTGGTAAATGTTTTCTTTGCTTGTTATATCCAGCTTTTCTTGAAAAGTGAACTGATGGAAAGCATAGATAATGATTTAATGAAATCATAGATAGAAGAAAAGAAATAGGTGATAACAGTGTGAAGTTGAAAAAAATTATAGGTCTAAATTGATACCGGTTAAAAAAACAAGGCCTTCTGGAAAGTAATGTGTGAGATTGTTAATGTTCTTGATCTAGAAGAAAACAAGAACAAGTTACACGACATCTGTGAACTAAATCTAAATCTATCTGTGAACTCAACTATGTCTAGAAGTTGATAACAGAATTAGTGTGTATGTGTGAAAAAAATTATCTATATCGATATGTTATCAATTTCATTTTATTTCACATTGTTTAATATAAGTAATAATGATATATGTGTTAGTAATTTTTAATTATTATTTAAGCATAGCAATTTATAGAAAATAAAATTGTAGCAGATAAAATGTGTGAATGATACAAATAATTAGTATTAAATATTGTTAGTAAAATTTTTGCTGTAATAATAAATCTGTACTGTAAGCAATACTCACTTCGGCTGCTGGTTTTCCAGCATGAGATACACACTCGGTGCCAGAGAGATAATTTTCATAAACTTTTCAGTACGAAGTTCACGAGTTACTGGCCCAAAAATACGCGTACCGATAAGAATGCTTGTGTATTATTAAATAATACAAGTAAGCAAGTTATCGGTA
>JBQMRO010000032.1:0-11114 GCA_052174475.1 Arsenophonus sp. NC-CH8-MAG3
ACCTAAAATCAATACTGATCTTTAGGCAAGTAAAGAGTCTGCATCTACTTGGGTAACCGTTATGACATATTCGGAACTTATCGTTGCTAAATAGCAAAAGTAAGATGATGTTGATGATCGCTATGTTTATAAATGCTGTTTGTACAAACCCCCTTTTATACTATATGAAGAATTTTGCTAGAGTTGTCATGAAAAGAAAACAGTCATGCAGATCAAAGAGACTCTTTCTCGCTCCATGCTAACATAAAGCAGTATCTCATTAATTAGCTCAATAAGAATCTGTCCGATCATGTCGATCCATGTATTAAAACAACTTATTTTACTTTATCTTGCTCATATTGTTACAGTAAGCATGTAACCTCTAGTGGATTTATTAGGGTTACAGTGAGATCGTTGCAAAATTCGTAATTGTAGGAAAACATTTAACAATCTGTTTAGAAGTCTTATAATGAAACTAGCTCATAAAAACAAATAGTTTAGTTATCTGCGATATATGTTGAACAGCTTGACTTTAAGAGAATAACCGAAACAAATAGATTTTGATTTAAAACAGCATTTAGATGGCATTACTTCCTTTTTTGATTCAGCGGGACAGCAAACGTAAATGGCTAGTGGTATTATTAAAATCAATGAAATATTTTTTTTGATCCTTTAAATATAAGCATTCTGTTCTACATAGAAAAGGTAGAATATGCAGGATAGGAGTAGATAAAAATAAAAAATGAATTGCGATCTTAATTGTTCTAGATTGACACTGGATCAGTGTGAGTGATGAAATTCATGAAAAGTTTAATGCAAAGTGCATTAGTTATTTTCTTGATCTGATCATCGACAAGAGTCCATCCTTTGCTTAGATGGAGTTAAATAGTAGGAAGCTTTTACTAACGAACACAAAATTAGTCACAATTGCCTAATAAGGCAAGGTGATTAGAGAATTATTTGCTAAGGAATTTCAGATTTAAAATCTAAACAGTTATATCAGTAAATTAAAAGGATACCTGATTAGATTTCAGGGTGTAGGGTCTTATTTATCGAAATATCTGTGTTAAACATATGCTTTGAAAGTACTATAATTAAAATTTAGAGGTGGCTATAAATTTCTCTGTGAGAAAAGAAACAACCGTTGCCACATGCCTGATGATGGCAGCTATATTCCCTCATCGTTTTCCAATGATACTGTCGTTCGCTCAAAAACCGTAGTCGTTTTCTTCCAAAAAATGTTTCTCCCTATAAACGATCCGTTGCCAATCATTGTACGAGAATTCCTGAACCCGTAGTATCTCGATCTGACCTGGATCATTGTTTATGCAGGCACTAGTAGTAGTTTTCGTGAAATAAGGCAGTGGAATCTCGAAGTTGAAGCATAAAGTGTTAAAAACTACGAGCCTTCTCATCAGCGCATAGATTTGAGATATCTTCTACAAAAGCCAAGATCATGGTCAATGCTTGATGCTTCACGTAATTTTAATCGAGTAATCTTCAGATAGCTATTTATCGGATACTTACAGATAATAGGAAAGAATTTATAAAACGCCCTTTTGGTCTGCAAAAATATTCAGCCATTGGAAAACAGAAATTTCCCTGTTTGTGTGCAAAGCTTAGTATAGAATACAGACTTAATCTACTGATGAATTCTCAAATAAAAATGGTATGATCAAGCAATTTAATGGACGTATAGAAGATGAGCTGTACAAAGGGATTATTTCAATTCTGCTCAAGAAATTGAGATTATTCTGGATTGATATGTTTTATTGTAGAATTAGAAATTAGCCTAATCAGTAATTGATAGTAAATCTTCATTACAGTCTATGAAAAATTGCTTCAAAGTTAAAACTGAATTATTCAAAAAAACCATACTATCTTCCGGATTGCGACATCTAATGAAAGATCATTAACAGTTAAATTATTGATTGATAATTGTTTAACCTATTAGATAGAAGACAGATGACCTAAACATTTTATTATTTTCTTAAACTAGTAATGATATTGATAGATATTGCAGCGACTAAAAATACTGCCTGAGTGGCTCTGAAGAATGGAATAAATGATATGAGTGAAGCTAAAATTTAATTAATTTTTCAAAAAAATATCTTAATTAATTTCTATTAAAATAGATTAATAAATTTGTCGTCAATAAAGTTATATTTTAGCTCATATAGCTATATAATTTTCTTTAAAATAAAACATCATTTAGATGGAAATTATTAGTAAATCTGGTGTATGACGATTATAGGTTACATTTCACTCTGATCCTTCATGAATCAGTTCTTTATCCTTAAATTAGATGTTGTTTACTACAGTAGGCTTTAGATCAGCTTCCTTAAGCTATACTTCCAGCTTTTATGAGCAGACTATAGTAACTTAAATACCATTGAAATGGTTATTTTCTCTAATCACGGTGCTTCGTGCATCGCTTTATAGCCTCACTGTCACAAAAAGCTGATTCAATTATATTCTTCGTTCTTATTGAAGAAAGGGGATCCACATACAGTAACTAACAGGGGGACGTCATAGAATACCAGCCATTCTTCTCATTCTTTCTTCAGTTGTTTCATCGCTGCAGGATGAAACTTCGCTAAAAACTTTACCAACAAAATATCAAGGGTTTTATTAGCGATATCAAGGCTATCTGCTATCAAAATCTTCAGCAGCTTACCCTTAAACTTTCGGTACTGTATGCCTTTGGCAAAATGAAGTTAGCATATTACCTGTTTTGTATACCCAATAGCATTATTGATGCTGCGTGTCCGGAAATATCATTACAATTATATTCAAAACCCTGGGTTAACCCATACACCTCTTCTATAGCAAGCTTGGAAAATACGCTTAAGCAATGCGGTCGCTAAAGCCTATTAAGAAAGTTCAAATCAGTTTGCTTATGACTTTTGATAACCATTTTCGACTGCAACTAGATCCTTACCATTCATGCAGCCCTATTGATAATAAGCAGTAGGGAAAAACGATCAGCTTATCTAACAAAATGGTATATGCAATCAGATTAGAAATAAATGTACCAGGTATCGGCTAAGTCACGCAGTCGCTATTGCCTCTTACTCTTTAAGCAATAATTATTTTAGTCTCATAAAAAATACTCGGTAGAGAAGATTATATGCTTTTTATCGATAAGCGATTCCAAAACTTTATGAAATCACCGGTAGATATCTCGACAAAAGGATTGTATCCACAAAAAGCCATGGTAGTAATTTCCAGGTTTTTATACAATATAGATAAAGTGTGAAAGGAGTTTTAGAAGTATATTCCGTTGCTACTGCAATCCCTGTGATCTTAAGCGCTTTAATCTTAATATCGCCAATACTAGTTTGTATAAATGCGATATGGCAAATAATCATTACGGATAAATTCATACAAGGAATTAGAGGTAATATCTGTTTTTACGAATACCTATAGGGTAGACTTTTCATAACATATCATTTCTCTGTTATTGAAATCATTCACGAAATTAATAAGGCAGGATATGCGATTATCTCCGAAATCCATAAATCAGAAATAAAAATAATTCACTCTTTATAGTTTTAACGAAATAAAATCGACTAGTAATTAGTTAAAACCGACGGCTGCGCGAAACTCAGCAACTTTATCTGTTTTTTCTATTGGAATTGGAAACGACAAAAATGTCCATCTGCTACGCTTTAAAGGTAAATAGACTGTAATAAATTACACATTTTAATTAAACCATAAGAGCGTAAATCAAAAATTTCATGCACTAAATAAATAATCGTTTCATTGGCTATTTTTTGCACCGAAAGTTTCGATCATTATGAATATCGGCTCAGCAATACCAATTGCATAAGAAATTTGAATTTCACAGTGATCAGCAAGTTTTGCGGCAGCAATATTCTTTGCTACGTACCGTGCGGCATAGGCAGCAGAACGATCAACCTTAGAAGGTTCTTTGCCAGAAAAAGCACTACCAGCATGACGAGCCGTTCCCCCCGTAAGTATCGACGATAATTTTAAGACCAGTTAAACTATAATCACCAATTGGACCGCCTATAACAAAACGACCTGTTGAATTAATGAAATATTTGGTATTTTTGTGTAGCATTCTATAGGTAATGCTGGCTTAATAATTTTCTCAATTACAGCTTCTGATAAAGTATCTTGGCTAATTTCTTCAGCATGCTGAATAGATAATACAATAATATCAATTCCCACTATTTTATTATTTCCATATTGGAAAGTGATTTGACTTTTAACATCTGAACGTAACCAAGGTAATATCCCATTTTTCGCACTTCAACTTGGTGTTCGATTAATCAATTGATACAACAGGTAATTGGCGTCGGCATAAGAACATCAGTTTTGTTATTAGCATAACTAAATATGATCCTTTGATCGCCTGCACCTTGTTCTAAAGTATTTGCAGGATTTACTCCCTGATTGATATCAGGAGATTGTTTTCCAATTGAACTGATAACAGCGTAGGAATTGGCATCGAAACCCATGTCACAGCTTGTATAGCCAATTTCACGTATCGTGTGCCGCGTAGTTTCTTCAATAGCTACCCAGGGAGCTAGTCGTAATTTTACCGCTAACTATTACCATACCTGTTTTAACATAGGTTTCACATGCAAGGCGCGCTTTTTGATCCTACGCAAGAATTGCATCAATAACTGGATCTGAAATTTGATCTGTAATTTTATTAGAATGACCTTATGACGATGATTCAAAAGTGAAAAGATGAGTAATCATAGATGTTTTATCACTTCTAAAATTTAGAGAAACTGAACTAGATGTATTACCATCTAGAGATCTATTTTAATGTTAAGTTAGTGCTGTTGATAGCTATTTTTATATTTGTTGATAGAAAAAACTGATCTACTATATATAGATAACGAGTTATTAATAAATTTAGCATATGACGTACGACGGTCAAGCTCCAGCTCTTATGCTTCGTGAATCTGTTCATAGTTAAGAAATTGAATCGCTCTTTAAGCAAAAGCAAAACAATCTCTTTTTGCTAAAAAGCAGATAGAATTGGTTCGCTGTATCTTTTAGTAAAAAACTAATCAGAGCGTATAGTTATTTGACTTAATACTCTAATTTTAGAGGCATTAATCCTATGTTTGGATTAATAATCATTATTTTTTCTATTTTATGCATTGTTTCTAACAACAATTCCGTTATCTGCTTGTTAAGTTGAACGTTGGTAAACGTAGCCTTGTCGGCACATAGAATGCATTTTCACGTATCTATGCGCAGATTTTCACCTTTTTCAGAAGGGAAACTCTGATTTTTCGGTTTTTTTTCGATCCGTTATCTTCAGTACCTTATACACCTTTAACATATAAGGTGCCTCGTTTACTCTTAGACAAGAATCCATGTAACGCAGCATCTTAAAAACGCTTTGTTAGAATATGGATAATATAACACCTAATGATCTCTTCCTGCTTCAGGGTATGCTATCGGTACTGTTTAATTAGATGGTCATAGTAATGATGTACAACATTTCTTTCTCTTCGGTAATGCCGTAGTTTTGAAGCGGATACCGGTGAGGCGTTTAAGGTATAAGCGCCAGAGGTATTTCATGGTATGTCAGGCTCATCTTTCGTATTTTTAGTGAAGTGTACTTTACAGTAACGTTCCCGTACCATGCCTTCAGGGTACGCTGATATTGCTTACTTAGACGGGGATATACTCCAAACTAGGAAGATAGTAGAGTTTATCAGATCATAGTTGTGACACAGCAGCCGGATGATAGCCTCTCGCTAAATCCATTCGGCACTCTTTTTTTGAAAAACAACTCCAACACATATAGCATGTTTAATATCTAGACTGTCATGAGTGACGGAAACATTAACATAGAGATGTTGATTAAGTTATAAACCATAACTGTGTAAGACACAGAAGATACTAATTTCGATACTCTGCTGCTGTGTCAACTACAGCATAGCATGGGTGAGATCGTGAAACAAAGCGTTGAGAGCGGGCTAATTATTGTTAAAAACAAAGACCAAAGAAAATAGGCATATTGAAAGTAATGTATTGCGAGTTTCAGTTTAGTAAAATATAAACCTAGCACTGCTCGGTAACTTTGAAGCTACATGAACTTTAGGCTTTTAACTTAGAGATTTAGCAAATAAAACGACGATGGAAATAGATTAAGAGAAGCAACAGTAGTAATGCTGGATAATAACTCATAATACAAGTTCTCTAGTCAAACATTTACTTGACAAATAGACTGGTCTACAAGTTAACACTTTAATCATATTTTTCAAAAAATTTATTTCAGCCATCACAAATGGTAAAAAATAGTTCAGTTGCTCTAAGGAGCATATACATATTGGTATATTCTATCTTGGGTTTCTTGCTAGAGAAATAGCAATCGTAATTCTGTTCGCATTCGTCAAGTTTATCGGCTTAGTTATCTTTGTGTTTGTTTCTAAATGGCAAAGGAGATACGGGAGACTATTTCTGATTCCCTATAGGTGATAAATGCGTCAGCACGCATGCTATCAATCATTGTTCATCAATGATATCGTATCTAGAATTGTCGTCTTGCCCTGTGCCGTTCTTATCAAAGACCCAGATATTTGTAACTAAAGGCGAACAACACTTACGTATTGAGAAAAAATTGAGCACCGAGTTCGATTATATTGCTGTATAACACACTCTTTTAGGTGTGTCATAAAAAACTTAGTTGGTCTACTCCCTCATTCATTTTATGAGGGAGATTATAAAACGCTTTGGGTAGCAAGACAGTGTAACACGTGAGTCGCACATTGTCTTCCTGATTTATCCGATTTACGCCTTTAGAAGATTTATTCCAAGTTATCTAGATGAGTTCCTTTAAAATTAATATATCGTAGAGTATAAAACAGTACTCAAATCATGAACATCCGCGAAGCAGATTAGCTACACCATTCACACATAATATGTTATGTTCATATTTTGTTGACAAAGTTTTTAGGGTATCCTAGAGCGATGAAAAGGCTGAAGAAAGATCGAAAAGAACGGTTAGCACTATATAACTTCCCGTCAACGCACTGGTGGCGTCATAAGAATGACGAATCTAATTTGAATATCAGTTTTTTCGCAATAGTATGAAGCTATGAAGATATGAAGCTATGAATCCAAAGCGCGAATGGCCGTAGTTCAAGAAAATAACCATTTCAATGATATTTAAGCTTCTCCCGTTTACTCATAAAAGCCTTGGAACCGATTAAGGAGTTTAACCTATTGTGACCCTACTGTAAACAACATCTAATTTAAGAATGGAAAACAAATTTACGAAGCATCATCGCATAATCTGACAATCATACACTAAATTTATTAATAAGTCTTATTGCTAAGAGTTATAGTAATAATAAAAAATAATAAATTATTTAAACAAACTGAGACATTATAAATAGTTTATTCTTTTAAATTAAAAAATAGAGATATGAATAAGCTAGTACTAAAAACTAAGTATATAGTTAAATTTTTTGACTTAAATTATTTAGGTGAATAAAGTAGAGTGTATGATAAGTAATGCTTTTATAATGGAGTATTGAATACTTATATGGAGATAATTATGCGAAAGTTCTTTATTATGTTATTGATACTAATGATAGTAGGTTGTTCATCTAAAACCCCTATCGTTGATAAAGGTAATTATTATATCAAAAAATATTTTTCATTGATAAGCCAAAATGATCGAATTAAATTTTTAATTTTTCATTATACTGGAGTAAATGATACTCGCTCATTGCAAATTTTAACTCAAGCTAAAGTAAGTGCTCATTATCTTATTCCAGAAATACCAAAAATAAAAAATGGCAAACCTATAATATTTAATTTGATTTCTGAGGATAAAAGAGCATGGCATGCAGGATTAAGTAATTGGAACGGTAGGCTGAATCTTAATGATAGCTCTGTTGGTATCGAAATAGTTAATAAAGGGTTTACTGAAGATATGCTTGGCGATAAGATCTGGTACCCTTTTAATGAACAACAAATTTCTGCTATCATTGTTTTGGCTAAAGATATCACAAAAAGATATAACATAACCCCAGATAATGTCTTAGCACATAGCGATGTTGCTCCGTTAAGAAAGCGTGATCCAGGTAAACTTTTCCCATGGAAACGTTTAGGTGAGCTTGGTATTGGAGCATGGCCAGATGAAATAACTGTTAAAAAATATCTAGCAGGGCGATCAGTCTATGCGCCGGCTAGAGTGTCAGTTATTCAAAAATATTTGCAAAAATATGGTTATGACAAAATTCCACAATCAGGTGAACTTGATGAGGAAACACGAAGAACGATTAGTGCATTTCAGCTTCATTTCCGCCAAGCTGATATAAGTGGTAATAGCGATGCTGAAACAGAAGCAATTATCCGTGCCTTAGTTTGGAAATACAGAAATTAAAGTGGTTAGTTGTGACTTACTGGAAGGTAGTATATATTTTAAATAATTTAGGTTTAACTTTGAACAAATCTTTCATAAACTAAAATGAAATTTTATTACCCAATAATAATTGGGTAATTCTTGATTGTACAGTAAAATATATCAATGTTAAGTGATCTCAAGCTCTTAACCAGAATTGAAATTCTGATTTTTTAGCATATCTTCTATGTGACAATTAAATTGTTTACCATGTCACTCGTTTGAGTAATGCCTCAGCGGGCTTAAGTTGGTATTATAATCAAGCTCTGTACACAAACGGTCAAATTCCTGTTTTGGTGATTAAACATTTTTGCAGATAAAAAGGCGATCTGTAAATTTTCATCATTACCTATAAATATCCGACAAATATTCATGGAACATATTCGATTAAGATCACGTAAGAAGTATCAAGCATCAGCTGAGATTTTAGCCTTGTAAAGATGGATAAAATTTATTGAGTAGCGCGATCTATATACAACTACGAAAAGATAACGTCGTGAAGTTTTATTTGAGATTTTTAGAAAGATATTTCAATATGCGTGCAGATAAGCAGGCTCGTAGCTTTTAAACGCTTTATGCTTTCGACTTCGATACTTTCAGTCTTATTTTATACAAATTCCTCTCTATAGCTGCGTAAACAGAGATCTGACTAGATCAATATACTACGGGTTGAGGAATTCAGGTACAACTTCCAGTAATCAGTATAGAGTTATACTTATTTTTAGTGTATGGAGTTTTGAAATGCTGACGTATCTATCCTGTTGATTAATTTCATGAATAATGTCAACAACAGAGAGATGATATGCCATAAAATCTACACTAAGGTATCTGCTAAACTAGATATTACCGTAATCCTTTGCATAAACTCATTCATAATATTATTAGAATGCTTATAGGCTCCGCTGTTGAGGATGATCTTAAAGCCATGCTGTAGCAACATGCTTAACGCTGTCTTATAGACAGGTCATGCCATCATCCATAACGATTATTTGCTATATAACAAATCATATATAGACTAGTTTTTAGCGATATTGAGATTAAAGTGCCGAATGTTAGAAATCGTATCAGCAACGGAATATGGTTCTAAAACTCCTTACCTACTATCTTATCTGAAGTATGTAAAAGCGGCGAAGAGTTGCTACCATGGCCTATATATGTAAAGCATTATCCACCGATGCATTTTCACGAAGCTATTTGAGCATTCTCTGTGAAAAGCACATTGTTTCTCTGCCAGTAGCCCCAATCCGCAGACTGAAACATTAATGCCCTGAAGAGCACAAGGGATGAGTACCTGCGTAATTTAAGGGATACATGTTACGTTTATTTCTGGGCAATGTCATATACCTTGTTCCTGTCAGGCACGCTGATTACTTTTGCCTACTAGTTATTATTGACGTTACTGATCATGGATATAAGGAATTTGTTGCGCTCAATGATGCTTATCAAGAGTCATAAGTAAACTGAACCAAACTTCTCAATAGATTGAGAGCGCGTGACTTAACTATATCTCCCAAGCTTACTATGTAAGAGATGAGTGACCTTGTTTTTGAAATGCAACAGTAAAGATACTCCAGACACGCAGCATAAATGCTGTTTAACATACAAAACAAATAGCTAATGTGCTGACGTTTTATTTTCTAAAGGTATGAAACTGAAAGTTAAGGGTGAGCTGCAAGGAGAGGCCCCTGGCTAGCAGAGAATTTCGATACCACTAATAAAATCTTTGATATTTTGTTAGTAAGGTTTTTAGCGTCTCATCTAGCGATTAAAGGATGCTGGAGAATAATCAAAAAGAACTGCTGGTATTTTATGATTTCTTGTTATCACACTGTGATGTTAATAAGAACGACGAATCCGATTAAATCGGCTTTTGCGACAGTCGAGCTTATAAAGGTACACATGGAACCACTGTAATTCGAGAAAAGAACCCTTTTAATGGTTATTTAACTTGCTAATTCTTTGTTTTTAAAGAACATTAAATTTAAGGATGAAAATAGGTTTACGGAACATCAGAATGAAACGTAGCCTGACCGTTATATACACAAGATTTGCTAATAACTTGTTTAAAATCTACGCGTTTGCTTAACTTCACGTAGATGTAAATATCTTCTGCAAATGCTAAACAAAACTTCACTACGTTATCTTTTCGTATGCACAAATCTCGCGCCTCTCTATGATTTTTATCTGTCTTTATAAAAAAACAAAACAGCCGGTAATGCTCGGCCCTTTTTACGTAATCTTAACGATGCATACCTATAGCTATTCACCGGGACTTATAGAGAATGACAAAGAATTTATGGACTGTTTTTTGTATGTAAAAAGCATTTAAGCACCGAAAACAGGAATCCACCCGTTTATGTATGATCTTTTATAAAACATCAACTTAGTCATCAGATGAGTTATGTTCATTAATTTAATATTACAATAAAGTTGCTTGTAACCAAAAAATAAATTTTTAATGGATAAAAAATATTTTGTTTAAGTTTTTTTTAAAAAATTTTATAAAAAATCTGCGGGTCTTTTTATAATTTAATGAGTTAATTAACTATATATTGCCTACTCTGTCAACTGGTAATAGTGACGACGATATAGTCCCATAATCGATTTAAAAATCCTCATTACTCTATGGCTTATTTTACTACAAATGAATGTTTGTCAATCAACTGATCGTTTAAAAAATTAATTGTCTCTACCACCTGATTTTTGTTTAATGGTGCTTTGAGATAAT
>JBQMRO010000033.1:0-621 GCA_052174475.1 Arsenophonus sp. NC-CH8-MAG3
AGAAAACAGTAGAGAGTAGACGTGTGGGTTGCGGAAACCAAAAACCGGACACTTCGAGTCGAAGCCCGCAGTTACATATCATATGCAAGAAAAATGCTGAAAGGCATGAGTATCGTAATAAACAATTATTACTCAGTTGAAGGAATAAAAAAGTTAGACGGAACTATAAATCCAAGTATCGTTTGTATTCAGTCTATTTTATGCATTCCGTAATAATATAAAAGGGAGCGGCCGTGGCGTAGTGGTTAGCATGTCGGACCACTGTGCCGCACTGCTTGCTCTTGCTTGGGTTCAATTCCCAACACGGGAAAGTAAAATTTAATAAATCAAAATATAGCTTTATGACGGTCGCTCTCCCCTCGCAAGGCGATGGCAAACGAGCGAGTGGTATTCTGCCAAGGAATATCTCTCTACTCAGCCGTTCGGAACCGTCATTAAACTGTAGGTCCCATATACCCGTGAGAGAATCTACAAAACACACGCACCACGGGTGTGTGCAGAGAGGTACCAACCAGTCCTAGGGGTCCCGTTCATTAGCTGCTTCTGAAGGTGCACTGCTGGTTGTTGATGCTGGACAAGGTGTGGAAGCGCAAACTCTTGCTAATTCTTATACTGCTATTG
>JBQMRO010000034.1:0-388 GCA_052174475.1 Arsenophonus sp. NC-CH8-MAG3
CCTTGTCCATGGCAATTTGGACAAGTTTGTTGAACTGCAAAAAACCCTTGCCGTATCTGAATCTGACCTGCACCATGGCAAGTTGAGCAAGTTTCTGGTTTCGTTCCTGGTTTAGCGCCATGAATTTATACCAAATCTCGTGGTGCCTCTTTCAAAACACTTAAACAAGGATAAATAGCATCAACCACAGTCCTGTGGCCTGGTTTAGCCCGTGTAAACAACACAAGAGTTTCATATGCCATGCTCAGAGCTTCAATAAACATTTCCACATTGACTCTTTTATATGATGGGTACTTAATAAAAGCCTACAACAAACAAATTCAACAACTACACTTCATTATTTTCTAAAATTCCTACACAATAGTTCCATTTTCTTCTTGTCTAAACC
>JBQMRO010000035.1:0-1884 GCA_052174475.1 Arsenophonus sp. NC-CH8-MAG3
AAGTATATTATCACCTATGCTCTTCAAGACATTCCTGCTTCAATATGCTTATGGATTCTCTGGCAAAAAAGATCATATGCTTTTTCACCTAGAATCTCCAAAGCTTTGTAAAATTGCCGATGATATCTCTCATAGGCGCAGATATGTCGGTAACTCTTCGACGTTTTGTACCGTTCGGACAAGACAGTATGAACGAACTCTTGAAGCATATTCCGTTCCTACTGCGGTCCCATAGACCTTATGCACTTTAATTTTAACATCGCCAATACTAGTCTAGATAGTTCTCTGTAACAAATAACCGTTACAGTTGATAGGCAATAACGCCCGTTAACAACTCAGTATCCGACCTATTATTGCAAGATGTGCTGTTCAAAAACATCCTCAAGAGCAATACTATCAGCTCCTGACATCATTATAAATGAGCTTTTATGTAATAGATCAGAATAATATCTAGTTTCGCAGATACCTTTAGGTAAACTTTTCATGATATATCATCAATATATTATTAAGATCATTCACGAAATTAATCAGCAGGATATCGCCAACATCTTCAAAATCACATACATCAAAAATGAGCATAACTCATGTAGCCATTCAAGACAGGTTATTCCCCATAGTGACAAGGAAATCTATTACACTAGCATCAGTATAAGCAGGCATTGTGGCGTTATTAGATGATACAAAGAATGAGTCACAAAGGAAACTGTTGCAAGAATAGAATCTAATGGAGCGATCTTTCTGTAATCTCTGAAAACCGGATATGTATCCGACAACTGGTTACCAAAGCCTCAGTGCAGAACAATCAACCGTTATTCGATTACATTACCCATTCCTATTACGATGCAAAGGAAGCCATCCATTACTGATATCACAATGGATTAACAGAAATTAAATCAAAACGGTTGCTACTTGAATAGTCAAGTAGTGAATACTTTAGTTGATCACTACACATATCGGCATACATCGTTTTCAGAAATCCAATTAAAAACCTTTCTCGCCTAATAAATATGTCGTTAGCATAAAGAAAAATAATCGATTTAATGCAAATGCGTATGTAATTTGTTTTTAACAAATAGTTAAAAATAGTACTATGATTTATTGAATGCAATTTTTAATCGTGCTAATAACCATGTTTTTCGTTTAATTGAGCTCTGTTTGCTGATAGCGAGACTTAACGCTTTCTTTTGTTTAATCATAACTACCATTTTTTACCTCTTGTGATCCTGGTATAAATTAAATTTTGTTTAATCATAAGATAATTCTGCATGGCTATTGGTATTATAACACAAGGATATTCAGAATCTTGACTCTTATGAATGGTTGTTGCATAAGCTAATGATATCTCATCAAGCTCATTAAAATTATATCGGATTGTTTTTCCATCAAAATCAATGATCACTTCAGATTCAACTGAATCAATTAAAGCAATAATTCCAATATCACCATTAAAAACATCTTTATCATAATTATTCACTAATTGAATGACCTTATCACCTAAAGAAAATGTCTTGCCATAACGTGTTGCTTTTGAGGTGATGTCATTATTATTAAGCTGAGATTGTAACATGTCATTAATACTATTCGCGCCAATTCCAACTCTATTCATTGGAGTTAATACTTGGATATCCCTAATAGGATCAAATCCAAACCTCATTGGTAATCGATATAAGATGATATTTAAAAGTTTATTTTTGATATCTTAAATGTCCTCCGAATGAATAAAGAAAAAAACACTTTCCTCGCCTTTTTTTACAATTTCAGGTAATCGTCCCATATTAATAGCATGAGCACTGATAATAATTTTAGAATAAGCCACTTACTGGAATATTTCAGTTAATTGACTAACAGGGATTTGTTAACTATGAATAATATTAGATAAGACGT
>JBQMRO010000036.1:0-60573 GCA_052174475.1 Arsenophonus sp. NC-CH8-MAG3
AACGTCGTAATTGTCCAATCAACTCGGCAACATCCATAAATCCTAAATTTATCCCTTGTCCTGCTAAAGGGTGCATTATATGAGCAGCATCACCTAATAAAGCGACACGTTGACCAGCGAAATTTCTCGCATACTGGCCAATAAGTAGGAAAATCTGACGTTCACTAATTAACTGACAAAACCGAGGCGCATATCTAAAGCTACACTTAACTCTTTTTTAAATACAGAAACCTTTAAATTTAGGCGTCTACGCGCTTGCATTGTTGGCAATGACTAAATAATAGAGCAAAGATGAGGATCATAAAGCGGTAAAAATGCTAAAATGCTATCGTTATGAAAAGATTGACGAGCAGTATGCATATGAGGCATTTCAGTTCGAATCGTAGCAACTAATGCCGTATGTTCTTTATTCCAGAAGATAAGATGAATATCCGCTTTTTGCCTTAACCATGATTTAGCACCATCTGCACCAACTATCAACCTTGCTGTTAACATTTGCTCATTATCAAAAGTCATAAATACTTCATTCTCGCCCCCAAAATAATTTTTTTCAATCCATTTTCTGTTAATAACGTAATATCTGTGCTTGATTGAGCCTGTTGCCATAAAGATCCACGAATAATTAAATTTTCAATAATACATCCTAGACCAGATAAAATAATGATCCTTGTCATAAAATTGAATTTTATTAAAAATATCTTGCTGCCAAACCTCTAGTTTCTAATAACTACTAAGTCGTCTTTATACAATTGTTTACCAAGCTCCTAAATAATAGAGTAATTTTTGACTGGCCGTATTAATAGAAGTCACTCTGATCGAAGGTGCTTGTTGTGGATCAAATTTATGTTGCAAAGGAGAATTTTCAATAATTGCAATCCTCATACCACAGCCACGTAGTCCACAAGCCAGAACAAGGTAAACTATGCCAACACCCACGATACCTACATCAAAGGATTGCATCGTTAAAGTATTCCTTGTTAAATAGCTAGAAATGAAACGATCCCCCCATTGTTTTATGGACTAAAACATCACGCATAAGTGATACTGTTTCTATTGCCATTAATCCAACATTACGGGCGATAGCAAAAATCAGATGATTATTTGAAAACAAATGAACCAGATTATCGGTTAATTTTATGATCCTTTGACGATCATCACGGCGCTGCATTTGATACTGCATAAGAACCGAGTAAGCTCCTATATCACCGCCATGATTAGATATTTCATTAATTATATTGGCAAGAATAGTGACATCACGCATGCCAAGATTAAACCCCTGACCTGCAACAGGATGTAAAGTTTGTGCTGCATTACCAACTAAAACTAATCGATGAGTAATTAATTTTCTCGCTTGAGAAAATAATAATGGAAAACAGTGACGCTCGCTAATGGCCTTAATTTCACCTAACCGCCAGCCAAACCATTTTTGCAATTCTGTTATAAATTGGTCATCACTCCACTGCATAATAGACTGTTGACTTTCTAATGGGTGACACCAAACCAATGAACTACGCCCTTTAGACATAGGTAACATTGCCAATGGACCATATTGGGTAAAACGTTCATAGGCTCGGCCATGTGGCGCTTCGCTAGTTAAAACATTAGCGATAATTGCACATTGTTGATATGACGCTCGCTGCCATTCAATTTGACTAACTTTACCTATCATTGAATTGCTGCCATCAGCAGCAACTAATAATTGTCCGGTTAAAACTTTATTACTCGTTAATTTAACAGATACATACTTAATTGTGCGCTTAAAAGCAACAACTTTATCGGGACAATATAATTCAACACCCGGTGCTTTTTTAAGTTGCTCAAATAAATAATTTCCTGCATGATACAACTCAACAACATAACCAAGTGCAACTATAGAATAATCTTTAGCGTATATATTTACTGCGCCAATATGGCGATATTCAGAAACATGAATATTGATAATTGGTGTCAAATATTTTTTTAATCCGTGCCATATACCAATTTGACTAAACTGCTGGCAAGTTCCCTGAGCCAATGCAATTGCTCTGCTATCAAAACCAGTATTCGTATTATTAGGTAACCTCGCTTCAATTAATGAAACTTCTATCCTTCCATGACTGAAGGCCGAAATAGCAAGTGCTAATAACGCTCCTGTCATACCACCGCCAACAATAATTACTTTCATCGCTTTAAATTCCCTGCTTATGTAGCTGCTGCCATAGTGCTTCTATCTCATCAGGATCTTTAATAACAGTCGTTGTCAGGTTCTCATTACTCTCTTTAGAGATCAGAATATTATCTTAAATACAAACACCAATACTTCGATAGACTCCAGACATATTAACATCTGGTGAAATATAAAGCCCTATTTCAACGAAATAATACCATGTCTAGTTCTAACAGATAATCGCAATTGCTATCATAGTCACTAACATCATAAACATTAAGCCCTAAACATGGATTTAAACTATATATAAAAAGGCAGATGAACTTTACTGTCGATAAATTTATCTAGCTTATCTTGAAAAAACCAACTTAATTAAACCTTCGATCTTAATTTTTATTATTCTCGTTATCACTTGATAAGTAGTAATATCAAGTCGATATAGGTTAAAGCAGTATTTAGTGACGGTTAATATAAAGTCATAAACTTCACGCTGCGGTTGACTGTATCTTCCATTGACTGAGAAGATGCACGTAATATCACACTAGCATAATCTTGATATTTCTACAGTGGCGTTAACTAGATTAAATTGCTTACCTTCATAATAGCATCTTTTCTTTGTAATGCAAAATATAGACGTTTTCTCCTACATATAATGGTATATTCATAAGCAGATAATTTACGCTTAATTAACAAACTTATGTTCAATTTATGCAGCTAGCTGATATTCATACAATCAGGCTAGCAAATTTACATTGCAAAAATATTTCTAATTTCATGTATTAGAATAAGTTTTAGGTGATTTAAATAATTGTATTTCATGAAGAAATTAACTGCTAATTAATTTAAGTAAATGGAGCATTTAATTTTTATCGAGCATCTTCCACTTAGCCAATCAAGATCTGCACTAACGATTTTATCTGTATAGATAAATTCAGTTTGAGCATGATAAATAACGGCTAAAGCAGTTAATAACTTATAAGTTGCTGATCAATTTCAGTAAACGGTAACACTTTATTGACGCTAAATTTTACAATTACAGCTTACCTTACCTCATAAATGATAAGCAAGGTAAGTTTTTTCATCGCTTGATCAGACATACAATTAAATAAGTATGTTCTCACTATAGGTTTTATCATAGTTAATGATAACTAATACTACTTTAGCTTTACTAAAGCTAGTTAAATAAAAAAAGCACTGTGCTGCTGATAAGCATATTCATAATGTATATTTTCCAAAAGCAGATGAAGCGACAAAAATAGCTATTCGGTTAGGTACTATTTTTAAAAATTTATAACGAGGAATATGAAATATAAATAGTTGTCGAGTGTTGTGTCTTCGAGTTATTAGCAACTTTAGTGTATGACAAGTTAGGCCACTTCTACTCTTATGCTTTGTGAATCCCTTTTCTATCTTTAAATTAAACCTTGTTTACCATCAGGATTAGCAAGTCAAATTCCCTTAGCCCATTCTAGTTTTTTTAAGCAACATAGAGCAGATTAAACATCATTGAAAGAGTTATTTGTCCCAACTATAATACTCGCACATTGGCTTCATAACTTAACTGTTATAAAAACCGATTTAATTGGTTTTCTCCTTCTTATTGATTGAGAGCAACGCAGTGCACTGACAGTAAGTTCTAGAGAAGTACTAGCATCTCTTTTCGATCTTTCTTTAGCTTATTGATCGCTAAAGGGGTACTTATGCTGAAAACCTTGTCAACAAAATATCAAAGAGTTTATTAGCGGCATAACAGTTATCTAGCTAGCCAAACTTTCGGCAATTCAACCCTTAACTTTCGGTGCTGCATGCCTTTTGGAGTAAAAGCAGAATACATCAGCTATATTAGGTATCCAATAGCATTGATTCTGCGTACCCTAAAATATCTTTACCATTACATTCTAAAAATCAAAGCACTATTTCTATATTAAGCTCATGAAATATATGCTTAAGAAACACACCGCTCACGCGGTCATTCATAAGTTCGGATCAGTGCGTTTCTGACTCTTGATAATCACTTTCAACTGCAGCTAGCTCCTTACGTCCATGGCGCAATGAGGCCGGTAATGAACAGAAGACAAAGGCGATTAGCTTACCTAATAAAAACGGCATATGCCTTTAGACAAGAAATAAATATAGAGCGCACATCACTTAAATCACGCAAGGGGAATCATTGTCTGCACTCTTTAACCAATTGCTGTTTCAGTTTTCTGATAAGTACTCAGAGACCTGTTCTTTTTATTAAAACTACCTTGGAGTTTCGTAAAAATCACCAGTGGGATTGCCTTAAAATACGGCATTTGGTAGCTTTGCGGGTTGGTATAAAACACAGAGCAATGCACTTTATAAAAGACTTAAAAACGATTTATAAGCCATCAGTCCACTCTACAAATCTCTTATAAGTCTGTAGGATTATCAGTTTCATCTTGATTTACTAATTATCTTTTAGTGTTGTGTCTATTCCGCTTCAGCTTGTTGTAAGTACGTTAATTTTCTCTCAGGTAAAAATGCCACTTGATTTTTATTTTAATGCCATTACCGCGGAAAGATATCTTGCGCAGTGTTGTTTGAAGGCATCATACTTGTCGCGGATACTTTGCAAGCGCTTATAATTTTTACGTTGTAGCTCATAGATAATTTCTTGCTAAATTAGGTATCTAGGTTAGTAGAATAGTCATTAATGAAAACTTTCTGTAATAAACTTTAGCTTTGTTTTCTAAGTTGTTTCTGGTTACTGAGGCTAGAAAAGTCCTTTCTATTCATTAGCGATCCTGGCGTTGATAATTTTCTGGGCCTGATGTCAGTTTTCACGTAACTTACTTAGTAGTTTAATAGCCTGAATGAGCGCAATTTTAGATTTAATCAACTTGTTGATTTTCTTGAAATACTGAATCAACCTCCTAGCTTGATTTTGGTAATAAAATAAAAAGTTCTACCGAGCTTGGATTAAACAGTTTTTATTTTGTAGAAAAAGAGAGAGGTGTTTAAGTAGTTTATATTTATTATTTTTCTATTTTCTGTAATACTGTCTTTTATCTCTCCCATTTTTTGAAGAGATCGATTATCCATTTTTTGGAACGTTTTATTTTCTGTTTTTAGGAATGTTTCCCCGTTTTCCGGGTTTCCATTTTTATGGAATAATTCATTTATCAGAAAATATCTCTGTGTCATAAGTTAATTTCTTCAATAAAACTCATAAAAAAGATATTGTCAGAGATAGATAAACACCTTTCTCATAGAGAGAAAGAATTTGAGCGATTAGAAATTAAATTTCTAATCGTTTACAATGATATTTTCTGCCTAGCATTAGGATTTTTAAATGAGTTTGTCTCTACATTTTTGCTTCTTACCGTTTTTAATTCTTGATATTGCTAATCAATTACCCTGAACTTTAGAATTTTCATCGATTTATGTCACATTTTTTTAAAAATGTGTATTTTTATTATACATATAATAAAACAGTTATTTATTGATCTAATAATGATATTTTAAAGACGTATTGTTAATTCTTTAAAGTATCTTAAAAAAATGACATATTTTTGGGCGTTACTCCTATCCAGCATCGTCTACTAATATGTAGGTTTTGTCTCTGTTGCTTCGCTCCATAATCGGTTAAATTCTCTTGTATATTTTTCAGCAATATTTGGATGGTTACGCAGGTAAATTACATTTTCTGCGTTACGAAATGCGGCACTTTTAGTATAGTTAAACGACCCCGTTTCAACTGAATGACCATCCACAATCATAAACTTGTTGTGCATAATCGCATACTTATCATTGAGTCTTACTGGTACGCGGTGATTCACTAGATATGTTACGGCAGTATATTTCCCACGGTTCGACTTCTTATCAGCAACGACACGGACATTAATACCTCGATTTTGTGCGTCAACAAGAGCTAACGCAATGGGCTTACTGGTAAACGAATAGGCAGCAATATCAATTGATATTTTCGCTTCTTCAATTGCTAACAAGATTATCTGTTTTGCTGCTTTTCCCGGCGAAAAACCAATTTTTATCTCCTGAATGCTCGTACTGACTGAAAGCGGAGATATTAATATAATAAGGAGTAAAAAAATCGTAGCGGTTACTTTTACTTGTTTGCTCATCGTTACTGGAGCCTTAATACTGAGAGTAGCTATTCTCTTCTTCATCTGATTAAATCGCAAGGAGTTAAGGAAAAAGCATTACGTAATTAAGTATTTATGTCATCGTATCACCTACGGACAAACCCAATTACACACAAAACTATACAAATCCGCTAATTATAAAATAAGTACCTTGAATGCATGTAAAAATGTAAAGAATACGACCGTAGTGATATGTAATATCCTGATAAAGTGATACACAAAAAAACCACAACCAATTAATGCTAGTTATGATTAATTCATTACACCCTTTCCTAACTAGCTGACGTTCTGCATCTTATGAAAATTGATAAACATCATTTTTATTTTTACCTCGCTTGGTTTTTTATTGAATTTTATAACTTATAAATCTCTCTTTTGCCTTTTTCTAGTTGTTGCTCTTTTATACTCATATATTAGATTACAGTGATTAAAATCACCCTATCTGATTTGGTAGTGTAATGAATACTGCAATCAGGTAAGTTACTAGCTTTAGCTATTTCCTTAATGTTATGTCTAAATATTTTTAGCAATTCAGTACTTTCTAGTTTTTAACTACAGATTTTCAATCGAAATTATAAACTCTCTTTGATTACCACAATACTTGCGGAGTATCTCATAAATTCTTTTGTCGTCTCACTTTTCTAAAACGGAAGTAGTCGGAACTGATTTTATCATTTTCTTTTTATGTAATGGCTGATACAATCAGTCAAATAAAGATATCTCAATCATATCAATATCTAGCTTGTCTTTTATCTGAAAATATTCGTCAACTATCGATAAGATTAAATCATGGACTTTCTTACTTTATTCTTTTGAATAAAGTACATTTGTCTTAATTGCCATTTCTTTTAACTTATCTAATAGCCTTTTCTAATTCTTGATAAGCAACCGCTAATTCTTCTATTTGTTATTACAAAAAAAATTATAAGGCATAGAATAAATACTCTACTAATTTCTTGATGATTATTCATTGTTTCCTCTAGTTTAGATATACTAAGAATCCATACATATTTATTAAAATCAGTTACTAATCCATCAGTAGTTGACTTGACAATAACTGTTACATTACCATTTGTGTATTTCTAATCTTGGTATTACATCACATTTCAATACAAAAATGAATGTTCCATGCTTGTTATTTCACCTCTAAAACTCGAAAGCTTAAAACCTCATCAGCAAAAAAAAATTAATTCATGTTTACGGTATGTAATTTTCAAGTTGCTTATTCTCTAAGTAATTATATAATCTGCAATAGCTTCAAACTTATCTATCCTAGGCTTATTGTAAGAACCGATCACGTGTTATCAGAACTTGATTTAGCTCGATTCTGTGATTTAAAGTCGCTAAAAATTCACAATATACTATGAGTTAGAAACTAACATACTGTTATTTAAAATCCAGCATACCGTAAAATTATTATATTTCATATATACACAACTAAAACCCACTTAACTTATTTTAAGTTATACATAACTAATTTTTTAACCAAGTTTCATTTCCTTAAATCTGTAGATAAAACTTTACTTGTTAAAACTTAAAAGATAGCAGATTTTTCTCTTTTCTGATAAAATTCTCTGTATCAATTTCAAGCATCACTGCAAATATACCTCAATCAGAATTCGTAGATCTTCTTCCTCGCTACGCTCCTGCAGTATCGTCTCAACCAAAGACTTCAGAAGAGTCATGGAATTAGAAAGCAAAAAAAAAATCACTTACAGCAGCGAAAAAAATCTCTGACAGTACAAAACGGTGATGTTATTGATTACTATCTTAGATAGTAAATGCTCATCTACTGGATTGTTGCCAAAGACATAATTTATTAAGCAAATTTAATTGCTACATGAAGACCGTAGCGGTCTTTTCTTCATTATCAAATATTTTATTTCCTAAACTCTTCAACGTTTTTACGCTTCAGATGAGGCAGTAGCAAATAAGCTGTTGAAGCATATTCCGTGTCCTCTGTGATTCCCATTTAACCTTAAGCACTTTAATCTAAATATCATCAATATCAATCAATATTATTTGCTGTAGCAAATAACTGTTATGAACTATGACATGGACGCCAACCGATAAAGCAGTGTTCAGTATGTTGTTGCAGCATGGATTTTAAATTCAGGCTTAACAGCAAATCCCTATCAGCTACCTGCCACGCTATTACAAATAAGTTAGTACAATAGATCAGAGATAATATCTAGTTTTGGGCTTACCTGTATAGGGTAAGCTTTTCATGGTATATTATCTCTCTGTTGTTGAAATCATTCATGAAATTAATCAGTAGGATATGCTAGCATTATCCTAAACTCCATACAACATAAGTGAGCATAACTTAATCGCTTTCTCCTGAAAGCGATTAAGTAACAAAATAGGTTAGAACAACATTTCTATTAATGTAATGTTAGTTTATCGTTTTTTATCTTTATTTTTATTTGCCGATCTTTTAAATCCATAAAAGCCATAAAATAGAGCTGAATTTTTTCGTTATTAACATATTTAATGATCGCTTCCTAGATCTGTTCTAATTCATTTAGATCGTCATTTTTGACGTAACTTAATATATTAATATTGTATAAATCCCTAATAATTTCTTTTGTTTTTTCTTAAAAACTTATGTTAGTTAACATCTAAGCCTAACAAAAAAACGCTTAAGTCAACCAACTAAAGTATTGGAGCAGATTACTTACTATTTTTAGATAACAATAAATTAAAAATGAAATTTTTTTTAAAAGATGGAAACATAAAGTCATAAAATTCAAGTAATAAGGTTATTTAATATCTATTAAAAAGCTAATTCATCATTTGTTAATTCATAAATCAACTTTTTTCACTAATAATAGTAATTACAGACATAAATTATATCCGACCGTAATTAAGCAATGCATTTCTGCAAGCTATTAAAGCAACATATTGTTGTTGCACAACAATAATTCAAAAACTTGATAATTATGTAAAATTTTTTATTGGTATATTTGCTTAATTACGTTAATAATATTGATATATAATATGCCTATCAAAGATGATGATCGTTATCCTAGAATAGGTATAGAAATTGTGCATATATTATTTATAATTATTTTAATATCGTCATAGAATTATAGGCAGAAAAATCTTACCACAATATTTTATCTCCTCACATAATTAGGAGGGTATAATGTCTACACAACCTGTTGATATTCAAATTTTAGGACGAACATTAAGGGTTAATTGCCCAAAAGAACAACAAAATGCCTTGAAATTGTCTGCAGCTGAACTTGAAAAACGGCTAAAAGATTTAAAAAATCGAACTGGCGTCACAAATACCGAGCAACTTATTTTTATCGTCGCTTTAAATATTTGCCATGAACTTGCGCAAGAAAAAACAAAAACACAGGACTACACTGATAATATGGAACAAAAAATCCGCGTACTGCAACATACGATCGAACAAACATTGCAAGAGCAGGCACGTATTACTGCCAAGACAATTACTCCGTTAGAATAAAACCGATGAATAAAAAAGCTATATTAACAAAGGTTGTTAGTAGAAACTAACATATACTGCATAAGGGATTTTTGCTACAGAAGTTGCTATGAAAAGCAACCACTCATTCATATTAAAGGAACGCTTTCTTACTCCTTACCAATATAAAGCTATATCTGATTAGTTTAGTTCGGTAATAATCTGTTGAATGATATCGATTTATGAATTTATGGATCAAGAAACTGGATTTCACTTTATCCTACCTATAAGTTATGTTTATTTCTGATGTATGAAGTTAAAAGATAACAGCGTATCCTGATTTATTGATTTTATTAATTATTTCAATATCACTGAGATGATATCTCATGAAAAAGTCTACCATGATAGATATCCAGGGGAAACCAGAGGGGGGTTATTTGTAATCCATTTCATGAACTTATCCGTAATGTTTCTAGCCAGTTGGTAGAAACTATTGTTGAGGATAAGCTCGAAAACATCCTGCAACAACATTCTGAATACTGCCTTATTGATGGCAGCCATTCTATCGTTTATAACAGTTATTTACTAGAACAAGCTATAAACTACTATTTAAACATGTTAAGATAAAAGTGCTTAAGATTAAGCACTGCAGCAAACGAAATATACTTCAATAGCTTCTTGCTTTCTTATTTTAAGCCGTGCAAAGGTGATGAAGAGTTCTATCATGCTTATAACAAATGTAAAAGGCAATCCACCAGTGATTTTTACGAAGCCACAAAGAGCTTCTCGATGAGAAGTACCTTATCTCTTTTTCAAGTACCATCAGGAGATTGAAATAGAAACACCTTAAAGAATACAGAGATTGACGGCTGCGTGATTTAAGTGATACACGTTACGTTTATTCCTTATCTGAAGGCATAAGGCATTCTACTAGGCAAGATAATCACCTTTGCTTTCTTGTTATATCTGCGTCACTATGCATGAACGTAAAGAGCTTAATTGCCGTCTCGATGGTTATCGAGAGTAAGAGGTGAACTTGAGTTGAACTTCTCAATAGCCTTGCGAGCGCTTGGCTTAACTGCATCTCCCAGGCTTGCTATGTGAAATGGGTTCGTCCTTTATTTTAAATGCAATGAGAAATATTTCTAAAGACTCAGAACTAATACTGTTTGGTGCACAAAATACCCTCCATATATTGGCCATGACTTCCCAATGGGATATAACTAAAAGTTAAACTAGCTGCCGGGGCTCTGACTAGCAGAGAGTTGCGATTCCGCTAATAAACTTCCTTTAATTTTTTTGTTGGCAATAGTTTCAGCGTATCCTTCAGCGATGAAGAAGCTGAAGAAAGATCGAAAAATAGCTACCATTCTATGCGCTTTCCCAGCAAGCGCACTTTGACCTCAATAAAAACGATAAATCTGATTGAATTGGCTTTTACGACAGTAGGATACAAAAACTATGGTTAGAAATAACCCTTTAATGGCATTTAAACTGCTATAGTCTACTCAGAAAAGCTGAAACGATTAAGGAAATTTTGATCTGCTTACCCCATAATGTAAGCAATGTCTTTCTATAAGAAGAAAGTAGATTCATAAAGCATTGAGAGCGGATCATAAATTGCTAGTTTACGTTAAGATTTGCTAATAACTATGAATAAAGTTGCATTTTAAATAATTTTACATTAAGACGACTCTTCGCACGCTTATCCAAGAAGCGGATATATCGGAACTTCTACTAGAAGCGATGAACGGTTGAACGCGCTATATTGGGCAATCAGGTACTCCTCACTCTTATTGCCTAGAGTGAGGATCGAGTTGCGCGCTATTTCGTGCACCTTTATTCACCATAAAGTTTATAGAATCACGAGTAATGTAATTGCTGATATATTAAAAAAATTACTAGTCTGATATACCACTACCAACGTCCGCAGTACTATCTACAAAGTATTATACTCCATTGCATCTAAGTATAAACTAATATGATAGTTATTAGCGGATAACTGATCACTCGTAATTCTAAGTTTTAGGTATTTCATTATACATCTACAAGCAATTAAGCTCCATATACTCACGATTCCATCGTACTAGCGACCATTTTTACAGCATTACTAGGATTCAGAACGTATCTCTACTTCTATCACCACTCCAATCAGCGCCAGATCTCAGAACAACTAGGAAAACCTAATCAGAGTTTGTTTTCACTGATAAAATTATTGAAAATTGACCTATTGACCTGACTTATTAGCATGCAGAAACTAGTTATCAGCAAATCTGCTATATGACTCAAGTTATACACTCCTCTCTAATGCTTCAGAGAATATATTCTCCATATTTAAATTTGATGTTGTTACCTCCAATATCAGGAGGTTAAATAGGATTAAAGAATTATTTTTTTGAACTACAAGTGCTTGGAGCATCGAATTCATAGCTTTATTATCGCAAAAGTTAATTCAATCGGATCGTCATTCTTATGAATCCAGTGCGCTAACGGGGGAGTAGTAGATTGCTCATAGCTCTTCTCGTTCTTTCTTCAACTTCTTCATCGCTTCAGAATACCACTAAAACCTTACTAACAAAACATCAAGAGTTTTATTAGCGGCATTAGGGACTCTCTTGCTACCCAAACCTCCAGCAGATACCTTAACTTTCGCTTCATTCATTCATTTGGTAGAAATAAAGATAATATTAGAATATTTTTTGTAGCTAATGTCGTTAGCGCTGGATGTCTGGGAATATCCTTTTGCCACCATTTCATTCCAAAACCAAGAGAGTAGGATTCTCTAGCAAAACTAGGAGATACAATTAAGATACGCGCTAGCAGGGTATTAAGTAGTTCGGTCCAATTCGCTTCTGACTTTTGATAAACATATTTTACCCCAACTAGCTTCTCTTACGTCTATATTCAGTGATGTTGATAAATGAAACAGAAGGTAAAGGCAATTAGCTTATGCCTAACAGGACGGCATATGCTATCATCGACAAAAAATAATCGTTAGGCGTATCGCATAAATTACGCTGCTACTGTTTCCTGGCTTCTTTAGCCATTAGTGTTATCAGTCTGCTGGTAACACTTAGTAAGATATTATGTACTTTTTACTGAGAATCGGCTCAGGGCTTACTAAAATTACCGTTGGATATACCTCTCAGATATCCAACCGGGGGTTAAAAACTCTTCGCCGCTTTTTACTTGCTTCAGATAAGGTATAACCAAGAAGCTTTAGAAGGATATTCCGTTATTGCTTAATGGATCTCTGACATTAGTCATTTTAATCTCAATATGCCAAATACCAGTCTGCATTATTCGCTGTAGCAAATAACCATTATGGAAGATAGTCGACATCTGTCGACAAAGCGTTGTCAGTATTTTGTTGAAATATGGTTCAATCTTAATCTTAACAGTTATTTCTATAATCAGCTATCTGGTACCATTACGGATGGGTTCATACAAGGAATCAGAGGTAATATCTAATTTTGAGGATACCTGTAGGGTAGAACTTTTCATAGCATATCATCTCTCTGTTGTTAAAATCATCCACAAAATTAATTATCAGGATACACCAACATTTCTAGAAACTCCATACATCAGAAATAAACATATCTCAGCTTATCTTCTAAGCTAACAAGTTTAAAACTAAGTTCATAATGTTTAAGAAAAAATAAAATAGTTAGTTCGATATAAGCAATTAGTATTAAATAACTTGCCTTTATGTGCTTTTTAAGCGTATCAAATGATTTACCGCACCATACACATACAGTGTATAAAACAATACTCAGCTCTGAATATCTTTAAATCAGAGTAGCTGCACTCACTCAGGTTTAGTGAGTTACATTTTCAATATCGATTTTATTGATGATGAAGTTAATCACACATATTACAGCAATAATTTACTAAAAAATTAATACCTAAAAATAAGTAGGGTAAATAGAATTATATCCGATTTTAATCGCAATAAAACCGATAATACTGTTATCCTAACTTTATTGACATGTAAATATCAATTTTATGTAAATAATTATTTAAAATTTAGTATCTAAATAATGTGGCTATCATTTTTTCCAATAAAAATCGTGAGTAATAAAAAAAAGGGTGCACTGACCATTATTTCCCTGCCCGTACCGGGTTTTCCTAAATTATAATTAATTGAACAAAGTTGCTGGTGGATATTTGTTTAATATCCAATATATCTTACCTTATTATAAAGTTAGCTATATTAGCTGTCTATGATTTTAGTTTAAGGGTTATAAAATTAAATTTAGCTCAATTGTGGTAGACTGAATTTTAAAATCAGTAATCCAATCTGTACATGCAATTTAGTATTGACCGCAGTAACATCATATCTTATTTCATCAGTGATGCAAATTTTCCATTGAAAATAAGAACGCTTATTCTTGGAATCATGGATACATAAACAACAACTATTATTATGACGTACAAAAGTAAGATTTAAAAGTTTCCAGACAAATGACGGTATTAGCTTTATTTTTGAATTGAATACACCGGTAGAACAAAATAGAGTACATGCTAAAAAGTCGTGTGTCATACAGCAGCAAAAATTAACATTAATCTCAGGCATATTATGACTAATTGAGATTAGTCCATAGGAAACAAACTTGCAGGCACTTATTGCAACTAATACATTGGTATAGATAATTAGTTTCATCAATCACTTCTTTGACTAGGCAGTTAGCATAGTAAGCAATAGTCTTACTGATGATGTCAGTGGTAAATATCTTAGCGGCACTGAATAATCCTCGAAATACCTGCAACGGCTAACAAACGATGTGATATTAATACACGATAGTAGTTTTCATCTTGTTTATCATTAACCATATTAGTTCACTTAAAGAAAAGTAAAATATGGATACTTAAGTTAGTATTATTTTAACTTGTTTTGTTAAACACACATGGGTAATTAATCAATTTTTAGCTAATTTTACTAAAGCTAGTAAAATGTAATAAATCTTTGTAGAAAATTTGAATTCCATTGCACTATATCATCTTATGGTGAGCACTAGAATAGTATTCTAAGCTAAATAAGACACAAGAATTTATGTATTTCCTAATATGTAATACAGATTTTATTCTGTTTACATTAGTGTTAATAATATCTTGGTCTGCTATTAATTCAATATAAATCGTCTTTCTGTCATGTTGATTACTATATCAATACAAAAGCTAGTTGATAATCTATACTAGTATTTCAGTTTAATAATTTCTGATTAAGATACTATGATGAGTTTATTAGATAAGAATGAAAACATTAGCAATAGAGAAAATTGGTGTCTTTATTTTATCTGGTTCCTATGGGTTCTAGTAGTGGTCCTGTATATAGCAAATGTGATTGCAAAGACATGGTTTTTTGTTTTAATTTTTTCATTCATTCTTATCCTGCTATTTATCTTTAAAAGAGGGAGGTTGATCTTGATGTTTAAAAATAAAAAATTAGATATTTCAAATACAAATATATTTATAATGAAAAATGACAAAAAAACTAATCCTGAACAAAAAGAGGTAACAACTATTTCAAAAGAAAGTTTTTTTAAAGGTGATGTTACTATTTTAGGCGATATTAATGTCTGGGGGAATATTAAAGGCAATATTACAGTAACTGAAGGAACGATCCACATCATGCAGGGTGGAAAAATTGAAGGTGAAATTCAAGCATCGGATATAATTATTGATGGTTTGGTTGACGGTGCTTGCTTAGGAAATAACCTAGATATCCTGGAAAATGGTGAATTACGAGGGGTCAGTCGTGTCAGTCATATGTCAATTAAGCGTGGAGGTGTATTCATTGGCCAGTCTGAAAGACTTGAGCTTCAATCTGAAGAAGGGAATAAATTAGAAGTTATTGAAGAGATACCAAAAAATAAATGAGTATTTCTGCTATTTTAATAAATACCGTATTATATTAATAATATTTTCACTTGGTGCTATATAGTTTTTATCCTAAATTTTTCTAAATTATTAGAAAATCTGGTATATGACGGTCAGAGTTCCGCTCTGATGCTTCATAAATCTGCTTTCTATTCTTAAATTGGAGGTTGTTACCCTAAGATGGGTTAGCAGATCAAATACTTTAGCTTGTTCCAGATTTTTTGAGCAGACCGAAAAATAGCTTAAATAGGATTAAAAAAATTATTTTTCGTAATAGCGCTTTCGCGCGTCGACTTCATAGTCTCACTTGTCACAAAACCCGATTCAATCGGATTCGTCGTTCTTATTGACCTCCAATACACTGATGGAAAATCGTAGAATGCTAACGTTCTTCTCGCTTTTTCTGCAGCTTCTTCATCGCTTGGCAGGATATACTGACAACCTTACCAATAAAATATTAAGGGCTTTATCAGCAGGATCAGCAACTCTCTGATAGCCAGATCCTTAGCAAATTCACAGCTTTAACTTTCGTTTATATCCTTTTGGAGAGTGAAGGTAGCATATTAGCTATTTTATGTACCGAACAGTGTTCGTGCTATATTTCCTGGAATATTTTTGCCATTGTATTCAAAACCAAGGACACTTATTTTCTTTCTCATAGTATGCTTTGAGAGATAAGTCACATGTTGTTAGGGTATTAAGAAGTTTAGCTAAGTTCTCTTCTGGCTTTTGATAAGAATCATTGATCACAACTGTCTCCTTACGTTCATGTGTAGTTTTGCCGATAATGAACAGCAGGTAAAGACGATCAGCTTATCTGATAGGACGGTTATATGCCATCGATCTAGAAATAAACGTAACGTGCTATACACTTAAATCACGTAAGCAGCAACCATTACAAAATTCTCTTCAAGGCATCAATATTTCAGTCTACTAATGAGGCTATCTTCAGAGAGATCATGTGCTTTTTACAGAGAGCTGCCAAGAGCTTCGTGAAAATAATTGGTGTATATGCGAGGGAGCATATACAGGCAATAGTAACAACTCTTCGCCGCTTTTACGCACTTCAGATAAGACGGTAGCAATAAGCTGTTAAAATATATTCTGTTGCCGTTACGGATTTCCCCCTTAATCTTAGGCACTTTAATCTCAACATCGCCAATAGCACTTTATATGGTTCGTTATGCCAAATAACCGTTACGAACGACAGATAACAATTTGTAGACAAGGCGGCATTCAGTATGTCTCGCAGAATAAGCTTCGAGCTCCACCTCAACAGCGATACCTATCAACTGACTGTCAGCATTACGGATGTTTTTATGCAAAATGATTAAAGTAATATCTGGTTTTACAGATCTCTGTAGGATATACTATTCATGGCATATTAGCTTTCTGCTGTTGAAATTATTCACAAAATTAATCAACAGGATACGCCAGCATTTTCTAAATCCATGCAAAAAAATGAAAATTACTCTTATTCTATATTAATATGTTTAGTTGTACAATCAGGACTACCTAATCAGTATTAGGTAATAAAAATCCATTTTTTAATGTATGAAAGATTAGTTAAAAGTTAAATATGAATTATTTAAAAAAATAATTATACTATATTTCAGAATATGACAAACAATTAGTATCATGACCTTAAGGTATTTTTAAACAGTTACTACCTTCTTCGCCTAGAAGAAATGTAGTTTGCAACCAGTTATTGATTTTTAAAAAAATTATCAATTAACTAAATTAATAGTGGTAATACATACAAGTTTTTTCTTGTTAATACCATCTTCTTCAAAAGATATGCTAACATAGCAGTTATTTAGTTAAAATAACTAGGATCTAAAACATGGCAATCCATATATTAGCGATTGATACTGCTACTGAAGCCTGTTCTGTCGCCCTATGGCGAGATGGAAAAATTTTTACTCAATTTGTCATTGCTCCACGGGAGCACACCAAAAAAATATTACCAATGATAGAACAGTGTCTTATTGATGCACATTTGGATTTAAAACATATCCATGTTTTAGCTTTTGGGCGTGGGCCAGGTAGCTTTACCGGCGTTCGTATTGCTGTCAGCATTGCTCAGGGATTGGCGTTTGGTGCTGATTTACTGCTGATAGGTATCTCTTCTCTATTAACTATGGCACAAGGTGCTTATCGCCAATCAGGTATAGAAAAAGTATTAGTAGCGATAGATGCAAGAATGGGAGAAATTTATTCTGCTTGTTATGAACTTAAAGCAGATGGTTTTTGGCAAGGTGAAGAAACTGAATCATTACTAAAACCAGAGCAGTTTTTAGCTAAAATAAATAGCTTAAGCGGGAAATGGGTTATTGCTGGGACAGGTTGGTCAGCCTATCCTATATTAAGAATGACAAATTTAAGTTTACTGGAAAGTAGCATTTATTTACCTGATGCGCAAGATATGTTGTCTGTAGCTCTGCAGGAGTGGAAAAAAGGTAAAACAGTTGACGTTGAAGAAGTTAAGCCAGTTTATTTACGTAATAAAGTTAGTTGGAAAAAAGTATCCGGTCGTTGATACTTATTTTAAACTGTTATGTCGTTTAAAGGATAGTTTATAAAACTATAGATTAAGATACCAGAATGCCATAAAGATTGCTCTGTTGGCTAGTATTGTTATATTAACTAGGTGTATTTTAATTCCTGTTTCAATTAAGAGAACAACACAAACATTGTTTGAACGTTTATCAGTAATACGCAAGAGGCCACTAAGTTTTATTTTGGTCTCAATAAGGTCGCTTTGACGGTAAGGTTATCTATCTTTTTTGAAGAGTAATTATTTATTCCAGAATATTATATAGACATCATTCCGCAGCCATATTCATGGGAATATGGCTACTAAGGAAGATAGTTAAAACCAGAATGGTTGATGATAAGGATCCATCGTTAGGCAAGTATAACACCTAAATTAATCTTACTATTCAGGTAAGCAAGAATAGTATCTACTTTAACTAAGCGTTATGGAATACTTAAAACTTACCGTTGCTAAATGGTAAAAACTAACTGATGTTGATGATAACAGCAATATTTCCTATCGTTTATCGATCAAATCATTAGCCGCTCATTAGGAAGCTGTATTCATTTTCTGTAAAAATGTTTTCTACCTCTCGATGATCTACTGGCAATCGTACATGAATTCTTTAACCTTGTAGTATCTTAATCTCTGCCATAGATATCTATTTATGTGGAACATAGGGGAATTTGCGTGAATAAGGTGGGGGAAAGCCCATGACTGAAACATCAAGCGTTTAAAAGGTACGAGTCTGTTTATCTACAGAGTTATCAGCAATTCTAATGCATAACGATCAGGCTACGTTGTACTTTAATGCTTCGTGAATCTGTTCTCCATTCTTAAATTAGATTTTGTTTATCAACATGATTGATAGCATGGTTAAATTCCTTTAATAAGTTCCATTTTCTAAACAATTTGATCAGATCAAATACCATGAAAGGGTTATTTTTGAGCTACAGTGCTTCGGACATCGGTTTAATAGGCTCACTGTTACAAAAGCCAATTCAATCAGATTCATCGCTTTTATTGACACCACAGTGCGTTGACAGAAATCCATAGGGATGCCAGCCATTCTTTCTCAATCTTTCCGCAGTTTCTTTATCGTTGCAGGATGTTCGCTAAAAACGTTCCCAACAAAATATCAAAAGTTTTATTAGAGATATCATAACTCTCTACTAGCAAAATCTCCCACAGCTCAAGTTTTAACTTTCGGTTACATGCTTTTATGGAGTAATTTAGCAACAATATTATTTTGTGTACCTAACAATATTAGTGCTACTTGTTTAGGAATATCTTTACCATTATATTCCAAAAACCAAAGCACCGCGCCCCCGTATAAAGTCCCGGTAAATATAATTAAGTCACCTGTTTACAGGTCATTGAGATGGTTAGACTAAGTTCTCTTCTAAATTTTGATAACCATTTTTGACTACAACGAACTCCTTATATCCATGCACAGTGACGCCGATAATGAGCAGCAAGCAAAGTCGATCAGGTTGCCTGACAGGGCGATTACGCCATAAACCAAGAAATAAACGTAAGTGTGTTGATTAAATCAGGTAGTCACCATTACCTATGCTCTTTAAGACATCGGTGTTTCAGTTTGCTTATGGGGTTTCTGCCAGAGAGATCGTGTGCTTTCACAAAAACGCCACAGAGTATCATGAAATTACCGATGATATGCCATCACAGGTACATATGACAGTAATTCTTCGACATTTTGTACTATTCCGGATAAAGCGGTAATGATGAGCTGTTAAAGCATACTTCATTGTCGCCGCAATTCCGGACTGTAAGCACTTTAATCTTAACATCATCAATAGCTGTCTATATGTTATATACTATAAAAATAACTCTTATGAACGACGGCATGTAATGCTTGTCTAAAAGGTTTGTGTTGAGCATGTGATTGCAGCATGCCGTTTAGGGGCCGCTCTGGTTCAACAACGGTGCTATCAACTACCTAGCATCATTACGAATGGGCTCATGAAATGGATCAGAGATAATATCTGATATTGCGAATATCTATAGGGTAGACTTTTGATTGCATATCATCTCTCTGTTGTTGAAATTACCCATGAAATTAATCAAGGGGAGATACACCAGCATCCCCAATCCCAATATACTAAAATAAGCATAACTTTGAAGAGTTTAGATTAGAGGGAATAATAAAAGTAATGTGTTGCTAGTTTTAGTCAGGTAAATTTTTAACTTGCTGTACTAACTAGTGCTCGGTAGCTTTGATGTCGCATGAACTGCAGACTTTTAAACTTACAGATTTGGCAGAAAATAGCCATGGGAAGATTCAGGATAAGGATAGGAGTAGAGCTAGCCGGATAAATCACCTCCCATAGCACAAGTGTTGCAGGTAAGCATTCTCTTAACAGATAGACGGGTCCATTAGTTGATACTTTTATCCTATTTTTTAAGAAAGTTATTTCACAACCGTCATCAATAGTGAAAAGCAATTTAGTTTGGCGAAGGAATATGCATCTGGGTAAATTACTTTCTTTGTATCTGGCCAAATAAATAGAAATCATCATTCTCTCTGGATTCTTCGTCAGATCTATATGTCTAGTTATCTTTATATTTATTCCAGTAAACAAAAGAGATGTAAATTATCTATAGGTTTCCTATCAGTAATGAATTCATAGGCAATCATACTTTCAGTTATCCCTTCATTCAATGCAGTTGCATTTATTGTTATCGGATTAACCTAATTGGGTTGCTCAAAAACCTAGATTATCGTAAGTAAAGGCGGATAATATTTGTGTATCGAGAAAAAATTAAGGACTGAGTCGGGGTCCCGCATTGCTATATAGCCTCTTTTAGAATATTTAAAAATAAAAAATTCAATTGGTTTGTTATTATTAATGCTTAAAAGGAAATATTAAAATATTTCAGATAAGCAAAAAGTATGATACATGAAGTTTCGTGTTGTCTCTTCCTAATTTACTGGTTTACGCTTTCTAGGAAATTTATTTCGAGTCATTTAACTGAATTCCTGGAAAATTAATATATCGCTGAATATAAACAGCACTTAGCTCATAAGCATGATAGAAATGAAGGGAATATCCCTGCACCGCACATACTATAGCATGTGTACTATGTACGAATAGAACAGCAACTTAACATATCAATGCATTCTCAAATTAATGGTATAGTCGAGCTATGAGAGTATAGAAGATGGACTGCAAAGTTATCTTTTAATTCTGATCAAGAGGTTGAAATTACTTTGAATTAATATGATTACCTTTGCAATTAGAAATTACCTCAATAAATATTGAGGCAATAAAACTCTATTGCAGGTCTATGAAAATTAGTTAAAGGTTAAACCTGATTTTTTAAAAAACTATACTATTTTTCGAAAAGTAATAAATATTAATGAGTATTGTTATTAATTTTTTACATTAAATTTATTAATTAGCGAAGCTAAGCAGCGTTGGCTGGTCGACAAAACGCTAAGCAGTTATCCTGGCAATAGTATAAAAGATAATATTGAAGGGATTTGATTAATAGCATTAATTAGGATCATAAGAAAAAAATATACAGAGATCACACAATGTATCAATTCAAAGATTGAACAAATGTCTAAAATTGCTGATCGAAAATAATAGATAGAGTAAAAAAGTGAATATGTGTTAGATATTAATGAATGACCTCTAGATACAAAATAAGTTACTATATTAACTTGTTACCTTAACAAGGATGAGCATCTCTCAGTCATATCCTGTTTTGATGATCAACTCAGTAAACAAGCCTCTTCAATAAGGTCTTATTAAAAGTGAAATCTAATTTAACAGCTTTATATGCTGATATTGATCAGCTATCTTTGCGTGATCAATTTTTATTAAAAAACCGCTTAGTTAAGCTAAAAAAAATAAAAAATAAAAAATCCCGCCAATTAGTTATTGAATTAATTAAAACGAATATAGCTGGCGGGAAGGAAAAAATTTCTAATCGACAAAATGCTCGCCCAGCAATTGTTTATCCAAAAAATTTACCTGTTATTCAGAAAAAAAAAGCAATTTATCAGACGATTCGTGATCATCAAGTCGTCATTATTGCCGGTGAAACGGGTTCAGGAAAAACAACTCAGATCCCGAAAATTTGTCTAGAACTTGGTCTAGGCATAAAAGGCTTAATTGGTCACACTCAACCTCGTAGGTTGGCTGCTTGTTCAGTCGCTAATAGGATCGCTAAGGAGCTTAATGTTCCATTAGGTAATACTGTTGGTTATAAAGTCCGTTTTGATGATCAGATAGGTGATACTACGTTAATTAAATTAATGACAGATGGAATTTTATTAGCAGAATTACATAATGATAAATTATTACTGCAATATGACACGATAATTATCGATGAGGCGCATGAACGCAGCTTAAACATTGATTTTATTCTAGGCTATTTGCGCCAATTGTTACCTAAACGTCCCGATTTAAAAATTATTATCACATCCGCAACCATCGATCCCGAGCGTTTTTCCAAACATTTTAATCACGCGCCGATTATTGAGATATCAGGAAGAACTTATCCAGTAGAAGTTAGATATCGGCCAATTATTGTTGATAATAACGATACTCATCGCGATCTGCTTGATGGAATCATTGATGCAATTAATGAATTAAGTCAGAAAGCCATTGGCGATATTTTAATTTTTATGAGTGGTGAACGTGAGATTCGAGATACCACTGAAGCACTTAATAAGTTGAATTTAAAGAATACTAAAATATTACCGCTTTTTGCTCGTTTATCAAACAATGAGCAAAACCTTATTTTTCAATCTATTCCAGAAAGAAAGATCGTATTAACGACGAATGTAGCAGAAACCTCATTGACCGTTCCTGGTATTAAATATGTGATTGATACTGGCTATGTGCGTATTAGCCGTTATAGTTATCACACAAAAGTACAGCGATTGCCGATCGAACTGATTTCACAAGCATCTGCTGAACAACGTAAAGGGCGCTGTGGCCGTATCTCTTCAGGAATCTGTATTCGTTTGTACTCGGAAGAAGATTTTTTATCACGACCTATATATACCGATCCAGAAATTTTACGTACTAATCTTGCTTCGGTTATTTTGCAGATGATGGCTCTTGGATTAGGTGATATTAATCAATTTCCTTTTATTGAAATACCTGATAAACGTAACATTCAAGATGGTCTTCGATTACTCGAAGAATTAAACGCTATTATCAAAAAAATCAATAATGGCAATTATCAATTGACACAAATTGGTCGTCAACTGGCACAATTGCCGCTTGATCCACGTTTAGGTCGTATGGTTTTAGAAGCAAGTAAACAAGGTTGTATCCATGAAATTATGGTGATAAGTTCCGCGCTTTCTATTCAGGATCCTCGCGAAAGGCCATTTGATAAACAACAAATTGCAGATGAAAAACATCATCGCTTTATTGATAAACGTTCAGACTTTTTGGCATATTTAAATTTATGGGATGTTGTTAAACAACAACAAGCTATCTTATCTAAGACGCAATTTCGTAAGCAATGTAGACAAGATCTACTTAATTTTATGCGCTTATGCGAATGGCAGGATATTTATAGTCAACTGCGACAAATAATTAAAGAGTTGGGTATTGTGGTGAATAGTGAACCTGCTGATTATCAGGCTATTCATATTTCATTACTTACAGGTTTACTTTCGCACATTGGCCAAAAAACAGCTGATAAAGCAGAATTTTTAGGAGTTAGAAATACGAGATTCATAATTTTTCCAGCTTCTTGTTTATTTAAATCTCCTCCTAAATGGGTCATGGTGGCAGAATTAGTTGAAACAAATAAGCTTTGGGGACGTATTTCGGCAATCATCGAACCTAACTGGATAGAACCGCTGGCTAGGCATTTAGTAAAATATCATTACAGCGAACCGCACTGGTCAAAAAAGCAAGGTGCTGTTATAGCGTCAGAAAGTGTTATGCTATTAGGCCTACCTATCGTGGTAGGCCGCCAGGTTAATTATAGCAAAATTGACCCATTATTATGCCGTGAGCTTTTTATTCGTCATGCGTTGGTTGATGGTGACTGGCAAGCCAGCCACACCTTTTACCAGCAAAACTTAACATTGTTAGCTGAAGTAGAGGAATTAGAGCATAAATCTCGTCGTCGCGATATTGTAGTTGATGATAATATACTATTTAATTTTTATCTACAAAGAATAAGTAGTCAGGTTGTCTCTTCCCGTCACTTTTATCGTTGGTGGAAAGAAGTAAGTAAAACGCAGCCTGATCTACTGACATTTAATAAAAATATGTTAATTCGGAAAACTGCTAATAACCTTATCTTGGCAGAATACCCAAATTATTGGCAACAAGAAACACTTAAATTGCAGTTAACATATAGATTTGAACCTGGTAGTGCAACTGATGGAGTCACGGTTCATATTCCACTATCAGTACTGAATCAAGTAAAAAATGAAGGTTTTGATTGGCAAATACCGGGATTACGCAAAGAATTAGTTATCACACTGATTAAATTATTACCAAAAATACTACGACGGAACTTTATTCCGGTAGTAAATTATGCTAAAATGTTTTTAGAACGAATACCTGCGCCGCAAGGTAAATTATTAGATTGCCTAACACGAGAGCTCCATCGTATGACAGGCATCACCATTGACACCGAGACATGGCAATGGAATCAGTTACCTAATCATTTAAAGATGATATTTCAAATTGTTGATGAAAATAATCAGGCTATTGTCGAAAGCCGTGATTTAACATCATTAAAAATCCAACTGAAAAAACAAATTCAACAAACATTAGCTACGGTCGTTAATGAAGTTATTGAGCAAAGTGATTTACATATATGGAATTTTGGTAGTCTACCTCAGATTTATGAACATAAACGTGGTAGTTATCTGATTAAAGTATATCCAGCGCTGGTGGATAAAAAAAATAGCGTTGCAATTCGCATGTTTGAAACTCAAATTGAACAGAAACAGGCAATGAATAAAGGATTAAGGCGATTACTATTACTCAATATTCCTTCACTGGTAAAATACCTCTATAAAAAATTTCCAAATAAATCTAAACTAGAGCTTTATTTCAATCCTTTTGGCAATGTTCTTGAGCTAATTAATGATTGCATCAGCTGTGGAATCGATAAATTAATTGCTCAATTTGGTGGTCTGATATGGACAACAGAAGATTATCAACGATTAGAAGTTTATGTTCGTACTGAACTTAATGAGGTGGTTATTGAAATAGCTAAACAGGTTGAAATAATTTTTACTTGCGCATTTGCAATTAATAAACGGTTAAAAAACCGAATAGACACTAATTTAGTATTGCCGTTTTCTGATATTAAAACTCAGCTTAACGGATTAATATTTAAAGGGTTTATTACATCTCATGGCTGGCTAAAACTGCCAGATATTATTCGTTATCTAAATGCAATAGAGCGTCGCTTGGATAAGTTAATTATTGCTCCCAACCGTGATCGGGAGCATATGGTGCGCATTGAGCATATTAAACAGCAATGGCAGTATTGGTTAGCTAAGTTCTCTATTGTAGATAGACAGCTTCCTGAAGTACAAGCGATCTTCTGGATGATAGAAGAGTTTCGGGTAAGCCTATTTGCTCAACAGCTGGGTACAGTTTATCCTATTTCAGATAAACGTATTCTGCAGGCAATGTCAAAAATTTTCTTATCGTCAGAGTAAGAAAAGTAGTATTATAACCTATTCTTTAATATTACTTAATGTGATAAGTAATAAGCGAATTGGCTTGACCTATCATTACTTGCCTTTCCACTTACTTTACTGTGTGTAAAGATATGGGAATATTTTTTTATTAGGCATTTTTTTAAAGTAAACTAGTGATTGAATTGCATAATTGGGGGTCCATCTTCATATTTAATCTCTAAATCAATATCTTTTTTGCAGCATTATATTTATTTAAAGCTAAAATTTTCATCACTTAATGATAATAAGTCTCCTTCCATTCTTATTTCAACTTTTAATGAATCAGTACAATTTCATTTGAAATAAAATGTTTTACCTGCTGCACTTATACATTTTGTTAAAAACAGTTGTTTTAGGCGATATAAAATAATCTTCAATACAGCCTCATTAATAATGAGGCGCTTAGTTTATGAAGAACAATTTTGGTATCCGTTAATTAAAAATAAGTTTTTAACAAACCTGGTGTATAGTGCCCCAGGTCCCACCTTCCACTCTGATTTTTAGTTAATTTATTTTCTATCCTTAAATTAGATGTTATTTACTACCAGAGTCAACAGCTTAAAATCTATTTAGAAAATCAATCTATTTGAGCAGATGAGAACAACTTAAATTTCATTGAAATAGTTGTTTTTAGAGCTACAGTGCTTCGCCATTAACTTTATAGCCTCAAGCCTTACTGTTGCAAAAGTCGATATTTAAATTGGATTTGTAATTTTTATTGATGCCAAGTTTGCTGATAGGAAGCCCCTAGAATACTAGCCTTCTTCTCGATCTTTATTCATCTTTTTCATCACTAATAATACTCTGAAAACCTTACCAACAAAATATCAAGGATTCATTAGCGAGATCTATCTCTCTGGCAGGCAGATCTCCTAGTAAACTCACAATTTAGCTTTCGGTTGCATATCTTTATGAAATGAAACTAACGCTATTAGCTACATAAAATAGCTAATAGCGTTAGATGCTGCGTATCCGGGAGCATCTTTTCCGTTGAATTCTGCAAACCAATGGTATCATATCTCGTAGCAACCCTTGGAGATATAGTTAAATCACGTCCTTACAGGCTTCCATTAAGGAATTAGACTCAAGTTCCCTTCTGACTCTCGATAAGCATCCTCGACTGTAATGAATTCTTTATTTCCATGCGTAGTTCCGCTAATAATGAGCAGCAAATAAAACCTATCAGGTAAGCTGATAGAATGGCAAATATCATTCCGCAAAAAAAATAAATGTAACGCGTATCGCTTAAATCATGCAACTACCATTACCAATAATGCTCTTCAAAGGATCGGTATTTCAGTCTGCTAATAGCACTAGAATAAAACAATGTGCTTTTCACCGAGGACCAGATTCTCCTAAAAAGGTTTATAAATTACCGATAAATGTATATTTATCAGTAAAAATATGATAGCAACTCTTTATCGTTTTTTTTGTACGCATTAGATAATGCGGTAGTACGAGCTATTGAAGAATATTCCGTTAATACTGCAATCTATGACCTTATATAGGCAACTTTAATATTAACATCGCCAATGTAAGTCGTATCGTTTACTGTGGCAGCTAATTGTTATAGATGATAGAGTTTGACGTTCATCAAACAAGGCGACGTTGAACATGTTGTTGCAACATAGCTTCAAACACTGCATCAACAACAGTGTCTATCAGCTTTCTAGTAGCCTTACAGATAAACTCATGTAAGGGATTAACGTAATATCTAGTTTTGGGAATACCTATAAGGGTAGAATTTCATGGCATATCATCTCTTTAATGTTAAAATCATTCACGAAATTAATAAGCAGAATATACCATCACCTTCAAAATCCTATATATCAGAAATTAGCATAACTCCTAACCGTGTTTTATTATTAATAAATAATATTAACATAAAACAAATTGATAATTTGGTATTTTATTAATCAAATATTTATAAAAATTTATATTTACTTGAAAAAGATCAGGACAAACACCATTATGAGACAACTATTAGATTTTATTCCTCTCATTATTTTCTTTATTGTATATAAAAAAGTAGATATTTTCTATGCATCTGGTGCATTAATAATTGCAACCGCTTTATCTATGTTGATTAAATATCTTCTATATAAAAAAATTGAGAAAAGTTCGTTAATTACTTTAATAACTGTGATAATTTTTAGCGGATTGACGCTGATTTTTCATAATGATATATTTATTAAATGGAAAGTGACAGTTATTTATGCTATCTTTTCATTAGCACTGTTAGTCAATCAATATTTAACTCAAAAACCATTAATTCAAAAATTACTAGGAAAAGAGATCTATTTAGCTAATAAGATTTGGCGTAAATTAAATCTATCGTGGGCAATCTTTTTTGCTATCTGTGCGCTAATTAATATTTATTTTGCCTTTTGGCTACCTCAGGATGTCTGGGTTAATTTTAAAGTTTTTGGTTTAACTACGGTCACGCTAATATTTAGCATATTTAGCATGGCTTTTTGTTATAAACATCTACTTAAAAAACAAAAATAATTAATACTTTAACAAAAAACATACTTCTAATATGTATAGGAATATTATGACAAATTACAGAAGTAAATATTCATAACACAACAACAATTACAGCACGAAAAATTACTTCTCCGTACATTGGCAATAATAACAATATAAATGCTAATAGCGATATTATTCGGCTGGTGACCAAGAATATCACAAATGGATTTTGTGGTGTCATTCTAACAAAAAATTGAGCTTACTCATGTTGTTTCTATTACTGTTAATAGAATTACATTACAAAAAACTAGTCTCGATCGGCGATGTAATATATTATTATATGACTATTTTAAAAAAAGTTATTGTTTTTCTAACAGAGCAATTTATAACTACGTCTCATTTCAATTGTTGTGGTTTTAAACAATTTTCTCCAGACTAGATAATTCGGTAAATAAACGACCCTACATCATGGAATTTACTCTATCATTCTTTTAATCTGCTGATATAACTCTTCATATTATTTTTAATGTAACATTACTTATTAATAACTCTCTGATTACTCATATTTATTAGATGATAATGACTAATTTTTATGCTCAATGATAAAAATTTCATGTTACTTTTATTTCCATACGAATAAAAACAAATTCATTATTGATGATCGGCTCAAAAAACAGCTAACACACTCTGTATTAAACTCTTCAAGAATATCATCGCTCACATGATATACCTTGTTAATCTCTGTCAATTAAAACCGTAATTCGTTCTTTCCTTTTATTTTCTCATTTACCGAATTTTTATCTTTCCTATATAAGATGCAATGCTTCCTTTTAAAGGATTAAAGAAAAATGTTTCGTCGACTTCAACAATATCACTTAGTGTATTTATGTTAGCTGTTGCTGCTGAAGGAAGGAAGGAAACAGTGACAGCATTTAAATGCTGTTTTAAATCAATACTGATTTCTTTTATTTTACTCCTGTAAACTTAATCTATTCAACATACATCGAAAATAACTAAACTATTTATCTTTGTGATGTAGTTTTGCAAGAGAGAACTTCTCCCAGTAAGATTGTTAAATCTTTTTCTATAATCGAAGGTTATAAAATGGTATTACTGTAATCATAAGGAATATCCTTATCGGTTAATATATTTACTGTAACAGTATGGGGAAGAATTAAAGTAAAATGAGTTGCTTTAATACATGAATCGATATGATCTAATAAATCGTCGTCAAGCTAACTAATAAGATGCAGTTTATCTTGCTAGAGTAAGTAAGGAATAAATCTCTTTGATCTGTATGATTGTTTGCTTTTTATGACAATACCTATAGTAAAAATCCTTCATACAATATAAAGTATTTTCTAGTAACAAAACCTTTGCCAACATAGCCTATTATTCTTATTGTATTAAAACAGCTAATACTTCTAATCAGCATTAATATTGAACTTTGTGTTAAGAAAGTCTCTAGTGAGCCTATAGGCCAACGTTTCTGAGCTACAGAAGACATTTTTTCACTTAGGTAGTCATTAATGAGTTATTAGTAAATCTTAGTGTATGACGGTTAGACTATGTTCCACTCTGATATTTCGTGAATCTGCTCTCCATTCTTAAATTAGACTTCATTTACCATCGAATAGTTAACAAGTCAAAATCCCTTAGTTAGTTCAGGCATTCTTCTTGATCTTTCTCTAGCTTCATGTCATCGTTAAATAATGCGCTGAAAATCTTTCCAACAAAACTAATGGCTTTATTAGTGGCATCACGGCTTTTTCTAGCCAGACCTCTCCATAAAGCTCAAGCTTTAAACTTTCGGTTACATGGATTTTATGGAGTGAAGGAAGCATATGAGCTGTTTTGTATACTCAATATCATTAGTTTCTCTGCGCGCCAAGAATATTTTTATCATTGCATTTTAAAAACCAAGATCACCATCTCCAATAGCAAATCTGAAAATAAAGTTAAGCTAAGAGCTTACAAGCCATTGAGAGACTCAGATCAGTTTGCTTTTTGACTTTTAATAACTATTTTTGACTGTAATTAGATCATTAAATCATTCTCAGTGATGCCGATTTAACCAGAAGGCAAAGGCGATTATCTTGCCTGACAGGACGGTTATGCTATCGGACAAAAATAAACATAAGTGTATTACTTAAATAACGCATGCACCATTATCTATGCTCTTTAGGCGATTCTTATTTCAGTTTTCTGATGAAACTGCAGAGAGAGTATGTGCTTTTCACTGAAAAGTTCAAATAATTTTGTGAAAATCACCGGTGAAGATGTCTTTGCCGGTAGACTACGCTACCACAGAACCTTTCGATGTTTTTTGCACAATTTAGTTGCTATTGCGATCTCCTGACCTTAAGCACTTTAATATCAACATCGCTAATACCAGTCTGTATGGTTTAACGTAGCAAAAACAGTCACGGATGACGGCTTGATATCTCGCTGTTAATAAGAGGTGGAGCGTTCAACATATTGTCCAGTATGGCTTCGAGCTCATCATACGAATTAACGGTGATAGATTATAGCTACCTTGGAACCCATTATAGATAAGTTCATGTAATGGATTAGAGATATATTTAGTTTCACGGATACCTGTAGGGTAGACTTTTCATGGCATCTCATATCAATATTATTGAAATTATTTATAAAATAAATCTGCAGGTACGACACCACCTCCAAATTTCTATACACTAGAAATGAGGATAACTCTATAAACACTTTATCAAGTTTTTAGTTACAATACTCCATTGCTTATACTCTGTAAAAAAGGATAGAATTATGGAATTTCTTTTATCGTATGGATTATTTTTTGCTAAAATAATAACAGTAGTTGCTTCTATTATATTAATTTTATTGCTTATTTTTAGCTTTAGACAACGTAAACAAAGTAAAAAAGGTAATTTAAAACTTATTAATTTAAGTGAAGCTTATCGTCAACGTCAGCGTGAAATGCAACAGGTTAAGATGAGTGACGCTGAATATAAAGTTTGGTTAAAAACCTATAAAAAAAAACGTAAAATTGAAGAAAAAAAACAGAAATCAAATGCTAAAGTTAATCAAGGAATACTAAAAAAACCTTGTCTTTTTGTGATTAATTTCAAAGGAAGCATGCATGCTCATGAGGTCAATGCATTACGTGAAGAAATTACAGCAATTTTATCAATTGCTGATAACAAAGATGAAGTATTACTTAGGCTTGAAAGTCCAGGTGGCGTTGTGCATGGCTATGGCTTAGCTGCCTCTCAACTAAATCGGTTACGGGAAAAAGGTCTTAAATTAAGCGTTTCTGTAGATAAGGTAGCGGCCAGTGGCGGTTATATGATGGCTTGTGTTGCCGATTATATCATAGCGGCTCCTTTTGCCATTATTGGCTCTATTGGAGTGGTTGCACAAATACCCAATTTTCACAGATTACTAAAGAAAAAGGATATCGATATAGAACTACATACAGCTGGAGAATATAAACGTACATTAACTTTATTAGGTGAAAATACCGAACAAGGACGTAAGAAGTTTGTACAAGATTTAAATGAAACACATCAACTATTTAAAGATTTTGTGCATCAAAAAAGGCCATCCATTGATATTAATGCTGTTGCAACAGGTGAACATTGGTATGGGATTCAGGCGAAGAAAAAGGGGTTAATTGATGAGATAGGAATTAGTGATGACATGATTATCAATCAAATTGATGTTCGTGAAATTATTGAAGTAATTTTTACTCCTACTAAAAGTTTTATTGATTATTTAATGAGCAGCATAGTAGACAATGTAGATAAATTATTAATACGCTGGTGGAAAAGAGGAGAAAAACCACTACTTTAATTTATGATCAAGAAATAAATACCGGCAGTTTTTAACTGGTTTTTATAAAAAAATTAAAACTTAATTATTTTATTGAAAATATATTAATTAATTACTTAATAATACGATAAATAATTTTATCCACCATTATTAATCGAGTTATACTAATAAACATATTTAATATGGAGATTATTTTATTTATAAAAAATTTTAAATATCTATTTATACTAAATTTTTAATATTTTTATATAATTTTATTGATTTTTATAATTAGTTAATAACTTATTGATATAGTTTTTGTTATTATAACAATATATATGAATAGAATAACTGGTTGCATATTCTTTTTATCGAGTAGAGTATAGGTTTTTATTACTTACAATCCTTTACTTTTGTCATTGTTTTTTTGATATAATTGTATTATTTAATTTTATTTCAGTATGAATTAAGAAAGATTTAAATCTTTATAGCGAATCATTTAAGCAAAAAAAGTTGATATATTATGAATATGATGCAATTTAAAAATAGATTTCATTCCATCTGGCTGGAATTTCAGTGGGCTGAGACAACCTTTTAGGTAAAGATAACCATGGGTAAAGCTCTTGTTATTGTAGAGTCCCCGGCAAAAGCCAAGACAATCAATAAATATCTTGGTAATAACTACGTTGTTAAAAGTAGTGTAGGACATATACGTGATTTGCCAAAAAGTGCTGGTTCTAGATCACAAAAGCATATAAATACAGTTCATAAGGTTAAAAGGGTAAAAAAAGATGAGCATGAAGCACTTATACATCGAATGGGAGTTGACCCATATAATGGGTGGAAAGCAAATTATCAAATTTTACCTGACAAAGAAAAAGTCGTTGCTGAATTAAGATCGTTAGCTTCTAACGCTGAACATATCTATTTAGCAACAGATCTCGATCGTGAAGGGGAAGCAATTGCCTGGCATTTGCGAGAAGTGATTGGTGGTGATAATCAGCGCTTTAGTCGAGTAATTTTTAACGAAATTACTAAAAATGCTATTAAGCAAGCTTTCGATAATCCTGGTAAATTAAATATTGATCGCGTTAATGCTCAACAAGCCCGACGTTTTTTAGATCGAGTTGTTGGTTATATGATTTCACCATTATTATGGAAAAAAATTTCTCGCGGCCTTTCTGCTGGTCGCGTTCAGTCAGTTGCTGTACGTCTAATTGTTGAACGAGAACGCGAAATTAAAGCATTTATGCCACAAGAGTATTGGCAGCTTCATACTAATTTACTAACTGTTGACACGGCATTAATTCGAATGGAAGTAACACACGAAAATGGTAAGCCGTTTAAACCCGTTATAAAAGCACAAATTGATACTGTCGTTGCATTATTAAAAAATGCACATTATCAGGTATCAAATCGTAAAGATCGTCCAACCATTAACAAACCAAATGCCCCTTTTATTACTTCAACTCTCCAACAAGTAGCAAATACACGTCTTGGATTTAGCGTTAAAAAAACCATGATGATTGCACAGCGGCTTTATGAAGCAGGGTACATTACCTATATGCGTACTGACTCAACTAGTTTAAGTCAGAATGCTGTAAGTATGGCCCGTAATTATATTAATCATAAATTTGGTAAAAAGTACTTGCCTAAACAGGCAAATATTTATACCAATCAAAAAAATTCTCAAGAAGCCCATGAAGCTATTCGACCTTCTAATATTGACGTTGATGTTCATGTTATAAAAAAAATGGAAGCAGATGCTAAAAAACTCTATCAGTTGATTTGGAATCAATTTGTTGCTTGTCAAATGACACCGGCTGAATTTGATTCAACAACATTGACAGTTAAAGCTGGAGATTTTGATTTAAAGTCTAAAGGGCGTATTTTGCGTTTTGATGGCTGGACTAAAGTTATACCTGTATTGAGTAAAGGTGATGAAGATAAAATATTACCAATAATCAAAGTTGGTGCTCATCTTGAATTAGATAAATTCTCTCCTAGCCAACATTTTACTAAACCTCCTGCCCGTTTTAATGAATCTTCACTGGTGAGAGAACTCGAAAAACGTGGCATTGGCCGACCATCAACCTATCCGGTTATTATTTCAACTATCCAAAATCGGGGTTATGTAAAAATTGAAAATCGCCGATTTTATGCTGAAAAAATAGGTGAAATAGTCACAGATCGGTTAGATGAAAATTTTAGTGAGTTAATGAACTATGATTTCACTGGTCGAATGGAAGATCAGCTTAACTTGATAGCAGAAGATCGTATCGAGTGGAAGAGTATATTAGATAAATTTTTTACTACTTTTATTGAGCAACTCCAAAGTGCAAATAAGACTCCAGAGGAAGGAGGTATGCGTCCAAATCCGATGGTATTAACATTGATTCAATGTCCTAACTGTCATCGAAAAATGGGAATTAGAACTTCTTCTACTGGTGTTTTTCTGGGATGCTCTGGTTATAGTTTACCAGCAAAAGAGGGTTGCAAAAAAACAATTAATTTAATTCCTGAAGATGAATTATCAAATCTTCTAGTAGATAAAGAGGAGGATGTGGAAACGTATGCTTTGCGAGCCCGACGGCGATGTCTTAAATGTTATACCGCAATGGATAGTTATATTTTTGATAATAAACATAAATTATATATATGCGGTAATAATCCTGCATGTAATGGTTATGAGGTTGAAGAAGGTGAATTTCGAATTATAGGTTATAATAGACCGGTTATTGAATGTGATAAATGTAACTCAGAAATGCATTTAAAAAATGGACGGTTTGGAAAATACATGGGATGCATAAATGAAACTTGTAAAAATACTCGCAAGGTCTTAAAGAGTGGTGAAGTGAGTCCACCTAAAGAAGATCCTATTCCACTGCCAGAATTAGTTTGTGAAAAATCTAACTCTTACTTTGTATTAAGAGATGGAGCGGCGGGAATATTTTTAGCCGCTAACTCTTTTCCAAAATCAAGAGAAACCCGCGCACCATTAGTTGAAGAATTGGTGCGTTTAAAAGATCGGCTTCCAGAAAAATTTAGCTATTTAACCCTGGCGCCGTCGGTTGATCCTGAAGGTAATAAAACGATTGTTAGATTTAGTCGTAAGACTAAACAACAATATCTTTCCTCAGAAAAAAATGGTAAAGCCACTGGCTGGAGTGCATTTTATATCAATAAAAAATGGGTAGAAAAGAACATATAATTTTATCTATTTTCTATAATTAGATTAGATTGCTGAAATCAGTAACCTAATTTTCAGTTTACTTATGTCGCTATTTTAAATCATAACAAGGATTAATATATTAAATTAAAAATGTTACTAACTATGAGTATTTTACTATAGCTTCTCTAGCTAATATAATTATTGTCTCAATACAGATCATTACTAAAAATGACAGGTAAATTCCTGTTGTTAAAATTAACATTACAGAAACAAAATTTAGTTTATTACTTATCCCCTGTAATTACAAGGATTAGCAACAGTGATAACATACTTTCGTGTTTACGAAGAGAATGACGCTTATTTCTGGTTTATGGGGTTTTTTGAAATGCTGGTTGGCGTATCCTGCTAATTGATTTTGTGGATGATGTTAACAACAGAGAAATGATATATCATGAAAAGTTTAACTTATAGATATCTGCGAAACCAGATATTAACCTGTATCTTTTGCATGAACTCATCTGTAATGATACGAGTACCTGTAATAGACACCCGCTATTGATGGTTAACATCTAGAACATTCTGAAACAACATACTCAACGCTACCTTATCAAAGGACGTAATCCGTCAACCATAAACAGTTATCTGCTATAAAGAAATATACAAAAAACGAGTATTGGCGATATTGAGATTAAAGTGGCTAAGGTCTGGGGATATCTCTACAGCAACAACGGAATACATATCAATAACTTATTGCTACCGCCTTATCTAAGGCGTATAAAAACATCAAAGAGTTTCTTCCTTTTCTGTTCCTGCAAGAGGAACCATTATCCACTAGTGATCTGAGAAAGCCCTAAGAGCTCTTTCTAGATAAGAAAGCACATGATCTCTCTAGTATTATCAGCAGACTGAAATAGCAATGGTTTGAATGACACAGGCAATAGTGCTCAGCGTGATTTAAATAATACGCAACTACGTTTATTTCTTCGACGAAGGATAGCATATGCCGCTATGTTAGGTAAGCTGATTACCTTTACTTGCTGCTTATTATCGACATCACTCCGCATGGATCTAAAAAACAATTGTCATCGAAGATGATTATCAAGAGTCAGAAGCTAACTTGACCTAACCTTCTTAATGGCCTGTAAGCGCAGGGACTTAACCATATTTGAAAGCTTTATACGGTGGAGGAACGCGGCGCTTTGCTTTTTGGAATGGAATAGTAAAGATATTTATGAGCGCATAGCAGTAAGGCTGTTAGTATATAAAAAGCTAATGTGCCACTTTCATTTCCCAAAAGCATGTAACCAAAAGTTAAACCAAATCTGTTGTAGATTTGATTAGAAGAGAGCCATGATTTTGCTGATAAAAAGCTATTGATATTTTGCTAAAATGTTTTTAGCGTATTCTGAAGCGATAAAGAAGTTAGAGAAAGAGCGAGAAAAATGACTAGCATTCTATCCTTTCCGTTAGTGCACTGGGCGTCAACAAAAATGAGGAATCCAATTTGGATATCGAATTTTTCGATAGTAAGGCTATTAAGTTAATATGAAACTAACTATAGTTCGAAAAAAATAACCATTTAAATGGTATTTAAGTTCCTCCCGTCTATTCAAAATAGTTAGAACTGGCTAAGTGAATTTTAGCCTTGACCATGGATAGGTAACTCCACAGCATTTATTTTAAAAGATGGAGAGAAGATTCATGAAAGATCTGAGCGGAACGGTAGCCTGACCACTTATGCAGCAGATTTATTAATAACTTCTCAAGTTATTTTATTTATTGAATTTTCTAGCCTGAAGAAAAGATTATTTAAAATTACAACAATTGAAATATAGAAGTGGCTACAAATTGCTTTGCTAGCAAAGCAATAACCTTTGCTAACATATCCAAAAAAAACATACTATATTCCGGTATGTAACAGTAACATCTAATCGTTTCTAATGCATATTCTGTGTAATAACAATGATTTCTCATCGAACTAAATCTACTCGTCTATAGCAGACGCAAGTAGAAAAAAACAGAAAAAATAAGTTAAACGTTTGTTGTTCAAATAATTTTGCTTTTAATTAATTTCCTGATTCTTTTCAAGAAATAATAGAGGGAAGATTTAAATCTTGAAACTTGCAATCTTTAGTTGCAATTGAAGTAACTCTTTACTATTAGTAATAAAACTAACACTAACTACCAGTTAGTGTATAATCTAACTATCCATTATCTAATATACTTTATTATTATGTTGGTAAAGGTTTTTTGATTTGCTAGCAAAGCAATTTATAGCCACGTTTCTATTTCAATTATTGAAATTTCAAATATTTTTTTATGCCATATAATTCAGTAAATAAACGATCCTACGCCATAAAATTCACTCAGTTATCTTTTTAATTAGCTAACATGACTCATATCTGATCAAATTTTAAATCTGGGATTCCTTACCAATAAATCTTTTGTTACCTAACTTTATTAGGTAATGGTAACTAATTTTACGATTGTTAACACAGGTTTCGTATTCTTTTAGTGCATCCAAGTAAAAGATGAGCTCTTTATCAATAGTTAGCTTAAGAAAACGGATAACACACTCTGCATTAAATTCTTCAAGAATCTCATCACTTACATGACCATCTTAATCTCTAGCGATTAAGACCGCAATTCGTTCTTTCCTTTTTATCTTCTCCTCTCCCATATTTTCCAGCTTTTCTATGTAAAATATAACGCTTACCTTTCAAAGATTTTAGGAAAAATATTTCGTCGACTTCAACAATGTCATTTAAGTATTTATATTGACTGTTGCCGCTGAAACAAGAAAACAGTTTTACCAATCTAAAGGCTGTTTTAAAATTAATGTTGTTTATTTTTCTAACTTTCGTAAATTTAAGCTATTCAACATGCATCGTAAATAACTAAACTATTTGTCCTTGTGTTCTAGTTTCAGCAGAACACTCCTAATCAGATTGTTAAATGTTTTCCTGCAATCGCGAATTTTACAACAATCTCACTGTAACCCTAATAAATCTATCTCAGTGGTTACATGCATACTGTAACAGTATGAGCAGTATAAAGTGGAATGAGTTAATTCAATACATGAATTGATATCGTCCGACAGATTCTTACTTAGCAAATTAATAAGATACTGTTTTATGTTAGTATGGAATGAGAAAGAGTCTCTTTGATCTGTGTGGCTGATTGTTTTTCATTACAATTCTAGCAAACTTCTTCTTACAGAAGAAGTATTTCTACTAACAACATTTTCTAACATAGCTAAAATTAAATATAACTCTCCAAACTGCAGAAAAATAAAAATTACGTTTTTATGCTGCTTAACTTCAACTTCACCTTTTGCATAATGCCAACTTGTACGAGATTATTACCGCCTTAATTAAGTCGCTGCTTACCAAAATAGTTAACTACACACACATACAATGTGTTCTGATTTGTTGCAAATATGTTTCTACTCCTTGCGGATCACTGCTACGTTGAATAGCTCCCTTAAAATCACTCCCTTTTAATGAACTAATATGTAATTTATGTTTTTTATCATTTCATTTATAAAATTTCGCGTATGGCTAGTAAAAACTAACTAAAATCAGAATTTCTCTCTAATAAATAGAGAGAAAAGCTCCTTTAAGTTATTGCCTGCTGATCTTTTAATCCAGAATAACTATCTCTACACGGAGATATGTTAATAAATCGAGTGCTTATCGGCTACAAATAAATATGAGAGCTATTTTCTAACATGCACACTATCAAGTGTTTAGCATTACGTTCAGCTCTTAACTCAGATTTTCACGCACAATGAAATTTCAGCCTTTAATTTTATTGGTTCCCTGACTACTGGTTTACCATGCAGTCACTGAAGTGCTATCGCTATCATGACTATTATCCTTTACTAATAAAGCTACTGCTACACAAGTAATGCCTTCTTTTCTACCAATAAATCCAAGTTTCTCCGTCGTGGTAGCCTTAACATTGATATTATCAATGTTGCAACCTAGATCATCTGCTATATTTTTTCGCATGTCAGAAATATATGGCAGCATTTTTGGTACTTGAGCAATAATTGTGATATCAAGATTACTGATACAGTATCCCTTTTTTAGTACCTGAAAATACGCTTTGCGTAATAAACTGCGACTATCTGCATCTTTAAAAACTGGATCGGTATCAGGAAAAAGTTTACTAATATCACCTAATGCTACTGCACCAAGCATAGCATCTATCAGTGCATGTAAAGCGACATCACCATCGGAATATGCTATTAATCCTTGTTTATAGGGAATTTTCACTCCACATATTGTAATTGGGCCATCTTTACCAAATTTATGCACATCAAATCCATGTCCAATCCGCATGAACGATACTCCTAACAATAGTCTTATAAAGCACGAGAAATATAGAATTCTGCTAGAATCAAGTCTTCTGGTTGAGTAATCTTTAAATTATTAACTTTACCTTCTAGCAATTTAGGATGGTAACCGCAATATTCAAGCGCTGAAGCCTCATCGGTAATTACCGCTTTTTGGGCTAACACTTGAGTCAAGCAGTTTTTGATTAATACTAAAGGAAAAAATTGCGGCGTTAGTGCATGCCAAAGTTCATTTCGCTCAACAGTATGACTAATATCTATTTTTCCTTGAACTGAACGTTTCATAGTATCTCTTACTGGAGCTGCTAAAATACCACCGTAAGAAGATTGCTGACTATCAATAAAACGAATGATGCTATCTAAATCAGATTGATGTAAGCAAGGTCGAGCTGCGTCATGAACTAAAACCCAGCAGGGAGGATCTAACTGTAAATTATCTGATAAATAATTCAGTCCAGCCAAAACTGAATCAGCTCTTTGAGAACCACCAGTAACTGTTTTTATTTTTGGATTTTTTGAAATCAGTAATTGATGAAAAAAGATATCACGGTTATTTAACGAAACAATAATTTGAGAAATCCTTGGCTGCTTAAGTAAAGCAGATATAGTATGCTCAATAATGGTTTTTCCCGCTACTTTCAAGTATTGCTTTGGGCAATTAGCTTTCATACGACTACCAATACCAGCGGCAGGTATTAAAGCAGCAACTTGTATTTTACGATTAGATATAAATTTATTCATCGTCTACGATTTTCTTATGAATTATCACTTTTTTGTTATATTGTATTAAATAATTTTGTGGTTGAAAAAGATTTTCTTATAAAAATTTTATTTATTTATGGAAAAAATATTATCACTCACTATTCGATAAAAAGACTCTCCAGGTCTAATCATGCCAAGCTCAGCTCGAGCTCGTTCTTCAATAGCTTCACATCCCTCATTCAAATCATCTATTTCAGAAAATAGATGTTCATTTCGTACTTTAAATGTCATGTTTAACGTCTCTAGCGCTGAAACTTCACTTTTTATACGCAAATAATCATGGATACCATTTTTACCAAACCATAGTGAATATTGTAACCAACAAAACACTATCAACAATATCAGTACTAATTTACGCATCGAAGCCCCTGCAAAACTCATTCATCATCTCATAACTTACTATATGAGAAGCTACTTATCACAGAAAAGTTCTTAATAAAGAACTTCATGAATAAATATTAAATAGAGTCAAAATTTGACTTATTTTTTATGAAGGATAGTTTATCTATCTGTCAAGAAAGTTTCTTTTTCCATCTAATAAGATGATAAACTTACAATATTTTGTTATTTAACTACTTTTAGTTAAAATAAAAATTATATTGAAAAATTCTTTTATTCTATTTTTGATTTTATCAAGTAATAACACAAGATCAAGGTAATAAGGTAATAAGGTAATAAGGTAATAAGGTAATAAGGTAATAAGGTAATAAGGTAATATAAATGCATATCTCATTTATTAAATATAATTAATATAATGATTAATTTTAAATAATCACATTATATGAAATTATTTAAAATTTTCTAATATAAAATACATCCATTCAGATAAAATATTTGCATTAATACAATTAATAATTGTCGTAACGAACGTAATAATTTTAAAAAACCTTTAATTTAAAGCTGCCATTGACTGCCCTGTATTCCACAGGGCATAAATGTGCTCATGTAAATAAGCATATTTATGATCAAATTAAAATTGACCGGTGAAAATGATTTACAAATAGACTAGATCATTAATTTTAGCAAAATTTCTAAATGTTTTAAACCTTTATATCAGCAATAAAATAATCATTATATTAATACATAGAAGGATTAGAAAATCCTATTAATGGAGTTATTACATATTGGATTTAGCATAAAATAAACCTCATGCTTCCTTAATTAAGCTTAATATACTTAAAGAAGTTATTAGCAAATAATCGTTACGGTCAACGGAATAGCCTCCTGTCGACAAGGTAGCGGTTAAATATGTTATTGCAGCATGGTTTTAAGCTCCACCTCAACAGCAGAGCCTATTAGATCCTAGCATAATTACGGATGAGTTCATGTAAATAATAAAGATAATATATGATTTCGCAAATATCTATAAGGCAGACTATTTATGGCATATCATTTCTTTATTGTTGAAATCATTCATGATATCAATCAGGCAGGATAGATATGTCAGCATCTCTGAAACCTCATACACCAGAAATAAGGATAAATCCGCAACTAACATATTGATAAAATTTACCGAAATAACATCAAATAATTTAAAATCTTATAAGCCAATATTATAACGAAGTTTATAATATTTAATGGTTATTCTTTATCATTATTCTAATTGATAATTATTTTACTTTTTATTAAAAGTAGGTATTTTAATTGATTTTTATAAGCTATTTTTTATAGTTATGGTATGATAATTTATCCTATCCTTAAGGTATAGGAATTTTATTCTTTTTATTATTAAGGAAAAGTCACAATTAAAAAATCATTCATATAAAAATCATTTGGATAGATAGTTATGCTATTGATAATTGATAATTATGATTCGTTTACCTATAACCTTTATCAATATCTGTGTGAGTTAGGGGTTCATGTTGTAGTTAAGCGTAATGATACAATAACTATTTCGGAGATAGAAACATTAGCACCGACACATTTAATTATTTCACCAGGTCCATGTACACCTCGTACAGCAGGTATTTCACTAAATACAATTTCATATTTTTCCGGTAAGATCCCAATTTTAGGGGTTTGCCTTGGTCACCAGGCGATTGGTCAAACCTTTAATGCTGCTATCGTCAAAGCAAGAAAAGTAATGCATGGAATGGTATCAGCAATTAATCATAACCAACAAGGTATTTTTAAAGGATTAAATCTTCCATTACAGGTTGCTCGCTATCATTCTTTGGTGATTGATGCCGGAACTTTACCTGCTACTTTTGAAATTACTGCCTGGACGACGTTAGATAATGGAAATATTGATGAAATTATGGGTATTCGCCATAAAACACTACCACTTGAAGGTGTCCAATTTCATCCAGAAAGTATCTTGAGTGAGCAAGGGCATGAATTATTAAATAATTTTTTAATGTATTAATTTATTAAAATTAAATATCACTTTTAGCCATATCATTTCAATTATTAATATCACTTTCAGCATTGGAGTAGGTTCTATTCTGTTTAAAATGTAAACCTTAATAAGGAAGAATATTAGTATAGAGCTAGATATAGATCTAAATATATTTTTATTTTTATCAAAAGTTATTATCAAATCTGCTGTAATGACGGTTAGGAATCTCCACTCTGATACTTCATAAATCTGTTCTTCATCCTTAAATTAGAGGTTATTTTTACGGTCAGTAAGGAATCTTCTTAATCAATTCTAGCTTTTCTCAGAAAAGCTGTAGCGGTTTAAATTTTATTGAAATGGTTGTTTTAAACTATAGTACTTTCGTTCATCGCTTTCATATTTCACTATCGTAAAAGGCGATTTAATCGGATTCGTCGTTCTTATTTATGCCAAGTGCAATCACGGAAAGGCATAGAATACCAGCCGTTCTTTTTTCGATCTTTTTCAACCTCCTTCATTGTTGAAGGACACATTAAAAATCTTATCAGCAAAACATCAAAAAATTTTTTTATCGGCATAACACCCCTCTTTGCTAGCCAAATTTCCTGCATTTCACACTTAACTTTCAGTGCATTCTTTTTGGGAGTGAAACCAGTGTATTAGATATTTTGTGTAGATAATGGCATTAGTGCTACATGTCCAGGAATATTTTTAGCATTGCATTCTAAAAATCAAGGGTACCCCGTCTCTTCCATAGCAAGCTTGGAAGATATAGTTAAGCTACGCGTTCACTAATCATTGAAAAGTTATGCCTAAAGTTTACTTCTGATTTTCAATAATTCTCTTCGAGCGCATATCGCCCCTTACATCCATGCAACGCCGCCGATAATGAGCAGAAAGAAAAGGCGATCAGCTTGTCAGACAAGCTGATACGCCATTAGTATACAAATAAACATAGCGTGTATCGCTTAAATCACGAAAACACACAATGCCAACGCTCTTCAAGGCATTGCTGTTTCACTTTTCTGATAAAGTTGGCAGAGAAACTATATGTTTTTATTAAGAAAAGCCTTATAGTTTTCGTAAAATAACATTTATATAATGCTTCGTATATATAGGTAACGGTAACAACTCTTTGCCATTTTACTGCCTTCAGATAAGGCAGCAACGAGCTCTTGAATCATATTCTGTTGTTGTTGCGATCCCTCTGATATTTTAAGCACTTTAATCTCAACATCATCAATATCCGTCGTCTTGTTTAACTCGCTGAGCAAATAACCGTTACGGATGACGGCATTGGTGACGCCTATCTACAAAAATTGACATTGAAGACATTGTTGCAATCATGGTTTCGAGCACAGCCAACGGCTGTGACTATCAGCTGCCTGATAAACCATTACGAAGGAGTTTATACAAGAGAGTGCAGGTAATATTTTGTTTCGAGGATTATCTATAGAGTAGATTTTTATGGCATATTATCTCTCTGTTGTTGAAATCACACACAAAATTAATCATCAAGAAATACGCTACTATCTTAGAAATCTTCTATATCAGAAATTAGCATAACTTACGTGGGGGTATTACAAAAATAATTTATTTGTGTGAAATACAAATAAATAAATTATCAGAAGTAAAATCGCAATATTGAAATAATTGACAATAAACTAAAAAAATTTTTTGTAATTTTAAAATGCAGATAATCTTTTAGCAGTCTAAGGTAACGCTGCTTAATTTATTCTGCTAATTATTTAGAAAATTTAACTATTAAATTCATATATCTAAGTTATTTAATAGTTAAATACGGGTGGTGATCATAAAGATTAATTCATTTTTTATCGCTTCTTGTACACCATACTAATCACCAACCTCAAAAGGTTACTGATCAGTTGATGTGTTATTTTTAACATAGGATCATACTGTGCATCAAAGCTTTGTAGAACTATCTATTCAATTAGTTTTGCTGAACCTAAAATTATAAATTGCGCCATAATTTTAGCAAATTAAACTTTATTAACATCAAAGTATCAGGCTAAATAATATAAGAAATATATTAAACTGCTGTTCTTAAGTTATAAGTCTGTTGATTTCATGACAGAAGAAGTTCCACATTAAATAATGATTTTGATTTTATCAAAATATAACCTGCACCAAATTTCTGCTTATAATAAAAAACGAGTAACCATCTTTAGCAGCAGTAAACTCTTTTTCCTGAATGTTCTTAACATAATGCCTCGTTTCTTCATCTTGAGCATATGTATCACATCCTTAAATAGTATGGTTTTTTTAAATAATTCAGGTTTAACTTTGAATCAATCATTCATAAGGCTAGACTGGAAATTTTTATTACCAATACTTATTGTAGTAATTTGTGATTATACAACTAAACATATCAACGGTAGCTAAAATAATAGCGCTATATTCTGCAAGTTATTTGTTAGGCATTGGAATTTATTCTAGCGAAAGGTAAAAACCAAACACTATTTAGCAAAAATTAACCTCAGTTTAGCGCAAGCTAAAAAAAGATAGTGAGCAAAACAGACTAACACTGACGATTAGGTATAGTGCAATTATGGGCAATATTCGAACCTGGAGACCCATTTATTACAGCAATCTATCTGAGCACACTTTTGTGGAACGTCGGATGCCGCTAGGCAGAAATACGTAATAATATAGCGACACATTTCTGCTGAATATATGTGGCGATATAGAATAAACCATACCCGCAAAAAGCTATCTGGTGCTGTATGCTCGATATTTTCGATGGATAATCTGGTTATGAGGTGCGCTCTTCTTGCTCGCTCAATCGCCTAAATGCTGTCTCTGCAGTCTAATTGCCTTGTCTACGCGTAACGTTAAGGATATGCAGGCTAATGGTAGAAACCTCTGATAACCAACTATTCTACTCGTTTTGCAACTGGTCTCACGCAAAACCGATGAATACATCTGGTTTTCCCAGATGAAACTCAATCCGCATATGCTGTTTTCCCTGATATCGGCTAGTTGTATAACTCCGATAAATAATATCAACTGGATTTAAATTGCTATCAAGGGGTATTACATCCAGTTATCAGCCCGTCAAACACACTAGAAGAAAGCTAAATAACCTTTGACATTCTTATTTCAGTTGAGTTAATCGAATAACTACCTTAAACAGGCTCTGAAACAACTGGAGGCGTAGCTTATGATATGAGCCCATTCTCTCCTGTTTCACCGCTGATCTGAAACGCTAAAATCACTACCTATCTTAACTTTAAATAGATAAAGTAGCAATTAAGCTAAAAACCTTCGGTTTTAACAATGCCCAATCAGAGCATCACGATCTCCCATAGCGTGAATTTACACTAATATCATTACACCAGAATATGGCACTGAGTAACCAATTGTTTGTACCAACTGTATTTATGACAACCTTCATTAATTGAACAGTAAAGCTGGACGGAGGTATTCGGTGAAGTTGCCCGCGTCCTTACGCCCTTACCTTTCAGCACCTAAGGCGGGAACAGTTACAGGCTGAACTAAAACGCAACATCTTGATGAGGTCATTAATTATCTGTAACAAAGCGGCAATGAAAGGTTCAGGTATCTAACGCTCTCCGGTTGTTTAAATGATATAAATTGCTCCGGGACGGGCCAGCACCGTGCGGTACTCGATAAGTTTTTTCTGTACTTTATAAAAATTTATAAACAATTTCTTGGAATATTATTCATAATAGCGCTAAGTTTTTCTCTGTCATGACGAAAGATATAAATGAAAAATCTTTAAAACCATTTCAAATGGACATGTGCTGACTAGCACATACACTGCTAGCATGATATTAATGAAGGTGCTGTAAATCCTTGCATATTTTTACGCGCAGTTGACATACGGTATCCATTTCTAGATCCTGAACGTCAGCGAACAGGATTTACAATCCTGTGTGAAAATTTATGATACAGCATTACATGAAGCACAAATAGTGACCGAATATCCGACCACAGATTCATCCGTTTATAGATGAATAAAACAGCTTGGCGGTGTATGGATCTAATCTGCTAGCTGAAGGAAGCCCATAACTAGACTGATCTGGCTTTTTTATGAACTGGTGACGCTGATATCTAGGTCTTGCTAAAGAAAATCTTACCGTCGTTTTGTTTATTTCCTATTCTCTAATAAGTTAGCTATGAGCTCACTGTATTTAAGTTATGTCGGTTTTCTTGATAGGTAACAGCCTACCGTTAAAAGGCTACACATAGTTTCTTTTGTAGATACTAAGAACCATGGTACTGGAATTTATCAAAGATCTAGATAAGAGCTACAACTTACTGCATCTTCAGTTACGGGAATTATTGAGTCACTACGTGACTACTCAGTCTAAATCCCTTGTGCTGATAATTGGAGGACATCCCTGGTATATTCTGAAACCAGAATAGTTATCAACTTTCATTCACAATAGAGAGATTGAGTGTAGAAAAAAACTAAAACTGAAAACTATCTAGAAACCGAGAGCACGGCGTGCGGTCGTTAAAGTTGTTCATGATACCAATATAGCCTTTGTAAAAACACTAATAAATGACAAACGACTGTTCACCGAGTTGATAGATGCTGATTGTAACGTTACTGAATATGCTCTTCTATAGCAAAAAAACTACTGATATTTACTGAAGGCAGGCATAGTGTTCAGTTGTAGAAACGCTCAAATCCTTGCTGACCTGATCTGTCTGCTAGTTAATTTTCGCTCCATAGAAACAGTGTGCAAATGATACATGTTACACCACCGTAAGGCAGGATTACCTTTACTTAATTAGTTCATCAATCTGAAGCGTTTCACCAACAGGTAATGACCCTGAAGACCCGTGAGCTCATCCTTTAGGAAGCGGCAATGAAACGATGCTCTGCCTGAAAGGAAAACTCATATCTGATTATTTAAAAGCCAAGTAGGTCAATGACCTAATCCTCAGAGCGATTACCGGTAAATATCATAATGTCAGGCTGATTTGGAAAAAGTTATTCCCGTTGGTTAGCAGTAAAAAAGACGTCAATGTGCCAATCTTTAATAAGGGATGTCTAGCGCGCTGTATAAAACCTAAAACACAGTATAGATAAACAACAATATTCTGTTAAGAGAGAAATAAGTCTTCACTCCTATTGTAATTAATGAGCATAATCAGGTGTGCATGTCAATTACTGCAAACAGATGAAATTGATATTTAATGAAGAAATTAAGGTAATTAAAACGGGCCGAGTAAGTATTTTGCTGTATTGATAGAACATAATCGGTGAGCTTATGCAATCAATCTCAATCTATGTCAGTAATGCGAAAAAAGCTCTAACAAAGCTCCTCCTAAAATAGGGAAAAGGTGATACAATAAAATATTGAAGCCAAGATAAAAGCGATCCTGATTAATATCAGTCTGTACTCCAATATGAATAGCATGAGAGCTATAATTATAGCGCTGTTGCGTTTCTATAAGATATTGAAAAATGGCATTGTAGGAAATGAACGCGAATAATTTTCCTCTTGGAAAATTTTAAAGGTTTTATTCATTGTTAGGAAATTGAATTGCTTTTTAAGAGAGATCAAAGTATCTCTTTTTACTAAAGGAGATAAAAATTAGTTTATGGATCTTGTAAGTTAAAATTTCATCGGAATATGTATTCTTTTAATCTAATGTAATAATTATAGAGATATTAACATAGGGGTTTGGCTTAATAAGCCTCGTTTTTATTTTATGCATCCTTTCTAACAATAATTCCGTTATCTGTTAGCCTAGCTAACTGTTGATAAAGTATCCTATCACTACATGAAATACATTTATACAAAGCTTGTCTGCAGAAACCCTTCTATCAGCACAGTGAACCCGGTTTTTTCAGTTTTTTTTTTGCAAACTATTATCTTCAAGATCTTATATAATATTTAGTAATAGTGTACCTTATTTAGTATTCGACAAGAAACTATAGTAACACAGCATCTTAAAATGCCTTGCTAAAATGTAGATAATATAGCGTCTAGATTATCTCTTTTTGTGTTAGTCTCTGCTACCCGGTAATTGTTTAGTGCGGTGGTCTAGTAATGATGTAGAACTACTCTCCATTAGGTAATATTGCAGTTTTGAGGTTAGAATATCATGGAGCGTTTAATGTAGCGCCAGAGGTATTTCACGCTACGCCACATTCATTTCGTCTTTTTAATGAATCGCACCTTCCAGTAACGTCTGTACTGTACATTCAAATAATGCGCCATTCCTTTCTAGTGTGAATACACTAGAGACCAAATAAATAGCTGGGATTTATTAGGTTATCGCTATAACTCAGAAGCCGGATGACAGCGCCTATCTAGATTTCTTTTATTGCTTTTTTAAAAATAGCTCACCCTCCATACAGCCAACATGTTTAATATTTAGCCCGTCATGAGTGACAAAGAGATGAACATAAGGATGATCATTGAGTTATCTACCATAAGCGTGCAAGGCATAGAAGATACTAATTTCAATATTCTATTTGCATGATTACCACAACATAACCCGATGGCGACTTGAAATAAAACGTTGAGTCGCTGCCAGCTATTCTTGAAAAAGGATAAAGAATATGGGTATAGTAAAAATGAATGTGTTCTTGAGTTGTAATCGATAAAATATTAACTTCCTATCAATCACTGCTCGGTAGCTTTGAAACTCCATGAACTACAGGTTTTTGAATTTAAAACTTTTTCAAAAAAAATATTAGTGATAACGGTTCAAGATAGGTATAGCAATAGCGATGGACATATCCCCATGGCAAAGTTTCACAGACAAGTATTCTCTCAATAGAGAGATAGATCTAAGAGTTAACACTTTCACCGCGTTTTAAAGAAATTTACTCCGGTCATCATCAATAGTAAAAAGCAGTTTAGTTGATCGAGGAGATATGCATCTGAATAAATTACTCTCTAGCCTATTTCCAGAGAAATAGAAATTATCATTCTGTTCGCATTCGTCAAGTCTATTAACCAAATTATCTTTGTGTTTGTTCAAGTGGCAAAAGAGACTGAAATTACCCCTTGTTCCCTGTAGGTAATGAATTCATCAGCAAGTATACTTTCAGTAATTATTCTTAATGAGTTATGTCCAGCATCATCAGCTTTGGCTTTATGAGTTTTTCAAAACTCCGGATTATCATGACTAGAGGCAGATAATATTTACCATATCGAGAAAAATTGTAGATCAAGAGGAGTTAGTTACATTGCTATGTAACCTCATTTAGGGCATAAAAATTCAGTCAGTCATCTGTAATCCTTCATTTCAGATGATATCATAAAACCATTTGGATAAACAGGCGGCGTAACATGTAAAGTCTCGTGTTATCTTCTTAATTTATCCAGTTTACGCTTTCTAGTAGACTTATTCCAAATAACCTGGATAAATTTCTAAAATTTAACATATCGCAAAGTATAAAGCAATACTTATATCATGAACATCCCAGAAATAGGATAGCTGCGCCGCTTAGATCATATTATACTACGTTCTAAGTTACTGCATGAGCTAAATTATTTTAAGAAAAAGCGCTAGAATAAATCTAGCTAAGCGCTATCATCCGGCTGCGGCGTCACAGCGATGACCTGATAAATTCCAATTATCTTCTTTCTTTATGGCATATCAGAGTTAGGAAGCACCGGCAGCCGTTTACCTTGAAGGAACAGTAAGGACGCACTACTGGAAAGTGCACTTCGCTAAAAAGACTAAAAATAAGTGTGGCATAGCATAAAATATCTTTGGCGCCACACCTTTAACCGGCTCACCGGTATATGTGTCAAAACTATAGCTTTACTATGCAGGAAAGATATTACTCATTATTACCATGAGCACCAAACTCAACAACATCGTTAGCAGAGATTTGTAATGCAATAAGAGATGATTAGACACTATACTTACCATATTTCAGAAAGACATTTTAAAATGGCATATTACTATGATTTACCGACGATCAGATCGAGTAATCAGGCAACAGAATTGTTGTTAGAAAAATGCATAAACTAGAAAAATAATGATTTTTAAGGAACTCTAAGGTTAATATCTTTAAAATTACTACATTAAATCAAAGAATGTATGCTATGATGAAATTATAATTTACAAAATCTATAAACCAATTCTATCTTTTTTATAGCATAAATTAATGGCTTTTATCTTCTTTTTTAAAGAACAATTTAACTTTCTAACTATCAAAAATAGTTGATGTAGTATTGAGCACATTTTCGATTGAGGTATTAATTAACGGGGGGGATGACTGCTGAATTTCATTCAGCTATAGGTGAATTCTACCCTAACTAAATTTATTAGGGAATACAACCAGTTATTTGCAGATCCCATCAAACAACAGCTAACCAAAGGTAACTCATTACGATCAGTTAGGCAGATCGCAGTATTCTTAATAAGAAGTTGGGATCGCATGGCTAAATACTTTACTGTCTTAAGCAGTACTATCATCGACGATTATATCGAACTATTATAGGTAGTTACATTGATAAGCAGTAACAGCTTGCCATGATGAGGCAAGATCTGAAGTTATTGGCCACCACGGCAGTAGCGGGTAATAGCGCGCCTCGAGCCCGATATTAATAATCAATTACCTTTTAGGATAATTTGTTGATATAGGTATTACTGTTAATATGACGACGCAAAACTCCAGGCGCACTGTCTAAAAGATATCCGCGCCTAGAAGTCAAGAGTACAGACAACCAGACCCAAGATGTTTTACAAGCCGAAATGCAAACAGTGGGATCACTGATAACAATATTGACGTCTAGACAATCTTCTTGTCTACTTACTCATAAGCCTAGAGGCGTAAAACTACCTACTCTACCTAGGGTCAATTATGGGCGCAATTAGCAAGGGGAAAAGGGTAAGACTGGGTTATTTAAAATTGCTAACCAGGTAAATATTTTCCTGATCTAGCCTAACAAATTATAAACGTGACCTTAGGTATAAGGTCAATAGTGGCGAATAGTAGACGCCCTACAGATGCAAAATTAGCACGGGTTGCACGCCGATAAAACGGCGAACAATGTTAATAACTTTCTGAAAAACCATCTCCTCCAGAAACTAAAAATGTTTTGGTAATATCGGTATCGATATTAAAAATTCTTAATGCAGCTAAAGTGTTTGTGATTTCGCCGATTGATATGGTGATGAATACCCTATAACCTATCTGGCGCAAAAGAATCCAGAAGCAATAACGCTCCAATACTTTACCACTCTGTGATAAAGTGTTATTAAATCTACAGCAGAACCTTGAATTAGGTAAGATTGTTTGTCTATATTCAAGTAAATGGACTTTATCTATTCGATATTAATCAATATAGATAAATATCGGCAAATTTACATTCAAGCACTACATGCATGCTTATCAGCATGCATGTAGTGAATATAAAAATATCTTGAATCATCGATTCAGTAAATAAAAAACTGGATATCGCTAGTTAAGATTTTATTACTGAGTCTTTGGTAATATACTAAAATCGAAGTAGAGTGTTTTAAACTGCCACCTCCCAGTACTTTTTACGTGGATACGGATAATTCCTGAATTAAAATAGCTTTTTTGCAAAGGTTGTTGATAGAAATCAACATATACTGTATAAAAGATTTTCGCTACAGTGATTGGCATAAAAAAGTAAAAAATCATAAAGATCAAAGATATTCTTTCCTTACTCCCTTCTAAGATAAAGGTACATTTCATTAGTGGTTTGATGATAATCTATTGGATGACATCATTTTATACATTAAAGCAACTTATTCTATTTATCCTGCCTATATTGTTATAGTGAACATGTTATCCACTAGAAATATTCATTAGGGTTACAGCGATATCATTGCAAAATATTCGTTTGCAGGAAAATATTTAATAATATCTTTGGAAGTCTTCTAGTGAAACTGGATCACAAGAATAAATAGTTTAGTTATCTCTGCAATGTATGTTGCACAGTTTAACTTTACGGGAATTAGTGAAATACATAGGAATTGATTTGAAAACAGCGTTTAGATGATGTCAGTGTTTCTTTACTTAAGTGACGACATTAACTTAAATGCACTAAGTGGTATTGTTGAAGTTAATTAAACATTTTTCTTGAATCCTTTAAATAAAATCGTTATATCTGACATATAGAAAAGCTAAAAAATAAGAGAGGAGGAATAAAATGAAAAAATAAATTGCGGTCTTAATCAACCGAGATTGAAATATTCATATAAACGATAAGATTTTTAAAGAGTTTAGTGAAGAATATGTTAGCTGTTTTTTCGAACTAATTATTTATAAAAAATCTATCTTTTACTTGAATGGAACTAAATAGTACGAAAACTTTGCTAATAAGCATAAAATTAGTTACCATCGAATAATAAGGATAGGTAATTAGAGAGTTATTGGTAAGGAATTCCAGATTTAAAATCTAAACAGTTATATCAGCCGATTAAAAAGATTGCTGAGTAGATTCTATAATCTAAGGTCTTCTATTTAAGAAATATCTAGCCTGGAGAAGATTGTTTAAAACAATAACAATTGAAATACAGACGTGACTACAAATTGCTCTCCGAGCAAAGCAATAAGCTTTACCAGTATAATCTCTGATTATTATCAGCTAATGTCATTAATTATTTTAGTAGTAAATTAATTAATGTTTCATTACTTTAATCGTGTATTACATCAACAGAACTAATTAATGGTATATTAATTTATTGACGGTATAACTTAATAAGTGCAAATAGTTTGCTTTTCACTGTTATTAGTCTTAATTACTAAAATTTTAGTACTCATGCATTTTTTAAGTTATACTCATTTCTGGTGATAAAATTTCTGAAGCGCTGGCGTATTCTACTGATTGATTTAGTGGATGATTTCAATAACAGAGAGATGATATGCCATAAAAAGTCTACCATACAAATATCTGTGAAACTAGATATTACATCTGATTCCTTGCATAAACTAATCCATAATAGCGTGCCAGATAGGTGATAGATACTGCTATTGAGATAGAGCTCTAAGCCATCTCGCTCAATATACTCAACGACGCCTTTCCTAAAGATCTCAACTGTCCTCCGTAACGGTTATTTGCTTCACTGAACCCCCATATAGACTGGTATTAGCGATGTTCAGATAAAAGTTCTTAAGATTAAATGGAAATCGCAGAGACAACAGAATACCTTCAACAGCTTATTTCTATCGCCTTATCTAAAGCGTATAAAAACGGAGAAAAATTGTTAGCATGGCTTTGCACCTGCAAAGAAGTAGGAATTATTCAGCAACAATTTTCACGAAGTTCTATTAGTTCTTCTCGATAAAAAATACACATTTTCTCTACCAGTATCATTAACAGATTAAAACAGCAATGACTTAAAGAGTACAGGCAATGGTACCAACATGATTTAAGCGATATGCGTTAAGTTTATTTCTTGGCTGAAGGCATATATGTAATTCAATTAGGTAGCTAATCGCCTTTACCTGCTAGTTATATTGGCGGCACTGAGTATCGACATAAGAAGAGATCATTGTGATCAAAGATCCTTATCAAGAGTCAGAAACAAACTTAACTGAACTTTTAATGAACTACTAAAGGATAGCTTATCTATATCTTCCATACTTACTACGAAAGATCCTGTGTTCTTAGTGTTTAGAATACAATAATAAAGATGTTTGCAGATACATATAGTAGAAATACTGTTGGCTATACAAACAGCCAATGTGCCGCCTTTACTCTCCAAGGCATATAACGAAAAGTTAATGGTGAATTAAGAGGCTCTCTAAATAATTAAGAGACGCACGATGCTGCTAATAAAGCTCTTGATATTTTGTTAACAAGGTTTTCAGATTACCCCTGCAGCGATGAAGAAGCTGAAGAAAAGCAAGTAGAACGCTAGCATTCTACAATTTTCATCAGTGTACTGAGGATCAATAAGAACAACGAATTCTGATTGAATCAGCTTTTGCGATAGTAAAAGCTATGAAGCCAATGTTCGAAGCACTGTAGTTCGATGAAAGCAGCATTTTCAATGGTATTGAAGCTGCTTTCATCTCCTCAGAAAGTTGAAAACAGCTTAGGGAATTTTAATCTGCTTAAGATCCTATTGGTGGTAAACAGCATCAAATTTAGGATGGAGAACAGATTTACAAAATATCAGAGTAGAACCTAACCTGACCGCCATACACTAGATTTGTTAATATCTCTTCCTTGAATAAGGAAACAACAATGAATCTTAGTTCAGTGTATAAGGTTTACTAATGATAATATTGATGATCCTAATTTTCCTTTGATTGATAACAATAATATATAGGATTAAAAAAAATTAATAGCGTATATGATTATCGATTAATATATTTTAATAAAATTATTTTATTAAGAATAAAAAATCTTTACTTAGAATATAATTCTATTGATTAAATAATAATTTAAATATCTCTATTTCGATTTAAATTTAGTAAAAATTATTGATTTAATTGTAAAAGTTCAGTGAAAAGTCTTTATTAGAGATACATAAAATCGATGTTAGTAGTCTGAATTTTAATAAATAAGAAATTGAGATAGTTGCTTTATGGTCGCAAATTAGTTGTATAATGTTAACTACTCAGCAAATCTAGTATCATCGTCGATAAACAACTCAAAATAAAAGCGTTTAATATTTTCTTTTTTATTTATGACTTATAAAATAATTTTTACCGAATTTTTTCGTTAAAAAAACTAGATCTATTATGATTAATAGATTGGTTAATCTTATAAACTTCTATTTAGGGAAGGAGTGGGCATGAATATTCGTGATTTGGAGTATCTTACTGCATTAGCTGAGCATAAACATTTTCGGCGTGCCGCAGATGCCTGTCATGTTAGTCAGCCAACCTTAAGCAGTCAAATTCGTAAATTGGAAGACAATTTAGGTCTAATGTTATTAGAGCGAACTAGCAGAAAGGTTCTCTTTACTCAGCAGGGGTTATTGTTAGTTGAGCAAGCAAGAGTAGTTTTGCGAGAAGTTAAAATATTACAGAAAATGGCTTCATTACAAGGTAAAGGAGGCATGTCAGGTCCGTTACATATAGGATTAATTCCTACTATTGGTCCTTATCTTTTACCTCAGATCATTCCAGAATTACATCGTTTATTTCCTAAATTGGTGATATATTTACATGAAGCACAAACACACCAACTGTTAGCGCAACTAAATAATGGCAAACTGGATTGTGCAATATTAGCGCAAGTGAAAGAAACCGAAGCTTTTATTAAAATTCCTCTATATGAGGAACCTATGCGATTAGCAATTTATGAAGGACATCCATGGTTTAATCGTAAAGAAATTGAAATGCGTGAGCTTATAGGACAAAAATTACTTATGTTGGAAGATGATTACTGTTTACGTGATCAAGTGATGAGATATTGTTTCCAGGTTGGGGCAAAAAATGATACCAACTTTCGTGCTACAAGTTTAGAGATATTACGTAACATGGTAGCAGCTGGAAGCGGTATAACACTTTTGCCAGATTTATCTGTACCAAAAGAGATAAAACGTGATGCTATTTACTATCTTAATTGCATTAACCCTGTTCCTTCGCGTTCGGTTGTTTTAATTTATCGTCCTGGTTCATCGCTTAGGAGTTGTCATGAACAGTTTGCTGAAGCAATTCGTAAACAAATATATCGATACTATAATAAAAATTAATTCCTTACCTACTACTAAGTAGTAGGTTTTTGTTTTAAACAAACAGTTTAATTCATTTAAAGTGCAGTAATCCAAAATGTTTTTCTTACCTGGATAAGTAAAGGTAGTAGTATAAAATACTTAATAACATTATCTTTACCTTTTTGCTCTATAATTGCCTACCTAATATGAATAATTTCTGCTGCACACTTATTCAAACAGTGAATAGCTAGAATTTTTAATATTTTGGGATAAATAAGATTTTTAAACTACCTACATTTATTTTTCTATTTATAATCTAGTTAAATATTTAAATTGAGTACACTTGAACTTGACTTCATAAAGTATCTTCATATCAATCAATTATTGTTCTATTTTATAGATAGAACTGATTTCTAGAATAAATAAATGATCTAGGTTCTGGAATAATTTCAATTAAATGTGTATTGCTACAGGAAGCTGTTATCGCCATGATAGTGAAGAAAAGCTTAATCACATAATCTGAAGAAGCTAAACTTAGATAACCAATAAACATCGCCAACAGCATAAATATTTTTATCATAAGTATGATAAGTAACATCTAATTTAATTAGACTTCTATTGTTAATCAGGATAGCGATTCTCTAAATTTGATAATTCAACTAACTAAATGTTAGTAGTTCTTTAGAAGCAATAGTTCCTATAAGGGGATAAACTCAGTCCCAATTTTATTATAAAGTTTAATGACTACAACTTTTTTCCTTGCTTTATTAACTATATTGTTGCATGGTTCCTGCCAGAACCGAAACTAATAAAAATTGCATTAAATTGAGTCTATATATTCGGTATAACTTATTATATAAATACAAACAAATAACTCAGATAGATTAGAAATACTAGAATATCTAGTGTATATAGTGGTTAGGTTTTACTCTGATATTTCATTAATATGCTCTCCATCCTTAAATCAGAGGTTGTTTACTACTAGGATCTGCAAGGTCACAAATTCCATAAATCAGCTCCAGATTTTTTATGAAACGGAATATCAGCTTAAATAGAATTGAAAGGGTTATTTTTTGAACTACAGTGCTTCGCGCATCGGCTTCATAAGTGCACTATCTTGCAAAAGCTATTCAATCAGATTCGTCATTTTTATTGATGCTCAAGTACGCTGATGGTATATGGTAGAATACCAGCAACTCTTCTTGTTCTTTCTGCAGCTTCTCATTGCTGCAAGATACACTTTCGCTGAAAGCCTTGTCAACAAAAATATTAAAAGGGGTTTATTAGAGACATCGAAACTATTTGGTAAGCAAACCTTCGGCAGAACTACCTTAACTTTCGGTGCATTTCTTTAGGGGTTGAAGCCAGCACATCATCTATTTTATGTAGCTAATGGCGTTTGTGCTACATGCTCGAGAATATCTTTACCATTGCATTCTAAAACTAAAAATACCAAGTCTCCCGTAGCGCAAGCCTGGGAGATATAGTTAAGTCACGTCCTTACAGGCCATTGAGGAGTTAGGCCAAAGTTCGCTTCTAACTCTTGATAAGCATTTTCGACTGCAATGAGTTACTTACGTGCATGGTGCAGAGTACCGTAAATAATAACTAATAGGCAGAAGTTACTATATTGCCTAACAGAATGACACTCTCCTTCAGCCAAGAAATAAATGTAGCGTGTATCGCTTAAATCAGACAACTACCATTGTCTTTGCTCTTCAAGGTATTCCTTGCTTCAGTATGTTTATTGGTAGTTGGTAGGGAGGAACATATACTTCTCACTGAGAAGTCTAAAGAATTTCGTAAAAATCATCAGTAACGATTCCTTTCCGTGTTCTAGAGTAGAAATTCTTTAACGTTTTTTTTTGCACGCTTCAGATAAGGCGGTAGCAACGAGTTCTTAAAGCATATTCCGTTTCTGTTACGATGACCCCCTTTTTTTAACCTTAGGCACTTTAATCTGAACATCGTCAATATTAGTCTGTATAATTTGCTGTGATACATTTAACCATTGTGAATAAAGGATGGCGCCGCTCCCTTGATAAGGAGAATTAAGCATGTATCACAGCATACCTTCAAGCTCCGCCTTAACAGCTATTCCTGTCAGCTTCTTATCACTATTACGGATAAATTTATAGAAGAGATCAGAGGTAATATCTGGTTTTGCAAATACCTCTATAGTGTAGACTATTCATACTATATCATCTCTCTGTTGTTGAAATTATCTATAAAATTAATCAATAGGATATGCCAGAATTTCTAAAACCCATATACCAGAAATGAGAATAACTCCTCAAATTAACATTATCTTCTTTAATCAAACTTAAATACAAAATTTAAGCTTTATATTTTAATAAATAAACAAAAATTTCTTATATACTAATAAAACTTAAGAACACTGCAACTCTATTAAAATTTGCTATAGTAGCTTAGCTCGATTATTTTCGAAGAGGTATATTAATTACTGTAAATAATATTACAGGCGTTAGAGCAAAACAGAAAGAAAACATCTGCTTCTCTGATAGAAGCAGATTTCAGCAAATTAAGTGCTGAGCGTAGCTTTACTAATCTCAGCTTACGTGAAGTTGTTCAAGAATCTGGTATTGCACTAACTTTTTTATCGACATTTTCGTAATGTTAATGAATTAGAATTAACCATGGTTGATAAAATTGATTTTACGCTCCGTTAATTAACGCGTCAAGCACGACAACGTTTTACAAAAGGACCAGTATCATTCGAGCATCTGTTGCTACTTTTATAGAATTTATTGGTAATAATCCAAACGCTTTTCAATTATTGCTGCATAAACGTTCAGGTACATCGACTGAATTTCGTGCTGTAGTTGCCAGAGAAATTCAGCATTTTATTACTGAATTGGCTGAATACTTGCAACAGAAAAGTAATATACCTCAGCATTTTACCTAAATACAAGCATAAGCCATGATTACTATCATATTTAGTGCGGGGTAGAAGTATTAGTTATTGATCAGGAAAAAGACAATTTTTAGAAGAACGATTAGTTTTACAAATTAGAATGATCGCTATAGAGCGATCCTCTCATTGGTATCGTCGCGAATAGGAAAAGCATAATATTAAATTATAAATAATTTTTCAGTTAAATCACCTAAAATTCTAATTATTTAGTGGTATTTTACATATTTTAAGCTTTTAAATAATTCAATTAATATTTGAGCATTTATTGGTTACATCAATAATTATTTGAATTTATATTATTATATAAAGACTAATATTAGTTATCGCTAAAACGATTCTCTTTTTGTTATGAACTATAAAAGAAAAGACTATATTTAATGACGTTTTTATCTTGTTTAAATGTGTTTTTTCTTGAAGGAAAACCACACTTAAACAAGATAAGTATCAGAAAACTAATCGATTGATGTTAATCAGTAAATTTTATTGAGTATATTTAGGTTGTAACAGACTGTATTAGGATTACAGGATGTATAAACGATAGATAGATACTTTTACTAATTCAAAGATTTTCTTATAACCACAAAACAAGTCGGGGCACCCATATTAAAATTCTCTTATATTTATAACTCGTTAAATTAAGATCTTTAGGTGTTTAAACTGATGTTTACCTTCTATTGCTTGAGTAAAATCTTCTGCTGACATATAAATAATTTTATATTATTGATTTTGTTAATTTTAACATTATATTGAGTGGCAGTTACTGCTGAGTTTTGTAATCTCAATTATTAGTACATAATTAAAATTCTTTACTCATGCAATAGCAAAATTTCCATTTTTTTCAATAAAGCTCTAGAAAATTTCCTTTTTTATTTTTAGTGATATCAACCATCCAATTCTAACATTTTCTTATTTATTCAAGAATTAGATTTAAGTAAAACTATTTTTAGTTTAAAACTAGATAATTGAGTTATCTGAAATAAATGATACCTTATAAATACAATCCTATTTTAATAGAATTTTTATTTTTTCTACGGATAAGGGTTTAATAGTGAATTGGGAGCGACCATGTAAATTAAAACCCCGATTAATTAAATCGACACCTAAGTATTTAGAAGTTATGCTTATTTCTAGCGTATAGGGAATTTCGGAGATGCTGACGTATCCTACTTATTGGTTTCGTGAAAAATGTCATAACAGAGATATGATATACCATAAAAAGTCTACCCTACAGAGATCTGTAAAATGAGATACTATTTTAATCCATTACATGAATTTATCCGTGATTGTGAAAGGTAGCTGATTAGAGGTACCGC
>JBQMRO010000037.1:0-931 GCA_052174475.1 Arsenophonus sp. NC-CH8-MAG3
ATTTGCTCTAAGATGATCGATGCCCAACTTCCAGCGGGTTTATTTTTAACCCAAATAGGACCTGATTGATTAAATTTATTTAGCACCACACACACACACGTAAATATACTTATTGTTTATATATTATTTTTACCTTTTCAAGGTATTTCGTTTACTTCTTGGAACATGTTTCGGAAACTATAGTGTTCCCATTTTCAGCCATTTTGTTTCTTCTTGAGTTGTATCTCTGTGGCTTCTGGATGTTTCTTACATGTGTGTTGTTGGTTTTATTTTCTAGTTTCTGCGTTGTTTGTATGTTTTGTTTTGAGTATTAATTGTTTTCTATATTGAGTATTCTAAATAGTGTATCGTGTTTTGTGTTTATTTGTATTTGTTTTTTCATTAATTTGTTGTCTGTTTTGTGTTTATACATTTGTAAATTTTCCCTTATTTTCATCATATACTTTTTACGGTATATAGTGTCATATAAGTGTATGTAAATGTTATCTTTATATTTTGAACATATATAAGAATATATATAGCGAACGTCCAAGTAATGGATAACGTACTCCACGATAAGAATATGTCAGAACATATATAAGATCATATTTTGAACATATAAAAATGTGTTGATATTCGTGCCCGATTGCGCCTGTAGCCAGATTAGATTTATATATATATTTCTGGTTTTATATATGCTTTTAGGTGTTCGATAAATCGGTATTTTAATGTTTTTTTTTCTGATCTACGTAGAATTTATTGCATCACTGCCTTCAAATTTGTAGATTTCATTGTGTGCCTTATAATTTGTTTCTTGTGTTTATTTTATTTAGTAGGTTATTGTTGGTTTTGTATGCTATTTTTATGGTCATTTTAATGATTATTTTTGTTAGTTTTTTATGTTTTTGTCATATAAATATATATATATATATGTAAATGTTGCCCATTTAGT
>JBQMRO010000038.1:0-1060 GCA_052174475.1 Arsenophonus sp. NC-CH8-MAG3
CTAATGCCGAATAGCCATTTTCATTTTGATCAAGTAGCAGACTAAAATCTTGCTTGATAATGCCTTTATCACTTTTATAAATCCAGTTTCCCTGGATATGTTGTTGGTTATGTAGGTGAAGTTGAATTAATAGCAGAAACGAAAATGAATTGCAGCAGATGTATATGTTTGTATATGTATATGTATATATACATATGTATATATGTATAATTGTATGTAAATATGTATATGTATAATTGTATATGTTTTGTATAGGAACAAAGAAGTACTGTAAGTAAATATGAACAGACAAAAGTCAATAACAATTTCTAAGAAGTCAGTGTGTGTAAATTGGAAGTGTAAGGTAAACTGATTGAGCAAATAATATCAATTAATTGTCTGAGAATTATCATAACAAACAATAAAGTATCTCACTTTGAAATTAAGAGATCACATGACAAAAAAAGAGGCTGTCTGCAACATATTACATGGAAAAAACAAATATTTAATAAAAAAATAAATAAAACAATGGTATAATCAATCATGATATACAGATCACAGTTTCGTGTCAATACTACAAGAACAAAACAGATGGCTCACACAGCTGAGATAAATATATTGAGATCTATAGTGGGGGAAACATGAATGAACAGAATACCAAACCAGGAGATGTGACCACAATATAATATTACAGATGGTGTGAAGTAAGCGTCAGCAAGAAAGCATAGAATAATCATTCAAGTTGAGCTGAAGAATCAAGATTAATTAAAATATGTAGACACCACAACCACTCTAGGACAACCACCGAAGCACTGGGCAACATCCTCAGAATACAAACTCTAACTGTGAATAGGAACACGCTTTGGACTAATTAAAGAAAAGAAGAATTAAAGAGTTACTTCAGATCAAATAATTTTTCCTTCATTTTAAAAAAAATACAGTTTAAAAACAAATACGATACAATTTAACAAACTAAATTAAATGTATTTAATTCGATTTAACAAGCAAATTTAAATACAATATATCCACACACAAAATATGAAAACCAATGTTTTCAAATTTTTAAATTAAAATTCTGACA
>JBQMRO010000039.1:0-435 GCA_052174475.1 Arsenophonus sp. NC-CH8-MAG3
ACCCGGTATTTAGGGTTACCGGCTTCTAGTTCACATACATTAATAGGCGCCATTATTGGTGTTGGTTTAACCCAATGCCCACGTGAACGGCGTTGCAAGTACGACGACAGAAGATTATTCTTTATTAATACCTTGTTAAAGATAAGATAATTTTAATATGCGTTGAGAATCACAGCAGTATCACGTACACCTGCCGACTCTCATCACCCCATTTACCTTCTGCGTCATTACTGTTTAGTAAAGCACAGATAATAGTTTCATCACTGCAATAATCACTTCCTTTAATTAGCGATAATAATAATAATAATAGTAGTAACTCCCTCCAGTACATCTGGATATATTTCTACAGATAAAACTCTTTTACTCTTCCTTAAAATAAATATACTGGAATTTTTGATACTGGTGGTCCATTCTTTTTGCTCATGAAACACTTGT
>JBQMRO010000040.1:0-642 GCA_052174475.1 Arsenophonus sp. NC-CH8-MAG3
TGTGTAACACTCGGGTCATCCGCTTCATTATGACCATGGCGACGATAACAAACTAAATCAATAACTACATCACGTTTAAATTTATTACGAAAATCTAACAAAAAACAACACTAACCATGACACACTACCCCCACCACACATGCACACACATACAGCAACGAAGAAAACAGCAGTCACACACTCAGCACCGAAGATGTAGCACGTTTGCTATGAAACACGTCTGCACTAACAAAGTAAGTGTCTACATAAAAGTGTTTAACAGTGTTTAAGATCCCCTTTGCATCTGTTATTAGCATTGGTAACTACTGCTGACAGAGATGAAAGCTTTATGTACAGTAGAGCATCATTAATCATAACAAATTGAAACTGGGGATCATTCTGATCATCGATTTATTTTGATTACAGAATTTTAGTGCATAGATAAAGAAAACTTTACCTTAATAAAAGATAAACAGACTTACTTTATTAGGTATTAACTGTATGTTTTTGTGATTGTTCACTACAACTTCAAGAAATATACACTGTCATCTCTACACTAAAGTATAACACTACAGTTATCTTAAAAAATCTTTTCTTAAGATAGAGTTATCATTTTTATATGGTATTATTTTGATAAAGATTCCTACATCTAACACTGCTCAC
>JBQMRO010000041.1:0-1070 GCA_052174475.1 Arsenophonus sp. NC-CH8-MAG3
CTGCTATTTTAATTGGGCTACTTGATTTAGTTAGTCGCTTTCATATTTACTTAACACTTTAATTTAGCATTTACATATTTTAAATTTCTATATAGTAAAAACTTTATTTTATTTTATAAAAAAATATTTTAGTTAACTTTTTTTATTTATTTATTTCATATAGCTTATGTGTATGTATTTTTATAATGGGATAAGGTAATTAGATGTTTGTGTATCTTAATTCCCAGTAGATATTTGTGTATATTAGATATACTCGTATGCACAAGTCTAATGGAAAAGGGTAAATTATTCTTCCAAAGTTTACATATTCTTTAAGATGAATATAGTATTACGTAGTAAAATATGAACGTAATTGTTAAATTAAATAATAGAAAAAAAAATAATAATACATCCGTTGTTACTTTCTACAGCATACATTTTTACTTTCCATGCGATGCATATATGATTTTTTACAGTTCCGTTTCTTGATGTTTCAAACTGACATTGCTTTATTTTTACCTTCAAGACTGAGCTTTTGTCTTGGTTAGGAACGTGTTTCTAACATTAAATATGTACGTTTATCTTCAGTCAAGTAGTGACACTGGTGTTAGAATGTATAGAATATTATATATATAGAATAGTGACATGGTGCTCCTCCATGTTGTATTGTATGTAATGATTTTCGCATGAACTTCCACTTCTATCTGTTTTGTTTGTATGTGTTTGTCATGTATGAAATGTATTTTCTATGTCGAGTGTTTTGAATATTGTGTCGTGTTTTTTGTTAGTTTGTATTTGTTCTATGATTACTTTATTATTAGTTTCATATTATACGTATAAACTCTTCCGTCTGTTGATTATATTGTTCTATACGGACACTCTTCTCATTATCATATCTTAAAGACACTTTTAAAACATATGCCATACAAAGGCAATCAAAGTTAATAAAAAACCTTGAGTTCATGTTAGTTTGGGTGCATTCATTGAGTGTTGTCCTTACCTGGTATTATGGTGAAGCACAGTGTGATTGGGACGATTTCTTTCCGATATTAGAAGAAATTGATTTTACTAATAAGCTAGTAGCTATTTTC
>JBQMRO010000042.1:0-212454 GCA_052174475.1 Arsenophonus sp. NC-CH8-MAG3
ATGAGTCTCTATTGTCAGACAACTTCAAAACCTAAAATCAGAGATCTTCTTCAGGACAGCAAGAGCCTATGTCTACTTTGAGTAAGCGTTACAGGATATCCAAACTTATTGTTAATAAAGGGTGAAAATAAGATGATATTAATGATCGGTTATGTTAATAAAGGTTATTGTTATGAAATCCCTTGTACTGTATATAGGGTTTTCTCTATAGAGATTATTATGAAAACAAATAGTTATACAGATCAAATAGACTCTTTCCTCACTCCATAGCAACATAAACCGATCTAATTAGTTAGATCGGTGATAATCTATTAGATTATCTTGATTTATGCATTGAGGTAACTAAATCCACTTTATCTTGTCCATGTTATCACAATGAACATATTTTCTTGCTAGAGAAAATCATTAGGGTTCAGTAATATTGTTATAAAATCCCTAATTACAGAAAAAGATTTAGCAATCTTACTGGAAGTTTACTGGCGAAACTAGATTACAAGGATAAATAGTTTAGTTATCTGCGATATATGCTGAATAATTTAACTTTACGGGAGTCAGCAAAAGAAACAGGCATTGATTTAAAAACAGTATTTAAATGGCGTCACTCCTTCCTCGCTTCAGTAGCCATAGTCAACTTAAGTGCATTAAGTGGTATTGTTGAAGTCGACAAAATATTTTTTTGATCCTTTAAAGGTAATCATTATATTTTACATAGAAAAGATAGAAAAGATGGGAAGAGGAGGAGTAAAATGAAAAAATAAATTGCGGTCTTAATAGACCGAGATTGAAATGTTCATATGAGTGATCAAACTCTTGAAAAGTTAAAAAAAGTGTAGTGTTAGCTGTTTTCTTAAACTTATCTTTAATAAAGAGTTCATCCTTTGATCAAATGGAACTAAATAATAGGAACCTTTTTGCTAGTGAGAATAAAATTAATCACTATCGCCTAATAACAATGGATAATTAGAGAGTTATTGTAAGGAATTCCATATTTAAAATGTGAATAAGTTATATTAGCTAATTAAAAGGATGATTAGTTGATACTATGGTGTAGTGTTGCTTTATTTACCGAATTATCTGTCCTGGATCGTTGTTTATTTACTAAAGCACAGAATGGAATTTGTGTAAAATGAAGTAGCAGAAGTACTAAAGATAAATCATAAAGCGTTTAAAAAACTACAAGTTTGATTTTATCTGCAGCTAGATGTAAAAATATATTTTATAAATATAAGATAAAACTTCACGACGTTATTTTTCGTAGATCTAGTTTTAGATTGCGTCACTTGAACTCAATGGGTTTTTATCCACCTTTATAAGGCAAAGGCTGTGCTCAATGTTCGACGCTTCTTACATGATCTTAACTAAGAATGTCCTATGATTATTAATCAGGTACTTGCAGACAATAGCAAAGAATTTACAGGCCCTATTTTGCTCTATAAAACGTTCAGCCACCGGAAAACAGGAATTCAATCATTTGCGTACATAGGCTTTATATAGAAGAGCAACATAGTCCGCCGATGCATTATTAAATGAATGGGTATACCTAGCGATTTAATAGGCGTATGGGATATGATAGGTTGTAAAGCCATCATTTCGATTCTATCAAGAGCTTAAATTACTCTGCATTAGATATAATTTAACTGTACAATCAGGATTTACTTAAATCACTATTAGGTAGTAAAACTCCATTGAATATATGAAATACTAGTTCAAAGTTAAATCTAAATTATTCAAAAAACATACTATCTATCCTCGGATAGATAGTATGTTAATTTCTAGTGTATGTGATTTTAGAGATGCTGGCGTGCATCCTGCTTGATTATTTCGTAAATGATTTTAACATAAAAGAGATGATGTGCTATGAAAAATAGTTTACCATATAAGATATCCGCAAAACTAGATATTATTTCTTACCCACCCATTACACTAACTGACCCATAATAGTGTGGTAGGGAGTTGATAGGAATCCCTGTTAAGACTGAACTTGAAATATATGCCGCAATAACATGCTGCACGCTACCTTGTCGGCGGGTAGCTCCATCTAATAGTTCATAATGGTTATTTTGCTACAGTGAAGCAAAATAAGATATGCATTGGCGATATTAAGATTAAAGTAACTAAGGTTAAAGGGGTATTAGAAGCAAAGGAATATGCTATAGCAGAGTTGCCTCCTTACTACTGACTTATCTAAAGCCTGTAAAAAAGGTCTCAAGGAATTGTTACCATGACTTTGTACCTGCAAGCCATATCCATCAGTGATTTTCACAAAATCTCTGGAGCAGTTATTGATAAAAAAGTAAAGGTGTCTTTTTATCAGTATTTATCAGTTGCTGATAACAACAATCTCTTGAAAAGAGATGATATTGGTGTGATTTATCCTACGTGATTTAGCGATACGCGTTACGTTTATTTTTTGTCTAATGGCATATATACTGCTTTGTTAAGCAATCTGATCGCTTTTATCTGCTGCCTATTATCGATAGGCACTGTGCATGGACATAAAGAGCTCGTTGCGATTAAAGATGCTTATCGAGAGTCAGCAGCAAACTTATCCGAATTTCTTGATAGCTTGCGAACACTAGATTTAATCGTATCTCTCAGGATTCGCTACAGGAGACGCGGTTCTTGGATTTTTGAAATGCAATACCAAAGATGCTTCCGGACATGTAATAGCAACGCTGTTGGTGGTGTGGGTATAGAAAACAGATAATGCATTTGTTTCACTCTCAAAAGAGAGCCAACCGAAGTTAAGATTAAGCTTACAGAAAACTTACCTATTAAAGATTCGAAATGCTTCTAATAAATCCATTGATATTTTGTTAGCAAAGTTTTCAGCGAATATCATATAGCTATGAAAAAGCTGGGTGGAAAGATCGAGAAGAGTTGGTGCATTCTACGATTTTCTATCAGCGCACCGGTATCACAATAAGAACGATGAATCTAATTGAATCGGTTTTTACGCGATACCGATCCTATGAAGCTGACGTGAGAAGAACTATGGTTCGTAAAAAGCAACCATTTCAATGGTATTAAAGCCGCTTTCATTTGATCAGAAGAGCTGGAGCTAGCTAATGGATTTAACCTTCTGAATTTGGTAGATAAATAATATCTAATTTAAGGATTAATAACAAATTCATGAAGTATTAGAGTAGAATGGTATAGCCTAACCGTCATATATTAGATTTGCTAATAACTCTGATATTTTTTGAAGTAAATTATGCTATAGTCTTTTTCTAAAAATAGAAATAGTTATCCTCTGTTGCATTCGTCTGGTCTGTCAACTCAGTTATTCGTGTGTTTTCCTATAGACTAAAAGAAATGATGATAATCCCTGATTCCCTATTATAGGTGATGAATTCATATGGAAGCATAACTTTCAGTTATTCTCTACATTCAATGCAAGTTTCATCCATTGCCATTGTCTTGGGCTGATTGAGTTGCTCAAAACTTCGGATAATCGTAGCTAAGAGCGGATAATATTTGCGTATCGAAAAAAATTAAGAGCTTGGAATCGGACACGTTACTGTATACGGCCTTCTTTTGGGGTGTCATGAAAAATTCAATCAGTCTATTCTTATATATTTTAGAAAAAATCTCATAAAACGCTTCGGATAAACAGGTATTTTAACACGTGAAGTTATGTGTTGTCTTTCTGATTTACCAGTTTACAATTTCCAGGAGATTTATTTCGAGCCATTTGAATTAATTCCTTTAAGATTACATATTGTAGAATATAAATAGTACTTAGATCATTAACGTCCTTGAAGCAGCGAGTACCTTTGCTGGTATGGTACCCGCTGCTTACATTATAATGTTCTATGTGCTTACGTATTTTTGATAATGTCGGTAAGTGCATCACATTCGTAAAAATACCTGCATAAATTACGTAAAAGTTTGCTAGAAATCTGCATAAAATAGGTTACAATATTAAAAATAACTACCCATAAATATAAATATGGGTCAAAAAAAGAACACCTTAAATGTGAACTTAATTATTTATGTAATCTGTTTAAAACAGATAAGTTAAGCGGATAAATTACCTGTTTGAGATGAAAAATAAATAGTAAAACTACGTCGCACATTGCGCACCATGAAAACAAAACAAAAATAATGTAATGAGACAGCATTATCCATAATGATATTAATCGTAAATATGTAAAATTGGTACTGTAATAAAAATGCGTGAGGGGAAACCCCTACAGTAAAAGTGCTGATGGGGGGGATAAGTAGGGATAGTTTAGAGCAAAAAGGCAATAACTGGCGAATTAAAATCAGGACTCAATGAGAATAAACTCATACCGTTGACAAGCTAAAACAATAGTGGATTAGCACCAGAATAGTTATTGAAATAACAGCACGATTTTCTCTGGTTTAAAAAATTAAGAAGCGGCGGTTAAATTTAAGAAAAACAAAAGTAAAATATTCACGTTGAGATTTTAAGCTTTAATGAAAAGAATAACGAGGCTTCTCTCGTTCACGAGAAGGATTTTTAATAAAAACAATTTCTTAGCATGAAAGTTTATTTAAACATCCTTTGTGAAAGGATTCCATTGCAACAGATTTTTTTATATTTTTTTGAAAAACTTTGTAAGTTGTATGGATTTTAATCCATCAATAATGAAATCTAACAGTTTTATTGAGGATCAGCCTAGCTATTACTGCTCAGATATACTATCTAAGGTGAAGATGATAACAGGAATTGTATCTCTACACCGTTATCGAGCACTAGAAGAGCCGCTTGAAAAGTTGATGGCGTTTAGATTTTTAAGATATGCGATTGCTGTCATGCAAAGGCAGCAAGAACAGGATAATAACAACTTTTCGGTAGTGGTGATCCCGATGTTTTTCAAGGTAAAACCTCGTTGTATCCTTATAGGAATAATTTATTAGATTGTTTTACTTAATCCAGAACTAACAAAAATCTTTCTATACGCAGGAATTACTATTGATTGATGTCATGATAATTTCAGACAAGGAGGCTATCATCCAGTGATATGTTACACTTATGAAAATGCTGATAAAGCATTTTCATATCCGAGATATATTAAAATTAAGTCAGTATATAACAGATTTGCTCAATCAGTGTGTGTATTATAATCTTAGCTATTCTAAGGGTTAATTTTTTATTGCAGAACGAGAAAATACTTCTGATGCAAAGTAAGTTGGTTATTGGGGGGACATATTGATGTCCATTGAAGAGCAGCTACGATAAGAAAGAAACAAGGTATATTGAAAGACCGTTAGGAAGGTATCAAGTTTTGGTAAATAAAAAGGTAGGTAAGAATTAGCCTGAACTATCGTGCCTACTTTTTAGTTAACGGTGTTAATTGGCTGTGATAGTCCAGATCTTATCTGAGTTGTCTAATGCTCAGATCAATCCACTTATGGATTAATTGATGTCTACTGATGTTATTTTAGCACGCTCATTTTATGAGCGTGATACGCTTTGTGTAGCAAAGAATTTGCTAGGAAAGGTTTTAAAGTTTTCTGACTGTTACGGTGTTATTAACGAAGTTGAAGCATATATAGGGCAGGATGATCCGGCCTGTCATGCCGTGAGAGGTTGTACGCCACGAACAATGGTCATGTTCGGTGCCGCTGGGTTTTCCTATATTTATCTTATTTATGGCATGTATTATTGCCTGAATATTGTAACTGAACATGAAGGCTTTCCAGCTGCGGTTTTAATTCGAGGCATTGATTTATACAATCCTACCCGTCTTTCTTTAGACGGGCCTGCTAAGTTATGTAAAAAGTTAAATATTACGAAAAATAATAATCAAGTTGATTTAACGCAAAATCATGATTTTTGTGTTTATAACTCCACTATTCAACCAAAATATATTGCAACACCAAGAATAGGAATAAAAGTTGGCATTGATAAATTATGGCGTTTTAAGATAATATAAATTCTTAGAGTAATTCTCAAAATATACTCAACTCCAAATTAAGATATTCTTGCCGATTTTCCATTAAGTCACTATAATGGAAGTGTTAATATTCAAATGGATTATTGAATATTAGAACCCGTTATTTTCCTTGGCAAGGAAAAGCTATTTACATCTTTTATATCGTAAAAGATTAGTATGCCTGTAAGCTAATAATGGTTTATTGGGATCGGGAGTCGTAAGGGATAGCTATTATCCAAGAAAGCCGGTTTCTTTAACCCTATCTGGCTAGCACCTCTAGTGTGAGGATTTGATAGTAGCGAGTCCAGTTATTCCTTGGAGTTGCTTTCAAAAGACTGTTCCCTTCATTAAAAACACACGCTAAAAACGTGTATTTATTTTGCTAGCATCTCTATAATAGCAAAAGATACGCTATTTTGTTAAATTTAGTAGATTTTATAAAATTTAACAGCTACGTCAAGGTGCATCCCTGTTAAAATAGGGTATAGGATGAGATCTCAATCACATGATTTTACGAAAACCTCATATCTACCACGATGGTTTATATCAATATTGCAATGACGGATATTCTAGAGATTACGGTTAAATCTTATCTAGTACTGGATATTTTCATGTGCACGAGAAGATGTTATCCATGATAAGAAATTGCCGTTATCGCTGCTGAGATAACGGTTGCTGGTTTGTTACAAAGAAACTCCTTAACTTCTATACTGTAGCGGCTTAATTTTTTCTTCTATGACTTTATGTAAAAAATTTACTAAGAAGTATTTTTATACTCAGTTGTTTTTATTTTTATATTTGCTTAATGATTAAGAAATTAAATCGCTCATTAAGAGAAGCTCGAAGTCCATCTTTTTTTGCTAAAGGAAAAAACATTAGTTACTTTTTTGTCCCTATTCTAAGTTCGAATTTTATCAGAGTGTGCATTTTTTAATCTTGATGTATTAATTTAGTTATATTAACTCTAGGTTTATCTTAATAATTCTTATTTTTATTTTATCTATATCTTTCTGAGAGTAGTTCTGTTTTACCTAATTGTTAAGCTGAGCATCGATAAAAAGTATAATATGTAGCTACACAGAATGTATTTATACGAATTTGTAAATAGGACTTTTAATCAGAACGAAAAATGAGGTTTTTCGAACATTCCCCTTTAGCACTTTTATATCTTCGGTAATAAAGTGCCTCGTTTATGATTTAACAAAAAACCATAATAAGCACACCATATTAAAATACTTAGAGAATATAGTTAATAAAATGCCCGATAATTTCTTCTTGTGTCAGGGTTTACTGTTAATGTTGTTTAAGTCCGGTGGTCTTATAGCAATGATCTATAACACTTCTCCCTCTGTAATGCGATAATTTTAACATGAATGCCGGTGTATTTAAGGTAGCGTTAGAGGTATTTAATACTATGGAAGTTATTAATCAAAAAGTCCCTTGGGTTAATGTCTATAAAATTAGTGGATTAAATTAAAGAATAGAGATTCCGATGAAATTTTTATTTATACTTAAATTAGTAAATTAATTTTATCTTATTTTAGAAATAAGGTATGGCTTTTGGTCTCTCTTAAAGAGAGCTTCAATTTCTTAACCATGAACAAGAATCCCTTTAATGGTGTTTAATCTGTTCCAGGCTGTTTAAAAAAGCTAAAACTAACTAAGTGATTTTAATCTTCTGACCCCCTTAGTGGTAAACAACGCCAAATTTAAGGGATGGATAACAGACTCACAAAACAGCGAAGTGGACGTAGATTGATCGTTATACATCAGATTTGCTAATAACTTCGACGTTATGAACGCCATCGACAAGGTAGTGTTGAGCAGGTTATTGTAGCATGGCTTTGAGCTTAACCTCAACAGAGGTGCTATCAACTACGTAGTATAATTACGGATAAGTTCATGTAATAGAATAGAGGGAAATATCTAGTTTCGAGAATACCTGTAAGGTAGACTTTTCATGGCATAACATCTCTATGTTGTTGAGATAATTTATTAAATTAATCAGTAGGATACGCCACTATTTCCGAAATTCAATGCATTAGAAATGAGCGTAACTCTATATTTCCTATCTTATAAAATAAGAATGTTAAAACAAATATAAAACACGCCTTATTTCTTTGTTTACAATCTAACTTCGGGGCATTAAAGGTATTAGCATTAATGATCACTTTAGAAGTGATAAAATTGTATGGGAAAACTATGCTTAAACATCCCGCTTACATGCAAAATATTTAGCGAATAAATCCGATTTATCAGATTTAAGTATTGCAGAAAAACAATTTAGGTTTATAAAAACTTGTTAAATATGGATTATGGTACTGAACAACATGCATTATAAGCCTGCGTTAGGCTACGCAACGCAGGAATGCGTGTCTTATATATCCTGCTAATTATCTTTTTAATACTTAGTGAGTAAGATTAGGCATAAATACAATGATGTTTTAAGTTTTTCAAAAAATTAAATTAAAAATGAGCCAATGGATGGTAGATATTCCACATTAATAATGTGGAGTTGGAGAATGTATTCAAAAATGTGCAAACTCTTATATAGAAGTTTTCTATAAAAACGTCCAGTTTTTTTTAAAAATTAACTGTTCTATACAGGATACTTATTATTCATTTCTATTTAAGAAATGTTGGATAGAAGAACTGACCGTGTAAATATCATGCTGATTGATCTTGGTAATCAATCGCTATAATTCTTATCATTTAATGATAATAAACAAATCCATTTTTAGTTAAATTATTATCATGTTGATACGGAGTATATGAAGTACCATATAACTAAAATAATAATGTTAGTTTCTATATCTTTAAGATTTATCTTAATAAGTGAAGATAATGCTAATAATACATCGCTAAAAATTTAGCATTTTCGTGATTATCAGCTAAATGCTCTATATTGTTATTTAATACATAAAGATATTTGACGGCTAAGATACCGATCTGATATACATTGTTCCTTATTCTCCTATTGAAACTTTGTATCACTAAGCCTTATCAATAAAGTCTTTACTTCCATACAATATGGCGACTTTTCTCATTCATCCCATTAAAGCATTAAGTCATTTTAAAAAATCTATACAAACGAAATCCGTGTAACAATAGAATTCTTGGGTAGAGATCATTAAATAGATAACCGAATTAAATAATCATGAACCATTCATATAAACTGCTATTCAATGATTTTAAACAACCCGGTGATAAAATATAACTTTTAATACAGGTCAAATAGCGAATTAATTTCTAAATTAGTGCTTTCTTCAATAAAAACCACACGATCTAGAGAAATTTAATAACCCTTTATTTGCCAGTATCTAACTCTAATTGCTGTACACTAAAAATACATTTAGCACATTCAATATCTATTGTTGATGGAATTACCAATTCCATTGGTAATCCTGATACTTAGTTAGGTGCATTAGCATACTGATCAAAGAGAATCTGATCACCGTCTGTGGTGGTTACAGAAATACACAGGGTGTAGGTTACCTAATAAACATATCGTCAAATGAAATAAAATACTAAATTCCTTATCAAATAAATGATAGAAGCGTTCTGTTAAAAGTTTAACCGTAGAGTTTTTGCTAACAACTTTCATTACCTACTTCTTCTTTATATATAGTTTTTCATTGAAAAGATAAAGCTAAAATTAATGTATTTGAAAAGATTAATTTTTTATTTTATTCCTTAATAATATTAAATCCGACTATTGACATTGGTTAATGCTTTCTTTTTATATTGAATTAGTGAAAATTGTATCTCAATTAGCCTGTGAGATGATATTTATCATTATAAAATAATTGGTAGCATTTTTTAGATTTATATATAATAATTTTTATTATTGACGTATACTTTTTATTAAAAATAAAAAGAAGCCAAAAAATACAAAAGTGTAAAGGTATAGAAAACGATAATAGTAAAAAAATAGAATGAAGAAGCGTTGAGCTATTAGTAAATCTGGTGTATGGCGACCAGATTCTCGCTCTAATGCTTCATAAATCTATTTTTCATCATTAAATTAGATATTGTTTATATCTAGGGTTATAGAGTATTAAATACTTTTAGATCGCTGTTCTAGCTATTATTAGAAGGTGTAGCAGCTGAAATACTATTAAAATAGTTATTTTCTCAAAGCGCAGAGCTTCGCATGTCAGCTTCGTAGCCGCAACTCTTGCAAAAACTGATTTAATTGGATTCGTTATTTTTGTTGATACCAGTACGCTGACAGAAAGCTATAGAATAGCAGAAAGCTCTTCTTTATCTTTCTTCAGATTCTTTATTAGTGTAGGATAGTACTTCGCTAAAAACTTAACTAACAAAGCAATAAAGGTTTTTGTTAGCGGTATAACAGCGGCTCTCTCTGTTAACCTGAGCTCCAAGTAATAGATTGCCTTTAACTTTCGGTATTGAATGCCTTTAGAGAGTAAAGGCATTCACATTAGATGTTTTATGTACCACTAAACAGCATTTATGCTGCATGTCTAGGAATATCCTTACTATTCTATTCAAAAAATCAATAGCAGAGTCTTCCGTAGCAAGGATAGTGAAGCAGTTAAACCACACGCTCAAGGTCCCATTCAGAAGTTCGGCTCAGCTAGGTTCTGACTCTCGATAACCATCTTCAACCATAAACATCTCCTTACATCCATGCGCAGTAATTCCAATAATTGCTAGCAGATAAAGGAAATCAGCTTGCCTGATAGGACGGTTTATACCGCCCCACCATAAAATAAAGGTAATATGTATCGATTAAATCAGGCAACCGCTATTCCCTATACTATTCAGACTATTGCTATTTTAATCTGATGATGGTGCTGGAATAGAAGACGTGTATTTTTTATCAAAAAGCACCCACAGAACTTCGTGAAGATCGTCCATTAATAATGCTACCTTCCTTGCAACTATAAAGTCATGGTAACAACTCTTCGCTATCTTTGCATGCTTCAGATAAGGCAATAACAAGTTGTTAAAGGATATTTCCGTTGTCGCTGCTACCCCCTTTAACCTTAGGTACTTTAATCTCAACATCGTCAATAGCCATCTATATTAAGTTTGCTGCAGCAAATAACCGTTACAGATGACGATATAAACTCATCGATAAGGCAAGGTTCAACACGTTATTGCAGCATATCTTCAAGCTCCGCCTCAACAGCAGTGTCTATTAGATGCGTACTAATCATTACAGATAACTTCATGCAAAGGATTAGAGGTAATATCTAGTTTTGGAGATATCTGTAAGATAAACTTTTTCATGGCATATCATCTCTCTATTGTTGAAGTAATTTATGAAAATAATCAACAGGATACGTCACCATCTCCGAAACTCCATACAATATAAATAAGTATAACTCCCTGTTATAAAGTGTCTCGTTAAGTAGATTTTTTTAAGGTCAAGGAAAAAATCCCTTGAAAAAAAATCATTGATCCTCATATAGGTTAGTAACTAGATTGGTTAAGAATTCGCTTTGGAGGCTGTTTAGATGGGTAAAATTATTGGGATTGACCTGGGTACAACTAATTCTTGTATAGCTATAATGGATGGTACAAATGCCCGGGTATTGGAAAATAGTGAAGGTGACCGTACCACACCTTCTATTGTTGCATATACCCAAGATGGTGAAATTCTTGTGGGTCAGCCTGCAAAACGCCAGGCAGTGACAAATCCACAAAATACATTTTTTGCTATTAAGCGTCTGATTGGACGTCGCTTTGAAGATGAAGAAGTTCAACGTGACATTTCTATTATGCCTTATAAAGTTATTGCCGCAGATAATGGTGATGCCTGGTTGGATGTTAAGGGGCAAAAAATGGCTCCCCCTCAGGTTTCCGCTGAAGTACTGAAAAAAATGAAAAAAACGGCAGAAGATTATCTGGCTGAACCAGTTACTGAAGCTGTTATTACTGTACCGGCTTATTTTAATGACACTCAGCGTCAAGCAACTAAAGATGCAGGCCGCATTGCTGGGTTAGATGTAAAACGTATTATTAATGAACCAACAGCAGCGGCGCTTGCTTATGGTTTAGATCGTGAAGTGGGTAACCGTACCATTGCGGTATACGACTTAGGTGGTGGTACTTTTGATATTTCAATTATTGAAATTGATGAAGTTGATGGTGAAAAAACTTATGAAGTATTAGCAACTAATGGTGATACTCATTTAGGTGGTGAAGACTTTGATAATCGTTTAATTAATTATTTAGTAGATGAATTTAAGAAAGAGCAAGGTTTTGATCTACGCAATGATCCACTAGCAATGCAACGCTTAAAAGAAGCCGCAGAAAAAGCTAAAATTGAGCTTTCTTCTGCTCAGCAGACTGATGTCAATTTACCTTATATTACCGCAGATGCAAGTGGTCCTAAGCATATGAATATTAAAGTGACTCGAGCAAAACTTGAATCACTGGTTGAAGATTTAGTTAAACGTTCAATGGAGCCTCTAAAAGTTGCACTGCAAGATGCGGGATTAAATGTTAATGATATAAATGATGTCATTCTAGTTGGTGGCCAGCCACGCATGCCAATGGTACAAAAAGCAGTTGCTGATTTTTTTGGTAAAGAACCTCGTAAAGACGTTAACCCTGATGAAGCGGTTGCTATGGGTGCAGCGGTGCAAGGTGGTGTATTATCCGGTGATGTGAAAGATGTCTTGTTACTTGATGTAACACCATTATCTTTAGGTATTGAAACTATGGGTGGTGTAATGACAACCTTAATTCCTAAGAATACCACTATTCCGACTAAACATAGTCAGGTATTTTCAACGGCAGAAGATAATCAATCGGCAGTAACTATTCATGTATTGCAAGGTGAACGTAAGCGTTCAAGTGATAATAAATCATTAGGACAGTTCAATCTGGATGGTATTCAAGCAGCGCCGCGTGGTATGCCTCAAATTGAAGTTACATTTGATATTGATGCTGATGGTATCTTGCATGTATCAGCTAAAGATAATAATACTGGCCACGAGCAAAAGATTACCATTAAGGCATCTTCTGGTCTAAAAGAAAATGAAATTCAAAGAATGTTAAATGATGCAGAAGCAAATGCGGAAGCAGATCGCAAGTTTGAAGGATTAGTTCAGGTACGTAATCAGGCTGATCAATTGATTCATGGTACACGTAAACAAATTGAAGAAGCGGCTGATAAGTTACCTGTTGATGATAAAGCTAACATAGAGAAAGTTATTTCTAAATTAGAAATGGCGATAAAAGGTGAAGATAAAGGCATTATTGAAGAGAAAATCCAGGATTTAGTTCAAGCTTCTGCCAAATTACTCGAGTTAGCGCAACAGCAGCCTCAAGCAGGGGCAGCTGATGCTGACGCAAGTGTCAAGTCTAAACAGGATGATGATGTTGTTGATGCTGAATTTGAAGAAGTCAACGACAAGGATAAAGATAAAAAATAGTGACCCTTAGCTGGCACGGTAATAGTGTTAAAGGTTATTTCCTCTGTTACTGAAAATTGAATACGGGCGTTGGGGGAAACTCTACGCCCGTTTACGTTTGTTAAGGGTAAAATAAACATGGCAAAAAGAGATTATTATCAAGTTTTAGGTGTGACTAAAACCGCTGACGAAAAAGAGATTAAAAAAGCGTATAAACGTCTAGCAATGAAATATCATCCAGATCGTAATCAAGGTGATAAGGAAGCGGAAAGTAAATTTAAAGAAATCAAAGAAGCTTATGAAATTTTAACTGATGCGCAAAAACGCGTTGCTTATGATCAATATGGACATGCGGTTTTTGAACAAAGTAGTGGCATGGGTGGTGGATTTAGCGGTAGTTTTAGTTCTGGCGCTGATTTTAGTGATATTTTTGGTGATGTATTTGGTGATATCTTTGGTGGGGGTGGTGGTAGGCGTCATCGATCGGCTCGTGGGGTAGATCTTCAATATGAAATTACATTAACGTTAGAAGAAGCAGTTCATGGTATTAGCAAAGAGATCCATGTCCCTACTTTAGAAAAATGTGATATTTGCAACGGAAGTGGCGCTAAACCAGGAACGAAACCAGAAACTTGCTCAACTTGCCATGGTGCAGGTCAGATTCAGATACGGCAAGGGTTTTTTGCAGTTCAACAAACTTGTCCAAATTGCCATGGACAAGGTAAAGTTATCAAAGAACCTTGTATTAAATGTCATAATCATGGCCGAGTAGAGAAATATAAAACTTTATTAGTAAAAATTCCACCAGGAGTTAATACCGGTGATCGTATTCGATTAAATGGTGAAGGTGAGGCTGGAGAAAATGGTGCTCAAGCCGGCGATCTGTATGTTCAGGTTAATGTAGCAAGACATGCTATTTTTAAGCGCGATGGCAATAACTTATATTGCGAAGTACCGATCAATTTTGTGATTGCGGCCTTAGGTGGTGAAATTGAAGTAGTAACATTTGATGGTCGGGTAAGTCTTAAAATTCCACCAGAGACACAAACTGGAAAAATTTTTCGTATGAAAGGGAAAGGTGTTAAATCTATTCGTGGTGGTATAAATGGAGATTTAATGTGCCGCATTCTTGTGAAAACGCCGGTTAAACTAAATGAAAAACAAAAAAAATTATTAAAAGAATTTGGTAAATCCTTAAATGGCTGGAGAAAGTAATGACAAGAATAGTTCACGTTCAAAGAGTTTATTAGATAGTGTAAAAAGTTTTTTAATATCTTACCAAGTAATTTACTCTATATTTAGCTAAATATAGCATCGATAGTCAATGATCGATGCTTTTTTATTGATTGAAAAAGATTATTTAATTTGATTTATGTGAGTTATTAGCAAATTTTAGTATATAACAGTTACGGTTACATTCCACTTTGATACTTCGTGAATCTGTTTTACAACTTTAAGTTGACTATTGATTACCACTAGAGTTAGAGCAGATTAAATTTTCTTTAATCAGTTCCAGCTATTTTGAGCAAATCGAGAGCAGCTTAAATACCATTGAAAAGGTTATTTTCGAACTACAGTGCTTCGCACGTCAGCTTCATATCCTCACTGTTGTAAAAACTGATTTATTAGATTTCTTATTCTTATTGACGTCTACTGCGCTGATTGGAAGTCGCAGAATGTCAGCGTTCTTCTCAATTTTTTTGATGATCCTTTTATCACTGAGAATACGTTAAAACCTTACTAATAAAACATCAAAAGCTTTATTAGCGGCATTGGATTCTCTGTTAGTCATACCTCCCTACATGCAACTCAAGTCTTAACTTTCAGTGTTGCATGCCTTTTGGAATAAAGGCAGCGCATGAGCCATTTTGTATATTAAACAGCATTGATGTTGCATATCTAGGAATATTTTTTCCATTGCATTCCAAAAAAACTAAGCAGCAACATCCCGGTCTAGGAAATATGGTTAATCTTCTCACTTACTAAGAATTTAGGAGGAGTTCGGTCAAGTTTATTTCTAACTCTCGATAAACATCTCCGAGCGCAACGAGCTCCCCTTACATCCATACAGTGATTTCAATAATAAGAAGTAAGCAAATGGATCATCTTGCATGACAGGATAGTAATGTCACGGCCAAGAAATAAACGTAGTGGTATCGCTTAAATCACGCAAACAGCATTCTCTGTGCTCGCAAGCCATCGTTGTTTTAGTCTGCTGATGGTATCGGCAAATAAGGTAGTGTACTTTTTATTGAGAAGGGCCTATATGGGTTCGTAAAATCATTGGTGTAAAATGCCTCATGCCTTGCAGATAAAGGCCATGGTAGTAACTCTTTGATGTTTTATACCATCTGGATAAGGCGGTAGTAATAAGCTGCTGAAGGATATTCTATTGTTGCTATAATTCCTGATGTTAGGCATTTTAAATATAAACATCACTAAACTAGTTTATATGGTTCGTAGTAGTAAATAACCGTTATGCCGTCAACATGGGGTTATTTAATATCTGCTAGCGGCATGGCTTCGAGCTCTGGTTCAACAGCGATGCCTATCAACTACCTATCAGCCACCATTACGGATGAATTCATGCAAAATAGAACATAGGTAATATCTGATTTCGCAGATCACTTCTAGATATATTTTTCATGATATATCATCTCTCTATTGTTGTGATGATCTATCAAATCAATCTAGAGATACGCCATCATCTTCAAAGTTCCATACATAAGAAATAAGCATTACTTTCTGATTATGAAATTACTAAAACATAAGCAAAAAAATAAGAAACTAAAATTAATTATTACTTAACTTTAGATCTTATCAAGAAATTTAACTAAAAATTTTAGAGTATAAAATTCGGTTTTTTATAAAACTACTTTTTCATATTACCTGTCATATTTTCAGGCCGAACCCAACTATCAAATTCTTCGGCTGTTAAATAAGCGAGTTTTAATGCTGCTTGTTTAAGTGTTAAGCCTTTTTTGTGTGCTTTTTTAGCAATTTCAGCGGCTTTATCATAACCAATGTGCGTATTTAGCGCAGTAACTAACATTAATGATTCATATAATAATTTATCTATCCGTTGGCGATTAGGTTCAATACCTTTAGCGCAATAATCATTAAAACTAAGCATACCATCTCCCAATAAACGAATTGATTGTAAAAAATTACTTATAATCATAGGTCGAAAAACATTAAGTTCAAAATTACCTGACGAACCACCAATATTAATAGCAACATCATTACCCATAACTTGAGCACAAAGCATAGTTAATGCTTCAGACTGGGTTGGATTAATTTTACCTGGCATTATTGAACTACCAGGCTCATTTTCGGGGATAATAATTTCACCAATGCCACAACGCGGACCTGACGCTAACCACCTTACATCATTAGCAATTTTCATTAATGAAGCTGCTAAACCTTTTAAAGCACCATGGGCATGAACTAAAGCATCACATGTAGCTAAAGATTCAAATTTATTAGGCGAAGTGATAAATAGCTGGCCGGACAATTTTGTAATTTTACTAGCGACCTTAATGGCATATTCAGGATGGGTATTAAAACCAGTACCAACAGCCGTTCCGCCTAAGGCAAGTTCAGAGAGATGAGGGATACTCTTTTCGATATGTTGGATATTATGAGCTAGCATTGCTCCCCACCCCGATATTTCTTGCCCTAATGTTAATGGTGTTGCATCTTGCAAATGGGTTCGGCCAATTTTAACAATATCATTAAAAGCGTCAGATTTTTGCTTAAATGTAGCTTGTAGTTCTTTTAACGTTGGTAGTAGATCTTTATGTAAAGCGATAACAGCAGCCACATGCATTGCTGTCGGAAATACATCATTAGAACTCTGATTTTTATTTACGTCATCATTCGGATGAATTAAGCGTTGCTGGCCTCTTTTCCCGCCTAAAATTTCACTTGCTCTGTTCGCCAACACTTCATTTATATTCATATTAGTTTGCGTACCAGAGCCCGTTTGCCAAATTGCTAATGGAAATTCAACCATATGTTTATTTGCTAAGATTTCATCAACAGCAGCGATAATAGCATTAGTTTTATCATTGTCTAACAAACCTAAATCGCTATTTACTTCAGCTGCTGCTTTTTTAGTTAATGCCAATGCTTGGATCAAGGCAACGGGCATTTTTTCCACTGAGATATGAAAATGTTTCAGCGAACGTTGTGTTTGAGCGCCCCACAACCTATCTGCCGGCACTTTAATTTCACCCATTGAGTCTTTTTCAATGCGATATTTTGCCATTATAGTTTTATCCTTTAGGATAAAATAATTAGATATGTATAATTCATTTTTTAAATTAAACTAATTGTACATGAAATTATCTACTATATTTTAATTTAAAATATAAGAGATAAGCAAGTTTATTAGATTACATGTCACTTTCGGAAGATAGTGTAGTTTTTAATAATTAAGTTTAACATTGAATTAATCTTTCATAAACTTTAATGAAGCTTTGCTAGCCGATACTGATCGCAGTAATTCTTGATTGTACAGCAAAGCATATTGATTCAGAGTGATTCTTAAGCTTTTGAGTAGAATTGAATAATAGATTTGTAGTCCGTACTTTTATATACACGCTCATTAAATCTCTCAATCATACCATTTATTTAAGAATCCTTGGATATCTAAATCAGTGTTGTATACCAAGATCTGCACACAAATAGGTAACTTTTTATTTTTCAATGGCTGAATGTTTTATAGAGTAAAAGTCGGTCTATAAATTCTTTGCTATTTTCTGTAAGTATCTGATGGATAGTTTTATTAGGAATGCTCGATAAAATCACGTAAGACGCATCAAGCGTTAACCACAGTCTTGACCTTGTGAAGGCGAATAAAACTAATTGAGAAGCGCAATCTATTACTATAAAAAGATAACATCGTGAAGTTTATTTGGCATTTATGGAATATATTTATATCTACGTATAAATAATTAAACTCGTAGCTTTTAAATGATTTACGCTTCGGCTTAAAGGCTTTCAGCTCATTCACGCAAATTCCCTATATGAGCCTGCGTAAACAGCGATCCAGGTTAGTATAGAGATACTACTTGAGTTCAAAAATTCGCGTACAACGACTGTTAGCAGATTATCGATAGTAAGAAAGTATTTACTAGGAAAATGATTATAGCTTCCTGAACGATCGATAGAGCATCCTTGGTAAACGATGCATGATATGATGCCTGTGATCATCATATTATTTTAGTAAAAACTATTGCTAGAAACCCATTATTTTGTATGAAATATTTTCACTATAAAGGTTCCAATGAAAGTTATTAGTGAATTTAGTAGCGGTTAGGTTACCATTCCACTCTGATGCTTCGTAAGCATTATTCTCCATCCTTAAATTAGGCATTATTTATAATTAGGGTCAGTAGATTAAATTTCCTTATCTCAGTTCTAGTTTCTTCATTGACGCAGCAAGATAGGGATGCTTCGTTGAAAATTTTCTAACAAAACATCAATGGCTTTATCAGCAGCATAATAGCTATCTCTGCTAACAGATTTCCCGCAAGCTCACCCTTAAACTTTTAGTTGGATGATTTTGTGGAAGTATGAAGGTAGCGTATTAGCTATTTTATGTACCCAACAGCGTTGATACTGAATGCCCGAGAACATCTTTGCTATTGCATTCCAAAAATAAAGGATGCATATTCTGCAGGAAGTCTGGGAGATGTGCTTAAATTCTTCGCGCTTTCAGGCGTAATTAAGAAGTTAGGCTCAGTGCGTTTCTAATTCTTGATAAGGATTTTCTAGCGTAACCTATCTCCTTGCCATCCATGCAGTGCCGTCAATAATGAGCAATAGGCAAAGGGAATATCCTGTCCTGACAGGACGGGATATGATGTCTTCACTCAAGAAATAAACGTAACGCGTATCACATAAATTACATAGGCATTATTCATTTACCTATACGCTTAAAACTATTTCTGTTTCAGTCCTCTGATAATATTCAGAGAGAAATCTATTTTTACCAAAAATCGCCTTAGAGGTTCGTGAAAATTACCGTTAGATTTACCTCGTAAGTGCAAAAGTACTCTAACAATTTTTAGACATTTTTGCACGCTTCAGATAAGGCCATAGTAAGGAGCTGTTGAAGCATATTCCGTTACCGATACGGTTCCATAATTTTAGTCATTTTAATCTCAATATTGCTAATACCAGCCTGTATGAGATTTTCTGTAGCAAATAACTGTTACGGGCTATAGAATACGCTCGTCAACATGGTAGTGTTCGGATATTATCGTAACTATGGTTTCGCGAGCTTCAGCTTCAACAGCGATGCCTATAAGCTACCTGGGCACCATTAGATATGAGTTCATGCAATGAATTATAGATCATATCTAATTTCGCTGATAGCTGTATGGTAGACTTATTCATGGTATATCATATCTCTGTTGTTGATATCATCCATGAAATTAATCAGCAAGATATACCTCACTATATTCGAAATTTCATACTAGAAATAAATATAACTCTTGCTATGAAAAACTAAGTAGTTATATAGATAAAAGAGATTTTTTATTCTTTTTTTACCAATACAAAACTGCATCTCATCAGTTTAGCTCGATGATAATCTGTCGGATGATGTCGATATATGGATTAAATCAACTCATTCCACTTTAATCTGCCCCCATACTATCATAGTGAACATGTTATTTGCTAGAGACATTCATTAAAGTTACACAGTAATATCATTGCAAAATTCCTGATTGCAGAAAACATTCAGAATTTGATTAGGAAGTCCTCTGATGAAACTATATTATAAGAATAAGTGCTTTAATTATCTATGATGTGTAATTGAATAGCTTAACTTTACGGGAGTTAACAAAACAAAGATGTATTGATTTAAAAGCAGCGTTTAGATAGGGATTGTTGTTTCTTTGTTTTAGTAGCGATAACTAACATAAGTGCCTAAGTGGTATTATTGAAGCTAACGGATATTTTTCTCTAATCTATGAAAGGGAAGTTGTTCTATTCTACATAGAAAAGCCATAAAACGCAGGAAAGTAGAGAAGATAAAAAAGAATGAATTGTGCTCTTAATCAAACAAGATTTCCATGGTCATAATGAGATATAAGATTTTGAAAAGTTTAACCCAAGATGGTTATTAGCCGTTTTTTTTGAACCGATCGTTGATAAGAGTTCATCCTTTACTCGGATACAGGTAAATAGTATGAAACTTTTAGTAGCGAGCACGAAATTAGTTACTATCGCTTAATAAGGTTAAGTAACTAGAGAGTTATTGGTAAAAATTCTATATTCAAAATGTGAATAATTATATCAGTATATTAAAAGGGTTGCTGAGTAGATTCCATAGATAGGGTCTTTTAGTTTACCGAATTATTTGCTTAGATAAGATTATTTGAAACGATGATAATTGAAATTCAAACGTGGCTAAAAATTGCTCTATCAATAAAGCAGCAACCTTTCTAATATAGCTGATACTAAATCAGCTCTTTTTTTTGCCATTTAGCAACAGTAAGTTTGGAGATGTCATAACGCTTGGCTAAGGTATACGCAAATTCTTCGATTTTATAAAGAGCGATTCTGATTTTAGGTACTATAGTTGCTTGATGATAAAGCTTCATATCATGAAGTTTTGCTATTAAACTATATCTTCAGTAGCCATTCTTGCTATGGATAAGATATGTGCGAAGAGGATTTATATATTGATCCAATATCAAACAATTAAAGTTAAAAAATTTTTATCAACTAAGAGCAATTTAATATGTTTAAAATGATAAATAAAATTCAATACTATGACTGGGGAAGTAAAGATGCTTTAACTAAATTTTACCATATCAAAAATCCTCATAATTTACCGATGGCTGAATTATGGATGGGGGCACATCCTAAAGCTAGTTCAATTGTTGAAGATTTTAATAGCCAAAAAAAAATATTGTTAAATAAACTAATCGAAACTGATCCAACGTATTTTCTTTGTGAAAGAATTGCCAAAAAATTTCATGGATTACCTTTTTTATTCAAAGTAATATGTGCAGCCCAACCACTTTCAATTCAAGTGCATCCAGATAAAATTGCTGCTGAAATTGGATTTAAGCGTGAAAACGCAGCTGGAATTGCCCTTGATTGTTCATATCGTAATTATAAAGACGATAATCATAAGCCTGAATTGATTTATGCTTTAACGTCTTTCAAGGCGCTTAATTCATTTCGCCCTTTAAAAGAAATTGCTAATTTATTGCTACTAATTTCCGAAGCTTCACCAGTTATTCAACTATTTTTAAATACCCAAACAGAAGCTCTACTGGCACAACTTTTTAACCATTTATTAAGCCTGAGCGCAAGAGAGAAACAGCTGTTACTTACAGTCTTAAAATCTGTTCTACAAAAAGAAAAAGGGGAACCTTGGAGCACGATAAAAAAAATGCTGCCACTATACCCTGATGATAATGGATTATTTGTAGCATTGTTACTGAACATTATTGAATTGCAACCAGGTGAGTCAATGTTTCTCTATCCCAGAACGCCGCATGCCTATATTCAAGGTGTCGGATTAGAAGTAATGGCAAATTCTGATAATGTACTGCGTGCAGGATTAACTAACAAACATATTGATATTGCTGAATTACTGGCTAATTTAGATTTTATTTCCAAACCATACAATACATTATTGCTAGAACCAAGTGTACACGATAATGAATTTTGCTATCCCATTCCGATAGATGATTTTGCTTTTTCCTTATATCTAATTGATAGTCAATTAACTACTATAGTAAATAGTTCAGCAATGATTTTATTTTGTGTTGAAGGTAAGATATCCATAACCTCAGAAAATGAAACTGCCGAAATTTTATCTGGAGAATCTATATTTATATCCGCATCTGAAAGACAAATTTTACTTAGTGGAAAAGGTAAGCTGGCTAGAGTTTTTAACTATTAGTAAAAATTAAATATATATAAAATTGTAAGAGTTATTGGCAATCTGGTGTACACTATTGAAGTTATGTTTAACTCTGATGCTTTATGAATCTCTTCTTTATTCTTAAATTGGGTGAAGTTTAGCAGCAGGGTCAATAAATTAAATATCCTGATCCGGTTCTAGTTTTTTCTGAGTAGAAAGCTGAAACTAGCTCAGGAGGGTTTTGATCTGCTTGATCCTGCTGCTAAACTTCACCCAATTTAAGAATAAAGAAGAGATTCATAAAGCATCAGAGTTAAACATAACTTCAATAGTGTACACCAGATTGCCAATAACTTTCGTATTTACTGATAATTAATTTCTCTTTAGTACTTCAGAACGATCTACCAATAACCTACGGTGTTTCGAGATTCATATTACCTCGATGTCAATATCAAGGTGATATTGTCCTATCTGCACTATTCCATTTGGGAACGCATTATCTAGTCGTTCTCCTGCGCTATAAGTTGATCAACAACACGCTACGCCTGGCTACACTGTAAGCAATTGATGGTAATAGAATGGCATGAGACTGGGCTGATTGAGAACTTTAATAACTTTTACGACAATCTGATTGTCAAGTACAACAAAAATAACTGAAACCGAGTAGATGGGCTGTGTAAAATTCAGATGTGGTTAAGCAGTTGCGCATTTTCCGTAGAGCAGATCCAGTTTATTCGTAATGGATACCGATGGTATTTAAAAAATTACAATAGCAGTGGAAGGTCATTATCCGGGTTAGCGAGCAAGTATATTGAACGAATGATGCTAGTTTTAACCTATCCGAGAAAAAGTGCGAGAAAATTACCAGTATACAGGTTTTTATGCCTACAAGAGGGCTCCTATGTAGACTGGATGCGCTGGAAATAAAAGTTTTCGACAGGAGGCATAACCCATTGAGCGTAGAAATTATAACAATTGACAAGAGGTCACGTTAGAGTTTAAAGCCGATTTCAGTAAATCGAACATGATAAGCAACGGCTAGCAAGTGCAAGAGTCTCTAACTAGCGCAGAGAATTTTGCCTAAATTCCACGCTATTCATAACCAGAGCGTATTGTAAAAAGCGAGTATGACATAGAATATAGAAATACAGACGACGGCAGTACATGAGTTTGAAGGGTTGTCATCCTGGATATCGCCAGCGTGACCAAGGGACTGGCTTACGCTGACAACTAATCCTGATTTGACAGTCTGATCACCGGCAGCAATAACAACAAACACGCCATACGAATATCACTCTGCGGCTATTAACTGACAAAGATATTATTAATGCCGAATTACTCGGTAAACGCGTGATGAAAACCGCAAACAGCTTGGAGTTAATGGGGCTCTGCCAGCCGGTGATGGTTGAATTTAAGTTGCTGCATCGGTGTAGGAGTTTTCTTCTCTCCCGCACTAGAAGATGGGTAAACTAAATGGCCCGGTTACCGATGTTAGAACTGAAAGCCTGTAGAAATAAGCTTTTGAATGGCTTATCATTGCTCAGCATCTTGGCACTATCGGACTGGATGGTCAGTTGACGGTTGACTAAGAGCGACTGAATGAAGTTCAAGAAAAATTGAGAGGAAGCGGCGTATGATTGATTGCCATGATCACTAAGTCGAGTATGGACAGGATAGATTGAGCGCTTTCCGTGTATTAATCTGGCTCTACCGCATTGTCAAAAATCAACCCACTTATCATAACATGAGTAACCGATGACCGGAAAGCAGGTAAAATTCTTCATGATTGTTGATCTGCTGAGCAATCTTCTCTCTAGGCAGATTATTGGCTGTTTAGTTAAAGTCTGGTGTTATGAGGTATCGCTCTGTTACCACATCATGCGTAGTCTAGATATTTGGGCAAATACTCTATGTAGTTAACTTAATCATCTTGGGGCCATAAAGGCCAGAGCATCTTTAGTGATTGTGCTAAAGATGACGTCGGTGTTATCCGGCTTTTAGCATCTGGACATCTGCGTGATAAAGCGATCTGTAGCGATGCGTGCGTTTTTACCGGTGTCTGATTCCAGGGTTGCAGAGGCCGATTTATTTGGCTTGATAAAGCCTGTATCAACTTAGATGATAGGCAAGGTTTGAAAATTACACCGTTCGTCTGAATGCGTAGAATAATAAAAATAAGATGCAGACCGATAACAATATTCAGTAGGCGACAAAAAACACTAAGAACATTACTTGGGCTTTTAGAGGGTTATTCAAGAGTACACGATAAGCTGTAAATTTAGCATAAACCGAGAGTAGACGAGGATTTTTATTTGCATGATGTAAGCGCATGAAGAAATGATTTAATAAGTGTTAAGTCTATTTTCTTCATGTTTTAGGCAATACGTGCAGAGGACAAGTGCGCATAAAAAGATGCGATAAACTTCTGGACGGAGAGATCACCTAATAATTTGCCGATATGAGGCGGCTTTTCGCCGTCAAGCAAAAAATTAAAAGTCATTTAAATAGTTAAAAACCGAATTAAAAACTTTCTTAATTTTACTGGTCAAGTGCAGGAAAGTGGTTTGCAGAACCAATAACCTAACAATTTTAATGTTGGTATTCGACATCTCTCGCTGTGGCAAGACGTTGTTTAAAAAATTACCTGAGCAAGAGTTAGATCTTAACTAATGGTATTGAGCAAAGCCGGCTACGGCAAGCATTTAGAACTATCGGCACCCTCAATGCCAATACGGCCAAAGGCTATTCTGACAATTTATGTTGACTCAAAGTTGATCAGTATCGGTATGGCGATAGCTTGTTCTTGAACCGTTTCGATGTGCGAGCAGTATAACTTGGCCGATTAGAGTGTATATCAGAAACTGATTTACGAGCGGCGTTGAGGTAATCAACGATATACCTATATTGATGGCAATACTTGCAGCCGCCGTAAAGTCTTCCGCGTACATTTTAATCCTCTAGTCGCCCAAATGCCGTGTTCTTCTCTATGGAGAAGAAGTACAGTTGACTAACTCGATGTTTAGCCAGCGCGCTTTGTAAAAATTTGCTGGCTGACTGTACGAGATATCTATGCTAAATGAAAAAAGAAGGACGAGCAATAGATAATGATATAGCAAGCAAAGCTTAGGCGGATATGTGTATTAGGGTTGGGGTGTGGTACCGGGACTGGTGCTGTAAAACAGCGCCGTAACCGATAGAAACCTTTTGTTTATAACTCGATGTGTGTAATAGTAGCAACTATCAATATTTATAAGGCGCATAGATAAAAAATATAGAGTACGGATCTGTTTTTGCAGCGTATATTTCTGAGTTTATAAAAACCAGTGTAGTTGCAGTTGTCGCCTAGTTCACGCGACCAGTACTCGACGAGCTGTTACACCAGTACTATGGTGTGCTATCACACGTGGTGTTTGGTTAATAAACTTTAAAATCCGCTACAGCGTCAATAAGCAGCATTTACTGGAGTTTATTATACGATTGGTTCTGATTGCCGATGAGACTTCCCTAACGTGGAGCAAGATACCACTGGGTGGCTAATCGCTAGAGCAACTATACGCTAGTTTACTTTTTTAACCACTAACTGACGGCTTAGAATTTGCTCTGTATAATGCCGTGCAAGTCGTTTAAGAATGCGTCAACGAGAAGGCTAGCACGCGCTGGAAAGCGCCTTCAATGGTCTTGACTTTTCCTGATGTGCAGAGCTTTCTGCTTTATTCACTGCGCTGTGAGCGGTAATATCAGGGGGGGTTTCAATCATCTCCGCCATCAGGCGATGGTCTTTAAATGGATTTTTCAAGGAATATAACGCCTATTGGTTTACCTTATAGCTGGGAAGATAAAAAATTTGAAAAGTGCATTGATCTCCATGTAGTCGCCAAACTCCATCAATAGATTATCAAGTTATGCAACCTGTTGAGCAGCGTTTTTGTTCATCAGAATCGTCTGCGCGATAGGAAAGTGATGTAACCGAATACTCGCACCAACTGATGTAGATATTAAAAATATGCTGTATCTAGTAGTGGCTGTAGTGCAAGATGTAGAGATATTTTTGTACTTGCTCAGTCAGTCTAGCAGAGGTTATCCAAAGCACGCCGCTGGCATAGTGTTAACCCTGATGACTTCACCTCCATTTTTCGGTCAGGGATGGTAGCATTGTCTGGTTGAAAAGTTAATCGGATTTAATGTAGTCAGGCAGAAGGTACTGCACCGCTTAAATGTGTATGTTCTAATCAGATCTGCACTGAGTTATCAGATTCTGATCTTACATGGTAAGATCATTAAGCCGTTTTTTGTGTAGATTTATCACGGCGGACGTAGCGATAACTAGACATGATCCAGGTCTAGATTACTAAAACTGACACTAATATCTTTCTGCTGGGCAGTAATCTGTTATCCGACGAGTATAACAAGGACTTGCGAAACCGTTTCCGCCATTATTTGATTAAAAGTACAAGGCCGGTGGCGGCAGCTAATTTGTCAATTCTTAACACCAATGCTCTGCGTGCTGTTCCAAATGAAAAAGCAATGATCTCGCGATTCTGCGTTACAGCTTCAAAGTCATTCTAGCTGACAGTAAACTTATCTCGTAAGCGCATTACGCAGGTTGGACTTCGGAAAAACGACCAGGCTATCGGCCCCATCAGAAAGATTTCTAATCGTGATAAAAGGAAGAAGGCGCCCCGTGGCGCGAAAAAGCAGCAAACTTGTGATAGGATAAACTAGCTGACATACCTCTATTCCATCACGTCTGTTAATCATGAGCTGTGACCTGTTGATTAATCAAGTTCAGTTTTATCTGGATGTAGACCAGAAGAAACACATAACTCTAACACTGACCTCCTCGTACGAGGATTTATCGTGCCAGCAGAGTTAAAGCGCTATGGAGTGAAGGCGTGGTATTGATGGTGGCGTCGATAGCTTAGTATGAGAATACCTTAATTAGAGAAATAAACTCAATGGATAATATCTCATTGCAATATCTACTTTCTCAGTGATGCGCGGATTTTGATCGAGAGATGCAATAAGTGAAGTTCGTGCTTTGGCTCGATTAATGCCGAATGGAAGGAAAGTGGTACAATATGAGTCAGATTTACTCATCGATGAAAGTATAATACCGACGAATATTATCCTATCTGTTTACTGATAGATGCACTGAGGTTTTTTAATATTTTCTGGATAGCGGATAATTACTAGTTGATGAAAGGTTGGGTCGCATCTGTGGTTGCTATTATGAAAAGGCGGTACCAAAGATATGGGCGTGAGCAAAACCTACCCAGATGAGATGCTGTATACTTTTCTATATGCAGGACTAATTAGTCAATTGCTATTGCTAGGTTGGGTGGGGGTGCCACGCACCTACTTTGTTTAACTGGCTATGGGTTAAATAAGTACGCGTCTGACGTTTAAGGATGAGAGTGTGCATCTATTTATCTTAAAATGGTACTTAGAAGGAATTTAAATATCATAAACCTACATTGAGTGAATTTATTCGCTTAACCTCGCCAGCAATATATCTCAAAATGCTTATTTGGTGGGTAAGTCGCGCTGTTTGATGCAGAAAGTTTGCTGTGTTGTTGCCATTGGCACATACCCACTGGAATGGGGGTAGTCTTGAAAATTATTATAAGAAACGTCGACGAGAGCAAATTGCGCAAATATTTTGTCTTTTGAGCGTTATGCGAAAGCATGTCATATAAGCCCAGTGTCAGCATTAACTGTTACTTATATTATGCACCAAGTGTAGTGTCCGATTAAAGCGCGTTTACAAATGGCTGACGCATCGATCTAGAACAAAGCGAGGATCTTAATGGTTGTTGAGACTGATCAACTTAATCTTTAGCAGGTACTACCCCCCATCGTGACTGCATGAGCTCAGTTTTTTGATATCAGTTTCAGATCATACCCTGTCCAGTGAGATGTTAATCGAATAACCTATTATTCGGTGCAACACTGATCGTGCGTGGAATAGTTGCTATCGTGCCTACTATATCGGGTCAGTTCTTGCCGAGTTGTTTTGTAAGCGTTGAAGATTATGAACGGTTGTTGAACGACTTGCTAAGTGTCAGTCGTGGTGATATCTGCTTACCTGGAATGGGGCAAGAAAAGTGGATGGACTTTTGTAATGGAACATCACCTAAATATCTTTCTTAGTGAGCCTGGTATTAACCAGGTCGCTAACTATTGCGCGGGGCAATGTAACTTTGTCATCAGCGAGTGTATCGGACAACTTAATGGCTAACAATAACGGCGTTTATATCGGAAAAAGGTTGATGTTACACTGAAGATCACTCCCCCCCCACAAATATTCTGGATAACTAAAGGCCTGTATCTGCGAGTGAGTGTTCAAACAGCTTTTAGACTGTTAAAAAACCGGATGAAAACGATCTTGTTTTCGCTTTTAGCTCGTACTACTTGGGATATACGGGCGGAAGAATTACGTCATGAAAAGTCCGTTGATACCAGTCAGTAGCGGAAAACCGAGCTGCTGCTGATGATATCATATGATTTTAAAAGGGTATGCCTAGATTATTACTTTGCTCGCAGAGGAATTTGTAGCAACTTTTATATTTTAATTATTTTAATTTCAAACAATTTTCTTCAGGTTAAATAATTTAGTAAATAAAATGACCCTATACCAGGATCTACTCAGCTATATTTTTAATCGACTGATATAACTTTTTCATGTTTAAGATGTGGAATTCTTTACATATAAATTCTTGGTTATCAACCTTATTAGGAAATACTGATTAATTTTATGATCGCTGGTAAATGATTTTGTAACATTTAGTATTTATCCGAATAAAGGATGAACTCTTATCGAGGGTCAGCTCAAGAAAACGGCTAATACACTTTGTATTAAGCTCTCCAAGAATCTCATTGCTTATATGATACCTCTTTATTAATCTCCGAAAATTAAGATCGCAATTTGTTCTTTCTTTTGTCTCCTTACTTTTTCTTGTTTCTACCTTTTCTATCTGGAATATAGAACACTTCTATTTAAAGAATTCATAGAAAAATATTTTGTTGATTTTAAAATGTACTTAGTGCATTTAAGTTAGCTATTGTCTCTGAATCAAGAAAATAGTGACACCCATCTAAACGCTATTTTAAATTAATGTCTGTTTGTTTTGTTGACTCAAGTAAAGTCAGTCTATTCAACGTGCATCGACTATAATTAACCCGTTTATCTTTGTGATGTAGTTTTGCAAGAAAACTTCCAGTACAATTTGTTAAATATTTTTTCTGTAATTAGGAAGATTTTGCAATGATGATATCGCTATAACCATAATGAGTCTCCCCAGTGGATAACATGTTCATTGCGACAATATTGCTAGGATAAAGTGGAATGAGTTGTTTGAATGCATGTATCGAGATCATCCGACAGCTTATTACTAACTTACTAATGAGATGCAGTTTTAGATGTTGGTAGAGAAATAAGAAAAATTTCTTTAATCTTTATGACTGTTTGTTTTTGATAGCAATCACTGTATCAAAAATCCTTAATACATAATATAAGGAATTTTTATAAACAATTTTTGCTAACATAGCCTGAAGTATCCATACTTTGCTGAAAACACCTTTTGACATAGGATCTAGAAAATGAGCATATCAATGAATTATAAGATAAATCTATTTACTTTTAATCAATTGCTCATAGGTTTGGATTTTATATGCAAGACTAGCAAATTTCGCACCTAATGATTAGGCTATACTACGCTTTATGCTTCATAAATCTATTTTCTATCCTTAAATTTAGCGTTGTTTACCATTAGATGGTCAACATATCAATCCATTACTCACTTCAGATTTTCTGATCAGATAGAGATACCTGAAATGCCATTGAAAGTGTTGTTTTTCAAACTACAGCGCTTTGCGAGTCGCTTTCATAGGGGTTACTATCGCAAAGTTAATTTAATTGGATCCATCGTTATTATTGAGGCCCAGTTAGTGCCCTGACAGAAACCCATAGAATGTCAGCTATTTTCTAGATCTTTTCCAGATTCTTCATCGCTGCAGGATACGCTAAAACACTTGCCAATAAAACATCAGATGCTTTATTAACGGCATCGCGATTCTCTTCTAGCCAGACTTACCTAAGCTAACCTTTAATTCAGTTGCATGCTTTTTAGGAATGAAGGCAGTGTATTAGCTATTTTATGTACACAATAGGGCTAATGCTACGTATTCGGGAACATTTTGCTATTAAATTTAAAAAATTAATGGTACTGCATCTCTACCTCAGCAAGCCTGGTAGAGACACTTAAACTCCGTGCTCGCAGATAATTAAGAAGTTTGACCTAATGCACTTTTGATTCTTGATAAGCATTTTCTACAGCAACGAGCTCCTTATGTTCATAGTCTAGTGAGGCTGATAATGAGCAGCAAACAATGACAAGCACCTTGCCTAACAGAATAACATGTGCCATTCAGCACAGAAATAAATATAGCGTGTATCTCTTAAATCAGTCAGCTACTACCATTTCATATACTCTTGAAGCCATTGTTGTTTTAATCTGCTAATGGTCTACCGATAGAGGAGACCATGTGCTTTTTCACTGAGAAGCGCCAATAGAACAGAGATTCGTAAAAATAACTGGTGGAGATGATTTGTAGGTATATATTCATGGTAGCAAATACTCTTCGTAATTTGTAAGCCTTAGATAAGGTAGAAGCAATGAGCTGTAAGCATATTTGTTGCCGCTAAGCCCCTGACATTAAGCGCTTTAGTCTTAACATCCTTAGTACTCATTTTTTATGGTTCGCTATAGTAAAAACCATTACGGTCGACGACATGAGCCTGCCCAACAAGGCAGCGTTTAGCACGTTATCGTAGTATATTTTTTAGCTCCACCTCAACAGCGGTGCCCATATCAGCTAGATCTCACCATTACGGATTCATTAATATAATGGATCAGGGTATATCTGATTTCGCAGATATACCTATAGGCTAGAATTTTTATAGGATATCACCTCCTCTGCTGTTGACGTCATTCACGAAATAAATCAGCAGGATAACCCCGTCGCCATCATCTCTAAAACCATATACACTAGAGATGAACATAACTCATAAATCAGATATATAGGGCGTTAAAGAAAGTTTGCTAAAATAAAACTTATTAGCTAATATTATGATTTATTTTAGGTATACAAATTGTTTTTTAATACAAAAAGCAACTTGAAGCAACTGAAATATTGATAATTAAATATGTCATAGTGAAAAATAACCATTTTGGTAGTAATGATCTAAAATTATCTTTTAGAGGAAATTTAAGATATAACTACAAAGAAAACGTTAGTGTGTGTGATAGAAATATAATACACATCTGTATTAGTTGACAAGATAGTAAGAAATTATTATATCGTTTAGATGAAGTTATTTGAATAGGCCATAAAAAGAATCTAATTAATGCTTAATAAGGCCACAAAGTAGCCTTACATATATTCTATTTATGGTTACCTTGATTAAAAACACCTGTCAGATTTAGCAGTTATTTCAGCTTAATCACTAAGATAGTAATGTTTAATAGGTTTCATATTTTCATCAAATTTATAGATAAGTGGAACGGCGGTTGGAATATTAAGTTCAATGATTTCGTCTTTACTCATGTTATTCAGATATTTAACTAATCCTCGTAATGAATTGCCGTGAGCTACAATAATCACTTTTTCACCTTTAGAAACTCTAGGTTTAATCACTTTTTCCCAATAAGGCACAACACGTTCAATTGTGGTAGATAAACTTTCAGTAACAGGAAGTTCTGATGGGTTTAAATTTGCATAACGAGGATCATTACCGGGGTAACGAGGGTCATCTTTGGTTAATTCTGGAGGTGTAATTTCAAAACCACGACGCCATAGTTTAACTTGATCGTCACCATATTTTGCTGCAGTTTCTGCTTTATTTAAACCTTGCAACGCACCATAATGGCGTTCATTGAGCCGCCAGTTTTTTTCAACTGTTAGCCACTGTTCATCTATTTGATCTAAAATATTCCATAATGTGTGAATAGCACGTTTTAAAAGAGAGGTGTAAGCATGATCAAAAATAAAACCTTCTTTTTTTAAAAGATGTCCTGCGTATATCGCTTCTTCACGGCCTTTATTGGAAAGTTCAATATCAGTCCAGCCCGTGAATCGGTTTTCTTTATTCCATTTGCTTTCGCCGTGTCTTATCAAAACCAGCTTAGTTGTTAGCATGACTTAAACTCCTATTAGTAGATTTATTAAAATTGATCTGAATTATTATATTAATCGTGCAACTGTATACTAATCAACTAGTAGATAATTTTAAATTATTGAGTAAGAACTACACTTATTTAAGCTGACTATCATTAGATTTATCAATAACTCAATGACCCTAAAATTTTTGTATCGATTTGATAAAGTTATAGGATAAATAGGTAGAAAGTTTTCATATCTATTGTTTCTGGAGTGCTTATCTAGAAAAACTTGCGTAGAATGAGTTTTAATCTTTTTATTAAAGTTGAGAACTCAATATATGTTTACAGGCATTGTAAAAGGAAAAGGAACATTAGTTTCGGTGGAGGATAGTGTTAATTTTCGTACTTATACCGTTAAATTCTCTAATGAATTACTAAAAGGTTTAGAAACAGGTGCTTCAGTTGCTAACAATGGATGCTGTTTAACTGTTACCAATATTAATGATAATAAAGTAACTTTTGATTTAATAAAGGAGACTTTGCGCCTGACAAATTTAGGTAGTTTAAAACTAGGTGATATGATTAATTTAGAAAGATCAGCAAAATATGGCGATGAAATTGGTGGTCATGTCATGTCGGGCCACATCATTGTTACCGCTGAAATAGCCAAAGTTTTTAAATCTAAAAATAATCTCCAAATTTGGTTTCATGTGCATAATAAAAAATTAATGAAATATATTTTGCATAAAGGTTTTATTGGTGTTGATGGAATTAGCTTAACAATAGCAGAAGTGGTCAATAATCATTTTTGTGTCCATCTAATCCAAGAAACTATTACGCGTACTACAATTTCAGAAAAACGTCTTGGAGAAAAAGTTAATATTGAAATTGATACCCATACTCAAGCAGTAGTTGATACTGTTGAGCGGATGATGTATAAAAAATATAATCATAAAGTGTGTTTTAAAAAGATTGTCACGCTATTTTAATGAGTTATTCTTATTTCTGAAGTGTGGGATTTTAGAAATGGTGATGCGTACTCTGCCGCTGAGTGATTTCATAAATGATTTCAACAGTATAGCTATGATATTCTATAAAAATCTATTTTACAGGTATCTAGGGGGGATACTAGGTATTACCTCTGGTTAATTGCATGAACTCATCCGTAAGTGTGCTAGCCAGATTATAGGCACTGTGTTGTTGAACCGAAGATCAAAGCCATGAAGCGATAACTTGCTAACCATCGCTTTGATAGTTAAAGAATTACATTGCTATTAAGTGAAGAGCGAAAACCATTCATTTTTCCTAAAAGGAAAAATAATCGATTTATTTGGTCTATTGTAAATGAAGATTTCATCGAAGTGTGTATTCTTTGATCCAATACGCTAATGTTAGTAACAATAACTCTAGGTTTAGCGTTAATAACGCTTGTTTTTTTATTTTATACATTCTTGTTGATAACAATTGCGTTTACATACTCAGCCAGGATGAGCGTTGATAAAAAGTATCTTCTTGTCAGACAGAAGATATTTATATGAATCTATGCATAGAAATCTTTTCATCAAAACGGACTAACCCTAGTTTTTCGGTTTTTTTCAAACCATCGCTTCAGGGTCTTATACATCTTTGGTAATAATGTGATTACCATTGAGGATTCGATAAGAATCCATAGCAACGTACAATCTTAATGCTTACAGGAATATCACTAATATAGTGGCCGATGATTTTCCTGAGATAAGATCTCTATTGGTACTGTTTTAGTCTGGTGTTCATAGTAATGATGTACAATCACTTTCCTCTCAGTAATACTATATTTTAACGTAGATACCGGAAGATGTTTTATTGCAAAGATATTTTGCTCTATGCCACGCCCCTTTTTTATCTTTTCAGTAAAGTGCACCTTCCAGTAACCCATCCCCCTACTGTGCCTTTAGATAACGCTGCTACAGTTTCTTGGCGCAGATATACCAAAGATTAAGAAAAGATTGCTTGGATTTGTCAGTCATTGCTGTAATGAATTAGTCTAATAATAGAGTCTTGTTAGATTTCTTCGAGCGTTATTTTTGAATAACAGCTTATGCTATATAGCATGTTTAATGTTTAGACTTCTATGAGTGATGGAGACATGAGTATGCGAATATTTATTGAGTTGTTAACTATAACTATTCAATGCATGAAGATATCAATTTTATATCATGTTTGTATGCCCACTACAGTGGATAGTGCAGGGAATAGTGCAGGGAATAGTGCAGGGGATAGTGCAGGGTAGCGGCGCAAAATAGAGCATTGAGTAGCGGCTGTTTTTATTAAAAAAGCTAAAGAAGATAGGGATGATGAAAGTAATGTGTTATGAGTTGCAGTCAGGTAAAATTTACAGCTGTTGTGTTAACCACTGCTCGGTAGCTTTGATTCCGTATGAACTATAGACTTTTTATTTATAGATTTAACAAAAAAACGGTAGTGAGAATATTCAGGAGAGGAGTAGCAATATCATTGGGCACTTAAATAGTATAAATGTCACAGATAAGGCTTTGATCAATAGATAGAGCAGGTCCACGAATTAAAACTTTTAGCCTATTTTTTTAAGAAATTTATTCCAGCTATCATCAATGGTAAAAGTAGTTTAATGAGACAAGGAGAAGTTATGCATCTGGGTATCTTTCTATAGAAAGAGAAATTAAAAATTGTTATCCTGTCTACATTCATCAGGTCTATCGGTCCAATTATCTTTGTATTTATCTCTTGGATTAAAAGAGGGGATGGAAAATATCCCCTAGTTCTTTTATATAGGTAATGAATTCATCAGAAAAGATGCTATCAGTTATCGCTCATGAATGTAGTTATGATCAGCATCATTGATTTAGTCTAGGCGTTTGTGTTCAAAAATCTGGATAATCATGATTATAGAAGTGGATAATACTTACGTGTTATCTTCCTAATTTACTAGATTTACGCTTTCTAGTAGATTTATTATGAGACATTTGATTGAATTTCTGAAAAATTAAAATATCTTAGAGTCTAAGACAGTGCTTAGCTAATGAAAATCCTTGAAGCAAGGTAGCTGCGTTGCTTATAGCATAGTGTGTTATGTTCAATGAAGTATTACTCTTATTAGATAAGAAAAGGACATACCTAAATCAGATAAACATAAAAAAACTAGAAAAGAAAATATTTTAAAACCAAATAACCATTTTTTTATCTTCATCCAGATAAAAGAATAACTTAAGAACATTTTTTCTAATTCACTTAGAAATGAATTTCAGGCATTCATGAATAAATTGGCTGAAGAACTTCACCGGTTGCTTAAAGAAATATTATTAATCTTGCTTTGAAGTGCATTAAAAAGTTTTTAGTACTAGATCGTGATGATGGTCCTCTCTGGCAGAGTTGATTTACTTGTAATCGACTAATATGGAGAACAAGTATGGGGGTAAATAGATTTAAGCTCTCCAGGCAAAAAATCTTTTACTAAATTGGTAGTAATAAAATCGGAAATGATTTTCTTGCGTAAGTCAAGAATCGCCAGATGCTTATTTATAAAGCAGCGTTTTTATAATTCTACGGGAGTTTTACACAGCCTAAAGTTAACACTTTTGATACTGAATTACTCTACTCGCTATTAAAATTAATCTAGGATTCCTGGGTATGAATTATCGTGCACAAAGAAATCAATAAATCGATTAAATTCTAGATGACGATGACTTAAGCTATTAAGCTGAAAGGGAGTATCGTGAGAAAGAATATTATTCCAAAGAAATTATTAATGCTATAAATACAAATAGCTACTAATGAATTATAGAGCCGCATTAGCCTATAATTACTCAATAAATAAAGCTCCAAATCTATCGAGATAATTTTTCTAACAAAGGTTACGAGGTAATCAAAATACCTAATTAAGCAAACGATCGTCTATGAACTAAAACGTAAAAATCACAAACCGTGCATAAAAAACTGCAAATTTTAATGTCCATCTAAGGCAGTTAAAGTGCATGCTTTCTAGAAAAGAGATGCAACCTTTAACAAGTAAAGCGTGTTCAAAAGCTGCTATTGCAGGATGTTACTCTACAGATAAAAGATTGAAATAAAAACCGAATATCCCTTCCTATTGCCTAATAGAAAATTAATGCAGTTAGAGTAAAGGAAGACAGAGTAGGAGAAATACTATAAATGGAGTAAATTTAAAACTCTTATGGAGTTTGAGCATGCATAAACGTTTTTCTGATATACACCATGGAAACTTACAAGGCAATGAATTCAAATGTAGTATGTTGCTTAAAATTTTTGCAACTCCTATCAACTCATTAGTCTGAATGCTTTAATGATTGTGGCAGTTTGGTGATGCGTAGTAATCTTCTATCAGAAAAGTTCTTTTATGTTGCCTATTATAAAGCACGTTATCAATGCAAACCAAATTTCTGCGCTATTCAAGACATACTTATGGTTGCGAAAGCATTTAAATTAATGTGGAAGAAAAATTCCAATCTAATTTCTCAGAGGTTAATGTTATTAAATACTATATTCAGCTTCATTTTCTAATCATCGATGATGTAGGGATTCAGTTCAACAACGAAGAGGAAAAGCTTATATTGTTTAAGATTATCAATACGCGCTATGAGTCGATGAAACCGACGATTATGATTAATAATCTATTGCTGGGTGAATTATCTTAATTTATCTTGGAGCAGGTGATTAACTGCATGAACGACGGTGGCGGTTCTGTTCTGTCGTTAGGTGTAGGAATTCTTATTACGCATGACTGTATGAGCTCATGCCATTAGTTAGAATTAATTTAAATAGTGCTAAACGCCAATAGCAGCGCTTTTAGATGATACGACACAAAGCTCTCCTCAGCATTAAATACACTTACAGTAGTGTATGGATAAAATTTATTAAATTTTAAGGTGTTAACTAAATGATATTTTTATAAAAAACTAGTTTTGATAGGAGGTCATCAGTGATCGACAAGTAAATAGGCTAGTTAAGTAATGCACGAATAAAGGATATCCTGTTGAGAAAACACTTAATACTGACCCTTAAACTCTAAGGTATAGTTGTAAAACTCGAACAGAATAAAAACATGCAATCAACACAACGCTGCATAATTAAGAAAGTCTGGAAGTGTCTTCCTTATACCAAAACTCTATACTGATTTAAATATCTTTAATAAGTAATACATACAAAGTCTATAAAGACAGGTAACAAACGTCTATTTAAGTATTTAAAGGACTAGATGCTGAATTTAGTTTTAAACTGGACGATAAACCGTCGATAAAAGCAAGCTGCTAACCAGTATTTTAATTGAAAATCATGATGCATTTAATTCTGACTGTAAAAGTTAACGTGTAATCTTTTACAGTCTTCTATACAGCAAGATTATGTCTTGAATGAAAAGTTGCTGAACAACATAGTATCGTAAGAAGAAAAACAATTATAATATTAAGTGCCTTCTGATACATATACAAGATCCTTCTATAAAGCATTAAAACATCCGATGAAGTGTATTTCATCATTGAAAATGACGATTGTTATTTTTCTCTACCAAAATAAGCAAAGAAGGAAAGATAAGTAACAGTAAAGGAAACGTATTATTCATTTGGTAACAACATAGAATGCTTGAATGCAGATGATGCATATCCAAAAAAAACTATTAAAATAGCGTAAAAATGATTAAATATATAAAAATTTTTATTTGACTCTTATTTTTCATTTTAACTCTTTTCTTCCTGTTGTACCTTTCATTGCTTTGATGTTTTATTATTAATGAAAAATATCATTATCCGATTTTAGGTATGATTTCATCATTTTAAAGTTTTATGGATAAACATTTTCCCCCAGGTCAGAATAAACAAATAATTATTGAACTCCATTTTTTGCAAACGTTAACCATTGTTAGGTATGTAATGCGCAATCGTTTAATATATCAATAAGGCTACAAAAAAATTCAAATGCATGACAGAAATTGCGTTGCTAAGGCTTGCATATATTATGGTCATTAAAGATTCTATGGTGAAATCTCAGTGCTATTAAATCTTTATCTTAAAGACAAGAGAAAATAAAATATTGAAAATTATATGAAAAGTGTCTTGAGGCGTTAACTACGACAAATATTTAGAATAATAATTTACAAGTAGGAGTAATGATATTGAAGAAATTGATGAAACAGAAATATCAAGGTAAGTTAATGCGTGGTGATTATTGATAAATATTGTTAATTGTTAACATTCTATCAAGCTAAATAAACAAAATTATTTGTTAATAACATTGAGATGTACAACTGCACTGCTTATAGCAGCAACGAAAGAACACTCCTTTTGTGGTGCGCATTATTACTTAGTGAATTGGCTTTAATTACAAGCATTATCTTATTTAATTCTGAGTGTTGTCTTCAACTTGAATTGCAGGCACAAAGAGCACAGCTATAAAACAAGAAATAGGTAATGAATTTTTAAAAAAAATACTATTTCTGCAAATAGTAGGCGATGTATTAGCACCTGATTCAGGTCTTGGTGAAAGTATAACGAAGGTAAGCGCTAAACCCTATCATGATGGCGGACGGGGTGTGGTATATATTAACCGTCTGTCACGGTCATACCAGCAAGGATATTACACCAGTAGAAATTTATAACGAAGAATAATGCAACGCATTGATAAAGCAATATTTTAAGGTAGCACGTGTCATAGTTAAACGTTACATCATTATTCTGCGCTTATTAATTTTGTAGAAAGCTGCTTTGAGTTAATTTATTTATAATATCAATAGTGAGAGATTTAAAAGTTCAATACTGCTCAAAAAGTTAAAACCCAAAGATATTCAAGGTGCTTGTAACCAGATCTAACGATGAAATACGATCAAGGAAAGGTATAAATAGGCTTATTAACTGAATAGAGCAGAGCGGTGGGGGAGCTTTATTTAAGCTATATTTATTCAGCAATTCAACCTAAATGAGCATTTGGATCATTTAAGGTTTACTTGTTATCCCGTACCGCTGCGCAAATAATTATTTTGAACCTGAACTATTTGAAATGAACTTTTAAGGAAATCGATTAGTACTAAGAAGCCTCAACAGATCAATTTCTTGTGCGATAAAAATTCATTTTAAAAGAAAAACACAATTAATGCAATATTTAAATATTATTGTACTATTTCTATTTAAAAGACCTCCCATAAGCAGCCTTTAGATTGTCGATTACATTAATGTTATATGTAAAGTTAAACAAAATTTTAAGATTTAAGGTTCCCGAGTAAACAGGATTGTCAATTTTCCTATAAAACTTTATGACGAAATCATCAAAAGCACTTAAATAGAAGTCGCCTAAATTTTAACTTATGGGTATCTACACTACTAACAATGATGCTTAAGCTATCTGTTAGCTTTATTGATTCTTCAAGAGTGAAAAATGTTTAATGACAATCAGCTATAGTTACGAATTACAGGTAAGCGTGCTTGATACGATAACTAAATTAAAAGTAAAATAAGATATTAACTTGCTTCACTTGGTTAGATTAACAGAACTAATTATTAAACAGATGCAAGGATAGAGGATCGTACTGGATGAAAAATATTATTTCACTGAGCATGATTAAAAAGTTAGCAGTCTGATGATGCTACTCAGAAAAGAGAAAAAATTAATTAAAAAGTTTAATAACTGATGAGAAATTTTATTCAATTCAAGCTGTGCAACTTAGGTGATTTTTCTTAAATATATGAGAAAAAGAACCGCATAAAGATCTATGTTGAATTTATTGAAAATCATAGAGTAAGTAAACTCATTAAGCAGGGATACGAGCAGTCAGTGGCTTGAATTAATGCGGATGTAGTGATAAAATATTATTGCTGTCTAATACCACAATGCAAAAGGTAAAATGTTTTTAGGTTGTCTACATGCTGCCAAAATCTGGTCTGGAAAGTATCAGACTCAAATCAAAAGACAACAAGGGAACTGCTCGCTCCATGTAAATATTAATTTTCCAATGGATGCATCCATTTTTTAGAAACTAACTTCCTTAGTGAGTAGTAAGAAATTTTTATTAAAAGAGCATTTAAAAAAAAACGAAAGAAATATTTAAGTTAAATTTGAAACTGTAATGCCGATTAAATCGGATAGCATTTTATGTAAAAATAAACTAGAGAATTTATCTTATTAAAGCTTTCCTACTCATCTTGATGCTAGGTGAGTAATCTTATATTGCGATGTTGAAAAGCATCAAAGATTGCTGTATTGGATATGGAAAAATAATAGGTTGCATTTTAATAGCTAAATTAGATGATAGAAACTATCACGGCATTGGATACACAAAAGACACCAAAGAGCTTGAATATGATAAGAGTTTATTGCTTAGCTTGAGTACGATGTGCCTGCTAATTGTCATCAGTTTGCAGATTAATACTACCTTGTTATACAGTAGTAACTGTATAACACAGTCGCCTGTATGGCGTATGCAGGCAGAGCTAGGCTTAAAAATGATACCGTTCAACAAAATTATTTCATTCTTAAAAATAGAATTAAAATTACGGAAGAGCAGGTAAACAGCTTGCAGAACTATGAGAAACAGGGTGATTAATCTAATTAATAGAAAAATTAGAATTAATAGTTAAGTTGGCAAAGGTTGTGGTAGGAGTCACTTATACTGTAAGAAAGAGATTCTCTACAGAAGTTTTCTATAAAAACAAACAGTCATACAGATTAAAGAGATTCTTTCTTCACTCCCTGCCAATGTAAAGCTACATCTTAATTAATTATGTTTACTGATTTTATATCGGTATATCGATAATGCATTAAAGAAACTAATTCAGCTTTATCCTACCCATACTATCACAGTGAACAGGTGATCGATGTAGAAATTCATTAGGGGTCCAGCGATATCATTATAAAATCCCCGATCGCGGAAAAAGTTTTAAGATCTTACTAGAAGTCCTATAGCAAAACTATAACATAAAGACAAATGGTTTAGTTATCTGCGATGTATCTTAAATAGCTTGACTTTACAGGAGTAAGCAAAACAAATAGGCTTTAATTTTTTAAACAGCGTTTAGATAGCTGTCAATATTTCTCGCTTCAGTGAAGATAACCAACTTAAATGTACTAAGTGATATTGTTGAAGTTAATGAAATATTTCCATGAATACTTTAAAGGAAAACATTAAATCCCCATATAGAAAAAGTAGAGAACGCGGGAGAGAAGGAAATAAAAGGAAAGAATAAGTTGTAGTCTTAACCATATAAGATCGACATGGGTCATGTAATCGATGAGATTCTTAAAGGGTTTAATGCAGAATGTGTTAGCCGTTTTTTTTAGCTAATTTTTAATAAAAAGTCCTTATCCCTTACTCAAAGGGTAGCTAAATACTATGTAACCGTTACAAATGAGGATAAGGTTAGTCACTATCGCCTAAATAAGGTTAGGTAACAAAAGAATTGTTAGTAATGAATTCTGCATTTAAAATGTAAAAAATTATATCACTTAATTAAAAAGATGGTTAAGTAGATTCCATGACATGAGGTCGTTTTATTTATCTAATAATCTGATCTGGAGAAGTTTTTTAAACCATAACAATTTAAGTTACCAGTAAATCTGGTGTATGAGAATTAGATTTCACTCTGATGCTTCGTAAATCTGTTCTTCATCCTTAAATTGAAAGATGTTTTTACCACAATGGGTGTTAGTAGGTCAAATTCATTTAGCCGCGATTCTAGCTTTTCTGAGTAAACGGAAAAGCTTGAATACCATTGAAATAGTTGTTTTCTCAAATTACAGCGCTTCTAGATCAGCTTTATGCCTTAAGTATTACAAAAATCGATTCAATCAGATTCATCGTTCTTTATTAACGTCCAGTACACTGATTGGAATCTTAGAATGCCAGCCATTCTTCTCGCTATTGCTACAGCTTCTTCATTGCTATAGCAGATGAAGCTATAGCCTTGCCAACAAAATATTAAGCTTTATTATCGGCATTACGACTCTCTGCTAGCCAAATCTTCCGCAACTCACCTTAATTTGATTACATGTCTTTAGGAAGTGAAACCAACTACATTAGTTATTTTGTGTACTAAACAGCATTGCTGCTGAATATCCAGGAACATCTTTAGCATGCTATTCCAAAATCAAGAGCACCGTCGCTAGTAGCAACCCTCGAAGATATGATTAAACAATGCGCTCACCAGCTATTAAAAATTTATACTCAGTTCTCTTTTTATTCTCATAAGCATATGAGAGCCTAATAAGCTCCTTATATCCATGTGCAGTGATATTAATAATGAACAGAAGGAAAAGGCGATCAGCTTATCTGATAAAACGGTATATACCATCAACCAAGAAATAAACGTTAGACGTATCGCTAAATCATGCAACCACCCATCGCCTTACACTATTCAAGATATTCCTGTTTTAATCTCCTGATTATCTCTCCGATAAGGAAACAATGTGCTTTTTGACCAAGAGAATTGCCTCCAGAATTATAAAAATCACCGCTGGATATGGCTTACAGGTACAGTAATAAGAGTAACTCTTCATCGCCTTTTATATACTTCAGATAAGGCGGTAGGAAGGAGAAGTATTGAAGTATATTCTTTTACCGCCGTGATCTCTCCCTGGACCTTATGAACTTTAATCTCAACATCGCCACGATACCAGTCTGTATAGTTTGCTGTAGCATATAACTATTACGGTTGACGTATGGCGCTCGCCGACAAGGCAGCGTTCAGCACGTTATCCGTAGTATTCTTTAGAGTTCACCCTCAAAAGCAGTTCTTATCAGCTTTCAGTAGCATTACGAATAAGTTCATGTAAGAGATCCATAGGTAATATCTAGTTTAGTGAATACCTTAAGTAGACTTTTCATAATATATCATTTCTTTATTGTTGAAATCATCAACACATTAATCAGCAGAATAAACATCATTATTTTTAAAATCTATACAACAGAAATGAACATAATTCTTCAATTCTAATTACCTGCCAAAGTATGAATTAACAATTAATTTTATAAACAAAATTAGGAATGAAATATACCCAGCAATATATTTGCTGATGTTGAACTATTAGTTAACCAATCTGGTTGACCATCATAAGAAATTTTTCCATCTGCAATAACGATAGACCGAGTTGCTATTTGGATAGCATCTTCTAAATTATGAGAAACCATTAGTAAGGTTAATTGACGTTCATTGCATACCTGTTTAAGTAATATTAACATTTCATTACGTAATGCAGGATCGAGAGCAGAAAAAGGTTCATCTAATAACAAAATTTGTTTTTGTCGAATCAAACAACGTGCTAACGCAGTACGTTGGCGCTGTCCGCCTGATATTTGAGCCGGTAAACGAGTTATACAATTATTAAGTGAAACTTGTTCTATGATTTTCTTTACTGCATTATGTTGGAATTTTTTTAAATGTAAATTTGCTGAAATGCCTAAAGCAATATTTTGCCAAACAGTTAAATGAGAAAAGAGATTATTTTCTTGGAAAAGGAAAGAAACTGGCCGATTAGAAGGTGGTGTATCGGTATGATTTTGACTGTTTAGCCAAATTTCCCCATGTTTTGGGTACTGAAATCCGGCGATTAAATTTAGCAGAGTGCTTTTCCCTGCGCCACTAGGGCCTAATATAGCCACTCTTTCAGCTTTATTTACTTGAAAATTAAACTGCATTATTAGATTTTCATAACAATAGACAAGTTGATCTAATTTAATCATGCTCTTTTCCTGAGAAACATTCTAATAAACTGAAACAAACTAATAGCATTAACAATGCAGTAACTGCCGCATCATTATTACGGTAAGAGCCTAATTGTTGATAGAGATAATAAGGTAGGGTAAGAAAGTTTTCATTACCAAACAGCGCAATAATACTAAAATCTCCTATTGAGAGTACACAGGCAAAAGTGAACGCTTGTCCTATTGTATGTTTTAAGGCTTTTAATTCAATTAAAACTAGTCGATTTACGCCTTTGATTTGTAATGAAACACATAATAAATTATAGCGTTCAGCTAAATCATACATCGGATTTTCTAATATTTTTAAGGCATAAGGAATAGCCATTAAAGCATTCGTTAAGATAATTAAAGTATAAGTAGAGTAAGCTAAAATAACGGTATTATTAAGCAATAAAAAGAATCCGGTCGCTAAAACTATGCTTGGTATCGCTAGGATTAATAATCCACTTAATTCAAAGAATCGATGAAGTAGTATTGAGCCACGAAGACGTAATTCACGACTACTCCAAAGCAGCATCATAGTAAAAATAATACAAAGTACTCCAGAACTAATAGCGATAAAAATCGAATTAATGCATGCTTGCCATAAGCTTGGCTGTTGTATTACTTGTAATAGTGTTAAATTTAAACCATCAATAATAATAGCTAATAAAGGTAGAATTAAGAAAAATAGAGCTATACCAATCAGTAATGTATCCGACCATTTCTGCCATCGAGTATCAGTTGGATTTTTCCAACGCAATTGTTGACTAGCGCCGACGAAAAAGACGACATTTAATTTTTGGCTTAATAATACTAACCCTAAACAGCAAAAAAGTTGAATTAAAGCTAATAAAGCGGCTTTATTGAGGTCAAAATCATAACTTAATGATTGATAGATAGCAACTTCAATGGTAGTTGCAGCAGGCCCACCGCCAAGTGTCAGTACGGTAGAAAAACTGGCGAAACAAAGCATAAAAATCAGGACAGATGTTGGTAAAATTTGTCGCCTAAGATAGGGCCATTCAATAATCCGAAAATCTTGCCATCGGTTCATGCCTAATTGCGCTGCAAGCTGGCGTTGCTCAACAGAAATATTCTCTAGTGAGAGTAATAGCATCTGGCTAGCTAAAGGTAAATTAAAAAAGACATGTGCTAATAAAATACCTTTTAATCCGTAAGGGGTAAATTGGTAATTAATACCTAACCATTGACAAAGTTGAGCAATCCATCCCATACGACCGTAAACGGTTAATAAGCCAAAAATGGTTACTAGTACTGGCAATACTAATGTCATTGAACATAAACGTAAAAATAGTGTCCGACCTTTAAAATGCCGTCGAAAAAGAGCTTTAGCTAGAAATATTCCAGGGATAACCGATAATAAAGTTGATAGTAATGCTTGCCAAAATGTAAATCCAATGATATGCCATAAATAACTATCATCAATAAATTCTTGCCAATTTATTTGAGAGGCATGTAACCATAAAGTACTAAAAGTGACTACTGCAATAGTGATTAATAGGCCAGACACAACTATGTTAGGCCAAAGTGAACTGCCTATTGGTGGCTGACCGCATTTTGCCATAAATAGATCCATTTATTTCGATATTGACTAATATCTTCTGCATTAAATTGCAATGATTTTTTTGGTACTGGTATTTGTTGATAAACGTCAACTAAGGGAATGTCAATGACAGGATACATCCAATTGGTTGTCGGTAATGTTTTTTGGAATGTTGGTGAGAGCATAAATTGCATGAATTGTTGAGATAGTTTAGGCTGTTTACTCGTTGCTAATCTGGCAGCCACTTCAATTTGCAGGTAGTGCCCCTCACTAAATAGTGCAGCAGCATAATTATTTTTTTTATCATTTAATAGATGATAACCTGGTGAAGAGCTATAGCTTAGAACAAAATCACTTTCACCTTTTAAGAGTAATCCATATGATTCGCTCCAACCCTTGGTAACAGTTACAGTTTTTTTAGCTATTTTTTGCCAAGCTTTTGTACTGTTTTCCCCATAAATTTTTTGTATCCAAAGTAATAACCCTAAACCTGGTGTACTGGTACGTGGATCTTGGTAAATAATTTTCCATAATTGGGTGCTATTAATAAGTTCATCGAAACTTTTCGGTATTTCAGTGATCCGTGTTTTATTATAAATAAAAGCAAAATAACCATAATCGTAAGGGATAAAAATATTGTTATTCCATTTTATAGGTAATTTCAGTTGACTGGTATCAACTTGACTCTCTATAAATAAGCCCGTTTTTTTTGCCAGATCAATTAAGTTGTTATCAAGTCCGAGAACAATATCAGCTGGGCTATTTTTTCCTTCCATTCTAAGGCGATTTAATAACGCTACCCCATCATTTAGGCCAATTAACTTTAGTTTACAGTAACATATTTGTTCGAAAGCAGGTTTTATTGCAGGCCCTGGCCCCCAATCTGCAATAAAAGAGTAATAAGTGTAAACAGTTAATATAGGTTTTGGTTGGAGAGCAAAAGCTGAACAACAAATTAAGTTAGCACTAACTATTTTTAATAGTAAATTCTTCAATACTAAGTTCTCCTATATGATTAAATCAAAGGAATGCAGAATACAAGGAATAGACAGTTAATGAAGCTATTTATGAATGAATAAATCATTAGGATTGCTTAAATCCGTACGACGATGTTAATCGGGATCAGGCTCGATGAGTTTTTCTAGCCAGCTATTAACAACATTAAACTGATAGCTAGAATCTCATTGAGATGATTTTATTGTAAGATGTTATCTTATAATTGCAAATACTATATTTGATAAAGGATTACTATATAGAGTAATATAAAACAATAAGTTATCTTTTAAATTTTAACGAGGGGGGGTAGTCAGATGGTTGACAATGATGGCTACCGCCCGAATGTAGGAATTGTAATTTGTAATCGGCAAGGTCAAGTATTATGGGCTCGTCGCTACGGGAAGCGTTCATGGCAGTTCCCTCAAGGAGGGATTAATCCTGAAGAATTGTTAGAACAGGCAATGTATCGGGAATTATTCGAAGAGGTTGGGTTGTATCATAAAGATGTTAAAATATTGACATCTACCCGGAACTGGTTACGGTACAAATTACCTAAACGTTTAGTGCGTTTGGATACAAAGCCAGTTTGTATAGGTCAAAAGCAACGTTGGTTTTTGTTACAATTACTTTGTAATGAGCATAATATTAATGTGCAAATAAGTAAAACGCCTGAATTTGATAGTTGGCGTTGGGTGAGTTATTGGTATCCTATTCGTCAGGTTGTTTCTTTTAAGCGTGATGTTTATCGACGCGTTATGAAAGAATTTGCTCCAATGGTTATTTCACTGCAAAATAGTGCAGTGACATCAAATAAGAGATCCACCTATAGACTTAATGTAGCTAAATGAATTTATTAAAAGCATATTAATTTTAATAGCTAATTTTGTCAGTTTGAAACTGATGGAAGAGTAGTGAATGTTACTCTTGTTTATTTTTTTTAAAATTTAATTTGTAAAACACAAATTAAATAGATTTATTGATGAATCTATTTAATAGAATTCCATTAGATTTTAAATCGTATTCAATCACGCAATTATATCAAGTTTTATAAAATTAAAGAGTGAAGATGATGAATAGTAGTTATATTGTGTTTCCTAATATTAATCCTGTTATATTCTCGATTGGTCCGATAACTCTTCATTGGTATGGGTTGATGTATTTGGTAGGATTTGTTTTTGCTCTATGGCTGGGAAAGCGTAGAGCCAGCAAAGCAAATAGCGGTTGGATGAAAAATGAAGTTGAAAATTTGCTCTATATTAGTTTCTTAGGTGTATTTATCGGTGGGCGTTTAGGCTATCTTATATTTTATAATCTACCAGCCTTTCTAAACAATCCTTTATATTTATTTAAAGTTTGGGCCGGAGGAATGTCTTTTCATGGTGGGCTAATTGGCGTGATATGTGCCATATGGTTGTATGCATGTAGAGCCCGTTGTCATTTTTTTTATGTTGCCGATTTTGTTGCGCCATTAATTCCATTTGGATTAGGTATGGGGCGTATAGGTAATTTTATTAATGGCGAACTTTGGGGACGTGTAACATTAAACACCCCATGGGCAATGTTATTCCCAGGATCATTGGGAGATGATGTTCAGGTTATTAGTCAAGACCCTTCTTTATTACCTATTTTAGAGCAATTTGGTGTATTACCACGACATCCTTCTCAACTTTATGAGATGTTTTTTGAAGGGCTTATTTTATTTATTATTTTAAATTTATTTATTCGCAAGCCCCGCCAAATTGGCAGTGTATCAGGATTATTTTTGATTAGTTATGGTGTTTTTCGTATTATTATTGAATTTTTCCGTCAGCCGGATTCGCAGTTGGGATTATTTGGTGGTCTAAGTATGGGACAAATTTTATCAATTCCTATGATCATTATTGGTATTTTTATGATGATCTGGGCCTATAAGAAAGATAGTCATTGTAGAAATTATTTAATTATTTAAGTACGTAGCACTGTGGTATGAGCGCCGCCACTACACTACTTTTGTGATATTCATGATCTGAGTACTGTCTTTATTTTGCGATATGTTAATTTTTTTAAGAGATTCATCTAGATGCCTCGGAATAAATCTTATAAAATGTAAATCAGCTAAATTAGGAAGCTAACACGCAATTTCACGTATTACAGCACATGTTTACCCGAACTGATTTATGTTCTCACTTTCCTCAAATTAATGATCATAGACCAATTAAATTTTTAATAACACTCAAATAGGCTATGCAGCAATTCATATAATTCTTGATTCTCAATTTTTGACACGCAAGTATTTCCGTATTTCCGTATTTACTCACAGTTGTTAGAGATTTTAAACAACGCCAAGACTAAGCTAATGACGCTGATAAAATTGCATTAAGAAGTAATAACTGAAAATATGCTTCCCGATGAATTCATCTATTATAGAGAACTAGGGATAATTTCCATCTTCTTTGCCTCCTGGCAAAAGCACAACGATATCCTGGGCTGATAGACATTAGAAATGTAGACAGAATGACGATTTTTATTTCTATAAAATATATACAGAGAGTAATTTACTACATGTATATCTCCTTTCGCCAAACTAAACTGCTTTTCACCATTGATGACGAGTGAAATAACTTTCTTAAAAACATGCTGAAAATGTAAACTTGGGGTATATCTATTTGTAGAATAAATGCTTGCTTGAATAATTTGTGTCAGGCTGGATGTCAAATGACTACTGCTGTAATTCTCTTTAATATTCCCAACAGTTATTTTCTGCTAAAGCTGTAAGTTAAAAGCCTGTAGTTCATGAGACTTCAAATATATTGAACAGTGATTCCCACAGCAGGTTCAAGTTTTATTCGATTGCAACTCGCAACTCATTACTTTTACTATACCCTATCTTCTTTGGTCTTTTTAATAATAACTATCGCTACTAAAATCTCTGTTTTGCGCTGTGCTAACTTATACTATGCTGCAGTGGGCATCTAAATAGGTATTGAAATTGGTATTTTCTGTACTTTTCACATTCGTCCTCGACAACTTAATAAAAATCTGCATGTTTATATCTCCTGTCACCGTAGCAATCTGAATATTAAAGATGCTGTATGGCGTGAGTTATTTTTCAAAAAAAGAGCGATCAAAGGGGATCCTGGTGAGATGCTGTTATCCGGCTGCTGCATCACATCTAAGAGTTATTAGCATATCTGCTATATAACGGTTAAAAGATTACGTTTCACTCTGATGTTTCATTAATATATTCTCCATCCTTAAATTGGATGTTATTATCATCAGGATCAGTCAGCAGATCAAATCCACTTTAGTTTCAGTTCTAGCTATTTTAGTAGATGGAAGTAGCTTAAATAGTATTGAAAGGTTGTTTTCTCGAAAGGTAGTGCTTTCACGCTTCTGCTTCATAGCCTCACTGTCACAAAAACCAACTCAATCGGATTTGTCCTTCTTATTGACGCCAAGTGTACTAACTGGAAGCATGGAATGCCAGCCATTCTTCTCGCTATTTTTTCACCCTCTTATCACTGCACAGGATACTCTGAAAATCTTACCAATAAAAATATCAAGAGTTTTAATCAAAGGCATCACAGCTCTCTCCTAGCTAGACCTCCATAATCTCACCATTAACTTTCAGTGCTGCGTGCCTTTGGGGAGTGAAGGTAGCAGATGAGCTATTTTGTATACCAAATAGCATTTATTCTGCGTATCCGGGAATATCTTTGCTGTTGCATTTAAAATCAAAGTCACCGTCTATCGTACTAAGCCACTATGGATACAGTTAAACTCTGCGCTCGCAGGTCGTTAATAAGTTCGATCTAGTCGCTTCTAACTTTTAATATGCATCCTTGACTGCAGTTATTTCCCTTTACCATCCAAATTGGCGCCGTCGCCGGTAATAACCAAGCAGGAAAAGGCGATCAGCTTGCCTGACAGAACAGTTATGCCTTTAGTCAAGAAAAAACATAACGCGCATTGCTTAAATCACGAAAAAAAGTGAGGGTGGCAGCATACCTTGTGTGCACTTTTTTAGTCATTGCTGTTTCAGTTTGTTGATGGTCTTTGGCAGGAGAAGACCATGTGCTTCTTACTAAGAATTGCTGTAGAGCTTCGTAAAAATTACGGGTGAATATCTATAGAGCAGTCATGCTAGAAACTTTTCGCTATTTTATAAGCTTCAAATAAGGCGGTAGCAACAAGCTGTTGTGGTATATTCCGTTATAACTGTAATCTACTGATCTTAGGAACTTTAATTTCAATATCGTTAATATTAATCTGTATGATTCGCTGTGGTACATAACCGTTACAGTCTATAGGCAATAACGCCTGTTGACAAGGCAGTATTCATGGCGTTATCGCAACTATGCTTTAAAATAAGCCTAAAAAGTGCTGTCTATCAGCTGTTTGCCACCATTACGGATGAATTCATGCAATGGAATCAGGGTAATATCTGCTTTGCAGATACATGTATAAGGTAAACTTTTTCATGATGTATCATCTCTCTGTTGTTAAAATCATTCATGAAATTAATTAACAGGATACAGCACCATCTCCGAATTTTTATATATCATAAATGAGTATATAGAACTAATAGTTATGACATGATAAATCTCAGTACTCTTTCTAGTCCTTCTGTATATCTGCGCTACAAGAAAACGGCGGAAGCGTTTTATCTGAAGGTATAAGTACGGACTTACTGGAGAAAGTAAATTTCGATAAAAAGATGAAAATGGGTGTGATATAATATGAAATACCTCTGGCGCTATACCTTAAACGGATCATCAGTATCGCATCAAAACTGCGCATTAGCAAGATGAAAGTGGTTATGCATCATACTATAACCAGTAAACTAAGTAATACTAGCAGTAGACTTTTCCCATGATACAAAAGAGGATGATCGGACACTGTGTTAACCATATTCGGCAAGGCATTTCAAAATATTGCATTACAATAATTTATTGTCAAATCCTCAACGAGGCACATTATTACCGAAGGTGTGAAGGCGATGAAGATAACGGTTCGCAAAAAATTAGGGTTATTAAAAGCTAAACCTTAGGGTTAATATCTCTAAGGTTATAGCATTATTTGAAGAATAAATACTCCGATAAAATTTTCACTTACAATAAACCCAATAAATTGGTTCTATCTTATTTTAGTAAGAAGGGGTAGCTTTTTATCTTCTATTGAAAGAGCGATTTAATTTTTTAACCATTAAGATAGAAAAAAGTAAATAGCAGCAGATTTTAATACGGTTTTTTATTTATAGCTTTAAATAGATAATAGATTCTAAGTGAGTAATAATAATGAAACAATATCTAGATTTATGTCACCGTATTATTGATGAAGGTCAATGGGTTGAAAATAAACGCACAGGTGCTCGGTGTTTAACAATTATTAATGTTGATTTTGAATATCATGTCGCAAATAACCAGTTTCCTTTAATTACAACTCGTAAAAGTTTTTATAAAGTGGCTATTGCTGAATTATTAGGTTACTTAAGAGGTTATTCTAACGCTGCACAATTTCGAGATATTGGTTGTAATACATGGAATGCTAATGCGAATGAAAATCAGGTATGGATTAATAATCCAAACCGTAAAGGTGAAGATGACATGGGGCGGGTTTATGGTGTTCAGGGGCGATCATGGTGGCGTCCTGATGGTAGTTATTTAGATCAGCTACAAAAAGTTATTAGCAACCTTTCGGTTGGAATAGATGATCGTTCAGAGACAGTCACTTTTTATAATCCAGGTGAATTTGATTTAGGCTGTTTGCGTCCTTGTATGCATACGCACACTTTTTCTCTTTTAGCTGACACTCTGTATTTAACTTCATACCAACGTAGTTGTGATGTTCCTTTAGGGTTAAACTTTAATCAAATTCAATGTTTTGTTTTACTGGCGCTTTTTGCTCAGATAATGGGTTACAAACCAGGTAAGGCTTACCATAAAATAATAAATGCTCACATTTATGAAAATCAACTCTCGATTATACGAGATATTCAATTGAAGCGGACTCCATATTCTTTACCGCAGCTGCGCATTAACCCTGATATTAAGACATTAAAAGATATTGAAACTTGGGTAAGTAGTGATGATTTTGAAGTTATTGGTTATCAATATCATGATGCAATTAAATATCCCTTTACGGTATGAGAATTTTTATTGGTTACTATAATCTCAACATGAGATAAGATAACTCTTATCTTATTGATATTTTTAATTAATATTATGATTGAATTAGTAAAGAGTATACCTATTTTTTTGGTGTATATGATTTCGAATATCCTGACGTATCTTGCTGATTAATTTCGTGATTGATCTTAACAACAGAGAGATATCTTATAATTTTTACCCATACAGATATCCGTGAAATCAGATATTACCGTGATTCCTTTCATGAACTCATACGTAATGGTGTGCCAGGTAAAGCTGATAGGGCACACCCTGTTAAGGCGGAGATCGAAGCCATGCTGCCACAATACCCTGAACATTACCTTGTTGTAGTAGTGAGGGGTCCTTCATGCTATTATCTATAACGGTTATTTAATTTATCATAGTGAATACCATATAGATTGATATTAGGGATGTTGAGATTAAAGTGCCAAGATTAGGATCGTAAGGACAACGGAATACGCTTCTAAAATTTTTTGCTACTGCCTTATCTGAAGCGTACAAAAAACGTTAAAAAGTTCATATTCTTAGATGGTAGAAATTGGAAGCATCTACACTGGTGATTTTTATGAAGCCCTTATCGCTTCTTGGTAAAATACATGGTAGTAGTAACCCCTTTCTTGCCGGAGAGGTCATTAACAGACTGAAATAGGAATAGTTTGAAGAGAATAGGTAATGACGGCTGTGTAATTTAAGCGATACGCGTTATGTTTTTTAACTGAAAGCATATAACGTTCTGTCAAGCAAGATGATCACCTTTACCTCTTGATCATTGCCAGCGACACTGAGCATGAACGTAAAAAGATCATTGCAGTTTAAGATAGTTGTAAGAGTCAGAAAGCGCGCTGGGCTAAATTCTTTAATAGCTGGTGAGCGCGGAGCTCAACCGTATTTCCTAAACTTGGTACGAGGATGCATTATTTGGTTTTTTAGAATAAAATAGAAAAGATATTACAGAATATGTAGCACCAACGCTGCTGGATATATAAAATAAGTAATACACTGCCTCTACTACCTAAAGACATATAACTAAAAGTTAAAGTTGAACTGTTGGAGATTTTGCGAGAAGAGAGAGTAGGGATTGCTGCTAACAAAATCTTTGATATTTGTTGGGAAAGCTTCAATGCATCCTGTAGCAATGAAGCAGTTGGAGAAAGAGTGAAAAGAATAGTTCGTATTTTACGGTTTTTCGTTAGTACACTAGGGATCAATAAGAACAAAAATCCGATTGAATCATTTTTGCAACAGTGAGGTTATGAAGCTGATGAACGAAGCACTGTAGTTATAGAAAAACAAACATTTTAATGGTATTTAAGGTACTTTTGTCTACTCAGAAAAGCTAGAACAAGCTTAATTAGAGTTGACATGTTGATTCTGTGGTGACAAACAACCTCCCATTTAATGAAGGAGAATAGATTCACAAAGCATCAGAGTAGAATTTAGCCTGATCGATATATACTAGATTTTTGTTAATAACTTTGATTAAAAGATTATATAAATGATTTCATTAGATATTTTAAAATTTTGAATAAAACAGTAATTTTTATTAAAAAATTTCAGATTAGAAAAGATTTCAAAATATCAACTAATATTAGTTATAGAACATTAATATATAAAATATTAAACAGCTAAAAGAAAAACAGCGCCAGAATTAACAATAAAAAATATTTTAGTTTTGTTTTAATAGGTATCTCTTGAGTCTTAGCAGACTCTTGTTAGTCAGTGCAATGGTTTTCGACTTACTCTACATGTTAATCTTCATTGAACTATTAGCAAATATGGTATATAGCAGTTACCCCGCTCTGATACTTCATGAATCTATTCTCCATCTTTAAATTAGATGTTGTTATCAGCAGGATCACAATAGGTTAAATCTCTTTAGGCACTTCCAGTTTTCCTGAGCAGACGGAATTAATTTAAATAATAGAATTGAATGGATCAGTTATTCTAAATATAGCTCTGCTTGCTCTTTCTAAGCTTCTTCATCGCTGCAAGATACCCTGAAAATCTTGCTAACAAAAACATAAAGGGATTTATTAGCGGCATCGCGACTTTTTGCTAGCTAAATCTCCATCAGTTCACTCTTAACTTTCGGTATTGAATACTTTTGGAGAGTAATTTAGCAGAAATGCTGTTTTGTATAACCTAACAATATTGGTATTTGTATGCCAAGAAATGTCTCTTTCTATTTTATTTCAAAAACTAAGAAGGTTAGGTTATATTCCGTATCCCATAACAAGTCTGGTAGATACGGTTAAATCTCGTACTTCTAGATAATTAAGAATTTTGGTTCAGGTTGTTTCTAACTCTCGATAATCATCTTCAACTGCAATGATCTTTTTACGTTCATACGCAGTGTCGCTGGTAATGATCAAGAGGTAAAGGTGATCATCTTGCTTGACAGAACGTTATATGCTTTCAGTTAAAAAACATAACGCGTATCGCTTAAATTATACAGCCGTCATTACCTATTCTCTTCAAACTATTCCTATTTTAGTCTGTTGATGATCTCTCTGGCAGGATTTAGTAACATCATGTATCTTCACCAAGAAGAGCTCAGGGCTTTGTAAAAATCACCTGCTGGAGGGAATGGATTCTTAGTATGTATAAATTATGGTAGCAACTCTTCGCGTTTTTACACCCTTTAAAATAAGAGGGTAACAATGAGCCCTTGAAGCATATTCCATTTTCCGTTACTATCCCATTTTAACCTTAGGCATTTTAATCTTAAAATCGATAATATCAGTCTTATATTATTCGATATGGCAAATAATTGTTATGGTCGACGGCGTAATGCTTATAGAAAATGCGGTGTTTTAGTATCTTATCGCAGATGACTTTGAGTCAAATTCCGCTTTAACAGGATATCCTATTACCTTCCTGGTACAATTACGTATGCGTTTATGCAAGGGAGGATAGGTAATATTTGGTTTCTGGGATATCTGTGAAGGGCAGGTTTTCCTGGTATATTATCTTTCTGTTATTGAAATCATTTTCACAAAATTAATTAGTAGGATACTTATCATATCCAAAATCTTGTTACTAAAAATTAACATAACTCCCACCGAAAGACGAAGCATAAAGCGATTAAAAGCTAGCAGCCGTTTTCACGTATATGTAAAATATTTCTTTCAGAAATGCCAAACAAAACTTCACAACGTTATCTTTTCGTAGCTATATATCACGCCAATCAATGATTTTTATCCATCTTTACAAGGCAAAGATTGCGATTAATATTCATGTTTATTACGTGATCTTAATAGAGCATCTCCCATGGAGATCTATTAGGTATTTGCAGACAATAACAAGGAATTAACAGATTGCTTTTTTAATCTGCGAAAAGGTCAGCCACTAAAAAAATATGAATTTGTCCTTTTGTGTATAGAGTTTATTGTAGAGTATCGACTTAACTTGTTTGTGTATTCTCAAATAAATGATATGGGTTAGCGATTTAATGGGCCATCAAAGATGGGCTTTAAAAGTATTATTTTAATTTTGATCAAGAGTTTGATATCTCTCTGCATCAATATATTTGGCTGTACAATCAAAAATTACCTAAACCAATATTTGGTAGTAAGACTCCATTGCAGTTTATGAAAAAAATAATTAAAATTAAACCTGAATTATTCAAAGTAACCATCCTATCTTATAGGATGGTAACAATTAGATCATCTTATCATTGGTGATCAATTTGATGGCCATAAAGCAGCATTAACATTCTTTTAGATATTAAATTACATAGAAGAAGAGTTTTTATATTATTCATGCAAATTTGAATCACCTATTCACTTCACTTATAAAGCATATTTTTAGCAATTGAAAAACTCATTTAATTAATATTAAATATTATAAATTATTTAAAGTGATATTCTTTTTTGATTAAATCGTAAGCTGCTTGAATTGATTGTGCTTTTTGTTTAGTGATTTCCATCATTTCTGGTGGTAATCCTTTAGCAAGCAATTTATCTGGATGATGTTCAGCCATTAATTTACGATAGGCCCGTTTAATCTTAATTTGTTCATCATTAGGTTTTACACCTAAAACCTTACATGCATCTGCTAATTTTGGTCCTTGAGTAGTATGTCGATAGTGATTAGATTCATAAGAATAATTATTAGTATGCGCAAACCGTCGTCCTCCTTCCATCATATGTAAGAATTGTTCAAATTGATTATGTGAAATTTCTAATTCTTCTGCGATAATAAATAACACTTTTCGTTCATTAGGATGCAAAGCGCCATCTGCAAAAGCAGCTTGTACTTGAATTTCTAGAAACACCTGAATAAGATCAAATCGATTAAAACAAACTTGTTGTAATTTTTTTAGCGTTTGCCTTAAAGGAAAATTTTGATCCTTTCCTTCTCTAAATGCATTTTGTGCTGAAATTCTGGCATCACCATGCAACTGCATTTTGTCCATTAGGTCAGTTGCTAGTTTAATATCAATTTTAGTAACTCGACCTTTTGTTTTCGTTAAATGCCCTAAAATCTGAAATGTGCTAATAAAAAAAAGTCTCTGACAGCTCTGTTTAGCACTCGTTTTCTCTAAATTTTTCTGTTCTGATGCTTTGTCATATGCATGACCAATAATGAAGCCAATAATAACACCCCAAATATGAGTGCCAGACATTATCCCCAAGATAACACCAGTAATTTTTCCACAATACCGCATAAACTTCTCAATTCCTCAATTCCTCAATTCTCTGAGTATAATTTGCATTATAATATTACTCATTCTACTCTGTTCCTATTAAACTTAATATATAGCTGATGCTGTTTTATGCAGACAAGAGTCTTTAAGTACGTTAATTGTTTAATTTTATCTATACAATAATATTGATGAAGGAGGTATATATAGAATGATAAAAAAAAATCATCCAACACTATTTGCTACCATGATTTGGATAACTGTTTATAGCCAACAAATCCATGCTGTTCTAACAGAACAATGCATGCTAGGGGTGCCGGTATATACTAAATCCATCATGAAAGGAGATCTCAATGATCTCCCCATTCATATCACCGCAAGAGATGTAGTTGGTAAATATCCTTATTTCATCGAATATAAAGGTAATGTAGATATTCAACAAGGTAATCAGACTCTTACTGCCAATGAAGTTAGATTAACCCAAACAAAAACGAACAGCCAAAAACCATTGCGTACAGTAGTTGCAACAGGAAATGTACATTATGATGATCCAGAAATTATCTTAAAAGGGCCAAAAGCATGGTTAAATCTAAATAATAAAGATACCGATATTGAAAACGGTAACTATTTTATGGTAGGGCGTCTAGGTCGCGGCTATGCAAATAAAATAAAATTGCGCAGTAAAAATCGGTATACGATTTTAGAAAAAGGTATGTTTACTTCCTGTCTTGCAGATAATGAAAGCTGGAGTATTGTTGGCTCTAAAATTATTTTAGATCATCAAGAGCAAATTGCTAAAATATGGAATGCACGCTTTAACCTTGCTAAAATCCCAGTTTTTTATAGCCCTTATTTACAATTACCGATTGGTAATAAGCGTCGATCTGGTTTTCTGTTACCTAATGGTAGTTATTCTAGGGGCTCAGGTTTAGATTTTGCGCTACCTTTTTACTGGAACATCGCGCCTAACTACGATGCGACCATTACAGCCCAATTTATGACTTTTCGTGGTATAAAATTGAATAACAAGTTTCGTTATCTTACTAGTGCTGGCACCGGTACTATTGTTATTGATTGGCTAAAATACGACCGCAATTATATCAAGGATAAAAATAGTAACAAATATCCCATTCGTGATAGTGATGATCGCTGGCTTTTATATTGGGGTCATTCGGGTGTACTGGATCAAGTATGGCGTTTTAATGTTGATTATATCAAAGTCAGTGATCCAAAATATTTTACTGATTTTACGTCTAAATATGGAAATAGTACTGACAGTTACGCTACTCAGAAATTCAGTGTCGGTTATGTTAAACCTAATTGGAATGCAACCTTAACACATAAACAGTTTCAGATTTTTGTCGATTCACCTAATAGTAAAGCTTACAAAACTGAACCGCAATTAGACCTTAACTATTATAGATATGATTTTGGGCCATTTAATCTAAAAACTTATGTTCAAGCAGCGCGTATTATCAGTATTAAAAGCAATAATCCTAATGCTACGCGGTTACATATCGAACCTGAACTGAATCTAGCATTAGCAAATGGTTGGGTTAGTGTTAACAATACTGTCAGGATGATGGCAACTTATTATGATCAGGATATTCCCGCTAATTTAGCTGATACTCTGCTAAAAAGACAAGTTATTCGTGTACTACCATCAGTAACTTCTGATTTAGAAATGTTTTTCGAGTGTGACCTGCTAATAAATAAGAATTATGTACAAACGTTAGAACCTCGGGTGCAATATCTTTATGTGCCTTATCGAGATCAAAGTAATATTAATAATTATGATTCCTTTTTACTGCAGGTTGATTATAATGGTTTATTCCGTAACCGAATCTATAGCGGACTAGATCGTATCGCTTCAGCTAATCAATTAACGACCGGTATCACTACGCGTATTTATGATAAAGAATTAACTGAACGTTTTAATTTTTCTATCGGGCAAATATACTATTTTGATAGCCCTAGAACTGAAGATTTCGATCTACTTATTGAGGGTAAGAGTAATACTGGTTCATTATTATGGACCGGTGATGCTTATTTACGCTTAACGAATAACTGGAGACTAAAAGGTGGGCTTCAGTATGATAAGCGACTTGGTGATATCACGATAGGAAATGTTGTAACAGAATATCGCTTAGATTCAGATCGTTTAATTCAGGTAAACTACCGCTTTGTTAATCCTGATTATATTCAAGAAAATGTTAGAAACGCATCAACTTTTCAAAAAAGAATTTCTCAAATTGGGGCAGTAGTGAGTTGGCCTTTAAGTGATCGCTGGAACTTTGTTAGCTCTTACTATCATGATTTGATAGAAAATCAACCAGCTAGTCGATTAATCGGTTTGCAGTATAGTACTTGCTGCTGGTCAATTAATATTGGATATGAGCGTAAAATAGTGGGTTGGCAACAAAAAAATTTTAGTAGTGACTATGATAATAGATGGTTAATCAATGTGGAATTAAAAGGGCTAAACAAAAATCGTAATTTTAGAAGCCAGGATATGCTTGCTAGCGCTGTTTTATCTTATCAACAAGCCTTTTAATAAAAGTAATATATTTCATCTATCAAATAAAAGAAATTTGAAATAAAATTAAGCTTTAATATAATTAAACAAAATGAGAATTTTATGAATTATTGGAGAAAACTGATTATTGGCTTGTTATTTACAGTTAGTCCTACTATGCTAGCAGCCACACAGCAATTGGATAAGGTGACTGCTATCGTTAATGATGGCGTTGTGCTACAAAGTGATGTAGATAATATGCTAGATATATTAAAAATAAACGCCAAAAATGCAGGACAAAAAATTCCTGATGAAAATCTATTACATCACCAAATATTAGAACGCTTGATCATTGATAAAATCATTATGCAAATAGCAGAAAAAATGCAGATTCAGGTCTCTGACCAAACAATTGATCTTACTATTGCCAATATTGCCGCACAAAATGGATTAACAATTGACCAACTACAACAACGCTTGTCGATGAATGGTATCAATTTAGAAAATTACCGTAGCGATCTTCGTAGAGAAATAATGATCGCAGAGGTACGTAATAATGAGGTTCGTCGGTGGATTATCATCCTTCCACAAGAAGTCGATTTGCTGGCTGCTCAACTTAATTCACGAGCTAGTCAGGATGCTAATGTTAATTTAAGCCATATTGCAATCCAACTGCCAGAAAATCCAACTAATAAACAAAGTCAATTAGCAATTGATACGGTAAATAAAATTATCACACAATTAAAGCAAGGTGCTGATTTTAGTAAGCTGGCCATTACTTACTCTGCTAATCCTAATGTCTTAAAAAGTGGACAAATGCGTTGGAGTAAGGTTGAAGAATTACCAACTATTTTTGCTCAACAAATTCAGAATGCTAAAAAAGGTGATATCATTGGACCTATTCGTTCTAATATCGGATTTCATATATTAAAACTTAATGATATACAAAGTGGTAATATGCCGATTTTAGTTACCGAAGTGAAAGCGCGCCATATTCTTATTAAGCTTTCACCTATTATAAGTAATGAACAGGCGTATGAAAAAATACAACAAATTGCTAAGAAAATTAAAACAGGGCAAATAACCTTTGCCGAAGCAGCTAAAAAATATTCACAAGATCCAGGCTCTGCATTACGTGGTGGTGCCCTTGGTTGGAATATGCCTAATTTTTATGATCCAGGATTTCGTGATGGTTTAATGCGTTTAAATAAAGGTGAAACAAGTCAACCAATTCACTCCTTTTTTGGTTGGCATCTTATTCAGCTGGAAGATACTCGCCAAGTTGATAAAACTAATATAGCACAGAAAGAACATGCTTATCATCTATTATTCAATCGTAAATTTAACGAAGAAGTGCAAATTTGGATGCAAAAACTACGCGCATCTGCTTATGTAAAAATTCTTAATGAGAGTAATGCACAGTAATCTTTATGGTAAAAAAACTAATACTATCGTTCTCACTCCTGGTGAGCCGTCAGGAGTGGGTCCTGATATTTTAATTCAACTAGCTCAGCAAAATTGGCCGGTTAGATTAGTTGTTTGTGCTGATCCAGATCTGCTAATAGCTAGAGCTAACCAACTTGGTTTAGAATTAGAATTAACTATCTATTCATCTGAAGCGCAGAATAACAACCAAGATGTAAAAACATTAACGGTATTACCGATAAAATTATCTGCACCGGTTAAAGCAGGTCAACTTAATAAACAAAATAGCACTTACGTAATAGAAACACTTAACCGCGCCTATAATGGCTGTATGACAGGTGAATTTTCAGCATTAGTTACCGGCCCTGTCCATAAAGGGATTATCAATGATGCAGGAATTCCCTTTACAGGGCATACTGAATTTTTTGCTGATAAAAGTAAAACAAAAAAAGTCGTCATGATGTTAATAACAGAAACATTGCGTGTTGCGCTGGCAACAACTCATTTACCTCTAAAACATGTTCCAGATGCAATTACTTTTCAGAGTCTACAAGAAGTTATTTATATTTTAAATCATGAATTAAAACATAAATTTGGCATTAAAACACCTGCTATTTATATATGTGGATTGAATCCTCATGCCGGCGAAGGTGGACATATTGGATATGAGGAAATTGATATCATAATCCCAGTTATTAAGAAATTACGTCATGAAGGATTGCAACTTTATGGTCCTTTTTCAGCAGATACCTTATTCCAACCAAAATATCTGAACAAAGCTGATGTAATTTTAACTATGTATCATGATCAAGGTCTGCCTGTTCTAAAATATCAAGGTTTTGGCCACGCGGTAAACATTACTTTAGGCTTACCCTTTATCCGTACATCGGTTGACCATGGTACAGCGATCGAGTTAGCAGGAAGTGGGCAGGCAGATGTTTATAGTTTTATAACTGCCTTAAAATTAGCTATTAGCTTGATACAAAATAACAATGAACAAACAAATCCATGAAGGGCACTTTGCCCGTAAGCGCTTTGGGCAAAATTTTTTAACTGATTCATTTATTATTAATAAAATCGTTACTGCTTTTAATCCAAAAGCAGATCAATCTATTATTGAAATTGGTCCTGGTTTAGGTGCTCTAACATTACCTATCACTAAGCATATAGAAAATATAACAGTAATTGAATTAGATCGTAATCTTGTTGCCCGTTTAGCTGCGCATCCTGCGCTGAGTACTAAACTAACAATTATATCAAACGATGCAATGACTATTGATTTTGGCGCAATAGCGAAAAAAAAAATCAACCTCTTAGAGTGTTCGGTAATCTTCCTTATAATATTTCAACCCATTTAATGTTCCATCTTTTTACTTATACTAATGCTATTGCTGATATGAATTTTATGCTTCAGAAAGAGGTTGTGAATCGCTTAGTTGCAGGACCAAATACTAAAGCATATGGTCGCCTTAGCGTTATGGCTCAATATCATTGTCAGATAATCTCTATTTTAGCTGTACCACCATCAGCTTTTACGCCAGCGCCAAAAGTGGATTCAGCTGTCGTACGTTTAATTCCTCATCAACGAAACTATTACCCTATTTGTGATATCGACTTATTAAGTCGTATTACTACGCAGGGATTTAATCAACGACGTAAAACTATTCGTAATAGTTTAAGTGATTTATTTAGTGAACAAGATTTTGAGCAATTAGGTATTGATTCAAATCATCGCGCTGAAAATATTTCAGTAGAAAATTATTGCAAGTTAGCCAGCAGATTAGCTAAAATCGCTTCCTAATAGTGACAAACTTTGTGGGGACACTATGCTAAATGAACCTAATATCTGTATACAAGTTCAAAGTGTCTATATTGCAAATCAATCTTTACCAGAAGAAGCCAGATTTGTTTTTGCCTATACGGTTTCTATTCGTAATCTTGGACGCACTCCGGTACAATTAATCAGTCGCTATTGGTTAATTACCAATAGCGATGGTAAATGCACTGAAGTACAAGGCAAGGGTGTCTTAGGAGAGCAACCTATCATTCAACAAACCGCTGAATTTTGTTATACTAGTGGCGCTATTATAGAAACACCAATGGGAACTATGGAAGGCCATTATGTGATGTTAGATAATGATGGTAAAAATTTTTATGTTGATATTCCAGTCTTTCGTCTTGCTATCCCAACACTTATAAACTAAGTATTAAACTAATTATGGCTACTTATCTTATAGGAGATATTCACGGTTGCTATCGTGAACTTAGAGCACTTCTTAAACAAGTAAAATTTCAGCCACAAAAAGATGTGTTATGGCTGACCGGTGATCTCGTATCCCGAGGTCCGGATTCTCTCAAAGTTTTACGTTACATTAAAAGATTAAGATTATCTATTAGAATGGTGCTAGGTAATCATGATCTTAATCTTATCAGTGAATATGTCAACATGAGATATAATAAACCAAAAGATAAACTGAAAAAATTACTGACATCATCTGATGCTGATAAATTAATTAATTGGTTACGACACCAACCATTATTACAAGTTGATAATAAGAAAAAAATCATCATGGCACATGCAGGGATAATACCTCAATGGGATTTAGCAACAGCTCAGATGTGTGCTAAAGAAGTAGAGGCTATACTTAGTAGTGATAAATATCCTTTATTTATCGACGCCATGTATGGCGATATACCAAATAATTGGTCACCAAACCTAACAGGATTATCCCGTTTACGTTTTAATACTAACGCCTTAACTCGTATGCGTTATTGCTTTCCTGACGGTCAGTTAAATATGATCTGGAAAAATAAACCTGAAAACACACCTCCGCCTTTAAAGCCTTGGTTTGATCTACCAAGAAAAATACCACCAGAATATACTATCATTTTTGGTCATTGGGCTTCCATTGAAGGAGAAGGGATACCTAAAGGTATTTATGGGCTTGATACTGGTTGTTGCTGGGGAGGAAAGCTGACTTTATTACACTGGGAAGATAAAAAGTATTTTCGCCAGCCTGCATTTACAAAATATACTTAACACTATACTTATTCTATTATTTAATAGATAGTAAAATATAAGTGTTTGTTCCAAGACCATTATTATGTATTCTTAATTAACTCTATTTATAGGAATAGAGTTAATTAAGAATACAATTGAGGGTAATATATTATGATGATAATACTTGATCATCATAATACAACTAGAACACCTAAAATCACTGCTTCTCTTTATATAAAAGAGAAGCCTACGTCTACTTTGGATAAGCATTATAGCATACCCGAATTTATCTTTACTAAAGGATAAAAACAAGATAATTTTTGATGATTCCGCTATGTTGGTAAAGGTTGTTGTTTTGCTTGCAACACAATTTGTAGCTAGATCTATATTTTAATTATTATGGTTTCAAGCAATCTTCTTCAAGCTATGTAATTCTGTGTATAAACAGATCTGCACCTTAGAATCTGCTTAGTTATCCTTTTAATTAGCTGATATAATTGTTAATATTTTAAATATGAAATTCCTTACCAATAATTACCTGATTACCCGCTTATTAAGCGATGCTGGATAATTTATGCTTTCTGGCAAAGATTTTGTATCATTTGCTTCTATCTGAGAAAAAATGAACTCTTTATCAATGATTAGCTTAAGAAAAGAGATAAGATGCTTTGCATTAAACTCTTCAAGAATCTCATTGCTCGCATGACCCCTATTAATCTTGATGATTAAAAACCGCGACTTGTTTCTTCTTTATCTCTTCCTCTTCCCGCCTTTTCTATCTTTCCTATGTGGAAAGATAGCGCTTCCTTTTGATAGATTCAGAGAAAAATATTTTCGTTAGCTTTAATAATACCATTTAGTGCATTTATGTTTATTGTGTCGCTAAAGCAAGGAAACAGTAATGCCATATTAAACGTTGTTTTAAAAATTAATACCTATTTGTTTTGTTGACTCCTGTATAGTTAGTTTATTCAACGTACATCGAACATAAATAAACTATTTATCACTGTAATGTAATTTGCGCCCAGAGGATTTCCAATAAGATTTTTAAATCTTTTCCTGCAATCAAGGATTTCATAACGACATTACTATGTAATTCTAATGAATGTCTTCATAGTATATTATTATGTTCATTATAATAATATAGGCATGATAAAGTGGAATGAATTGTTTCAATACATAGATCGACTTCATCTGATAGATGATATCAGATGTATCTAATAAGATACAGCTTTATGCTGCTAGGGAGCAAAAAAAGAAGCTCTTTGATTTGCATAACTGTTTAATTTTTCATGGTAAATACTGTAGCAAAACCATTGATATAGCATAAAGAATCTATTAATAACTCTTTTACAAACATAACCTGATGATCACACCCCATATTCCTCATAGTTTGCCGATGATGCTATCGCTCGCTTAGGGTGCGTAGTTATTTTTTATGAAAAACGGTCTTCTTTCTTTTGCTGATCTTCTGATGGTCGTACGTGAATCCATGAATCCAGCGTTGTATCTTAATCTGGTTTAGATTGCTGTTTATGTAATCTCAGACGTAAAATTTGCATAAATAAGGAGAAAGCCCTGAATTCTAAGATATAAAGCGTTTAAAATCTAAGAACTTAGTGATCTGCACGTAGATATGAAATATCTTTCGCAAATGCAAATTAAACTTAACGACGTTATCTTTTTCTAGATATAGATTCTTGATGAGTTTATTTATCTTTACAAAGACAAAGATTGCGATCAATAATAGACGATTATTACGTTATCTTAACTAGTATCCTGACTATTCATCAGGTACTTTTACAGACAATTGTATAAAATTTGTAGACCGTCTTCTTGTCTATAAAAATAGACATCCACCGGAAAATAGGAATTCAATTGTTTTCATGCAGAGATTAGCATCTAGTACCGACTTACCAACCGCCGGTACATTCTTAAATGAATAGTATGGGATCAAGCAATTTAATTGCCATATAGAAGATGCGCTGTAAATCCATAGCTTCACTTCTAGTGAAGATCTTGAGATCATTCTACACGATATATTTATCTGTGCAATCAGGAATTACCTCAATTAGTATTGAGTAGTAAAATTCCATTGCAGTCTATGAAAGATTAGTTTAAGTTAAACTTAAATTATTTGATAATAATACTATTTTCATGGAAGTGAAATAAATTATGCTCATTTCTAGTATATGAGGTTTCATCGATGGCGGCTAAATTCTGCTGATTAATTTCATGAATGATTTTAATATAATAAAAATTATAGACAATTAAAAGCATAACCTATAGGTATCCGCGAAACTAGGTTTTACCTCTGATTCCTTTCATGAATACATTCCTGATGGTATCAGGAAGCTGATAAGCACTAATATTGAGGTTGAGCTTAAAGCTCATACTGAATCAATATGCTTAAAATACCTTGTCGGCAGGCGTCATACCATCGCCCGTAACGGTTATTTACTATAGCCAAACTACAAAACGGGATTGATGTTATGTTTAAGTTAAAGTATTAAGGTTCAGGAGATCGGAGTAGAAACGGAATATCTTTTTAACAGCTTATTATTACCGCCTTATCTTAAACGTATAAAACATCAAAGAGTGCTACCATATAGCTATGTACTTATGAGGTATATCCACTGATGATTTTCATGAAACTCTGGATTAGTTCTTGGTAAAAAGGACATAGGTCTCTCTGTAGAAACCCCCCCATTAGTAGACTGAAACACTGATACCTTAAAGAGCATAAGCATTAGTAGCTGCCTAATTTAGCGATACCTGCTATATTTATTACTTGGCCGATGATATATACCGTTTTATCAGACAAACTAATTGCCTTTAGCTGCTGCTTAATTATCGACAGAGGCACTACGAATTGACGTAATAAGCTAACTGTAGTCGAAAATGCTTATCAAGAATTAGAAGAAAATTTGGCTTAACTTTTTAATGGGATGGTAAACGCGGAGCTTAACCGCATCTACCAAGCTTCCGTAGGAAGCTTGTGTCTTTAATTTTTTTTGGAATGCAATGGCAAAGGTATTCCAGTACACACACCACTAACGCTATCCAAAGGGGTACCTAAAAGTTAAGGCTGAATCTCGAGAGCTCTATCTACCAGAGAATCGCGATGCCGCTAATAAATCTCTTGATGTTTTGTTGACAAGATTTTCACCGTATCTTGCAACGATGAAGAAGCTGGAGAAAAATTAATAAAGAAGAGCTCCTCCTTCTATAACTTTTCGTCAGCGCACTTGGGCATCAATAAGAACGAAGAATTTGATTGAGTCGCATTTTGTGACAGTAAGCTTATGAAATCGATATACGAAGCACTGTGTTTTGAAAACACCCTTTCAATGCTACTTAGCTAATTCCCGTTTGCTCAGACGGGCTGAAACTGATTAATTGAATTTGAAAGGATGAATGACAGATTTGTAAAGCATAAAAGCGGAGCGTAGCTTGCTGCCATACATTAAATTTGTTAATGATTTTTTTAGTTTTTTATTACACTAAGTATCTTATATAGATTTTATGAGCGCTGTTCTAATATTTCAAAATAATAATTATGAGAATTTTTATCATCTTCTTGATGATATTCAGTAAATACTGAGTCCCATTCATTAGCTTGATAAGTAGGGAAATAGGTATCACCAATCACTTTTGCATCTACATGTGTTAGGTAAAGACGATTTGCTAGAGGCAAGAATAATTCATAAATTTTCCCTCCGCCTATAATTATTATTTCTTCTGCTTCCCCTGCTTCAGCTATGGCCTCATCAACTGAGTTAACAAAAACAATGCTATTGTCATTATTAATATGAGTATGAGTAAGGATAATATTCAAACGTTGAGGTAAAGGTTTACCTATAGATTCGTAAGTTATACGTCCCATTATAACTGGCTTATTTAATGTATTACGCTTAAACCAAGCTAAATCACCGGATAACAACCATGGCGTATTATTTTCTAAACCAATTATATGATTCGATGTAATTGCCGCAATTAAACTAATATTCATTATGTCACCATAATAGCATAATAAAAAATTGAATTTTATATTTAATAAATTCAATCACTTCTTAGAAGATATAAATTTTTATAAAATAATCAAATTATTAATTTCTATTATATAGATAATTATTAGTTAATAAATAATTATCGAAATAAAGTTATTAATAAATCTCCTGTATAGACGGTCAGGCTCTCTACTCTGATACTTCGTGAATCTGTTCTATATTTTTAAATTAGATGTTATTGCCACCAGAGATCACCTGCTTGAATCTCATTAGGCCGCGGTTCCAGTTTTTTGAGTAGAATGTATCAGCTTAAATAGCATTAAAAGGTTATTTTTCTTGAACTTCAGCCCTTATCAAGTCAGCTTTATAACCTCACTATCACAAAAACCGACTCATTTAGATTCGTTATTCTTATGACGCCCAGTGTGCTGACTTGGGGACGTCATAGAATACTTAACCATTTTCTCAATATTTCTCCAATTTTTTTTCATTGCTGCAGGATGCTTCACTAAAAACTTTACAAACAAAATATTAGGCTTTATTAGCGACATCACAACTTGCTCCTAGCTATACCTTGCAGTAACTTAACTTTAACTTTCGGTCTTGCATATCTTTAAGAGTAAAAGCAGTGCATTAGATATTTTGTGTACCCAACAGAATTTGCGCTACACATCAGAAATATCTTTATATTTATTTAAAAAATCAAAGAGCACCATCTCCCGTAGCAATTATAGGAAATATAGTTAAGCCATCCCTTTTAGTAGATCATTAAGAAGCTCAGCCTATAGTTCGCTTCTAACTTTCGATAAGTATCTTTTAGCACAACTGTTTCCTTTTAGTGGGTCTATGCGCAGTGCCGCTAATAATGAAGCAGCAGATAAAGGTAATCATCTTGCCTTACAGGACGCCATATGCCATTAGCTCAAAAATAAACGTGGCATATATTACTAAATCACACAGATACTCATTACCAATGTTCTTCAAATCATTGTTGTTTCAATCTACTGATAGATACTAGTAAAGAGGTCATATACTTTCACTGTGAAGTGCTGTTAAGTGGTTCCTGAAAATCACGGATGGAGATTATTAGTTTAGCTATACAGCTATGATAGCAACTTTTCGCCACTTCTCTAATATTTCAGATAAAACAGCAGCAAAGAGCTGTTGAAGCATATTCCGTTAATTTTACCCGCTGAAATTTCCTTAATCTTAGACACTTTAATCTCAATATCGCTAAATAGCAGTTTATATGGTTCATTATGTAAATAATCGTTATGGACGAGGCATGGATCCGTAGATAAAGGGGTGTTGAGCAGGATATCCTGAGCATATTTTTGAGATCAGTTTCAATAACACTTCTATAAACTGTTTAGCACACTATTACGAATGAATGCATGGAAAGGATCAGAGGTAACATCTAGTATCGTAGATACCTATAAGGTAGAACTTTCATGGCATATAATCTCTCTGTTTTTAAAATTATTCATAAAATTAATTATCTGGATATATAAGTATCACTGAAGTTTATACATCAACATGAGCATCACTTGATAGCAATCCGGGTACTATTAAAATCTGGTCAATGCAGATTGTTGTCTTTCTTAGTACCCAAAATCAGTCTAAGGGACTTGCTAAATATCCTCAACACCATTGACTTATTTATCAAGGGCGTGCAGTGTGCTAGTCCTTGCTATGCTGAGATCTGTCATTTTACTTTATTAAAGCGTTCTTCCTTCACTTATAATAGCTTTCGGTGAGCTTACCGTTATTTTTGTTTCTCTATTGGTAGTTTTTAGCGAAACCAAAGTAGTCTGGATTATTACAGTTAGCCTGGATCTTGTCATCATGATGTAGTTATCGAGTCATTAATGACAGAGAACCGCTCAGTCTACTCACAACTGGTTAGTTAGTTGCTTTTACACCGTTAGGTTTGCTATCACAACAATATCCAGCCTCCATCTAGTAGTGGGAGGTTATTAGCCCATTTATACAATAGCGTTTTGTATCTGAATTAGCACAAGTACTTGGATGGTGATCGTCAAGATCTACATTTTACCTAGATAGTCATCACGTGATTTTTCAGTCGTACTCGATAAAGGTGATACCGGGCCCCTCCTTTTATCAACAAAATTCACTCGCTGTTTATTGTAGTTTACCATCGTCAGTCGGTTAATTTCGAAATATAACGCGCGCAACACCAAGCCTATCATTGCGGTTGATATCCAAGTAACAGCGCATCACCTACTCACCTAAATTGAGTAAGCCTGTAATTCTTGTTATTCTGGGGGTTTATAGAGAAGTAATTTATTTAATATTTCTGGGAATATTTAGGAATTAGTGGAACTTATGGGATTTCTTAAGATTATAAGTAATTTTCTGGTTTAATATTAATTGTTAAAAACCAAATAATTCTTAATTTAAAAGTAAAATATTTAATATCACTACAAATAGGCTTTAATGTCCTTTAAATTTCATTTAAAAATTTTAACTGTTTAAGGCTTATTTCAGGTTTTGGTTCGGATATTAGAGAAACTAGAGTGCTATATTTCTGAAATAATTTTTCAGTACTGATTTCAATTTTAAATTAAATTTTTTTTAAATTGTTCCTTTGATATGGAACTTTTTTAATAAAAGGACTCGTTTTTTTGTCTTCTATTAGTTCAAATATGGGATTGGTTGTTATGATCAAGCAATCCTAGAAGGTGCATGACCTCTCCCCTTCCCTACATTCTAAGCAATGTAGTTAGGTTTTCTTATTCTAATAGCTATAGCGCACTAAAAATGGTATTAAGATCTTCTAACTGATTATCACGATAAATTATCTTTAATTAGCTAGCTTTGTTTCTTTGGTAACCATATTATGAGAACTTAATAGATAGTGATTCTTTTTTGGTTGTTTTTTTGCATATTTAAATGCAGGTTTAACCCTTTATATAAATAATTATTAAGTAGTTTGGAATATCTCTCAATTTTCTGCTACCTGTTGCTGTAAATCTTTTTCTCTTTTTAATAATTGCGATCTATTGGAGAATATTTTCGGCACCAAAAAGAAATATAATAGTTGATACATTTTTATTTCTATCTTGATAACATATCATAAATTAATAATTAAAAATTAATTTTAAAAAAAAAGAAACATAAAATATTGAGATATTTCTTTTTGATTCTATCTCTAGCTGTAGAGATAGTTTGTTCGGTTTATTTTGATAGATAATATTTAGATTAATTTTGATTTTATTTTTATTAGAAATAAAGTTTTAAATCGCGATTTGACATCACCAAAATATTATGACTGCGGTGCATATAAAGGATGCCTATGTTAGCGAAGGTTTCATGCTGTTTATCTCAATTCAAGCAAAGAATGAACTATTATGAATGATCAGTTCATAAAACGGCTAACATATTCTGTATTAAACTCTTTAAGAATCCATTGTTTACATGGTCATGGCAATCTTTAGGATGATTAATAGTTAGGAAATTAAATCATTCTTTAATAGAGAAAAAATCTATTTTTTTGCTAAAAGAGAATAGAATTGCTTTTGGTTCTATTATAAGTCCCAATATTATTGGAGCGTGTATTATTTAACCTAATGCACTAATTTTAAAGATATTAACCATAGGTTTAGCTTAATAACCTTCGGTTTTTCTATTTCATATATTGTTGTTAATAACAATTCCGTTGTCTATTTGCTAAACTAAGCGTCGGCAAAAGTAGCTCGTTGCTACACACAGAACGCATTTGTACGAATCTGTTATGGAGAAATCCGTTCATTAGAACATCGAACCTTTATTTTCCAGTTATTTGCAAGGCATTATCTTTAGCGCCTTATGTAATTTCGGTAATGGTGTACCTCATTTATAATTCTATAAGAAACTATAATAAGATACCATAGTAAAATACTTAGCCAAATATAGCTAATAATATAGCGTTCAATCATCTCTTTTTGCGTTAAGGGTTTATTGCTGGTGCTGCTTAAGTTCAGTAGTAATAGTTATACATAAACATTCTTCCTCTTGGAAATGTCGAGGTTTTAACGCGGATACCGAGGTTAAGAATAGTGCCAAAGAGGTGTTCACGCTGCCACGCCCTTTTCGTTTTTTTAGCGAAGTGCGCTTTCTAATAACGTCCATACTGTGTCTTCAGGTAACGCTATTACTGCTTCCTGGTACTGATGCAAGCCGGAGACCAGTAATATCTGGGATTTGTCAGGTCATCACTGTGATGTATCAGCTAGATGACAGCGTCTTACCAGATTTTCTGGTTGTTATTTTTTGAAGAACAATTCACGTGATGCAGTGTGTTCAATATATAAACCGCCACGAGTGAGTAATGGAGATATGAGTATGTTTATGCTTATGTTGATTGAGTTATCAACTATAAATGTCTAAGACACAGAAGATAACCATCTTGATACTCTAATTATGTGCTTATTGCAGCATAGCGTGTACGAGAGGATCTAACAGCGTAAAACAAATCGTTGAAAACGCCCAATTATTATTGAAAAAGGTCAAAAAAGATGAGAATAGTGAAAGTAATACACTGCAAGTCGCAATCGGGAAAATATGAACCTGCTGTTCTAACTAGCGCTCGTTAGTTTTGACTCCGTATAAACTGCAGGCTTTTAAGTTATAGCTTTGATAAGAAAAAACGATGATGGTAAGATTCAGAAAAGGAATAGCGGTAGAAACCTACATACCTATTATGGCACAAGTGATGCAAGAAGCACTAGCTCGATAGAATAGACTGATTCATCATTGATATTTTGAGCATGTTTTTAAGAAAATTATTCTAGAGTTGTCATTAATGGTGACAAGTAGTTTAGTTTTTGTTGGGGGTGTACATATTGGTAAATTACTCCCCCTATTTTTCTTGTAAGAAAAATAAAAATCATCATACTATCCGTATTCGTTAAGTCTATCTAGCAAGTTATCTTTGTGCTCATTCCAGGGGTAATGGAGAGAAGAGTTATCTCTAGTTTCCCTATAGCTGATTAATTATCAGTAAGATATTTTTTATCATTTTCCTTCAGTGTAGTTGTATTTAGTATTATTAGCTAGATTAAGCCTGAGGCTATTGCTAAAATCCCCTGAATAATTGCGATTATAGGCGGATAATACTTCCGTATCGAGAAAAATTAGGAATTAAGTTTAGCGCATTTGTATGCTCTATCTTTTTAAGTATAATGAAAATTTAGTCTAATATCTCACTTGTCATCATTAATTTTAGGAGAGAGATTATAAATCGTTTTAGATAAACAACTGAAAATGTTGTAATATATAAAGTTTCGTGTTGTCTTTCGGATTTAACTCGATTTACGCTTTCTAGGAAATTTATTTCAAGACATCTAAATGAATTTCCAAAAATTAATATATCGTGAAATATAAAACAATACTCAGATTATAAATATCTCCGAATGTAGCTTAACTAGGTTGTGCTGATTACACTATATGTGCTACGTTCATAGTTTAATTAGAGTGCGCATGTTAGTTGTTTTCTTAAGCTGATCATCAATAGTAGTTCATATTTTTATTTGATAGAAAAAAAGGTACAAAACCTTTGCCGTCAATCATAAAATTAGTCACCAACACACCTTATGAGCTTAAATACCCATAATGTTATTGGTAAGGAATTCTAGATTTAAAATATAATCAGTTATATCATCTGATTAAAAGGATGGCTGAGTAGATTCCATGGTATAAGGATGGCTCATTTTATTTAATAAAATATCTAGCCTGAAGTAAATTTTTTAAAACTTCAACAATTTAAATACAGGGCATAACTATAAATTGCTTTCCGAGTAAAAACAATTTTTGCCAATATAGCCTTTTAATACTAATATTATTTTTATAAATGAAGCCGTTTTAGCTAATCTAACCGTTTTTTTATCGGTGTATTTGAAAGAAGCTAGAGACAAAACGTTATTGTTTATCATAAAATGGGCTAATTAGGTTTTTAGATCAGTCACAATATGCTCATGAATCGGTGATAGAATTTAGTCAACCTGATTAAGCATTAACGCTTCTTCAATTTATCTTTATTCAACGGCTATCCGTAATATGTTTACCTAGTTTGCTATCGCTTTGCCAAAAATAAATCATTTTTAGATTTTCTATAATCTCACTTGTCTCTATTCTTTCAGACTTAAATTAATGCGGATGCTTATTAAAGTTCCGACTATTGTCGGATATAAATTTATATCACCTAATAATAATTGCCTATTAACGATAATAGACAAAACAATATCAGACATAAAACTTAAGTAAGAATTTTTTAAATGATTTAATTAATTTTTGATTATTTTAGCTTATTTACTATTTTTTATTTTTAATAAATAATTGCACCTTGAGATAATTTAGTAAAATCATCAGGTTTAATATTTCTAGTTCTACTTTGTGGTTCTAATTTTGAATTAGGTATATTTAGTTTTAGGATATAGTTTTAGTTTCTAACTAGTTTAACCTAATAGAAACACATTACAAATTGGATTATTCTCAGCTGTCAATCACTGATGTGATGCTTTGTTTTACTCAGTGCATAAGTAATCAATTCAGTTTTCTTAATCGGACTGCATAGATTAATATCTCCTGCGAGAATACTGGTTCTTCTAGACGAACAACCGCTTCTATTTCTGTGTAATCTTTACAGCCAACTTGATTTGCCTATTTCTAATGCGATTTTAGGCGGTTTGTAAATCTTTTATAAATTTTGCTTTATTACTTTTGCTACTAGAGTTTTTGCCGTTCAGGATGATTTTTCTCATACTAATCAGTTATGACTTTATCTTATATTTATTTATCATAATCACAAGACTCAAGCGTAGGTGATTTTAGCTAACATGAAGCTATCATGATTATTTTTAATAGTGTTGATAGGATTGTTAGCTGTTTATTCCTCAAATTGTTGTTTTATTTCTGTATTTTTTCTGTTTTTTTTAAAATTTCTACAAAGATTTTTCATTCATTTTGGAGGTGGTCTTTTTTAAAAAAATTATCATTCAACGCGATTTTTCATCATTAATTTGTAAAATATAATCCTGGGGGTTCTAACTGGCTTTTTGATCTGAATGAATTTCACCGTTACCATTGATATCAAATTCTTGTTCTTTAGTAGCTTTTTACTTTTTTAAGTGTGATTGATAATACCCTGTTTTTTGTAGTCTAGTTCTAAACTTTAAGGCATAAAGACCGCCTTATCATCAATAATCAATTCATTTTTCATTTTTCTATCTCTTTTAATGATGTCCTAAGTTCATAGGAGACGGTTGGTTATATTGAGATTGAATATTTTTCTCTGCATCAATAGTTATACTTATGTTGTGTATTATTGATTTTTACCATCAATTCTGCATCAGCAATTAGCAGAATTATCTCAGTTTTTTGAAAACTGCTGGAGAATTTTAAGGGCTTCCTGAATTTCTGCTCTTTCGCCTGTTAGCAGAGTCAAGAAACACCTGAACCACTACTTTCGCTTCTCCAACTTCCTTCTTCTGTCTCTGTCTAAAAGGCTTGTACTCGAATAACTAATTTTTTGTTCTTTGCTTTTTGAACTTCAGCTTGCTCTTGCATTAATATCTCTTATCAGCAACCAATTCAGCATTAGATTTATTGGAATTTCTGCATCGCTTACCTAAGTATTTTCTCTTTATTCCGTATTTCGTGGTTTAAAAATATCCTGTATTAATAACTGTTTACGGTTTTTTTATTAAGCTCGTTGAGCTTTTTACTACTTATGTTATACAGAATGATATTTTATAAAACTTGTTGCATGAGTTTTTTTCGGTAATACTGCCACGCAGTAGATCTGTTAAGACTGAAACAGTGGCATCTCCTATAGCGATAGGAGATGACTCTATACCGATAGTGATATCATCAGACCACTTGTCAGTGATTTTATTATCTTTAATGACAACCGACATTAAGATGATATCATCAGTACTGTACTCATTAACAATATATACTTCTCTGTCTGAGCTACACACTTCACGGGAATTGACAGTAAACTTCACTTGCGCGATTAAGGCTCTTGGATATGTTATTAATCTAAATAAATGAAGCATATCGGAATGATACATCAGATTGTTAACAGTTTCTTTTATTATATTGCTGAATTTGCTGCATCCTCTGGTTTGAATTAGTCATCTCTTAGATAAAGAAAGCTCTGTTTGTTGTAATAACACGAGCATTACGATTAACTGGGTGTAGTTGCATGCATTTTAGTAGCGTTGAGATGCAATAATACTCCTTATTTATCAATAACTTCATTTAATAGCAGCAGTACAGGCTTATCTTTATTTCAATTAGTCCAATGTTTCTACAATTTTTTTATGTAACTGTTACAAACAATAGGAATTAAACCTGTATTGTGAGTGACTGAATCTATCAGCATTAACATCTATAAGTTATATGCAGCGTTTGGAATCTATAGATTTCACTATGATTTTTGATCTCGTTTTTATTATCGATAAACTATTACTTATAATATACTAGGATTAATGGGTATACTCATCAGGTATTCGTTGCCCTTTCTAAAGGAATCCATCGCTATCAACTATAGAGATATAAACCCGCCGTCGCTTAATAGTTCGCCGTGCCAACCTCCTTAACGAATCCGATATCTGCAAATTTATTATCAATAAATACAAGCCGATCATTATCATAGGTAATAATTTTACGTGTATATTAGTTTTAAAAACTAACAAGATCATCCCTATTTTTTATTTCATAGTATTTTCAATATAAGCCCTATAATAATCTCAAAGTTGTTTAATGTTACTACTTAAGGTTGCCGGGTCTTTATTGTATTCTACTTATGCTTTTTAGAAGACAGTCAGTGTACATACAGAGAATCTACTGTGAATCTGACTTGTCGTAATTTTTTAAATTAGGGTTAAACTCAAAAAGTAAGCTAGGCTATATATTAACTCCAGACAAATACGTTATTTTTCATCCATTGAATCAGATTAATAATAAAATATGTTGTCAGCACAAAGCAAGCAAAGATTCTAAATTAAGGTGTTATAAAAATGTTATCGCTAGATTCACCGACATTTATTTCTTTGTAGTCTACACGGAACAGTAATTTGATTTATTGGTTAACAATTAACTAAGGCTATTTTATCGTGCGTCTAAACTTAACGTAATGTAAATATTGTGATATTCGTTGAATAGATAATTTAATCTCTGCCGATATTTTATTAATTTCAAATTTCAGATACTTATAAAAATGTTTGCTTAATTCAGAGTCCGCTGCTGTTGACCCATTTCCTGTTAGCTACTGGAGGAAAGGTACAAATTTCGTCTTCTCAATACATTTTTTTATATTTTTTATGATGATTGTGTTCAGTTAAACTTGAGCATAATTTGTTTATGTCTTTTTGTAATGTTTTAGCTATAGTCACAAAGTTGACCATGAGAGGGGGTGAAGGATAATGTTGACAAATATTTCCGTGTCTTCTTTTATGTGAAAAGAATTTTAAAAAAATAATTGGGAATACTATCCCATATTGGGCGATTAATTCCTTTCAATCGCATTTTATCTTTTCTGATCAATTAAATTAATATGTTTCTTGGCGTGTGTTTACGTTGTTACTTAATTAATGAGTTCTAACTTGAGTTCTAAAAGTTTTGATATTTTCAAAGATAAATTTATCAACTTATCCAGATTAATATATTTTCTATTTTCAACTGTACGGTCATGTTTTATAAAACGATCTGCTAAATAAACCTAATATTGCGCGGTTTATTTTCTAAAGTATCACGATTAGTTCTGTTATTATTATTTGAAGAATGGAGGGGTTTTATTCATAATTATTACCTAGCATATATATTTAATTAAAATAATTAGGCAAATTATCCGCGTTAAAACCAGGAATGACTATTTTATTATCGTTATTTCTGTGTTTTATATGAATTTCACTGTACTTGCATTTTACTCAATGTTGTTTTTGATAAAATAATCCAGACTGATAGTCAAAGGATTCATAAAAAGCTGTAATAGTTGCATTAGTAATATTGCTTCTAACCAGCTCTCACGGAATCTTTAATAAGCACACCATCTTGTTTGGATACTGCTTTCGCGTCTTAAATGAGATCATCAGGATCAAAGGTAACAACACACATTGCTTTTAGCTTAAACCTTAATTTTATCTATGCATCTATAGCTGTATACAATTATTCAGGATGAGTTGATGCATCATTGTAATTCACATTACATTCTGCATCATAAACATACAGCTATTTTTTATAATTTCTTATTTTATTTTCTCCGCATCATTCTTGAGTTCTGCCAGTAACCAAGAATTACCCAGGTAGCTCACCTTACCGATACACACCTTATGGTCTTCATGTTAAAATTGCTTATCTATTTCGATTTTATATGCCTTAATGAATCGCTGATAAACAGTGCTGTTTTCTTTTAAGAGATTAAAGGAAAAGTACAGCTCAGAATCTGATTTTGAATACTTGTGAATATCACAAGATATTCAGATTTTTTTCAAAAACCGTTTCATCCTCTTTGACCAAGGTAAAATCAAAGTCATATTTTGACTTGATATAAAAATATCATGCTAACTAGGTACATTAAAAATAGATTTATCGATACTTTCAATGTAAGTATTAAGAGTACAAAACTTATTTTTTTAATCTAAACCTATTTCTATCTTGCTTGCGATAGCATACGGAAAGAATTTTCAATCGAATTCATAAACTCCCGTACACACAAACCGACGTTTATTCATTGAGGCTCTGATTAATGGTATATTAGCAAATAAAACGGTTTTCATATCAGTTGCGCGATTGCTAAATAAATCTTTATACGTTTTAGCTTAAACAAGAGTGCAAACTTTTTTCTAATTTTATCCCTACCATTTAGGTATATCTATAAATTTAATTCTAATTTTATTATCTGGTTTAATCACTCTACCCTCTTTACCTGTATGTAAAGGTAGTTTCTTGTTTTTTCTATATAACTATGATTGGATAATATTAACTTAATAATTGTTATATTAAATTTACATGTAATCACTTTATTTATTAAACTATTTTCCTGGATAGTTTTTATAGTTACTAACGTGATTGAAAAATCTTGATTTTTTGTAGTATAATTCCTGTTCAGTAGTAGACGATTTAATCCATAAATAACAAGCTAATCTAGCTAGATTAGGAACAGCATCCATTACGGTTCTGTATTCCTAATTAATGGTATTTGATCTTTTTAAGACTGATGGTTAATTTATTTGGACGCTCAATTTTTTGACTTACCATAATTTAATCAATAGATTTATTGGAGAAGGCGTAAAGTCGTGTTTTTGATATGTTTTTATAAATATTTAGTCTGATCTTCATTTTTAGCTATCATTTCTCTATTCTTTAATTCCCCTTATTGCTGCTTTATCTTGATTACAGATTTTAAGAACCAGAAGCAGTTTTTCATTCACTATCAGGCTATCGCCTGCCATAGGTCATGTATCTGATATAGTTGTTAAAGAAGAATAATTAAGGAGTGCTGTTGAATAGACATTTTTTATGGCCGCCTTTTGCAGGGCGATATTTTATCTGCATGTATGCGCAAACCCGATTAATATTGGTAATAGAGACAGACAGCTGATTACACTTGTTCATAAATATTGCTTCCTATATCTTAATAGATTGTTGATGTTGAGATTCCTATATGTCTTGTTGATGTACATCCTTAGTAAATCTGACTATTTTATTAAAAGTATCAATTATCTGATAATAGCAGATAATTGTGTACGAGAACTCATCACCATTGGTATTCAGTGACTGGTTGCTAGTTTGAGTCTAACGTTCTCTATATATTGGAACATAACAACTATGAGGAAATTACGATGATTGCAATAAGTAACGCAGCAGTAAAAGATGAGGAGTTTAAGATACATAAAATTAATCATGTAGACACAATTTACGCTCTACTGCCCTACGATTAACCAGTCCTTTTGATATCTTGCCTTCATTATATTTCCAGCGCCGCATCTCATTACACGCCCCTTGTCTATTACCTGTATTTAGTTTTTTTAGTAATGTTGAACGGGCAAAAGCCCTATTTCCTACGTTATAGACGAATGAGGCTAAAGCAGCTTTCTGAAAGTCACTTAGAGGTACGGTAACGTGAGTCTCAACTACTGCCATCGCCCTCTTTAAGTCCTGCTCCAGCAAATCCTGACATTCCTCATCTGTGTAGTACTTTCCTGGAATAACCTCCTTCCCGGTATGACCGTAGCACACTGTTAACACATCGTCACTATTTTTGTAGGGTTTGTGCTTTATTCCTTCTTGCCACTGCACTAATATCGCAACAATAGCAACGGCAGTGGCTGTCATGACGGTTAATAGTCGTTGTTTAAGATAGTCAGGACTCATTATCTTTTCTCATACGGAAATGTTATTCTTTATTCCGGTAATACAAATTCACCATATAGATCAATAATATACATATGATGCTGGTAATCAGCGCCAGTCTTTGACTGAGAGTACGCCTAAAGCGTATTGCAAAGCTCCAGCTATAGGTAGTGAGTAAATATTAGTATACTTTTCCATGCAATTACTACCCTACTCATTCAAGTGTTATGAAGAAATTTAATTTTATTGTTAATCAGTCATCTTAAATCTACTTTCTTTGGTTAATATCATCGGGTATGATATTTACGTTTATATCATCCTTATGAAATATTAAAGAATATATTGATATAACTAGGAAATAAAGAAATTTACATAACGTTTGTTCATTACGACCAAAAAATCTGTAACCACATGCATATTGCTTATCAGCAATGATAATTTATTATAAGTTTTTAACTGTAACTTAGCGGTATAGATAGATTTTATAATGCCAGTTTCTCTATCAAGAGACTTTTTTTCTAATAAAAAGAATCTTCAATAAGATATTTAAGATGAAGAAAATACCCAGTCACAATTTATAAACCTGTTTATTTTTCATGTGTTCTGGTCAATATAACTATATTTTTGATAAATTTCCTTCCTGCATATCATCTTTTATTTTTATAAATTTTAATATAAATATGGGTATTTTTCTAGATATGTGCTATAAAAAAATTTTTTTAAACCAAACTTCATAGTATTTTATTTTTTTTAACTCTTAATTCATAGCTATCATAGAATATTTACTATTCAGTAGTGTTTAGAAAAAATCTTAATTTTGCTCTGTTCATTTAGATATTTATAATACTAACTAATAATTAGTAAAACCTTTTATTATTCGTGTATACTCAAGTGCTACTTTGCGAATGATAGCAGGCTAAAGCACAATGAAAAGGTGTTCTTCTATCTCAGGATTCATGTATTTCATCGTACCGCTTATTATTTTGTAATATTCGAAGCGACATTTAGCTCACTGATAATCAATAATGAACTGATGGTAACTAGGCCATTATGGCGCTACCAGAAATCGCAATTGATGAACCTGCGGTGGATACCTTCAAGATAAATTTTATAGTGACCGCTATAATACCAGTAATCGCCTGTTAGATTAAATGGTTTGAAGGTTAGTATGATTAATAGAATAGCCAGCACAGTAAGTATAAAGAGTAATATTACTCATTCTAAATGAACTTAGACTATTTGTGTAGTTAAAGTGTATTAAGATTAAATTGTAGGTTCAGTAGAGCTATTACCTAAATGATACATGTCACCACTTATAGGCTCAAACCACTCATAATTAAAAACAAGGGAAACCTATACTGCTCAGTTTATCATTGTCATAAGGTGAGTGAACATGAAGCTTAAATCCTTTGTTAAATATACTCATCTTGTTAGATTACAGTAAGCTATCGTTTTTTCTCTGAATCTGTCAATATCAGTCCATTGTCGTCACTTACAATTAAATAGGATGCTCGGTTTAATAAGGCAAGCTTCTTTGTTCTTGGATGTGTTAATTTTACTAACCAGTTTAGGCTCATAGTAATATGGTTCCTTAATATTATTGTTACCAGCGTTACGAATAATCAGACGGTTTAAAGCATCGTAACTGCAGATGAATGCCGGCGGAAGTGTGGTTCTATAATTACTCATAGTAATTATATGCCTAATGAGATCCTCTGTTAGGATTCGATTTGCTGTATCGCAAGTTATCACTTTCAGTATCAGGGCTTAAATTAATCGTCTTCTGATATTTATCGTGCGTATTAGTAAGTGTTATTAGCTATCTTAGGGTCGTTAGTGTTCTGATAACTGTAGATCGCCATGTTTGTGCTGCGAGTCAGCTAACTTGGTCTTTAGTGATATTAGGTTATTTAATGTGTTATAGCAGTAAGTTTACGTAGTCATCCCTGATAAGCCATAAGCGTCTACTTGCTAAGTTATCACCAGATGCAGTATAACCAGTAGCAAGTTATGTTCATCATAATTATATTGTTCTTCTCGCAGCTTAATACTGTTTTCTGTGTACTTGTTGACACACAGTAGACCATTTTAGACTATGTCTATGACAATATTAGAATTGCGCCTGCTTTTTCCGTAATAGTACAAAATTTCACATCCAAAAATATTATAATAAAATGCAGCTATTAAAGATGAGGTGAAAGATTTATCAGACCCCTTTTGGGTATTTAATTGATCTAACGAATCCTAGGTTAGGTTAACGATTAAGATAACATCAGTAATTCTGATGACGCGGCTATCTAGATATCTATGCTGTATTCGTTTATTTGTCAGCAACACCAATATAGGAAACAGACGCGTCTTTTATGGTATAAGCATCCTTTCTTAACAATTATCTGTATGATGTAACAATCCCTATTTTTTAACTGACCAGATTTTGAGCAAGTTTTTTCAAACTTAGAGCTTATTGTTTATTGATCATTTAGTAATTATCTAGTTTTTTTATAAAAGTTTAATTTTTTAGTATCATACCCATACCCATTAGTATTATTCTAATAAAAATAATAGCTAATTCTAGTATATAACTTTTTAATACCATTAAAATAAAAATTTTTAGCGCAGAAAATCATTTAACACCCCATATTTTTTGCCTTTTCATATTTAAATGATTTTCTGCGCTATAATCTGGGAAGCAATAAAACTGTTCATCATAGCGCTGGCATTAGAGATCCCCTAGTTCACTTTCTGTCTTAAAGCGGTTGTGCCCCCATTCCATCGGACTTGCACCAATCGATTAGTTTTTCTATCAACGGAATCGCCTATATCGGGCATATAAATCTTGCTAACTAGCATAATAACATTACCTTAACTCTCCTAATAACCGTTAGGACTCGATTTAAAGTGTATTTAGAATGTATTTTACTAACAGCGTTAGTTTGTCTTTAATTTTGTTGAAGATCGTAGCGTTTAGCTTTGATCAGCAATATCTACTCCGGTAAGTGGACGTCAGTTTTTTCAGCTTTACCGGCACCACTAAAATAGTGAGTCAGACTAATAATACCTAGCTTTTAATCGCTATCAGCGATAAGACCTACGTCTAGCAATCTAATTTTTCCAGAGATTATATAGAATATGCACCCTGCATACAGTAACTGATTTAGTAGAAGTTATACACTAACATTGCGTTGCGTCGTAACTGAGGTACCAAAGACAAATTTGTTCTCAGTAAACGTGCACCCATCATTAATGTTGCTCAGGACCAGTAAGCCTTGAAGTGGTGTTCTCCCTCATTCTAGCAGTTCTAGAAAATTAGCGGCTTGAGTGCGTGCGAGCAGTTCAGTAAATACTAGAGACGATGCTGTTGCACTGTCTTTTCTTACTCAAGAGCCTATTTTTTTAATTAATTGGATGACGACTTTTTGACTGTCTCACTGCCCTGAATCTTAGGGGTGGAGTAAATGTTTGATATTAAAAAGTATTTGCCATTATAGTCACTCGTTAGTATTTTCTTGCGCAAGGCAGAAAACGTTAGCTCGTCCGATTGTGCCACCCGTCAGCGCAACTCATTTGCTAGAATAGCGTGATTATATCACGCTCAGATTATCATCTTCAAAATTATTACGAGTAATAGCGATTCTTATTTTGTAGGAGTTGTTGTTAATGGTTTAACCTTAAACTTTCATATACTGGATATTGTATGCACCCACCAACTCATGAAAAGTGGGGCCGCTGCCACAGCGAGCCTGTAGATATTAAACATATACATCGAGGGGGCACGCTAGTTGCCATTTGCTGATAATAGAGCGCCTATCTCAACTCATTCTAAAACTTATTGCAAAAGCCGATCATTAGGGAGATAATTTGTGATGGGTAATGAAGTAGGGGTTATTCTATATCCTAGTGATCTTGATTTTCTTTAACGTCTTAAGGTAATTTAGCACATGTTACATGATCTGCAACTCTCTCCGCCAATAGAGAGAGCTTGCAGTTTTTCATGGTTTTTAGCAGTTATGGTCAGGATTTTGGTCTGAACGCGGGTCAGATTAGCGAACGGTACCGACAGATTGTTTTCTAGTGCGGCGCTTACAACATCATCCCTCAGCTTACCGTTCCTCTTTCTGAAATCGTTAGGTTCAGCTCAGGCAGCAATGCTTTTTTAATGATTACTTCATTACAGACTTTCTTAGGAGATGGGGATGGTAACAGTTAATGCTTGGTGCAAGTCCTTGAATTCATGGATGCCAATCTGGGTACATATCCATTACATCCAGATCGATGGATAATATGGCTAAGATCCTTAGAACAATGGATTTATCACTGAGCGCGTCATAGCTAATCACCTGCAAAAAATACGGAATTCGCCGTTTTAGGCTCTCAAGCATCTGCAGGTTCAAATCTAATTGGATCCAAATCGGTATTATTTTATCTCAGTAAAACGTGCGCGGGTAGCTATAAGAAAAGCGTGATCCCTTTAGTTTTTTTTTAAACAGTTTCTACTGGTTGTAATCGATTTTGATGAGTTGATTGAGTACAGTCATTGTGGGACTGTCCCGTCAGTGATACTATGCGATTTAAACGCGACTTCGTTAATAATGTAGCCTTCAGCTGCCATCTCAGGACTACCGTCATGCGTGTCCCGAATATCTCTGGCAAGAATTAACCTAACAATAGCCATCATGATGAAAAGGTAAGGGTATTCAGATGTTGAGTAGCCAGCAGACTATTTTGAAAACTGGGATTTATTCTCATACTGCCAGTGTGCCAGTGTGACAGAGTGAATCTGGGTTTTTGGATTATCATAAGTTAACATCAAAGGAGAGGTAGGTTAGTTTTATAGTTAAGTGGTTTAAAATAATTATAGCCTATTTTACTGCCAGCTTACTACTACTAACCCCCCCCCATAATATCTGGTAAAAACATTGCTTACTGTTATTAAAATAATGTTGTTTGGATATATTTATCAGAGAGAAGGCTGATCTCAATGGGGGATTAGCAATCTCGGGTAATAGTCTAAACAACCCTATTCAAAACCCCCTTCAAAAATGATGTAGCGTGTTCAAAATATTTTTTTAAATTTACAATGAAATTGTAAAGGATGTTGCTCCTACTAGTGCAGGCGTTTATAGATGCATGGCTTTGGGAGGTGCTTTGCCAGAGTATCCAGGATATCTTGTTTGCTATTGAGATCTAGTTCCATAAACTGGAGGAGTCGGGATTGTACCTAGTCATGCATACATCTCCCATTTATTACCACTGATAAGTAACTGGTTTCGCTGTATTAACCTTGATACACATCTATCTATCTCTTCAATCGATGCTTACCAAGTGTATCATGTTGCTATTACTGGACACTCTTTGGACCTGTAACCGTAACGTTTATGTTAGTGGTGATATGGGATTAGCTAAAAAGGGGGGGTACGCAGTATCCGCCATGCGTTCACGCTCAAACGCTTGCAGTAGAAAAAGAAGGTGGCTAGCGGCGATAGGATGAGGATCCAACTGGTATCTTCTTTAACTCGTTGCAATTGAATAAATATAGTTTCCAGATGCTTGGGATTAATTACTGTGGTTAATTTAATCTGTGACATATTCTCCTAGATGGCGTGTGATTAATATATAGAGGTAGATGAACTATTAAGAGTAAAGCGATACATCCCTGCTAACAGGCGATAACGTTTATGCAGGTTCAACTTCCGTCATTGATCTAATCAATCCTTCCATCAATAACATAAATCCATATACTGATAATATCCTCCTTGATTTTTTTCAATCTTCTTGATAGACATTTATTAGAACATCTAGACTATCGGAGTACCTGTGCTACGCCATAAGGGGATGTTACCGTAATTTCATATCTCTGTAATCTGCTATTTTCGAAATAAAAATCAGGTTGTTCTGGTTTTTTTATTTCATAATATATAACAACCTCTATCTTTGCCAGAAGAGCAAAGAGTACAGTTACATCCCGACAACAATGTTACTCTGGTTTTTATGATCCTTTTTACTGTTAGTATGCAGTAGGTTTTCGCTTGTTGTCAAAAAAGGAGTTGGAGTTTGCTCAATGCCTGAATATTCTTATCGGCACACCGCTTTTTATAATGCCGTAGCTAAATAGTAAAAACTCAACTAACGTTTCAAAGCTATTTTATTCAGCTCTTGAACTACTATTTCACGTAATAGCCACTCTTTAATTCAAGAAATTTTCGGATTATTGTTTGCTTAATATCGAATATCTCCGCGTCGTATCAATATGATCAGTCCATATCGTGCGTCATTTTTATCTTGCTATCATTAAATAGGTAACTCAGTTTGTTACGATTTCTGAACTACATTGTTTACACTAGCTTCTATTCATGGATGTGTAGGTATTCGAAGTTTTCTTCTAAGATGCACTTTTAACGTCATACAGCCAATGTTTTAAAAGGCACATACTCACAACAAACAACGGAAATTAAATCCGTTTTGGTGTGTAATTATTTTTACTAGAAGGGGTGATTGTAAGGAAAAATTTTGCTATGTAGGACTGTATGCGAGTGGGCAGCCCAGGCTAGGTTACCTCTTTACGAACACCATAATAGCAAGTATAGCTAAACCTTTACGGTGGTTATCAATTGTGCATAGCAGCTGGCATTATAGGACGCGCGTATTTACGTTTTATATATCGTCATCATAACGGCATGCGAGATACCCAACTAAAGTTGTATGACTTCGGAATTACCTTAGTTATTCAGTACTACCTGTTTCCCCACCATTCAAGCTTTTGCAGCCTGAAAGGCGTTAGTGTCTCAATAAAATCCCCCCGGGATAATATTTAAGAAAATGCCCCTATCCATCTAATACATCACGGATCGTAATAAAGATATTCAGTTTTATCGTCTTAGCGATAGTAAATACCTGACGTGAACAGTCACCTATCACTTAAACTAGTTCCAGGTAATTTGATACCCTGCGCGGAAGTAGGCAATGGTATTTTTGGTGATAGGTAAGGATGACTACATTCAAATCAATTAGTTATGGTATTGAAATTTCCTTATACTTCCAGCGCAAAGATAGCGCGTGTCAGCAATTCAATCAGCCTGAAATCGTTCATCTTGTGGTTAAAGAATTGCCGTTATTACTGGAATCAGAAGCCAGTCAGCGCTGACGTTCAAATTGCTGTGAATTGAGTTCTCTCTCCAGTACATCTAGCATGGTATACATCTGATTCTCTTCTGTGAAAATACCTGATAACATAGCTGGTATAACCGGCAGTAGCTATAAGTTAGTAACACTATATCATCCCTATAATCTCTCCGACACTGGAATGCGGAGCTTATCCTAGGTATAAGGAGCAGGGATCGTTATGCTAGTCATCATTTTGAGCAATAGATTCAGCAAAGCTTATCCATATTCCTTGTATTCAATCATATTAAATAGAGGGCTACAGCAGCTTGATTACCGGTTAAGCAGAAACAGTGGGGTTGTTCATAGTTAAGGGATGGTAAATGACATCGCTGTTAAAGGTCTCTAAAAGTTAACGTAAATCGGCGTTACGGATCTTCTTGTAGAAATCCATCATGCACTTCGCTCAGCGAAGTGAGCGCTTTTATCACTGATCTTCAAGGTCAGTATCCTGTCGATGGTTACTTTAAATGTCACGCTCCCACAAGATAATCAATGCTATAAAATGGTAAGAATACCGTTAGCGGTGACTTTAAATTTCAAAACTATTTCGGCGTAGAAATAATTTCTTTAGCCAGACAGCTAATATTCATCATCGCTTGCATCATGGTGCTTTTCTATTCGACACTGTTGCCTGGTATAAGATTTCTTTACCAGCAGCGGCAGCTATAAATTTTAGAAATTTAGCAAGATTTCGCACGCTGCAATTCTTAAAGATAAACAGCTAAATCTAGGATACCGTACAGTCCTAGTGCTGAGTTTTAGATAGCCAGTTTTAGCCTTTTTGCCTCATGGCAAATCCAGCTTAACGCTTGTAACGCCATTTCTTTCATAGCTGTTATTGCAACAATAATAGCTCACGGTAGCTGTCAGGATTGATACAGAACAGTGCTGGATACTACTAAGTGGATGGTAATCAGAAAATTTACCCTCAACCAGGTTTCAGATAATTTCATGCATACATAGTCTTTAAACGGAGCGTCGGGTGGCATCAAACAGCACATGATTAAATCATAACGGATCGGGTAAGTCACTTTTCAGCACCATTACTTAGAATTTTTTTTTGGCGCTAAGCGCTATCCCGCGCTGACTGAGTACGTCGTTACACACTACACATCGTCAGGCATGGCTTGCTAAGTTCAGAAAACAGATAAATATCTTTTTCTTCTAGATCAGCGGTCAAATCTACCAGAGCGAAGGGGGGTCCTGTCTAACTGTGTTCTACTGTCTGTGCAAACAGCTCGTAACGCAATTATTTGCATGATACTGGATACAGCGGATGCTTGTGAGCACAACTTGCTACCTGTAGGTATATCGGTTTTTTTGTATGCCTATCTATTAATAATACCAGCGGTGGTCATGAATATCAACAAGCTGTTTTATTGTTAGTACCCCTGATTAAATTAACGATCGTCGTTACTGTCGATGTCGTCAATGTTCTTACGTTCATGCACTGGAAAACACCTGGCAGGCATCAGCTCCCAAACGAAGCCTGTCTTCTTCTCCATACTCATGTCGAGGTTAATCATACATAGTCACTATAACCGTATAATCATTGTGACTTCTACTGAACCCCTAACTGCGTATCCTTATATTGTTGTGCGGCTATTATCTGTTTATAGAATACTTCTTAGGCACCTTGATATGTAAAAAATTATCCAGCGTAAACTTATTGCTAGTTAAGGTTAGATTTTGTGTTTCTAGCTTGCTTTTAAGTCTGGGAATCTATTCGATATAGCATTTTGCCGAGAACGTAATGCAATCCACCATCTCCTAAGCCGAAATACAGAGACGGACAGTTTTAGCGAAATATCTACCATTGCACGGTGAATTTAAAGATTCAACATACCATATTTGTGCCAGCTAGATCAGGATGCAGAATATTATCTGCTTTTTCTGATCATAGTTGACGTTTCGTATTGCCTTTTGGCAAAAAGCCTTCGCCAAAAACAGTAACGATAGTCTGCTAAAAAGGCAGCTAACATCACTTTAAGATGCGATTAATATCAGGCCACTACCTTGGCTTTACGTTATTCTGTCGTCTACAACTCAAACTACGGTAAGGATTTAAGACGTAGGAGATGTGATCATAGCCACAATTAGCGGGCTAGAACATATAAAGTACCACTTAAACTTAGCGGACACGTATCCATATTATTCTGGACGAGCACATTTTCTATTGTTGGTGTTTTGTGGGTATGTTAAAATATTATTTGCTTGCTTATATAAAATTTATAGACACGTTTGTATTTTAATTGTCTTGCTTTCAAGCAATCTTTTTCAGGTCAGATAAATTCTGTAAATAAAATAACTCTATACAATGAAATCTACTTAAGCATCCTTTATAATCGGTTGATATAACCGTTTATATTTTGAATATAGAATTTATTAGTAATAAATATCTGATTATACAATGTTATTAGCTTATGGTGACTAATTTTATGCTTGCTAGCAAAGATTTTTTAGCATTAAGTTTTATCCGAGAAAAGAATAAAACTCTTATCGATAATCGTCTTAAAAAACAGACTAATGCACTCTACATTAAACTTTTCAAGAGTTTCTTCGTTCAAATTATCCTGTCGATCTCGAGCCGATTTAATATCGCACGCGATTCTTTTTCTTTTCTTTTAATTGTACTTTCCAGGGTTTCTACCTTTCTATATTGAATAGAACACTTCCCTTTAAAAGATTAAGGAAAAATGTTTCGTCGACTTCAATAATACTATTTAGTGCATTTATGCTGACTGAGTTCTCTGGTAAAGCAGAAGAATAGTGATATCCATCTAAACGCTGTTTTAAATTAAAACCTGTTTGTTTCGCTGATTTCCGTAAAGTCAAACTGTTCAACATACATCGTAGATAACTAAACCGTTTATCCTTATGATTTAGTTTTATTAGAGAACTTCCAGTAAGATTCTTAAATGTTTTTCTGCAATCAAGAATTTTGTAACAATATCGCTGTAAGTATAATTAATATCTTCAGCAAATAATATATTCACTATGACAATGTAAGAAGTAATAAAGTGGAATGAGTTACTTTAACTCATGAATCGATATCATCATATTGTCGTCGAGTTAACTAATGAGATGCAGTTTTATATTAGCAAGGAATAATGAAAGAGTTTCTTTATCTTTATAATTGTTTGTTTTCATACTAATTGCTATAGCGAAAATCTTTCATACAGTATAAGAGATTTTTACCAACAACTTTTTGTTAACATAGTTGCTTTACTTTTTATAACTATCTTTTAAAGAGAAAACATTCTCTCTCATTGAACCTTTGATTGGAAACTAAATGATTTTTTACGATAGCGGGTTAATCTGCTGCACTTCTATTAATACTAGATCTGTTATAATGTTGTTTTGTGTCGCAAGATCGTTCTATTCTTCAACATCAGTTTCAATACGGTTATTCCCCCCCCACTTACTGATAAGATTAACTGGCAATCTTGAAGGCATATACTTTTCTGCCCGACAACATCATGATGTTTTCTGGTTCCATTAATGGTACTTTTTTCATACTCTGCGCTTGTACATCTATTTAATATACTGTTCTCGGTTGTGATATCCCCTGTCACAGGGGATAGAGCTAGATGTTTATTAGCATCTAATAGGGATTCACACAAATAAGTATCTCAATTCGTCACACGATAATTTTGTTGGTATTGTGAGTGCCGTACTCATTACAAACTTCTCGGCCGTGTTTACCCGCTAGTTTATCAGCATAGTAAATGTTATTGAGGAAATAAATTTTACAACAGATGACGGTGCATTCGGTTTGCAGCATAAGCAGGTCAATTAGCTCAAACTGTGTTACTCATTCCAGCTTAATACCATTATTTTCTAGTTTACAGCGGAAAAACTCAACCGGATTGTAATACTGGTCATAAGGCAGTTTTAGGGGTGGAGAGGACTCACTGTTTGAACGGGTGTTGTAGTACTCGGATTACCTCTCGGTCGTTAATTAATCAGCCTATCCAAGTAAAGAGGGGTAGATTTCACAGCGTGCTCTGCTGAGTTGGAGCCAATATAGCCTTTTGTCTATTGAGCATTCATCGTCAATTTAATCGCCTTGCCAGTCTTACGCACAGTTTTACCTATCAGAACCAGTATCGTAATAGGTAGTAAAGCAACAGATAATGTATGATTTATCTATTCAATGATGCTTCATCTTTGTGGATTCCTTGAAATGTGTCAGATGTTCAACATCCAAGTGAGTTAAAATATCGATAATATCTTCATTGATCATGATTTTGGTTTTGTCATTATCGTTATCCGAGTAATAGAGAAATTAGCTTTCCGTCTGTGGCGATGCTATGATGCAAGGCATCGGTGATGAAAATCATGTTCTCGGAGAGCAACAAAATCCAGCCACTGATATAACGGTAGTTGCCATCAATGATAAAGGTTACTTCCAGCGAAAATAGTTTTACCCTGGTTATGATGTTTAACCTTCACATCATACCATGATCGTTTCTAATATTTAGAGATATTTCACTGCTAAACTCGTTTAGTTACAGTGGACAAATCCTTTCACCTAGCGAAATTCATCGTCGATTTTTTCTTGCACTGTTTAACGGGTTCAGAGAGTTTCTCTATCGCATGCAGTATCATATTATATAAATGAAAAGAAGCTGACTCAGATAGCATTATTCCTAGCTATCACAAAAATTTATATTATATCTCCTCTTTCAGGTTTAACCTGCTTAGCTTGTGATAATGTAATAGATAGTTATAATCAAGATTATTTATTTCGATTTAAGCACTCATGCTTTTTTTTGTATAACACTATCAGGTGTTCATCGGGTGAGATGGTTTTTGTAATCGACCAATTATCGTTAATGGTGATTTTAATAAGTTGCTTTAGCTGGTCTTTCTTAGCATTACCGGACCTGTGGCAGCTTAGGTGATGCTATAAGGAAATTGATATTCTTTTACTTCCTGAACGATAAAGCAGATGATCTGACATTAGCTATAACGCAGTTGTTGGTTGATGGTGAGTGTATGCTTCACAATTAAGATGCATGCGTCGATAATCTAATACTGTTTACTTGTTAGATCGGCTAATTTATTCCAATCAATGAGTGTAAACGATGGTGAATATTCAGTTTGTCAAACTTATCAGGATTTGCACTTGACGTTTGAAACGATCACTTTTCTGTCTTAGAAGACTTTTTGCTAGAGAAAAGTTCTCATCATCTGTTTCAGATGATGACTCATAGATTATCCTTTTGGATTCAAAAGGTAAATAATCTATTTTATTCGTAAGTCTTGGTGCCTGGATGTTTGTGTTTCATCGAAATATAGAATACCCAGTTTATTTATTTAGCAATGAATGTAATCCTTGTGCAGTACTAGATAAACCATTGTATCCCTATTAATTTATTTACTGATATAAACATAAGGCTACCTCATAGTAGCGATGATACCGACCTATCAAGATTTATTCAGGTGCAAAACTGATCGCCTTAGTAAAGATACGTTTATATTTTAAGGCGATCAAACAGATTTCTTAAGAATCCATCTTTTAAATAAGAATTCAAAGAGAGTTATCTTTATAAAAGTCCTTTTAACATAACTTCAATAAAGTACTACTTGCGCCAATTACGGTTTATTTCTTTATTCGAATAATCATTCGATTATTTTAAAAGTTAGTAACATAAATAATTACAATTGCGTTATATGTATAGATATTATTATTGCATAAAATTAAAAATTAAGCTTTTAATTTTTAATTAAAAATTTTAGTTAAATTAGTTAATTAGAAAAAAGAAAATAGTTATATACAGATAATGATTTTCATTTTGATTTTGTGGTGCCAAATATCAAAAGAAAATATGCAGGGCAGGCTGAAGAAGCTAACGTATGAAAGAAACCTCAGGAAGATTATTGCTGAATAGGGTTTTTTACTCAAAATTAAATAATTGCTTTGCAAGAAGATGATACCTAGAGTTGATGTGATTATAAAAGTTATTGAATATAATGCAAGTTTCATTTAATTAGTTAATTTTAGTAATAAAATTATACAGCAGGGATAGCAGTTACATATCATCCGGGCTTAAGCTCGATATGCAAGTTATAGTAGCTATTTTGATGACCTTAGAATAGGAGACGTTCTAAACTACTTAAATTACTAGGTCGCAAAGAAGTTGAAGTACCTACTAGACATTGTTAATGGCTCAAGGCGGACTAAATTTACTTAGGCTTTCAGGAGATCAAAGGAAAATAATCTAAGTTTGCAAAAACTATCAACTGATCGAGTCAGAGAGATTTTACGTAGAATTAAGTAATGGAGGAGTTCTCTTTTGGGAGAAAAAACTATAAGCATTAGTTCAGTGTTTTGAGTCACTGGTTAAACTTTAACGCTTTTTTACTTTATTATTTACTGAGCTCTTTTAAAAAAGAGATTAAAGCGTTGCGATAAAGTATCAAATAAATTATGACTCTATAGTCAATTTGTATCCTTTCAATAGTAATAAATTACTGTTTACACATTATTGTAAAGATACTTAACTGATAAAAATTGCTTTCATATCACTGAAGCAGTTCTTAACTTTATGCATATTATGTCAATAGCACAGTTAGATATTCTGTTTAGGCATTAGTCGAATTTGATAAACAATGACAGTGTTATGTGTGGGCAATAGAGGTTTTATAATAACTGACTTGCCAATTGGCATAAAAACACTTTTATCGATTAGATTGGTTCATACTGCTAATTAATTGATAAAATCCTCACCCCATTATTGGGTAACTCTATTACCAGAAATAATTTCTGTAACTAGGAATAAAGTCTCTTCGAAAATATAAAACTAGCAAATCATGGCGACTACTCGTAACTTCCTGTATTATAATCGTCTATTTATCCGAAATAGTTTTATGATCTCATTTCAACCTAAAAGTAAATTATGCTAAATAGTGATTTTTTTCAAAAACCTTAAAAACTATATAGCGCGATGCCTCTGATTCGGTACCCATTTTTTCTCGACATGCAAGGATTATTATCCTCTAGTTACGATTATATATGGTTTTTTAGAACGCTCAATCCCACGACGATAATACTGGATATATGACTCTTATTAAGGGGTTCAGCCTAAAAATATTTTTGTTGATTAATTTATTATCTATACAGAACTAGGAATTATTCCCGTTTCTTTTGTTCTATGGGGTAAATAATATGGATGACTTGGCTGATAGACCTAATAAATGCGAACAGGCTTAATATTCTTGTTCACTAACAAAAGAGATACCTATAGGATGATTTACTCCCATGTTATAGCCTTTACCCTGCTGAACTTGTTTTTCACCGTTGATAACGAATGGAATAAATTTATTGAAACACTGTAAAAGTATTAACTTATGGATCCGTTGCTCTATCGAGCGAATACTTTCTTGCGACACTTGTGGCTGGAGAGGGAGGGGTATTCGGGTCGCTGCACTAGTGTATCTATCCTAAAATTTCCATAACTATTTTTCTGCTAAAGTTGTAAGTCAAAAAGCCCTGCAGTTCATCTTACTTCAAAGATGCCGAAGAGTGCTTATTTAGCACAGCAGGTTTATGTTTTACCCGACTACAATTTACAATACATTACTTTCATTACATCTATCTTCTTTAGCTTTTTTTTACAATAACTGGATCGCTACTAAACGCTATGTTTTGCGCTATCAGCTGCGTTATGTTTTAGTAATCATGCAGCAGGGTCTTAAATGCTATTTTTTGTGCTTTGCATATTTATAGTTAACAATTCTCTCAATCAAGATTCGCATATTCATGTCTTCGTATTCGTGTTACTATAGATATTAAACATTCTGTATAGCATGCTTTTTTCTTAAAAAAGAGTGATCAAAGAAATCTGATGAGGTGTTGTCATTCGACTCCTTCGTAATAAGCTATAACCTAATAATTCTAGTAGTCTTTTTGTTCTGCTGCCATATATCCGCGAAAGGAAGCGGTGTCAGCATTATCTGGAATCCATAGTATGGACAATTACTAGAAATAAGACTTTGCTAAAAAGATAAAAATGGCATGGTATACATAAATACTTGGTCATTACCTTAAATGTCTGCTTGTATCCACATTAAAACTTTGGCATTACAAGTGTAGCGGTTACGAATCATTACGATGAATGTCGTACTCAATAACAGCAGCAGAAGATCTTTACGCAAGAAGAAATGATTTAGTGTTATATTAGTAATATATTCCGCCGATATAAAGTATTTTAAGATTGTGTTATTATTGTTTTTTGTCGAATTTTAAACGAAAAACACTATTGACTAAGATATATAAGGCATTGGATATAAAGGTTAATAAAAACCTAAGAAATCGGGATTTCTCGCTCTGATGAAAAGAATTCTTGTACATAGATCCGTATAAATGTCGTCATATAGACGGCATACTATTTTTATCTGTCCTTAAAGGGGGAGCAGATCAGGCAATGAAATTGTTATCAGAAAGAATGCATAAAATGGAGAAAACGAAAATTACTAAGATAAACCTAGAATTAGTATCCCTAAAATAATGGGATTAAGTTAAAAAGATATTATTTGATAAATTGTAACTTACAACAGACAATTAAATTAATTTTTATCTCTTCTTAGCAATAAGAAGATGGTTTTTTATCTTCAATTAAAGGGTAATTTAATTTTCTAACAATCAAGGTCATTTGTTCTTTGCAAACATATTCTTAGTACATGCTGTTTCAAGAGCATGTAAACTAATTATATAACTCATATTGAGTAATTCAGTTATAGTATGACTTTAGCAAGGATTAACTATCAGTAACTTATTTTTAATATTATAGAACTAAACATTCATTCTAATATTCTAGCTAAGATAACTAATTGAATAATTATGTGACCATAATTAATTATATCTAATTTCTTATCTCTTGCTTCATAGCTTTCTTTAACTTGTTTATTCCGTATCCACGATAAGATTTTATACTCGCTTTTAGAAATACTACGTAAAAGCAATAATAATTAGACGAAATATTATTTCTCTTATTAGAGTGCATATTAAAAGTGGAGCATTGAAAACAGGAATATTCTGTTCAGCTGCAACTGGTATATCAACTTAATTGATGTCAATGCAAAAGAAATTGACTGCAATCAATTTTTAGCTTACAGATAAATCTTGTTCGCTAAGATAAATACGGTAGTGAATACATATAAAATAGATATTAGAGATCACCAACAATTAATTCTTCTATTAATAATGCATTTTCGTGATATATAATATTATTATATGCTGCCAGCATATTATTAATTGCACTTTAATGCATTCCCTCTAAAAAAGAAAAATTAAATTTTTGTTTTTAGTAAAAATATAGTAATCATACTCTTATTATCAATAAGAGTATGATTATCACTTATCTTGTTATATAACCATGACGAAAATTTTTCTAGTAGCCATTATCATTTTATTCAAATAACGAAATAAACATCGAGTAAAAACGTTATAACGAGTAAAAAATTAAACAGAAGTATAAAAGATTTTTATAAAATTAAATTAATTATTATAAGTTAACTAACTATATTTTATAGAAAAAATTTAAATTTAATTGAAGTAAAAGGTACTTGGTTAATAACTCATTAACACTTTTGAAGCCGCTAAGCTATTAGCTTTTAGGCGTCAATTTTTTTACTCCAACTGGTGTTGCCAGCAAAACAATATCTGCCGCGCGATTAGCAAATAACCCTACCGTAACAACGCCAGCAATTGCATTAATTTTATTTTCAAGCTCTATCGGGTCGATAATCTTTAGGTTATGAACATCTAAAATATCATTGCCATTTTCAGTAATCACATTTTTCCGATATTCTGGAACGCCACCTAACTTTACTAATTGACGAGCAACATAAGCACGTGCCATCGGAATCACTTCAATAGGTAATGGAAATTTACCTAAAATATCAACTTGCTTAGATTTATCAGCAATAGCGATAAATTGCTTAGCCATTGCAGCGATAACTTTTTCACCAGTTAAAGCAGCGCCACCTCCTTTTATCATCATTAAATCTGGATTAAATTCATCAGCACCATCAATGTAAATGTCAACACTATTCACATTCTTACTATCAATAATAGGAATGGCTAATGAGGTTAATTTATCTGTAGAAATAACTGAACTTGAGACTGCCCCTTTTATTAAATGCTTTTGTGTCGCTAAGCTATCAATAAAATGCACAACGGTAGAGCCTGTTCCAACACCAACCAGCATATCGGGTTTAATATATTTCAAAGCAGCCCACCCAACCATTTTTTTTAACTTATCCTGTATCATAATTATCTTCCTTATTATTTTTTTCTAAAACATACTAATTAATTATTTTAACAAAATTTCTTACCTCTATCGATTGGAAAATATTGCATAGTAAGATGTAGAATAACATCAGAATTAAATTTTAAAGAGATCTTTTTGTGACTAAACACCCTGATTATCGAACATTACAAGCATTGGATACTGTGATCCGTGAACTCGCCTTTAAGCGAGTAGCGCAAAATTATGTATTACTCAATCTAATGTTTTTCAAAGAATTGAGCAGCTTAAAAACTATTTGATCACCACATATTCCTACTAAGCACTACCTCCTCAACTGATTTATCAAGGACAAAACTACTCGTGTTTTTACATCAAGTTGAATTTCTAGAAGAAAGATTAATCACTGGGTAATAAAAATAACGGCGCTACCCTCTTGTTATCAGTAGTAGTCAATACTGATAGCTTAGCAATCTGGTTCTTGCCTGCATTCAATCTAGTATTACATAACAGTTTTATTCGTCTTAATATTAAATTGAAGATGAAACCCGAACTCAAAAGCTTCTACAATATAGAAGAAGTGTTGTTGGCGCGATTAGTATTAAATCAGAGTTTGCACCTGGTTGCTTGGTAGATAAACTGAGTGCGCTAGATTATTTATTTTCTCACTTATATTTGCTGAACATTATTTTTCTGCTAGCAAGATAAAAATTTCTTTTAAGAGCGCTTACTGTCGTTTTTGATCATTTAGATGATTGCATCAAACTTGTGTTCAATAGAATTTCAACCTATCTTAGAGTATAGATTCTTAGTATATTTTGAATTCATTCATAGTTTTTGTTCAACTTGCTAAGCAAGGCTTAATCTTGTTGTTTGATTCAAATTTGTAAATTATTAATAAATTAAATTCAGGTGAATTAATCGACTTTATACCCTACTATTCTAGTATATGATGTTATGTTGGCAAAGCTTTTCTCCTGAAAGCATAAGAATAAGAAAGATGATTGATACCCTGGTAAAAAAGAACGACAGATATTAAAGCAAGCAGATAATGATAATGTAGTAAATAAAAATTATGTTTTATTTCAAAAGTGGGATTAACTTAATCTGTAAAATCAATACGTTGCTGTTCGTAAGTTTAGTTACTAGCTATTAGAATCGGCAAAACTACTATTTAAGTAATTTATTTAATTATTGATAAATCGTATCGATATCCGATAATTGATACTATATATATGCTTTAGCTAATTTAATATTAACCCTATCACTAATGCCTCTTGTTGCGTTTTAGCATTATCTAATATCTTATTACACTATAATAATATACTAGATATTAATATGTTTACTTTTTTCATACTCCTTATTCCTTACACTTATCTCTTTGCAGTTATGCTCATCTCTAGTGTATAGAGTTTCAGTGATGTTGGGCATATTCTGCTGATTGCTTTCATAAATTACTTCAACAACAAAGAGACGATATGCAATGAAAAGGCTCCCTACAGGTATCTACGAAATCAGATATTACCATTAATCTCCTTTCATGAATTCATCCGTAATGCTGATAGGCAGCTGATATGTACTGCTGTTGAGGTGGAGCTCGAATCTATATTGCAATAACCTACTCAACGCCACCTTGTTTACGAATCTCATCCGTCGTCTATAATGGTTATTAGTTACAGCGAATCATGCAGACTGGTATTGACGATCTTGAAATTAAAGTGACTAAGATCAGGAGATCGCAATGGAAACAGAATATGGTTTAAGAGCTATTATTTCTGCCCTATCTAAAGGGTGCAAAATGATAAATAGTTCCTACCATTCTTATATCTGTGATCTATATCCACCGGTGATTTTCATGAAGCTCTACACTGTTAGCGCTTATCGATGAAAAAGTATATAATCTCTCTACCAGTACACCATCAGCAGTCTGAAACAGCGATAGCTTAAAGAACATAGGCAAGGTGGTAAACCCCTTTTTGCGTGATTTAGCCGATGCGTGATACATTTATTTCTGACCTGATCGCATATACCAGCTTGTCAGATAAACTGATCGCCTTTACCTGCTGCTTATTATTGATATCACTGCGAATTGATGTAAGGAGTTGGTTTGGGTTGAAGATGTTTATCGAGAGTCAGAAGTGAACTAAGTCAAGCTTTTCAATAGCTAACGAACACCTGGCTTAACTGCATATCCTAAGCTTACCGTGAAAGACGATGACCTTGGTTTTTAAAATTCAATCGCAAAGATATTCCAGGAGATGTAGCAGAAATCCTGCTGTGCTGTACAAAATAGCTAATATGCTATCTTCACTCTATAAAGGCATGCAGCACCGAAAGTTAAAATGTTCTGTGGGAGAGAGGTCCTAGCTAGCAGAGACTCATAACGTCGCTAACAAAATCTTTAATGCTTTGTTGGAAAAGTTTTCAGCATAAGTATCTCTGAAGCGATGAAGCAACTTAAGAAAGACCAAAAAGCACTGTTAGCATTCTACGGATTTTCTTATCAACACACTGAGCAAATAAGAGCGACGAATCTGATTGAATTAGCTTTGTGATAGCGTGGAGCCTACAAAGCTGATACGCGAACACTGTAGTTAAAGAAAAACAACTCTTCAAATGGTATTTGAGTTACTACAGTCTGTTCAGAAAATCCAAAACCAGCTAAGGATATTTAATATGCTGACCCTGGTCCTAAACAAGATCTAATTAAAGATGGAGAACAGATTCATAAAGCATAGCGATGAGTGGGAATGACCATTTACACTAGATTTTCTAATAACTCGTTAAATAGCATTTAATATAAATATTAGTAAATTATTATTAATCTAATGCTGATTAGATAGGAGTGGAAAGTAGGCCGTTCCCGTTTAAAACAGATGACTTTAGCTGGATTGAATTATGAGTTGGTGTTTAATCTGCTTCGTCAGTTTATTAATGAAAATGGTTAATACTAACTAATGGTTAGCTCTATTTAGTTGAATATAGTTTAGTGTTTTATCAATAAGTGTAGTTATGGTAAAAATTAAAAACCCAATTTTTGCTAAAAATAGTTTTTGCTTGGTGTGTAGTGAGCGTACGAGAATTAGCAGTAAAGTTAAATAAGATGAAACAATAATTTGCCATTTACTAAAAAGAATCTAAAAATTAGCTTTAATTATCCTAATTGTTCCAGATTCAGGATGATTATAATAAATAAAATTAACAATTTACTGCTATTATCGCTCATGATAATTATCTAGATTGACCATTATAATCGCAAATTTTAGTGATGAGTTAGCAATAGAGTAAAAGAGTTAACGATTCATATTTTAGAATTTTTAATCTAAGCGATTTTATCTTACATAAATTATATACGTATATTTTAAGAGATAAGAGATTTTTAAATAAATTATTTTTCTTAATTTTAAGTCAATCTTATTTGAGCAGGTATAAATTTATTAAAATATTGAGCAATTACCAAAATTTTTATAGTCGCAATATGTTCACTTTCTTTCTGTTAATTGAAATTTTTACTTTATGAAGTTAGGTGTAAAAGGAATTGTTTTTACTGTGACCCTACCTTACCCATACTAATGTTACATTTGCTTTATAAAATTAAATCAGTCAAGTTCTAGAAGTATAGTTACGTGATTTGTTAATTAAAATTATTGCTATTGCAAATAAACCCGTTGATACAAAAATTTGCCAACGTGAATCGTCTAAAATGCAATATATTTTGAATTTTCATGTTTGTAGTGTATTGGAATTTGTTAAAAGTGAGGCTATTTTATTTAAACCTAGTGATTAGGTGTATTATGTCAGCTTTATTGATAGGTTTGAATGCTATTTAGAATATAAGCTAGTAGATAAGTGAGTTATCATGGATAAAATAAACCAAAACATTAACTGCTGTTCAGACAGCGGTTTTGCCATTTATCTCGATTGCCGTTTGCTTGGATCTGCTGTTTGATCGATTAATGCTAAAGGAAGATAGCATTGTTGGCAAATCTATATTGATTATTTGGTGGTACCTCTGCTGTTGCTTCGCTATTAATCCAATTATCGCATAAACTAAGAAAGTTGGATGTTTTAACTATTGCTATACAGTCAGAAAGCACAGCAATAGGTCAATAAATTAGATGTACATGGTATTATTGATCATAAAAACCGTTTAGTTAACAGTTTTCTACATTAGAAATTTAACATATCGACTTATTAGCTTCATTAATTCACAGTGATGACTGTGATAGCACAGGTATTAGATTTTCTTATTCTACAAGAAATTAGCATTAATCGATGATCTTAAAAATTTTAATAATACGCCAATAAAAAGTAAAGACCTTTCATTACATTAGAAATTTATCTTTACGCAGCTCTGTTTTTAAACTAAAAATATTAAATAACATCAATTATTGCAACGGGGGGGGGGAGTTAGCTTGATTGATCAAGAGATATTAAAAATATCTATCAGTAAAAAAATAGAAAATCAGTACTGAAAATTTGTAGTTTTCCCATCAGATAATAGAAAGTGGTAAAGTAAAGGCTAATAAGCTAGTTTTAGCTAGTTTTTAATTTAATGATTAGGATTTTAATCTAACTTTCGTAGTACTTAATTTGCACTTCTTTTTGTTATTACCTAATTGTATACGCCGCTGAAGAAAATTAAGTGTCGGATTTGTTTTTGTATTGCACAAAAGATAAATATTTTTATTTCTCTACAGAATCTAAAGATAGCTATAAATTGTTAATAACAGAATGTGTTGATTTTATTAGATTTACGTTATGTCCGTGTTTATTGCATGATGGTCATAATCTTATTGATTTATATGATTTTAATCATTACTATATGATCTATGGGGTTACCCCCGCTTTGCTGGGTTTAATAATTTTTACGACGGGATATTATGAGATGAGAAAAAGTCATTGAAGTGATTATCTTAGGTATATTAATATAGTGTGCATCTAGCAGCAGCGCACACGGATTCCGTTATTTATTAACGGATACTTTTTTATGCAAAAGGGAATTTATCTGGTTTTTTTGTTGATATCGGAAGTTATTTTTATGTACAAATCCTTTGATTTTATTTATTTCTATTCCAGCTCAAAATAGAGTATCAATAATTAATTTTCTTGTTCTTTCAATATATCTGTTGAAAATATCGACTCCATTTATGTTGTTAAATGGGCTAATGATAGGTAATGGTATATGTTTATTCTCATCTGCATAAGATTATACTTACTACTGATTACATTTTACTGTTTACAGCTCTCTTGGAGCTGGCTGTATATGATATTATTTAAATTCACTAAATCTATTTAAGAAATAAATCCGATTGATATATAGATAGACTTTCCTGATGAAAATTATTGATAGAAATTCCTTATACTATATGAAGTATTTTTGCTACAGCGGTTACCGTTAAAAAGTAAACAGTCATAAAGATCAAAGAGATTCTCTCTTCACTCCATGCCAACATAAAGCTACATTTCATTAGTTGGCTCGTCGATAATCTGTCGGATGGTCTCGATTCATACATTGAAGTAATTTATCCCACTTTGCCCTTTCCATGTTATCACAGTGAATATGTTATACACTAAGATATTTATTTAGGATTATAGCGATATTGCTGCAAATTCCTGATTGCAGAAGAACATTTAAGAATCCTACTGGAAGTCTGTTAGCAACACTACATCAGAAGGATAGATGATTTAGTTATTTATGATGGATTTTGAATATCTTGACTTTACGAGAATAACCAAAACAAAAAGGTTTTTATTTGAAAATAGAATTTAGATGACGTAACTGCTCCTTATTTTATCGGCGGAAGCTAATATATAAATGCCTAACTGGTAGTTTTGAAATCGACGAAACATTTCTCTATGAATTCTTTAAATATAAGTGTTATTTCAACATAGGAAAAGCAGAAATATGGGAGATAAGAAGATTAAAAGAAAAAAAAATTTAAGTCTTGATTGCTTAAGATTGCCATAGCCATGCTAGCAATGAGATTTTTGAATAGTTTAATGAAAAGTTCATTAGTCATTTTTTGAGCCGATTATCAATAAAGAGTTCATCCTATTTTCTTAGATAGTAGCTAAATGGTGAAACTTTTTCCAGCGAGCATAAAATTAGTCATCATAGCTTAATAAGGCTAGTGGTGGATATTCAGAGGAGTTATTGGTAAGGAATTATATATTTAAAAGATGAACAGTTATATCAGACGATTCAAAGGATAGCTGAGTAGAAGATTAGATAGTATAGAGTTGTTTTGTTTACCGAATTATCTAACTTAGAAAAAGTTGTTGAAATCATAACAATTGAAATACCGTTGTGGTTACAAAATTTTTATAAAAACAAGAGCTTTTGCCATGATATCCTGATAGATCAAATAGACATATTCTCCATCGTTTACCAATAACACTGTTATCCAATCAGAAAGCCGTTTTCGGGTTTCTATAAAAACCTTTTCCTTCTTGTCCTTGAAATGCTAGTAGTCGTATGTGAATTCCTAAATCTAATTGTATCTTGATTGATCTGAATCGTTGTTTATGCAGACAAATAAGGGTTATGTAAAATGAGGCAGTAGGTAAAAAGCACTGAATCGAAGCATAAAGTGTTTAAAACTATGAGCCTAGTATATGCACGTAAATGTAAAATATCTTCCAAAAATTCTAAACAAAACTTCACGACATTATCTTTTTGTAGGTATAAATCGCGCAACTAAACGGGTTTTTATCTACCTTTATAAGTCCAAGACTGCGCTCAATGATCGATGTTTTTTTACGTTATCTTAATCAATCATATTCCATAGCTATCCATTGGGTATATACAGATTGCCTTTTTTATTTATAAAAACATTTATTTACCAGAAAATATAAATTCATCGATTTACATACAGAACTTGATATAGAACACCGACTTTATTCCATCGAGAATTCTTAAACGAATGACATGATTGAGTGATTTAATGGTCGTATAAAAGATAGAGGTTGCAAAGCCTTCATTTTAATTCTGCTGAATAGCTTAAAATTATTCTGCATTGATATATTTAGCTATACAATCAAGAATTACTAAATCAGTATTTAGTAGTAAAACTCCATTGCAGTCTATAAAAATTGATTCAAAGTTAAAGTTAAATTATTTAAAAAAACTATATTTCTTCTGGAATGTGACACTAAAATATTTGAGAGGTTAGTTTTGAAAATTGCTATTGCAGGAACAGGTTATGTTGGCCTGTCGAATGCGATGTTGTTAGCGCAACATCATGAGGTTGTTGCATTAGATATTATTATTGAAAAAGTAACGATGCTAAATAACCAGCAATCACCCATAGCGGATAAAGAAATTGAAGCGTTCTTGACAGAAAAAAAATTGAATTTTAGGGCAACAACGGATAAAGAACAAGCTTATCATGGAGCAGATTATGTAATTATTGCTACCCCGACCGATTATGATGCTAAAACTAATTATTTTAATACTTCTTCTGTTGAAGCGGTAATTGATGACGTAAACCATATTAATCCACCCACAACCATTGTTATTAAGTCAACTATTCCTGTAGGTTTTATCGTCCGCTTGCAACAAGAGAAAGGATATAAAAATATTATTTTTTCACCAGAATTTTTACGTGAAGGCAGAGCCTTATATGATAATCTTTATCCTTCTCGTATTGTAGTAGGGGAATGTTCCGAACGCGCCAAGATTTTTGCCGATTTATTATTAGAAGGGGCGCTGAAAAAAGATGTTACAGTGTTATTTACTGACGCTACTGAAGCGGAAGCAATAAAGTTATTTGCTAATACTTATCTGGCAATGCGAGTGGCTTATTTTAATGAATTAGACACTTACTCTCATAGTCGTGGATTGGATAGTCGTCAAATTATTGAAGGTGTTTCATTGGATCCGCGTATTGGCAGTTATTATAATAACCCATCTTTTGGTTATGGAGGTTATTGCCTACCCAAGGATACCAAGCAGTTGCTAGCTAACTATGATGATATACCAAACAATTTAATTAATGCGATTGTGGAATCGAATCGAACCCGTAAAAATTACATTTCTGAGACAGTTATTGGTCAAAATCCAAAAAAAGTAGGTGTTTATCGATTAGTAATGAAGGCTGGTTCAGATAATTTTCGAGAATCGGCAGTACAAGGTGTAATGAAGCGGATTAAAGCGAAAGGAATTGAAGTAGTGGTTTATGAGCCAGTTTTACAACAAAACGAGTTTTTTCATTCCAAAATAATAAATAATTTGATTGATTTCAAAACGCAGTGTGATATTATTTTGGCTAATCGATTAGTGCCGGAACTAGAAGATGTAAAACATAAAGTTTATACCCGCGATCTATTTGGTTACAATTAATAACTATTGCTATTCAGGTAATAGCAGCAGATTAAGATTTGCTCCTTGATTATTCTAATTGTCACTTTCAAAAAAGTGACAAGGTTTTTATCTATTCTAACAACAACTGTTGTTAGAAATTCCATATGTTATATGGAAGATTTTTGCTACAAGCGGTTGCCATAAAAAGCAGGCAGTCATATAGATAAAAGAAACTATTTCTTCACTACCTGTCAACATAAAGCTTTATCTTATAAGATGGCTTGGTAAGATCCTGCTAGATGATATCAGTTCACGGATTCAACAACTCATTCTACTTTATCCTCTTTACCAATATTACTACAGTGAATATAATATGTTGGGGTATTAATTAGGGTTATAGCTATATCATTGCAAAATTCTAGATTGCAATAAATATTTAATAATCTTAATGAAAGTGTTTTTTAGCAAAATTACATCACAAGGATAAATGGTTTAGATATCTTCGATGTATATTGAATAGTTTAATTTTACAGAAGTCATAGAAAAAAATAAGCATTGATTTAAAACAGCGTTTAGATGGCATCACTGCTCATTATTTTAATGTTGGCCAACCAACATTAACTCCACTAATACCAATTAGTGGAGTTGATGGGAATATTTTTCCCTAAATCCTTTAAAAAAAAATTATATTCCACATAGTAAAAGTAGAAAACGCGCGGGAGAAAAGAAGAGATAAAAAGAAAAAATAAATCTCGCTCTTAATTGCTTAAGATTGCTATGGCTATGTGAGCAATGAGATTCTTGAATAGTTTAATGAAAAGTTCATTAGTCATTTTTTGAGCCGATTATCAATAAAGAGTTCATCCTTAGTTCGAGTGGAGCTAAGGAGTACAAAGAAACCTTTGCTAGCTAGCAAAAAATTAGTCACTATCTCCTAACAAGATTAGGTAATCATAGAATTCTTGCTAAGAAATTCTAGATTCAAAATCTGAACAGTTATATCAGACGATTAAAAGGTTATATGAGTAGCTTGCATGGTATAGGGTTGTTTTGTTTACCGAATTATCTGATCTTGAGAAGATTGTTTGAAACCACGACAATTGAAATATAGATGTGGCTACAAATTGCTCTGTAAGAAAAACAATAACCTTTGTGACACGTCAACATGGTTTTTTTTAATAATTCAAATTTAGTTTTGAACTAAATCTTTTTTAGACTATAAAGGAATTTTATTACCCAATGCATACTGATTGGGATAATTTTTGATTGTGTAGTCAAGCATATCAATGCAGATAGATATCAAGCTCTTAACCAGAATTGATATGATTTTGTGATTGTGGATTAAGTGTAATGTAATGCTTTGATAAGAATATCTACACCATTTGGTGGTGTATTACCTATCCATGGTTCTAGAAGATATAAATAATTATTAGTTGTATTATCTAAGTCATAACATTTTCCTATATTACAAAAGGAAAGTTTAAACAGATACATATCTATTAAGCTGATTTTACTTTCAGCTATTAAAAAAAATTTTAGCGATATTAAGATAAAAAGATTTTCATATAATACAGAAATATGATTTAGGAGCATATTGTGTACTTGTACTTGTATTTGTATTTGTATTTGTATTTGTATTTGTAATTAATACAAGAATTTTTCGCTAAAATTTTATCTAGTCCCTATTTTCTCATCTTGCAAATGATTGCAATAACAAATTAGGCAGCACTATTTTACAAGTAGACAAAAAGGATTGGTTATGAAATATGACGCTTTCATTAAAAATTTATTAAATTAGCCAGCAATTAATTACATACCCTAAATAGGGTATATAATTAATTATTAGAAAATCTGATGTTATAAACTAGGGTTGTGTCACAGGCTAGTTACCCCCTTATATTGAATGTTTTGTGAATCTGTTTTTCACCCTTAAATTAGATATTATTTAACACCATTGTTAAGGTTAAATCCCTCTTAACCGATTCAAGTTTTTTGAACAGATGGAAACAGCTCAAATACCATTAAAATGCTTTGTTTTTCTCGAATCACAGAGTTTTCTTGCATCGGTTTCATATCTTTAAGTATCGCAAAACCCGATTCAATCAGATTCAGCGCTCTTATGATGCCCATATAGTACGCTGATGGAAAATCGTAGAATGCCAGAAACTCTTTTCGATCTTTTCCAGATTCTTCATCGCTGCCAGAATACGCTGAAATACTTGCCAACAAAACATCAAAGGTTTTATTATCGGCACTGCGTTCTCTGATAGAATAACTTCTGCAGTTCATCCTTAACTTTCAATGCATTCCTTTGGTGGGTGAAAGTCACTACATTAGTTATTTGTGTATTTAACAGTATTTATATTGCATGTCTGGAAATATCTTTACTTTTAAATTAAAAAAATAAGACACTATGTCTGTAGCAGACATGGAGATACAGCTAAGCAAATGCATTTACCAGTCATTGAAAAGTTATGCCAGTTTACTTCTAACATTCAATGATCTCCTTATAACGTAAGGAGCTTTTATTATATCTATTCGCAGCGCCGCTGGATAACGAGTAGTAGGTAAAGGCGATCATCTTGCGTGACAGGATGATATATGTCATTGTCCAATAAATAAACATAGTGCATATTGTTTAAATCACGCAGCTTCTATTACCTATGCTCTTCAAGTCATTACTGTTTCATATGTTGATTAGTTTCTGCATAGAGAAACCGTGCGTTTTTATCGAGAAAAGCGCCGCAGAGATTTATGAAAATCATCGCTAGATGTAATTATCAGTTAAAAAGCCATAGTAACGACTCTTCGCCGATTTTTATACGCTTCAGATAAGGCAGAGCAATAAGTTATTAACTTATTCTGTTTCTGCTGGAAAATTCCTAACCTTAGAAGGCACCTTAATCTCAATATCTCTAATACCTATCTGTATGGTTTTCCATAGTAAATAACTGTCACGGGCAACAGATTACCGACCATCGATAAGCCGGCGTTTCAGTATCTTGTCGCAGTATTCTTTAGAGCTCCGTCTCAACAGACGATACCTTAATCAGCTACCTGGCAGCATTACAAATCAATTTATGAAAAAGATCAAAGATAATATCTGATTTTACGGATATTTGTGTAGGGTAGATTTTTATGGCATATTATCTCTCTGTTGTTGATATAACACATGAAATTAATTAATAGAATATGTCATCCATCTTAAAACTAAATATACTAGAAACAAGCATAATTTAGATGAGCTGAAAAGTCATTATTTTAATTTAGTTAAGAGCTTATAAGATTACTCAACATCAATATGATTTGCTATACAATCAGAAATTACTCTACCTATTAGTATTAGTATTAGGTAATAAAAATCGATTACAGTTTATAAAAGATTGATTTAAGGTTAAACCTGAATTATTTAAAACCATACTGTCTATCCTGGATATGAGACTTATTTTAAGCACTTTTTTAGTAAATTTATCAATTAATTTATTTAATCGTTTAATTAGATTTATTTGTAGAATTGCTTCGCAAAACTAATTTTATTTACTTCAATAGCTGTTAATAAATCATTAATAGCAGCGATTCTAATTTTCAGTTGGATCAACATCAATGTTCCATTTTACTTTTCGACTTTCAGGGTATGTTATAATTTCAGGTAAAATATGTGAAAGAAATTGTTGTAAATAGACGCGCGAAGGATGCTGGAGTAATAATTGCCAGCGAAATCGACCTGCTCGCTTAGCCCGGATCGCCGGTAAAGGACCCATTAATAAAAGTTGTGAATCGCGCATGTTATGTTGTTCTATACATTGGCGGAGCTTGTTTAAAAAATCAAGTACAAATTGGTTATGATAATCTTCTGAACGTATCATGATGTGACTACTATGTGGTGGTAAAAAAACATCGCTTCGTTCCGCTAATGTTTCTATCGCGAACGCGTTATATCCTTTTTTTAATAAGGTCCATAATAATGGATGTTCAGGGTGGTAGGTTTGTAGAATTACTTCGCTATTTTTATCGGCACGTCCAGCCCGTCCAGATACTTGGATATAAAGTTGAGCAAATTTTTCTGTTGCCCGATAATCACTGGAAAAAAGTGCGCCATCTACATTCAGTAAAGCAACTAAAGTAACATCAGGAAAATGGTGTCCTTTAGCTAGCATTTGGGTACCGATTAAAATTCGAGCACCACCTTTATAGACAGGTGCTAATTGTTTTTCTAATGCGTCTTTCCGCCGAGTAGAATCTTTATCAATGCGGGTAATTGGTATTTTAGGAAAAATTTGGTTAATCACTTCTTCTAACTGTTCAGTTCCTAAACCAACAGGGAGCAGATTCGTTGAGCCACAATATGAGCATTGTATTGGGGTTGGCAGTTGACTATTACAGTGATGGCAAGATAGCTGACGTTGGTGATGATGTAGTGTGTAATAATGATCACAACGTGAACATTCGGCAATCCAGCCACAATCATGACAAATCAATATTGGTGAATAGCCACGACGATTTAAAAATAGTATTACTTGATTATTCGCTGCTAGATGATTTTCAATACGCTGAATTAATGGTTTTGACATACCATATTTTAATGGCTGGCCTTTTAAATCAAGTAAATGTTGACTTACTGGTTTAGTGTTTCCTGCTCGTTGAGTTAGGTCTAGACGGTGATATTTTCCTTTCTCAACATTATAGAGACTTTCTAACGAAGGTGTTGCTGTACCCATAATAATTGGAATGTTCTCTTTTTTAGCGCGAAAAACAGCCAAATCACGGGCATGATAACGCCATCCGTCTTGTTGTTTGTAAGAATTATCGTGTTCTTCATCAATGATGATTAAGCCAAGATTAGCAAAGGCCGTAAATAATGCGGATCTTGTACCAATCACAATAGCGCTGTATCCCTTTTGTGCACGTAACCAAACTGCCAGTCGTTTACTATTATTTAATGCGGAATGTAGCACATCAACAGGTGCATTAAATCGCTCACTAAATCGTTGAGTAGTTTGAAGAATAAGACTGATTTCAGGTACAAGAACTAATGCTTGTTTACCTTTTGCTAAAACCTTTTCAATAACACTAAGATAGACTTCTGTTTTACCAGAACCTGTAATCCCTACTAATAACCAAGCCATAAAATTTAGTTTAGAATTTATTGCCTGCACCGATATTGACTGTTCTAGGTTAAGTTTTGGTTTTTCAGCACAGAGGTAAAAATTAGAATGCCAGATTTCTATTTTTGGTTGGATAGGTAATAGTTGAATTAATGTTTTCTTTTTTAATGCTTGTAGCGCACTTTTACTTAATTCATATTCTGTTATTTGATGATGATAAATGGGTTGTTTCTGTAGTAATGCGAGTGCTTGTTGCTGTTTTGGTACTCGTTTAAGCTGATTTATGGAAAAATTTTTACCTTGCTGAGTGATTTGCCATTGCCATACTGGAGTAAATGTTGCTGCTTTACCTTGTCGTAGTAAAACTGGTAACGCATGAAATAGTACTTCACCAATTGGATGATGATAATACTTAGCTCCCCAAAGAAGCAATGACCATAAATTATCCGAAAATAGCGATTCTTGATCTAAGATTTGTTTAATGTTTTTTAATTGTTCACTACTGAGCTTACTATTTTGATTATGTGATAATATAATACCTAAAGTAGTATGTTTTCCAAAAGGTAGTAATACCCGGCAACCTTTGATTGGTAAAGGAAGATTAGATTGGTATTCAAAAACGCGCATTAGCGGAACAGGAAGAGCTACTTGAACAATAGCCATTATTAAGTGTTTCCAATAATTAGAGTGCAGATTATTTTTAATACATAAAAATAGAATATCACATTATTTAAATAAATTTTATTGCGCTATAAACAGATTTTCTGTATGTTTTATTATACTACCTTGGTTAGTAAGGTGGATTATCTAAGCACGATTGTTAATCGATTTGATGTATGATGTCTAGTGTTAGAGCTACATAGTGATGTGGTCTAAGTAGAGGTTTTCTATGAAAAAAGAAATTCACCCTAAATATGAAAAAATTATTGCGACTTGTTCTTGTAGTAATGTAATGAAAATTAAATCAACTGTTAATCGTGATCTGAATTTGGATGTTTGTAGTAAATGTCATCCATTCTATACAGGTAAACAGCGTGATGTAGCTTCTGGCGGCCGTGTTGATCGCTTCAAACGGCGATTCAATATTCCAGGTATAAAAAATAATAATGCTAAAATAATATAAGTTAGAATTATGTCCCTATAATATAGGGACAGTGCTCCTTATCGCGGTGTTATCGTTATTTGAAATTAAATATTTTGAATTAAAAAAACAATTAAAACAAATAATAAATATTTCTATGTATATAGAAATATACGAGAATCTTTTTCTATGTCTAGCAAAATGGTTACTAGAATTATTCTTCTACTTAGCTGTGGGCGGCTACTTAGTTAAATTAATTAATAGAAGAATAAAAGAATAAAAGAATTTAGTTGCTAAATAAATATAGCCTTAATTGGAAAAAATTTGTTTAAAAAGTTTTTAAGATTCTATCGTTTATAGTTGAAATTAATATTGATAATTAACTCATTACTTGATTTAAACGTAAAGTATTTTAGATTTCCAAATATATTAACATTTGAATTGTCATATGGTTATATTTGGTTATCTTTTAATTTTTTAATAATTAAAATTGTGCAATTGAACTAATAATATTAACTATATATTAATTATTATTAGTTATTTATGAATCATTATATAGATCTTCGTCGCGTACCAATATATCATCTAAAATAACTAATGAGAAATATAGTTAAAAATAAAATATCATGATGATAAGACTCCATCATGATATAACTCTAACACATAAAAGTAGAGTTGCTATTCAGGCCAGCAAGAGCCTGAATCTACTTTAGTTAGATATTATGATATCTCTAAATTTATCGTTGCTAAAGAGCAAAACAAGATAATCTTGATGATTGGCTATGTTGGAAACGCATACTATTTTCCTAGAAAATATAGAAGAGTTCAGTATTACTGGAATGCAGAAGATGGTAAGCAATCATGGAATTAATGAAAACATTAATAAAAAATACAAACTCAGCAGGTAATCATGATTATATAGTTTTACTATCGGCATTCATAATCATATTGTGTTAAATAACACACCTAAAAAGACAGGAAGTAGTTGCAAAATTAACATAATAAATGCTTTTCATTACTCTAATGAAATGGTATAGTATCAGTTAAGAAATAAAAATATTTAGAATTTTTAAAACTTATACACTTATAAGAGTGTATACTCATTAGTTGCTTGGTCATTGTTATATTCATACTGATGAATATAACATGCCATATCAGCTTATATACTTTGAAAATATCGATTGATAAAAGAGATCGATATTGCAATAAATTTAAAATTTTACTACATTGACAAATGTTAGTAGTTTTCTTGCAGAGAAATTTATAACTACGTCTGCCATCCATCATTAATGCTATTCAGCTATCCTTTTAATCGATTAAAATAACTGTTCACATTTTAATGTGAAATTCCTATCAATAATTTTTCTGTTTACCTAACCTTAATTAGGTGATATATTAATTTTTAATGTGTAAAGTTTTAATAAGTTAAATATCATTTTTGATATAACAATATATTTGTTAAATAATTTTAATAATTTTTTTCTAAAAAAAGATAATAAATAAGAAATAAAAAGCAATATTAACATTATATGTTTATATATGATTTCTTCATAGAAGATAAATCTATTAATCTAGAATAGATCATTAATCTATTCCGATTTTCTTTTAAAAATAATTCGCATTATGATATTGAAGTTTTCATGCATTGTTTTGTTTAATTTACTTAAAAGATATTTTATATAATATAAATAACTTTCAAAGTATTTTTTTTGATATTTTAAATGTTTACTTTTTTTTAAAATTTCTTTATATGTTTTTGGTACAACTAACTTATGATTAACCCATGGTGAGTTCAATTTAGCTAATCTAAAGGTTTCATTTTCTACATAATCTGAAGTCCAATCATGCCAAGGTTTAGATAAACCAACAAAATGAATTAATACTGAGTTGTAAGGAATTAAATATTTATTTCTTGATTTTACTTTTAGTAAAGCATCGATAGAAAAAAAAGTATTATATTTTATATCTATTAAATGTACTTTTTTATTTAAGCAAATATTTAACGCATCTTGATCTGGATAAATAAATTTATTCTTATTATTTAATTTCTTAAAAACTTTTGTTGTGATATTATTATTTTTATATTTTATTAGATCGATATATAAAAATCCTGAATTGAAATACTTATTAGTATTTATTTTTAGTTTAGATTTATTTTTAGCTTCGCTATCATGAATAGCGAAGAGAATTATGTCATTTTCAAAATTCAATTTTTTTAAATCGTATATATTCCCTTTACAAAATATATCTGAATCTAAATATAGAATATTTTTTATTTTATTATTCAAGTAGTCTGCTATTATTAATCTAAAATAGATAGCATAAGACCAGCAATAATTAGTTGGTAACTTTTTTAAATTTTCATCTTTAATAAGATAAATAGTTATTTTAGTGTTAGTTAGCTTTGCTAACTGTGAAAATAATCTTTTTTGCTCATCATTAAAGAAATCAGTAAAAACATGGAAATGAAAATTCATGTCTTTGTTATGCATTAATATCGAAGTGATAGAAACTCCTGTTCCAAATAGGAAATTTTTATCTATTCCATAAGCTATATTGAATAAATAATCTGAATACCTTAATTCTTCATCAGAAAGATGAAGAATTTTTGTTATTAATTTAGTAGCTTCAAATTCATTTTCTTTAATCATTGTTACCCATTAAATAATAAGTATGTCTAACGCACATTATGTTAGCTTTATTAAAGGACGAGGTTAACTATTAACTATTTAACTATTAACTATTAATTGCGTGTAAGTAGTTTTTCAGAAGATAGAATTTTTGTTCTTAGAATTTTGCCGAAGATATCACAAGGATATAGAAAAATAATTCACTATAATTATATGTATAAACATAATTATATTTTTATATAAAAATCATATTTTTTATGAGATTTAAATTTTTTAAAGCCCTTAGTGTCATTTGGGGAGTTTAAAAAATTTTGTGTATGATGGCTATATTCTACTCTGATGTTTCATGAGTTTATTCTTTATTCTTAAAATTGAACGTTGTTAATAGCAGAGTCAGCAGCTTAAATCTCCCTTAGTTAATTCTGCTTATTTAAGCAGCTTGGAGGGATCTCAAGATAGATATCATTGAATGGTTGCTTTTCTCAAACTATAGTGCTTCGCGCGTTAGCTTCATAACCTTACTGTCATAAAATCCGATTCAATTAGATTCCTCATTTTTATTGACGTCCAGTGCCACTAATTGGCAGGCGTAGAATGCTAGCAGATCATCTCGCTTTTTCTCTAACTTCTTCATCGATTCAGTATAGTACTTCGCTAAAAACTTTACCAACAAAACATTAGACTTTATTATCGGCATCAGAGCTCTCTTCTACTCAAACCTCCAGAAGCTTACCTTAACATTTAGTTACATGCTTTTGTGGAGTGAAGCAATCTATTAGTTATTTTACATACCAATAACATTTATACTGCATATCCGAGATATCTTTGCCATTGCATTCTAAAAAATCAAAGGCAGAGTCTTCCGTAGCATAACCCTGTGAGATATAATCAAGTTATGCTCGCGCGGTCATCCAGAAGTTCGGCTCAATGCTGCTTCTGATTCTCAATAAACATCTTTGACTGCAATAAGTTCCTTATGTCCATATGCAATGCCGCCGACAATGAGTAGAAGGTAAAGGCGATTAGTTTGCCTGATAGAAAGGCATATGCTTCAGCATAGAAATAAACGTAGGTGCACACTTAAATCACATAGATACAATTCCTGTGTTTTTTAAGCTACTCCTGTTTTAGTCTGGGCTGGTGCTACTTGTAGAAAAGATCATGCGATTTTTACCGATAATTATAGAGTTTAGTGAAAATCACTGGTGGATAATGCCTCCGCATATATAAGGACATGATAGCAACTCTTTAACGTTTTTATACGTTTAGATAAAGCAATGACAAGGAGGGGTATTGAAGGATATTTTATTTGCCACTGCGATCCCTTGACATTAGGTACTTTAATCTCAGTATCACCAATACTTTATCTTGTTTGGCTCGCTGAGAAAATAACCGTTATGAACGACGCCATGAACGCTAATCAACAAGAAGACGTTTAGTACGTTATCGCAGCATGGCTTTAAACTCCACCTTAACAGCGCTGTCTATCAACTATCTACCACTATCACGGATAAGTTCATGTAATGGAGAGCGGGTGATATCTGATTTTGCGAATACCTATAGAGTAGACTTTTCATAGCATATCATCTCTTTGTTGTTTAAATTATCCATGAAATTAATCAATAGAATATGCCACCTTCTCCGAACATATACACTAGAAATAACATACTTTAATAAAGTAGATTAGTAATTAAAATAGAAAAGTTAAAAAAATAAATAGATGCTAGGAAAGCAGAAAATATGCCAGCTAAATATCTAAAATTAGATATATATCTGGATGATTATAGGAATCTCCTTACCCACCTTTTATTCGTGGGAATATGCTTATTGAGGAATATGGTTTAGGCCAAAATATCATGATGATAAGGATTTATTGTCAGGCAACTAAAAATGCTTAAAATCAGAGGTGCTCTTCAGGTAAATAAGAACTTGCATCTACTTTGAATAAGCGTTACGACATCTTCGAACTTACCGTTGCTAAAGAGCAAAAATAAGATATTATTTATAATAATAGGCATATTTCTCATCGTTTTCTGACGACTGTTATTAGCCGCTTATCAAGAAGTTGTAGTTATTTCTGTAAAAACGCTTCCTCTCCCTCTTGACGATCTCCTGGCAGTCGTACTAGAATTTCTGAACTTCGTAGTACTTGATCTGATCTGATCTCTTCTTTATGCCTGCATAAAGAAGAGAGGAATTTGCATGAAATGAGTTAAGAGAAATTCCCTGACAAAATATAAATCGTTTAAAAGGCACAAGCCTGATTATTTTCACGTAGATGTGAATATATTCCGAAATTATAAATGAAATTTTACGATGTTATATTTTCATAGGGATGATGTAAATCATGTTACTTGCATACGATGGGTTTTTATTCGTCTTAAGAAGGTCAAAAATACAGTTAACGCTCGATGCTTCTTAGGTAATCTTAATTGAGTCTGGCTATCTCATCGATATTTATAAACAATAACAAAGAATTCACAGACCGCCTTTTTTTGCGAAAACATAGCTATGCTGGCAAAGATATTATACCTTGCTCTTAGAGCAATTTTTAGCTACAGCTGTGTTTCAATTGTTGTAGTTTTTACACAATTTTATCCAGGCCATATATTTCTGGTAAATAAAACAACACTACACATAGAATCTGCTTAGCTATCCTTTTAATGGGGGGTCTGATATCACTGCTCACATTTTGAATATGAAATTCCTTACTAACAGCTCTCTAATTATTCAACCATTATTAAACAGTGGTGATTAATTTTATGTTTACTGGCAAAGATTTTGCACTATTTAGCTCCATTCGAGCAAAGGATGAACTCTTTATCAATAAAAATCTCAAGAAAACGGCTAACACATTTTACATTAGACTCTTTAATAATCTCATCGCTTACATAGCCCTGTTAATCTATGCCGATTAAGGCTGTGCGATTTATTTCTTTTTTTTCATCTCCTACTCTTTCACGTCTTCTAGCTTTCCTATGTGGAATATAACATTTTTTTAAGGGATTCAGGAAAAATGTTTTTCGACGTCAACAATACCATTTAATGAATTTATCTTGGTTGTTACGCTAAATCAAGAAAGTAATGACGCTAATTTGAACGCTGTTTTAAATCAATGACTGTTTGTTTTTCTGACTCCCATAAAATTTAAGCTATTCAACATATATAGCGGATAATTAAACAATTTATCTTTGTGATCTAGTTTCGCTAGAAGACTTCCAGTAAGATTCTTAACATTTCCTGGAATTCGTGGATTTTGCAATAATATCGCTGCAACCCTAAAATGAATATTTCTAATAGATGACATGTTCACTGTGAGAATATGGACAGAATAAAATGGAGTGAGTTGCTTCAATATATGAATCGAGATCATCTAACGGATTATTACTGAGCTAACTAATGAGATGCAGCTTTATCATGTTGTAGGAAGTGAGAAAGAATTTCTTTAATTTAGATGACTATTTGCTTTTTCATGGCAAGCTTTATAATAAAAGTTTTCTTACAGTATAAATAGATTTCCTCTACCAATAACCACCTTTGCTAACTAGCTTATAAAAAGCATAAATCTACTAAATTAATAAGATAATATACGACTTCATATTATCAACCTGCTGGGTTATCTAAACCGAAGTTCTTTATTGATCTCCTTACAAAAATTAATAATAACAGGATCGACTGAATTTTTTATGACATCAAAAGAGGTCATACAGTAGTACGTTCAATTCCGGTCTTTGATTTCTTTCAATACAAGTATTATTTGCCTCTAGTTATGAATTCCGTGGTTTGAGTAAACGCTTAGGCTTAAAGTTACTGGATACAACTATATTGAGTGGCAATAACTAACAGTATGCTTTCTGGTGAATTTATTACCTATAGGGAATTAGGAATAATCTCCGTCTCCTATTCTCCCTTGGAAGTAAGATAAAAGTAACTAGATCGATAAACTTGACGAATGCAGATAGAATAATAATTCTATTTCTCTGCTTAAGGATGCACCAAGAGAATAATTTACCTATATATCACCAACCCACCCCCACTTGCCAAACTAAACTGCTTTTCACCGTTAAAGATAGTTGGTTGGAAAAATTTTTTTGAAAAACAATAAAAGTATAAACTTGTGGATCTATCGATATATTGAGCGAATGCTTATATATAGACTTGTGTCTCCAATGGAGACGTATGTGGTGTACTATTATTGTATCTATCCTGATTGTTCCTAACAGCCATTTTTTATGCTAAAACTGTAAGTTAAAATCCTTCAGTTCATGTAGCGTCAAAACTACCGAGCAGTGGTTAGCAGCGTAGGTTTATATTTTACTCGACTGTAACTTGCAACAGATTACTTTCACTATGTCCATCTTCTTTTGCTTTTTTCAAAAATAACTAGTTTTTCTGATACTCAATGTTCTGTTTTGTACCTCACTTGCACTTATGTCACAGTCGGCACGAAAATAGGGTATCGAAATTGGTATCTTCTATGCCTTTCACGCTTATGATTAACAATTTAATCAATATCTGTAGGTTCATCTCTAACAACTCTGTAGTAGTATGGATATTAAAAATGTTGTATAGCGTTAGGATGTTCTTAAAAAATAGCGTTCAAAAAATCTGTTAAGATGCTGGTCATTCTGCTAATTACACGTCCACAGCTATAATCTGATAAATCCAAGGGTCTTTCTGCTCTTCAATATATCCGTACCAGGAAGTAGTGGCAGCGTTACTTGAAGCGTAGTACGGAAAATTGCTGAAAAAGTTTACTTCGATAAAAAGATGAAAGTAGCGGTATCATGCTGTAAAATAGTTCTGACGCTATCTTAATTCTGGTATTTATCTTAAAACTGCAACATTACCGAAAAGAAGTGGTTATATATCACTATTATAACCACTTAAATAAGCAGCACTATTGGAGATTCTAATGCAGGAAGAGATGATTGATCACTATATTTAACCATATTTCAGCGAGATATTTCAAAATGGTGCATTACTATGATTTATTGATAATCGTAAACAAGCAGACTATTACCGAAGCTGTATAAGGAAAGCGCTGAAGGTGAGGTCTTGCGAAAAACTTAAAAATAGGGGTTCGATGTTCTGATAAAAGGATTATTCTACGTGTAGAGTTGTGCAAATGCATTCTATCTAGCGACAGGCTATTTCTTACCAACGTTAAGATTGACAAACAAGCAACGGAATTGTTGTCAGAAATAATCTATACAATAGAAAATAATGATTATTAAATTAAACCTATGATTAACTTTTCTAAGGTTAGTGAATTAGGTTAAAAAATATACATTCCAATGAAATTGGAATTTACAATAGGACTAAGTAAGCTTATTCTATCTGCTTTAGGAAAAAATATGGTTTTTACTCTTAATTTAAAGAGCAATTCAATTTGCTAGCCATAAATGTTTTTAAGATTAAGGTAGCTTCTAAATACCTGATGGATAGCCATGATAGATGCTTAGTTAAGATTACGTAATAAGCATCAGGAGTTGGTCGTAGTCATACCCTTGTATAAAAAGATACAAACCTATCGAGGGCACGAGATCTATACCTACAAAAAGATAACGTTGTGAAGTTTCATTTGCATTTACGGAAGATAATTCACATTAACTGCAGTTGTGCAGGTTTATAGTTTTTTTAAATGCTTTACGCATCAGCTTCATGGCATCTTTTTCCTGCTTTATTTCACGTAAATTTCTCTATTGGCTATGTAAGCAGCGATCCCAGATCAGATCGAGATACGATAGATTTTAGAAATTTACGTACAACTCAACTTCCAGCAGTTTATTATAAAGAGAAAAACATTTCTTACAAAAAAATGACTACGCTTTCTGATCTGTAGATAACGTTGTCCGCAAAAGATAGAAAATATAGCTGTGATCATCAATATCATATTGTTTCGCTATTTAGCATCAAAAGAGTTATGAGTATACCCATAACGCTTAACTAAAGTAGATTCAGGCTCTTTACTGGCCTGAAAAGTACTAATTTTATATGTTATAGTTTCTTTATGATGCAAATTTATCATCATGGTATTTTACTTTAACTATATCCATCATTAGATGATTTTATCATAATTAGGGTTGTACGATGAGAGTTTATATAATAAAACTGGACCAAACAAGTATCAATTCCTCAATCTTTAGGCCGAAATAATGTTAACCTATCGATTAAATTTAAGAGGTTATTGCCTGAGATAAATCTACTTACTTATGTGGCGTAATTATTTTTTAGATATTATTTCCCAATACAGAAGCTGGAAAAAATACGATCTAATAAATCGTCTGAACTAAATTCCCCGGTAATTTCACTTAATGCCTGTTGCGTCAAACGAAGTTCTTCTGCTAATAACTCACCTGAGTAAGGAAACAGTAACTGTTTATAACCTTCCTGTAAATGCTCCGCTGCTATATTAAGCGATTGAATATGACGTCGTCTGGCTAAGAATCCGCCTTCAATATGATGATTAAACTTAATGCTTTCTTTCAAATGTTGACGTAATAAATCAATACCTTCTTTTCGATAAACTGAAAGGCGAATAAGTGAGTAATTATTAACTTTTGTTATTGTTATTGGTTCATTAGTAATATCAACTTTATTTCTAATTAGCGTAATAGGTAAAGACTTCGGCAATCTCGCTATAAATTCAGGCCAAATTTGCTCAGGTTCAGTTGCTTCTGTAGTGGTGCTATCCACCATAAATAATATATGATTCGCTTGCTCTATTTCTTGCCAAGCTCGCTCAATACCTATTTTTTCAACTTCATCTGTTGCTTCACGTAAACCAGCTGTATCAATAATATGTAAAGGTATACCATCAATATGAATATGTTCATGTAATATATCTCTAGTAGTACCGGCAATATCTGTTACAATCGCTGTTTCATGGCCAGATAGTGCGTTTAATAAGCTAGATTTACCTGCATTCGGCTGTCCTGCAATCACAACTTTTATACCTTCTCGTAATAAACTGCCTTGATAAGATTCTAAACGCACACCATCTAAATGGGATATTATTTCGTTTAATTTTTTTTCTATCTTACCATAAAATAAAAAATCAATTTCTTCATCTGGAAAATCAATTGCAGCTTCAACGTGAATACGCAAGTTAGTAAGTGCTTCCATCATTTTATAGATCTTTTGTGAGAAAGCACCTTGTAATGAATTTACCGCTGAACGAGCAGCCTGCTCAGTGCTCGCATTAATTAGGTCAGTAATAGCTTCTGCCTGAGCTAAATCTATTTTGTTATTAAGAAAAGCGCGCTCAGAAAATTCACCAGGATTGGCAATCCGAATCATATCATCGATAACTAAAATTCGCTTAAGTAATAAATCAATGATGACCGGCCCACCATGTCCTTGCAATTCAAGAACATCTTCACCTGTAAATGAATTAGGCGCAGGAAAATATAGTGCAATTCCTTGATCTAACACTTTACCAGTATTATCATAGAAAGATAGGTAATCCGCATAACGTGGTTGAGGTAATTTACCTAAAACAATGCGGGCAACTTCAGTAACTTTTGGTCCTGATATTCGCAAAATACCAATACCACCATGTCCAGGTGGGGTTGCCTGCGCAATAATTGTATCATTGGTATATATCCTCATTTTATTTTTAATTCTTATAATAAAGATGTTTTAGATGGTATTTAATCACCGCTTTAATCTATTTTTTTTATTTTGTTATTTTTTAATTACAAATAGCAAAATGCTAAAACTTATCTTTTATCGCGATTATGTAGGCCACGCTTTTCTAAGCCACGATAAATAATTTGTTGCTGGATAATTGTTACTAGGTTACTAATAATATAGTATAAAACTAAACCAGAAGGAAACCATAAGAAAAATACCGTAAAAATAACCGGCATATAGGTCATAATTTTCTGTTGTATAGGATCAGTTACTGTTGTTGGTGAAATTTTTTGAATAATATACATAGTTAAACCCATTAACAATGGTAGAATATAATACGGATCCTGGGCTGATAAATCTTGTATCCAACCAACAAAGGGAACATGACGTAGCTCAACAGAACCTATTAACATATAATATAAAGCAAGAAAAATAGGCATCTGAATTAATAAAGGCAAACAACCACCTAACGGATTAACTTTCTCTGCTTTATAGAGAGCCATCATTTCTTGACTCATACGTTGCTTATCATCACCAACACGTTCTTTCATCGCTGCAAGTTTTGGTTGCAACAGACGCATTTTTGCTATTGAAGTATATTGTGCTTTAGTTAAAGGGTACATAATACCACGTACAATAAAAGTAATAACAATGATGGAAAAGCCCCAGTTACCGATAAAACCATGAATAAATTTTAATAATTTAAATAATGGCTGAGAAATAAACCACAGCCAACCATAATCAACAGTTAAGTCTAAATGTGGTGCAACTGCTGCCATTTCCGATTGTATTTCAGGACCTACCCACAAAGTTGAAGTGTAATTTTTTTTACTATTAGCCGCTACTTTTATCGGTGAACTCTTATAGCCAATAATAGCAATGGCTTTATCTAAATTGATTGTATAGAAGGTGTTTTGGTTTTTATAACTTGGTATCCAAGCAGTAGCAAAATATTGCTGTAACATTGCAATCCAGCCACCTTTAGTATTAACGTTTAAATTATTATCAGTAATATCACTGAAACTATATTTTTTATAGTTTATTTCTTTGGAAGAGTATGCACTACCACGATAGGTATGCAAGGGGAAATTATTATTTCCTGTATCACGTTCTTTTGGTAGTTCTGCGGTTTGTTTTAATTGACCAAAAAAAGCCAGCATCAATGATTTTCCACTGTTATTATCAATATTATACTCAATAGAAATATTATATTTACCACGTTTTAATAGATAGACTTTCTCATATATTAGGCCATCTTTACCCGTAAAGATAAGAGGAACACGCAGTTCATCTTGCCCATCTTGCAAGATACAACTAGTTGAAGTTGAGAGGTATAAAGGACGCAATCTGTTATTGTAGGCAGGGTTATCGGGACCATCTTGACCAATTAAGCCGCTCTGTGCTTGATAAATAAAATCTTTACTAGTTTCCAATAAACGAAACGGATCAGATGAGTGTAATTTCTTAGGATAATGTAACAACTCAGCCTGATCAATATCCCCTCCACGGGTATTGATACGTAATTTAAGCACATCAGTTTTTACTGTGATAAATTGAGGTTTCTCATGAGCTAAATTAGCTTGGTCATCATGATTAGGTATATTCATTTGTTTTACAATTTGTTCAGTCTTTATAAGTTGTATTTTATCACTTTTCCATGTCTGCCAAATTAAAAACGAAATAAATAGTAAAGCGATGAACAAAAGATTACGTTGTGACTCCATCGTTAATATTCTCTATTATAATCATTTTATCTAGGTGGAACAGGGTCGTCGCCACCCTTATGTAAAGGATGGCATTTTAATACGCGTTTCATTATTAACCAACTACCTTTTATCAATCTAAATTGATATAATGCTTCTATCCCATATTGGGAGCAGGTAGGGTTGAAACGGCAACGCGACCCTAATAATGGCCTTATTATCAATTGATAACCCCTTATTATAGAAATTAAGAGCCGCGAGCCAAACGACAGTGACGAAGCCATAATTTGCCTAATATTTCAGTGATTTCTCGATTTTTTAAATCAGTGATCCCCCTTCTTAATATTATTACAAAATCCATTGAAGGCAACTCATGCTGATGTAAACGAAAATATTCTCTTATTAATCGCTTAATAAGATTGCGTTCATGCGCTCGTTTAATATTTTTTTTTGCGATAGTAAGACCAATACGCGGGTACCCCAGCTCATTGGGTCGTCCAAGAATAGTAATTTCTGGAGAACTCGCCCGTTGTGGCTGTTGAAAGACATAATCAAAATGTCTGGGAATTAATAACTTTAATTCCCTAGGAAAAGTAAACATAACTAGTTTGCTATGGTTTATTTGAAGAAACGGTTAGACTAGCTCGGCCTTTAGTGCGACGACGAGCCAAAACATGACGACCATTTTTAGTAGCCATACGAGCACGGAAACCGTGAGAACGGTTACGTTTTAGTATGGACGGTTGAAAAGTGCGTTTCATAGCGGATTCTACCTAACTTAATAAAATAGTTATTATTGATTCAATAAATTCATGATTTGTGACCCATTGGTAACAAGCAAGATGATGTATCTAATCATAACAACACCAATAATAGCAAAGAAATAGAATTGTAATAAAATATCTAACATTACACAATGCAGAAAACAAATTTGACGCTTTTATCTATTATTTAGCTACGATAAAACTTAAACGAATACCATATTTTATTTTTGTTTATAAAGCACACTTCCAAGAAACTAGAAAAATGATGATATCACACACAAGATGTAAAATTATACGAATTTTCATGAAAATAGAAATCTTAAAAAGCATTAAAAGCTCAAAAATTATTTGATTTAAAATAGAAGCTAATTGTTTAGTTCCAGATATTATATAAACTTTATTGCACAGCCTTATTTATTGAAATAAGGAGGATACTGATAGATATAGTTAAGATAAAATATCATGATGAAGTTCCATCTTCAGACATCTGCAATGCCTAAAATTAAAACTGCTCTTTAGGTCAGCAAAAAACCTGTATCTACTTTGATTAAGTATTATGTGGCATATCTAAACTTATGGTTTCTAAAGGAGAAAAATGAGATGATGTTGATGATTACAGTCATGTTCTCCATCATTTCTCGGAGATGATGTCTCATGCTCAAGAATCAGTACAGTCGACCCCCTTGTGCAAACCCCTTTTTCTTCTTTTTTAACGATCTTGCTAACAAGATGTACGCGAATTCCTGAAGCTCGTTTGTATCTCACTTAGCCTAGATCACTATTTACGCAGACACGAGGAGGGAAATTTTACGTGAAATAAGGCAAAAAATCCAGCTATCTCTAGAAGCTGAAGCATAAAGTATTTAAAAGTTACGAGTTTGGTTATCTGCATGTAGATGCAGAATCTATTCTGCAAATATGAAATGAAACTTCATAATGTTATATTTTCATACTAAAAGATCGCGGAACTCAACGAATTTTTATCCTATTTTTAGAAATCTAAGATCGAAGTCAATGTTTTATGCTTCTTATGTGACCTTAACTAAGCATATCCATGGTTATCTATAGAGTATTTACAGATAATGGCAAAGAATTTACAGACCGCCTTTTTGTCTGCAAAAATATTTAGCCCCGAAAACAGGCATTTGATCATTTGTATATAGAGATAGTATAGGGCAATCGACTTAGTCTACAGAAGTTTCTTAAACGAAGGTTGGTATGATCAAACGATTTAACAGGCATATAAGAAGATAGGCTATAAAGCTCATAATTTCAATTTTGGTTAAGAGTTTAAGACTACTTTACACGATATGTTCGACTGTACAATCAGTAATTACTTTAATCAGTATTAGCTACTAAAACTCCATTGCAATCTATAAAAATTTCTTCAAAGTTAAACCTAAATTATTTAAAAAAACCATATTATCTTCTTAATATAACAATTAATCGTAAAATTTGATCTGAAGTTATTTATTGTTAGATGTTATGTATACACTAATATATGTGCTAGTATTCTTTTTTCTTACTTATTCATTTTATACATCTTAGCCTTAAATTTAACCCTGTTAATGAAAAGTGTTAAAAACTATCTAAAAGAGTAAGGATCTTATTTAAATTTTGAGTTATGATCTATTATATAGTACTGAGATCATAACTCATATATGAGATATAGTTTATCAAGTAAATATTCGATGAATCTTTTCTAGAGTATTAACAGTTTTATTACCTATTAAGTTTTATACTTTTCCATTGGTCTTGTTTTAGGGGAGTCTCCGTCGTGTTATTTTCACTTTGGCAGCAATGTCTTGCTCGATTGCAGAATGAGTTACCTGCCACAGAATTCAGTATGTGGATACGCCCTCTCCAGGCAGAATTGAGTGATAATACATTAGCACTCTATGCTCCTAATCGGTTTGTATTAGATTGGGTAAGAGATAAATACATTAATAATATTAATCAATTATTGAGTGATTTTTGTGGTTCTGATGTACCTGAATTGAAATTTGAAGTGGGTAATAAACCACAAATAGCACAAAGTGGAGCTTTGGCAAATATCGCAGCAAATAAAACTATTTTGACACCAATAAATTCAACAATACACCATAGTTGGGATAATACACAAGTTCAACCTAAAATCGCCTATCGTTCAAATGTAAATTCTAAGCATACTTTCAATAACTTTGTCGAAGGTAAATCAAATCAACTTGCTAGAGCCGCTGCTAGTCAAGTAGCAGATAATCCTGGTGGAGCTTATAATCCACTTTTTCTTTATGGTGGCACTGGGTTAGGTAAAACTCATTTGCTTCATGCAGTTGGTAATAACATCATGATGCATAAATCAAATGCAAAAGTAGTTTATATGCATTCTGAACGTTTTGTTCAAGATATGGTAAAAGCATTACAAAATAATGCAATTGAAGATTTTAAACGTTATTATCGATCGGTAGATGCATTATTAATTGATGACATTCAGTTTTTTGCTAATAAAGAGCGTTCTCAAGAAGAATTTTTTCATACCTTTAATGCGTTACTTGAAGGTAACCAGCAAATTATTTTGACTTCAGATCGCTATCCTAAAGAAATTAATGGAGTTGAAGATCGATTAAAATCTCGTTTTGGTTGGGGATTGACAGTTGCAATTGAACCACCAGAATTAGAAACACGTGTTGCTATTCTAATGAAAAAAGCAGACGAAAATCAGATACAATTACCTGATGAAGTCGCTTTCTTTATTGCAAAACGCTTACGATCAAATGTTCGAGAATTAGAAGGGGCATTGAATCGGGTTATTGCTAATGCTAATTTTACTGGTCGTATGATTACTATTGATTTTGTTCGCGAAGCACTACGCGATCTACTAGCATTACAAGAGAAACTTGTTACTATTGATAATATTCAAAAAACAGTTGCTGAATATTATAAAATTAAAGTTGCTGACTTGTTATCCAAGCGCCGTTTCCGTTCTGTAGCACGTCCAAGACAAATGGCAATGGCATTAGCAAAGGAGCTGACAAACCATAGTTTGCCAGAAATTGGAGATGCATTTGGTGGACGAGATCATACAACCGTACTCCATGCCTGTAGAAAAATCGAGCAATTACGGGAAGAAAGTCACGATATCAAAGAAGATTTTTCTAATTTAATCAGAACATTAGCATCATAATGCTATGAAATTTACTATTGAACGTGAACAATTACTTAAACCACTGCAACAAGTCAGTTCCACGCTTGGTGTGCGGCCTACATTACCTATCTTAGGTAATTTATTACTGCAAGTCAGTGAAAAAATACTTTTATTAACAGGTACTGATCTAGAAGTAGAAATGATTGCAAAGGTGACACTAACGCAACCGAGTGAAAATGGTTCAATTACGGTACCTGCCCGTAAATTTTACGATATCTGTCGTGGATTAGCTGATAGCTCAGAAATCAAAGTTATTCTTGAAGGAGAACGTCTACTAGTGTATTCTGGCCGTAGCCGTTTTTCGCTTTTAACTCTCCCTGCTGCTCATTTTCCAAATCTAGACGATTGGCAAAGTGAAATTGAATTTGAGCTCCCTCAAATAACATTAAAACGTTTAATTGAGGCTACTCAATTTTCAATGGCACACCAAGACGTACGTTATTATCTTAACGGCATGCTATTTGAAACTGAAGGTAAAGAATTACGCACTGTCGCTACAGATGGCCATCGGTTAGCGATCTGTTCACTTAATATTAATAAGGATTTACCAACTTATTCAGTAATTATTCCTCGCAAAGGAGTAGTAGAATTTATGCGATTGATAGATAGTAAGGACAAATTACTTAAGTTACAGATTGGTAACAATAATATCCGAGCTCATGTTGGTGATTTTATTTTCACTTCAAAACTTGTTAATGGTCGTTTTCCTGATTACCGACGTGTTTTACCCAAAAATCCAGATAAGATATTGACCGCAGATTGTAATAAATTAAAACAAGCATTTTTACGCGCAGCTATTTTATCAAATGAAAAATTTCGCAGTGTACGTCTTTATATAAGCAAAAATCAACTTAAAATTATCGCAAACAATCCAGAACAGGAAGAGTCAGAAGAAATTATTGATGTTAATTATCAAAGTCAAATGATAGAAATTAGTTTTAACGTTAATTATATCCTCGATATATTAAATACACTTAAATGTGAACAGGTTAATTTGTTATTGACTGATTCAAGTTCAAGTGTGCAAATTGAAAATGTAGCTAGTAATGTAGCAATTTATGTTGTTATGCCAATACGTCTATAATAGGTAGACTGTAATGCTTTTAGCGTTTAATTATTCGCGATTTTCGTAATTTTGTAATATAGAAAGTGCGGATTTGCCATTAGCAAACGGTTTTAATTTTTTGATGGGTAAAGTAGCAGCGAAAAAAATAAGTATTCTTGAAAAGAATTATACCGTATTATACAGTAAGCTGTTTGTAATATTCAAGCAGTAGGTATTATTTGTTATCAACAAGATAATTATATTTTATATGGTCGTCTTGTTTATTTAGAGCTAGAATTATATGAATTAATTTTTGAACTAAGTAAAAATCGTAACGATAAAAGTAAAGTTTACATTGATAATAGAGTGGTATAAAAATTCTGAATTAACTAAATTATTACCAATGCAAATAATAACTCTTGAGATTTTACTATAATTAAATGGTGTGACCTAAATATTATTAACCTTTTCTTAATTAAAATGTTTTTATAATGAAACTCAGTTTTTTTGCTCCTGCTTTGATTGAATTAACTATTAAAAGCAATGTAATGCAGTATTAGGCCAAGTAATAAGTTATAATGAATTCATTGAGATTATAACTTGGCCATCTTGCCAACAAATAAGTAAAAAGCGCACTAGTTATATTGCAGGTATTACGAAAGATATTGAAAGCACCTATAAACAACGCTTTACTTAAATTTTACTTATCATCTCATCTCAACGAGAAATGAGATAAAGAAACCAATTATTCAGATATACTAGAAAAACAATTTAAACATGACTGAGTATATACTATATGTATAGAGACCATATAGCTGACTTTACGGATCTATGTAGAAGAAATTGCCGTTGAAGGGATGTTACTACCATCAGGTAGTTAAAATTATTAATGCGTACATTAATAATTAGCAGAAGATGAATATCTGTCTCGACAGAATGAATAACAATGTTTATATCTGTTTATATGATTTTGCTTTTGATTCTTGATAAACACTCCTATTAATTTTAGCTAAACGGTTTAAAACAACGTAAGCTCAGGTCTTTGTTAGCGTGAATTACCATAACGCAAGTTAAAGCTGTCTTAGATGAAAATAACAGGATTATTTTTTTAAAACATGACAAAATAGAAACTTAACCATAAGATCAGAAATTAGTGAGAAACGTTAATGTCGAATACATATAACTCATCAAGTATCAAGGTATTAAAAGGACTAGATGCGGTTCGTAAGCGACCAGGCATGTATATCGGTGACACCGATGATGGTACAGGGCTTCATCATATGGTCTTCGAGGTTGTCGATAATGCTATCGACGAAGGTTTAGCAGGATATTGTACCGATATTATCGTAACTATACATACCGATAACTCTATTTCTGTTCTCGATAATGGTCGAGGTATTCCAACCGATATTCATGAAGAAGAAGGTATATCTGCCGCAGAAGTTATAATGACAGTTCTGCATGCTGGCGGAAAATTTGACGATAATTCCTACAAGGTATCTGGTGGCTTGCATGGGGTAGGTATTTCTGTTGTTAATGCTTTATCAGAAAAATTAGAATTAGCGATCCGTCGCGAGGGAAAAGTCCATGAACAGATTTATCAATTAGGTGTTCCACAAGCACCTTTAACGATCGTCAGAGAAACTGACAATCGAGGAACCTATATTCGTTTCTGGCCGAGTTTAGAAATATTTAAAACTATTACCGAATTTGAATATAATATTTTGGCAAAACGGCTACGCGAGCTCTCTTTTCTCAATTCCGGAATATCCATTCGTTTAATTGATAAACGTGATAATAAAGAAGATCATTTTCATTATGAAGGTGGAATCAAAGCTTTTCTAGAATACTTAAGCAGAAATAAAACCCTAATTCATCCAAGTGTTTTCTATTTTTCTGCGGAAAAAGAGGGTGTTAATGTAGAAATATCCATGCAATGGAATGATGGTTTCCAGGAAAATGTTTATTGTTTTACCAATAATATTCCTCAACGAGATGGAGGAACTCACTTAGTTGGTTTCCGTACCGCTATGACACGTACCTTGAATAGTTACATGGATAAAGAAGGTTATCAGAAAAAAACTAAAGTTAGCGCTACCGGTGATGATGCCCGTGAAGGTTTAATTGCTGTTGTTTCAGTTAAAATTCCCGATCCAAAATTTTCTTCACAAACAAAAGATAAGTTAGTTTCTTCCGAAGTAAAAACCATTGTTGAAACATTAATGAATGAAAAGCTACTCGAATATTTATTAGAGAATCCTAATGATGCAAAAATCATTGTTAACAAAATCATTAACGCCGCCCGTGTTCGCGAGGCAGCCCGTAAAGCGCGCGAAATTACTCGCCGTAAAGGTGCCCTTGATTTAGCAGGTCTACCCGGTAAATTAGCTGACTGCCAGGAGCGTGATCCGGCTTTATCGGAACTTTATTTAGTGGAAGGTGATTCCGCAGGCGGTTCTGCCAAGCAGGGACGTAACCGAAAAAATCAGGCAATTTTACCTTTAAAAGGTAAAATTCTTAATGTTGAAAAAGCTCGTTTCGATAAAATGCTCTCTTCGGAGGAAGTTATTACGTTAATAACGGCTTTAGGTTGTGGTATTGGTCGTGATGAATATGATCCTGATAAATTACGTTATCATAGTATTATTATTATGACTGATGCTGATGTCGATGGCTCCCATATTCGGACATTGTTATTAACTTTTTTTTATCGTCAAATGCCAGAAATTATCGAACGAGACCATGTCTACATCGCTCAGCCACCTTTATATAAGGTGAAAAAAGGTAAGCAAGAACAATATATTAAAGATGATGAGGCCATGAACCAATATTTAATTTCAATTGCATTAGACAATGCCTCGCTTTATACTAACCCTCATGCCACTCCATTAAAAGGTGAATCATTAGAGAAATTAATCATTGAATATAATTCAGCTCAGAAAATTATCAAACGTTTAAAGCGTGTCTATCCACTTACTTTATTAAATAATCTTATTTATCAGCCTACATTGGTAGGCGATGATTTGAAAGATAAATTAAAAATAGAGAGTTGGATTAGTATGCTAGTTAAGCGCCTAGGTGATAGTGAACAATATGCTAGTACTTATAGTTATCATGTTAATGAAAATCCTGAACGTCAATTATTTGAACCGGTTTTACATATTAAAACCAATGGCGTTGATGCTGATTATAATCTAGATTTCGATTTTATTCATGGTATTGAATATACCAGTATTAATAAAATCGGTCTCCTATTAAGAGACCTGATTGAGAATGGTGCGTATGTGGAAAGAGGGGAGCGTCGTCAGACTATTTCTTCTTTTGAAGACGCATTGAACTGGTTATTAAAAGAATCACGCCGGGGTATGATAGTGCAACGATACAAAGGATTAGGCGAAATGAATCCAGATCAATTATGGGAAACAACAATGAACCCAGATACTCGATGCATGATGCGTATAACCATTAAAGATGCTATTGCAACCGACCAACTGTTTACCATACTAATGGGTAATGCGGTTGAGCCACGTAGAGTTTTTATTGAAGAAAATGGATTAAAAGCAGAAAATATAGATATTTAATTTTAAATAGTAAAAGAAAAATCCATAACTTAAATGGGTGATTTTTTAGATAAAACTATTTAGTTTTATATTAATTTTAATAAACGGTGGCAAAGGCCTGTCGCTATACCAATAGCTGATCTTTAACCTTAAAACAGATAAATATTCTGTCCATCATATTTAATTTACGTAACCGCTTATAAGACGGTTATGATAATTATTACCGCCAGTATAGAGAGAGGCATTAATTCTTAAATAGTTAATTTAACATTCCCAATGAATATTTGGGAACGCAATAATTATGCGCATCAAAAATTTTCTAATAACCTTTATTCCTCACAGTTTTAACCATAAAAGTAACTGTTTATGTATGGCTATGTTAACAAAAGTTGTTTTAGTAGAAAATCCTTTATACAGTAAAAGGGTTTTCGCTATAGAAGTTGCCATCAAAATAAGCAGTTATATAAATCAAAAAGATTTTTCTTTACTCTTTACTAACATAAAACTGTATTTCATTAATTGCTTATATAACAATTTATAGGATGATATCAATTTATGCATTGAAGCAACTTATTTCAGTTTGTTATCCTACCTATGTTATTAAAGTAAATATGTTTATCCCTGCTGTAGCCATTTATTAAGGTTACGCTGATATTGTTATAAAATCTTCGATTGCAGGAAAACACTTAACATTCTTAATGAAAGTCTTCTAGCGAAACTACATCACAAGAATAAATGATTTAGTTATTTGCGATGTATGTTGGATATCTTGACTTTACAAGAGTGAGAAAATAAATAGCTATTAATTTTTAAACTAGCGTTTAGATGGCGTTTTCTCTTGATTCTTTGCTTCATTGAAATGAATAAATATTTCTCCTAAATCCTTTAAAGGGAAGCCTCCTATTACACATAGGAAAGCTAGAAAACGCGCCGGGAGAGAGGAGAAGATAAAAGTTCATTATCTCAGCAGACTTACATATGGACATAAGGAAGTAATTCTCATCGAAAACGCTTATTGAGAGTCATAAGCTCATTATAGGATGAACTTCTGAATAACCTGAAAAACACGTATCTTAATCATATTTACCAGGGTTGCTGCAAAAGATGGTGCCCTTAGTTTTTGGAATGCAATAATAAAATATTCCTGGGTGCGAAATATCAACGCTGTTTAGTATACAAAACACCTCTCATGCGTTACTTTTACTCTCTAGAGGTATTCGACATTGAAAGTTAAAGTTGAACTGCGGGAGAAGTTTGGCTACAAAAGAGCTATGATGTCACTAATAACCCCCCTAATTGATGTTTTGTTGACAAATAGTTTTAAGCATAAGTATCCATGCAACCATGAAGGATGTTGGAGAATAATTAAAAAAACATCTGTATTCTATGCTTTTTCCTGACAGCGAATTATCAGGCATCGTAAGAGCGATGAATTCAATTTAATATCAGCTTTTACAACACTAGAGGATGAAGAGGCTACGAAGTTGATCTGTGAGTGCTGTAATTCAAAAAAATAATCCTTTTAATTCTATTTAATTGCTACATACAGTCTGCTCAAAAAAGCTAGAACTGATTGAGGGGGGATTTGGCCTACTTGTGATAGTAGTAAACAATGTTTCATTTTTAATGAATGAAGAACAAATTCATGAAGCATTAGAGCGGAAGCTAGCCAGACTAGGATACACTAGATTTGTTAATAACTCGTTGCCATTCTTTAATACTATCATTTATTAAATGATAGTATTAATAATTGATAAAATCAAACTACCCAGTGTTAATGGTTTTTTGTTTAAAACACATGGTAAGTAACTTTACTGCACTGATTTATGCCAACGAGATCTAAGATATTTTACTGCCTCTTCCGTTTGCGAAAGTTGAAGAAGTCCTTCTCTAAATAGGATTACGCCTTTTATTTCAGGTAATTGATCATTAAGATCGAGTTGTTTTTTTAGCTCCGGAACACCGCCGTTAAGAGACCAATCAGGTTCAACTTGAGATGGCACTCCAATTTTATATAATGCCACTCCAATATATAATTTAGTGTTAGTTGATCTTACTACATCAGCCCACCATTTTGCAATTATATCATATTTCGCAATTTCACGGGCAAAAGGCCAATAAATCTGAGGGGCTATGTAATCTAATAAACCTTTTTTTATCCATAATCTGGTATCGGCATAGGCTTTATCATAAGTAGATCCATCAGCTTTAGTATTAGATCCCAGTGGATCATCTGAAATATTTCTCCAAACACCGCCAGGACTAATACCAAATTCAATAGTGGGTTTTAACGAGCGGATTGTTGAAGAAACCTCTTTAATCAACAAAAATGTATTATTTCTTCTCCAACTCTCTTTATCTAAAAAGCCTTGACCGTATTGTTGAAATGTTGCATCATCATTGAGTTTAGATGAAGGGGTTTCATAATAAAAATAATCATCAAAATGTATTCCATCGATATAATAATTTTTAATTAATTCAGTAACAATACTGATGATCCAGTTACGAACTTCTGGTAAGCCTGGATCAAGCATAAAACGGTCATAGGCAGTCCGTATCCAATCTTTATGTAAAACGTAAACGGTGGAAAGTGTAGATGAAATAGTTTTTTGCAGTGAGGCGATTGTCTCTGGCTTCATATCCATTGAAACACGATAGGGATTTAACCAAGCATGTATTTTTAAATTTCTTTTATGTGCTTCAGTAATAATAAACGTTAACGGATCATAACCTGGGTCTTTACCGATTACACTAGTAAGTACGTCAGACCAAGGAAGAATATGAGAACGATAAAGCGCTGTACAATCAGGCTTTACTTGAAAAAAAATGGTATTAATACCTAATTTTACTAAATTATCCAATTTATTTGTTAACTCTTTTTTCTGAACTTCAATTCTAAGCTTTTCTGAATCAAGGTTAACTGATGAAATAGAAGGCCAATCAAGCCGAGATACGGTCGATAACCATACACCACGTACTGGTATATCTGATTTAATTGCAGTTTTTTGTTCATTTATATTTTTTTTATTATTACAGCTAACAGCTAAAAGCAAACAAAATAAGGAAGTTATAAACCATTTTATTACCCACTTTGATTGCAATAACATTCTTAATTCCCTTTTTTTTAATAAATTAAATCTTGTTAGACTGTGAGTATTTTTTACTATATAGGATATTTATTCATAAATAAAGTTAAAATTTAAGGTAGTAAACCTTTATCTAAAGTACTATATAATAGTAAGATATTAAAAGTATTTTTTAAAAAATTTTTTATAAAAATGCATCTTTCAATAAAAATTCGAATGATTACTAAATTTAGTGTAAGGCGATCAGGCTACGCTTTGCTCTGATACTTCGTAAATCTATTCTTTATCATTAAATTGGACATTATTTACTATTAGAGGGTTCAGCAAAGATCATAAATTGCTTTAACTAGTTCTAGTTTTTTAAATAGACGGTGGAGGATGGAGGGAGGGACTTAGCTCAAATAGTATTGAAAGAGTTGCTTTTTAAGCATAGAGTTCATGCGTTACCTTCATAGCCTCAGTGTCGAAAAAGCCAGTTGTGAAATCGGCTTCGTCATTCTTATAACGCGAAGTGTGCTGACAGGGATGGATAGCATTCAAACAGTTCTTCTTGATCTTTCTTCAGTTTTTTAATATCTGAAGGGTTGCAGCCCTTTCGAAGTTATACCCATTTCTAGTGTATTGAGTTTCTCGGATATTCTACTATATCCTGCTAATTAATTTCATGAATGATTATAACAACAGAGAGATGATATGCCATGAAAAGTCTATTCTACAGCTATCTGCGAAACTAGATGTTACCTTTGATCCATTATATGAACTAATCCGTAATGGTGCGCTAGGAGAGGCTGATAGCTGCTACCTTGCTGTTAAGGCGGAGCTTGAAGGCATTCTGTGATAACATTCTCAACGCTGTTTTATTGATATACCTGTTCATGCCTTGTCCGTAATGCTTATTTGTTGCAACTAAGAAAACAAGATAGGTATTAACAATATTAATATTAAAGTGCCGAAGATCGTCGGTCAGGTATCGCAGCAACAACAGAATATGTTTCAACAGCTCCTTATTTTCTTATCTAAAGCGTACAAGAAGTGTTGAAGAGTTGCCAGAATAACTGCTTACACCTGTGTAGGCATATCTATCGGTGATTTTACTAGGCTTTCTGCCAGTATCATCAGAAAACTAAAATAGCAATCCTCTTTGAATAGCACTGACAAGGTTGTTAGCATGATTTAAGCGATATACGTTGTCTTTATTTTTATGGCATAAAAATATATGTCGTTCTATTAAACAAGAAATTTCCCTTTCCTCTTTGCTCATTATTGATATAACTGGATGAACATAAGGAGAGCTCATTGCGCTCAAAGATGCTTATAGAAAGTGATAAGCTCATTATGACGAACTTCTTGATGCCCTGGAAACACGTGGCTTAATCATATCTTTCAGGGTTTTTTTAGAGAAGATGGTGCCCTTAATTTTTAGAATGCAATGACAAAGATATTCCTGGGTGCGCAATATCAACCCTGTTTGGTATACAAAGCATCTCTTATGCGCCACTTTTGTTCTCTAAAGGCATTCAATATCGAAAGTTAAAGTTGAGCTGCGGGAGAGATTTGGCTATCAAAGAGCTATGATGCCGCTAATAATCCCCCATTGATGTTTTGTTGACAAATAGTTTCAAGCATAAGTATCCATGCAACCATGAGGATGTTGGAAAACAATAAAAAAGAATTGCTAGCATTCTATATTTTTTCCTGCCAGCGAATTATCTGGCGTCGTAAGAGCGATGAATCAAATTTAATATCGGCTTTTACAACATTGAGGCTTAAGGCTACGAACTTGATGTCTGAAGTGCTGTATAGTTTAAGAAAAATAACCCTTTCAATCCTATTTGAACTCTAAAGTTTGATCAGAAAAGCTGTAAATAATTCAGTGGATTTGATCTTGTTGATACTACTAGTAAGCAAAATTTAATTTAAGGATGGAGAACAGATTTATGAAATATTAGAGCGGAGTATAGCCTGAGTATCATATAGCAAGATTTGCTAATAATTCCTGCCAAATCTTATACACTAAGAAATATATTGTTAAATATTATATAGAATAAAGCAATGGGTTTTGTTATTCATTTAGGCTGAGGTAAATATATCATGTTAAGTATTAATACGATATTTTAGCTTTATGCTGTAAGCAATCTCCTAAAGGTAAAATTTTATTAGATAACATCTATATTTTAGTTTTGATCGGTGAACAAGATATTGCGTTATTATGTGCTAAAATAAGTATTATTTTCTAAAAGCCAACCCTATTTTTAATATCAATTTATGATAACATCACTTTGGATCTTTTTATTTAAAAAACTGTCTCTAATTGAAAGATAGGAACATTTTTAATAGGTGTTAACTAAAGTTAACCTTTGGAATGAAATGAAAGATAAACTTTTGTATAGTGGTTATAGTTTAACAAATAGTCAGAAGTAGCGGTTGTGTATTCTTTGTTATATTTTAATTATACCAAAATATTACTATTAGATAAGTCTTATTCATCATTTGATCATATTAAAATATGGCGTCATGAAGAGTTGATAAGTGAACTGAAATTAAAATATACCGTAGTATTATCATATATAATATGATATAAGCTGAATGTTGATCCAACTATCACGGTAGTTATGTATTTAGCTGAATTTATTGAATTTAATGATATAAATACTCTATTTACTACACATAGAATAAAATAGACTGAAGAGTATATGGCTGTTTGGCCAATACGGTTAATATAGGGAATGAGATAAACGTATTCTCTAATTTAATTTGAGTATAAAAATAAAAGTATGGTGAGGGGCGAGACGCCAGCAGATTTTCGGCATGATTGTGATCAATATGAGATTGCATTGTTCCTAATATTATTGGAGATTCAAAAAAAATTAAATATATACCGGTTGTGTTGTTATTGATATTGCAAAACACTTAATTCAGATTAATTCCTTTGATGAAAGGAATGGCGAGGCAATAAATAAATAGATTTGTCGTTAGGATTTTTGGTATTTTAGTAATGAATTACCAATATTTAATTGGTATAAAAGTCTGTTGGAATTATTAGAAAATCTGGTATATAGTAGTTAAACTACGGCTTGGCTCACACTCTGATGCTTCATAAATCTGTTCTCCATCCTTAAATCGAATTTTTTTACCACCTTTGGTAAGAAGGATCAAAGCCCATTAGTTAGATCAAGCTTCTTTATAATTTCAAGATACCCTGAAAATGTTGCTAACAAAATATTAATGGCTTTATGATGGGCATCATCACGGCTCTCTATTGGCTAAAATTTCCCTCCTGTAGCTCACCATTAATTTTCGGTTGCATGCTTTTATTGAGTGAAGGCAGCGCATGAGCTATTGCTATACTAAATAGCATTGATGCTGAGTATTCTGTGGAGTATCTTTACCATTAACATTTTAAAACTAAAGTATCGTCTCCCGTAATAAGCTTGGGAGATACGATTAAGCTCCAACGCTACCCAGTCATTAAAAAGTTATGTTCAGTTGGCTTATTACTCTCAATAAGCGTCTTCGACCGCAATGCAGATCCCCCTTACGTTCATGCGTAGTGCCGTGAATAATGAGCAGCAGACAAAATCGATCAGCTTACTTGATAAAATAGTGTATGCTACTTAGCCAAGTAATAAATGTAGCGCGTGTGATTAAATCACGCAATTACCATTACCTGTACTCTTTAAGCTATTTCTATTTCAGTCTATTGATGGGGAGTACACTCTCAAGTGAGAGCGTGTACTTTTCATCAAGAATTGCTATAAAGATTTATAAAAATCAGCGATGAGGGAGATGTTCGTCACAGGTATACAGCTATGATGACAACTCTTTGAGACTTTTGCGTATGTCAGACAAGACGGTAGCAATGAGATGGTGAAAGATATTCCGAGATTATCCCGATACAATTCTCCTGACCTTAGATACTTTAATCTCAACATCCCCAATACCTGTCTTGTAGGTTTACTTCGACAAATAATTGTTTTAGATGACGCCTTTTGATCCACATCAACAAAAGACAGCGTTTAGTATCTTGCTCGCAGTTATGACTTTTATCTTAACCTCAACATCGGTGCCTATCAGCTTCCTGGTAAACATTATGAATGAGTTCATGCAAGGGAATCATAGACAACATTTGATTTCACAGATACCTGTTAGTAGACTTTTCATGGCATATCATCTCTCTTTTTATGTAATTATTTATGAAATTAATTATCAGGATATGCCGTTATCATCTCTGAAACTATATGGATCAGAAAATGCTCAATGTTCTTTGAACAACTGATTTTGATCGGTAAACAACGGCCAATTTTAAGAGTGGAGAGTAGATTTATGAAGCATTAAAGTAGGATGTATCTTTACTATCATACATCAGATTTTTTTACTAATTCCTAGTAGAGCAGGAATTATTAATTGAATTAGATTAATAAAATTATTAAGAATATTAATTAGGATTGATTATTTTTTAATACCGGTAATATTCGACTCAGCTTATCAAAAATCTCTTGATACTCTTTTTCTGCTATACTATCTGCCACAATGCCTCCACCTGCCCAGCAATAAAGGTGTTGATTTTCAGTTAATAAAGTACGTATACTGATGTTTGTATCCATCGTACCGCAGAAACTGATATAACCAATCGCTCCGCAGTAGCTATGGCGACGATGAGGTTCAAGTTCATCAATAATTTCCATTGAACGTATTTTCGGTACACCAGTAATTGAGCCGCCTGGAAAGCAGGCTTTTAATAGATCAGTGGCATGATAATAAGAGGGTAACTGCGCAGTAATAGTGCTGACTAAATGATGAATAGCTGGAAAAGATTCAACTACAAAAAGTTCTGGAACACTGACTGTTCCAGGTATTGCTACTTTACCAATATCGTTACGTAATAAATCAACTATCATTACGTTTTCAGCACGATCTTTGATTGATGATTGTAAACGTGTTATCTGTTGCTTATCTTCTTTGATATCAGTCAGTCTAGGTAATGTGCCTTTAATTGGACGGGTTTGAATTAAATCATCGTAAAGCCAAAGAAAACGTTCAGGGGACACACTAAGTACGCAATGTTGTTCTAAACAAATAAAGGCAGAAAAGGGAGCTTGATTATTTTGATTAAGTTTAAGAAACGCTTCCCATTCATTACCCTGATATTTGGCTTTAAAACGTTGGGATAAATTAATTTGGTAACAATCACCATCGCGTAAATATTTATGAATTTTGCTAATTTTATGGTAATATTGCTGTTTTGAGATGTTACTTTTCCATGATTCATAAATTTTAAACTGTTTAGCTGGTATTTTTGTTTGGGTTTCTAACCAAAGCAAGCGTTGTTTAATGTTTTGATAACTTAACAAAGTTACTATTTTTTTATGATGATCAACGATTAATGCCCAAAGATAAACACCAATCGCCATATCGGGAACGCTTAATTCTTTCTCAGCTTGTTCGGGTAGAATTTCTATTCGTCGGCCTAAATCGTAGCTCCATATGCCTAAAGCACCACCTTGGAAAGGAAGATCGTTATTCGCTACGAAAGTGAAATTAAAATATTCTATTTCACTTTTTAATAGCTTAAAAGGATCAAGTTCTGAGTTAATTTTTTTATTTTTACGATTAATTTGCGTGATATTATCTCTTGTTTCTAACGTGGTTATTGGATCAGCAACTATAATATCAAAACGGTTATGTAGGTGATTTGCGTTACCTGAATGCAATAACATCGCCCATGGTTGGTTGGCTATATTATTAAAATAATTTAAAGCAGCATCTAATGAATAAGGTAATTGAACTTTTTGTAGGCGCATATTTATTATGCAACGATAAGGGCTATTAGTAAATAATACTACCATAAATAATCTTTAAATAAAAAGAAATGAAAATAAATGAAAATAAATGTTTTCGGTTATGTTAACAATAAATTATCAAGAATAATAAAAGAATCCGTTGAACATATTTATCAAATGTGGGCTATAAGAATGAATACTGGAGGGTGCAGAGCGATCCCCTTAGTCATTATAAGGGATAGAGTTTTTACTAAATCTAGTGCATGATGCTCATAAAATTGCTTTGCGATGATGTCTTTTAAATATTGTTCCCCACCTAGATTGAACGCTGTTTACGTGGTCACCAGAATTATCTGGTTAACTTTTCTTGAGCCAGTTCCAGATTTTTTTAGTAGTCAGAAGTAGCTTAAATAGCATTGAAAGAGTTATTTTCTTGAGCTACAGTGCTTTGCGAATCAGCTTCGTAACCTCATTTTTGCAAAAACTAACTCAATCAGATTCGTCGTTCTTATGAAGACAAGTACGTTAACGGAAAATCGTAGAATACCAGTCTTTTTTCTTTATCTTTCTTAAATTCTTTCATCTCTTTAGAGAGCGCTGAAAATCCTACTAAAAACATCAAAGGTTTTGTTAGCGGGATCGCAGCTCTTCTGATAGCCAGAGACCTCTTTCACAGCTAATCTTAACTTTTAATTACATGTCTTTGGGAGAATGAAGACAATACATTATCTGTTTCATGTACCCAACAGTATGATGATATATATTCAGGAATATCTTTGCCATTTCATTCTAAAAAACAAAGCATCGTTTTTCGTAGTAAAACTTGGAGGTACCCGCTTAAAGAATACGATCTCAGGATCATTAAGAAAGTTTAGATCAGTTTGATTTTGACTTTTTGATAACTATTTTCGACTGAAACGATCTCTTTATCTTCCATGAAGTGCTGCTTATAATGAGCAGCAGACAAAAGCGATCAGTTTGTCTGCTAAAATAGCAAATATGCTATTCCGCCAAAAAATAAATGCAAGGTATATCACTTAAATCACGCAGCTACCAATGACTAAGCACTCTTCAAAGCATTGCTGTTTGCTGTTTCAGTCTTTATAATGGTACTAATAGAGAGATCTCTATATGCATTTTTAATGAAAATGCTTCCCAAGAATTTCATGAAATCATCGGTTGAGTAATATCCGATGAGTAGCAATACTAGTAACTTTTCGATGCCCTTTATATGCTTCAAATAAAGGGATAGCTAAAAGCTTTTGAACCATATTTGATCTCGATGTGTGAGATATATCCCTCATTGAACTTAGGCACTTTAATCTCAAAGTCGCTATTAGCAATTTATAGAGTTCGCTGCATCAAATAACTGTTACGGATATTGTATAATCTGCTGATAAAGCATCGTTCAGTCTGTTGTAGTAGTAGTATGTGTTAAAACTCATCTTCAACGGTGCTGTCTATCAGTTGTCTGGAATTCACTATTAGAGATGAGTTTATGAATGGGGATTCAGGATAAATATCTAGTTTTTTGGATACATATATAGGGTAGAGGTTTTACGCTATATCATCTCTCTGGTGTTGAAATCATCTACAAAATCAATCACCCTTAAATAGGGTATCTTACATCTCCAATACAACTTGGAATTTGTAATTCGTTTTTTATAAAATAGAAATTTAATTGTAATTAGTTATGGTTAATTTTTTTCAAAAAATAAATAAGCGTATTTATTTTTATCGTGTAATGTATAAATCTATTTATTTTTGATAAATATGAAACTAAAATAAAAGCAGTAGTAAATAGCTTATATCTAACACTAACTAAAGCTAATAAAACTAGCCTTTAACGTTAATAATAACGGTTAAATAATATGATATTATCAGTTTAGCTACCATTTTATTTTTCTAACCATTCAGTATGAAAGATATCATTTTTATCAATTCGTTTGTAAGTATGAGAGCCAAAATAATCACGTTGTGCCTGAATTAAATTTGTCGGTAAAACAGCAGAACGATAACTATCATAATAAGAAATTGCTGATGTAAGCGTTGGTAATGGAATACCGTTTTGTATACCAAAGCAGATAATATCCCGTAATGATTGCTGATATTCATCAGTAATGTTTTTAAAATAAGGCGCGAACATTAAGTTCACTAAAGATAGATTTTGGTTATACGTATCGGTAATTTTTTGTAAAAATTGTGCCCGAATAATACAACCAGCACGGAAAATTCTGGCAATTTCACCATAATTTAACTGCCATTGATATTTATCTGATGCTACTTTTAATTGCTGAAAACCCTGAGCATAGGAAACGATTTTACCTAAATAAAGTGCGCGGCGGATTTTTTCAATAAATTCCTGCTTGTTGCCTTTAAATGAATTAATAACGGGCCCAGTCAGAATTTTTGCTGCTGCTACCCGCTGTGCTTTTAAAAATGAGAGATAACGAGCAAATACCGATTCAGTAATAAGTGTAGCAGGTACTCCTAAGTCTAGAGCGCTTTGACTGGTCCATTTTCCAGTTCCTTTATTAGCGGCTTCATCTAAGATTAAATCAATCAAATAATTACCGGTTTGCTCTTCTTTTTTATGAAAAATATCCGCTGTAATTTCAATTAGATAACTACTTAACTCACCTTTATTCCATTCAGTAAAAATATTGGCTAATTCTTCATTATTTAATTTTAATACGTTTTTAAGTATTGAATAAACTTCAGCAATTAGCTGCATATCAGCATATTCGATCCCATTATGCACCATTTTTACATAATGGCCTGCACCATCAGGGCCAATATAGCTTACACAGGGCTGACCATCGGCTTTAGCTGCAATCTGTTCTAATATAGGTGCCACTAAGTTATAAGCCTGTTTTTGTCCACCAGGCATGATAGAGGGTCCTTTTAATGCTCCCTCTTCACCACCAGAAACACCGGTTCCAATAAAGTTAAATCCTTGCGCTGAAAGTTCTTGATTACGTCGGATAGTATCCTGGTAATAAGTATTGCCACCATCGATTAGTATATCACCTTTATTAAGGTGAGGTATTAAGGAATCTATGGTTTTATCTGTCGCTTCACCCGCTTTTACCATTAAAAAAATACAACGAGGTTTTTCTAATGAATCAACAAATTCCTTAATGGAATAGCATGGAATTAATTTTCTACCTGGATTTTTTGCGATTACTTCATTACTTTTTTCTTCAGAACGATTAAAAATAGAAACTGAATAACCTCGACTTTCAATATTAAGTGCTAAATTACATCCCATAACAGCCATACCAACTACACCAATTTGTTGTTTTGACATGAATTACTCCTGTCTGATAATTAATTACCCACAGTTAACGAGAAAATATATTTTATATATTGGTATATTAACTTATTCTATAGTTTGATGATAGTAATTTCATGCCTTTAAGAACACTATATTTCGACTAAAAACGATTAAAAATGTTTTTATATTGAAATTTTTATTTAAAGTGACCATTATTCGAATAGTTCGGCATAAACCATCATATTAAAAGGGAAAATAAATTTTATGGAATGGATCGCTGACCCCACGATGTGGGCTGGGCTTCTTACTCTTATCGTACTCGAAATAGTGCTTGGCATTGATAATTTAGTCTTTATTGCTATCTTAGCTGATAAATTACAGGCTAAATTACGTAATAAAGCAAGAATAACTGGTTTAACATGCGCGCTATTTATGCGTATTGTCTTATTGTTTAGTCTCACTTTACTTGTTTCTCTAACTAATCCTATCATTAACATTTTGGGTCATCCATTTAGTACGCGTGATATTTTGATGCTTGTTGGTGGTTTTTTTTTGCTTTTTAAAGCCACTATGGAGCTAAATGAACGGTTAGAAGGTAAAGATAAACAATCTGGTAAACAACGCAAAACAGCTAAATTTTGGGCTGTTGTAGCACAAATTATTGTATTAGACGCTATTTTTTCACTTGATTCGGTAATTACTGCCATTGGCATGGTTGAGCACATTGCTATTATGATTGCAGCGGTCACTATTGCTATGATATTAATGATTATAGCTAGCAGACTATTAACCATGTTTATTAATACCCATCCAACTATAGTTATTCTCTGTCTCAGTTTTTTACTTATGATTGGTTTCAGCTTAGTAGCTGAAGGATTTGGTTATTTAATACCAAAAGGCTATTTATACGTCGCTATTGGTTTTTCTATTATGATCGAATCGCTTAATCAATTTGCATTATTTAATCGACGCCGTTTTTTAAAAGAAACTAAATCACTACGGGAAAGAACTGCAGAAGCAGTATTACGGGTTTTAGATGGTCAACATGAATGCGCTGAATTAGATCATAGCACCACTGATTTAATCAGTGATAGTAATGGTATTTTTGATCAACAAGAACGACAAATGATCGTTCGTTTATTAGGATTTGCTCAACGTAATGTTAGTAGTATTATGACTTCGCGCCATGACGTTGAGTATATTGATATCAACAAGCCTTCAGATAAGTTACTTTCATTGCTAGAAAAAAAACCACATACACGTCTTGTTGTTACTGATGAATCAATAAGCGATGAGCCTGTTGGGGTTATACACGTTATCGACATATTAAATCAACAATTAAAAAAGCAAAAACTTAACTTACATGTGCTTATTACTCAACCACTAATTTTTCCTGAAGGCTTATCACTACTTCAAGCATTAGAACAACTTCGTAAAGCTCATACCCATTTTGCCTTTATTGTTGATGAATTTGGTTCTGTCGAAGGAATTGTTACGTTGACGGACATTATGGAAACTATTGCCGGTAATATGCCGATCAGTGAAGAAGAGGTAGATTCTCGTTATGATATTCAACAATTAGAGGATAGTCGTTGGGTTGCTAATGGCTTCATGCCTTTAGAAGATTTGATTCTTTATGTGTCAATTACGCTTGATGAAAAACGCGAATATCAGACAATTGCTGGATTATTAATGGAGCGTTTACAACGAATGCCTGTTGTGGGTGAACGTATCACAATCGAAAATTGGATTTTTGAACCATTGGAAGTCACTAGTCACCGCCTTAAAAAGGTATTGATATCACCTTTCCTACAAATTGGCTAAAAATGATGTTAAACAAAATATTACCTTAATATAAACTATAACGCGTCTCTGTGAGTTGGTGCTCTATATTTATTAAAAATGTTAATCTAAAATTAATTTTTAGATTAAACCTCTTAAATTAATTAAGAATTAAGTGTTTTTAGCTTTCTATTAAATATTATCACGCAATAATTTCAAGATTCAATTGACACTATAGATTTCCCATCAACCATAAATACGTAGATGAATAATTACTAATTCTTCAATTTTATTAAAGAAATAATAATTTCATGCCAGTCTTTATTGATGTTAACCAGTAATTTCACCTTTGCAGATTTCCTTGCTAAATTTAACTAATCGTTACTATTACCTATTTATATTCATAGCGCCAGAAGAAGCTAAATTTTAGAACGGTAACTTAAGGTTGATAAGTTTTATATCAACGTTCAAATTTTCAATTTGAATGTATTATCTTCAAAGTTTTTTTAGGGTTGTCAATCTTATCAGTTAGGCTAAAAAGGCGTGTTGAATTAGTAAACCTATATTAATCCTGTTAAATTATAACTTGGATAATATCACATTAGAGTTATCAGACTTAAAATTTAACAGCGTTAATTTAACATAACCCGGATCCCTGATAAATTTTCTTATAATATTAATGAACCATTTAGTTTAATTGGTATGTAAAAAATCCTTTGCAGTAAAGGAGCTATTTAACATGATTAAATTTGAGCTTAGCCGTAAAAATAACCGGACTATTTTCATAATTTAAACTCATAGGTAATTCAAAATTTCCACATAATAACCCAATTTCTGGTTGACTAACAGTTAATAACGCTTTTAATATAATAATATTAGACTTAAAGATATCAACAACTAAACCTCGATATATGTGTTTATTAACAGAGATTATTGCTTTTAAAAGCAATTGCTTTAAATAACTTAAATCATAATTATCGATTATTAGTCAACGTAAACAGAATTAGTACTTATTTAAGGTGGTATTCTTGTCTTTAGAAAGTTACTTAATAAAGATTATCAACTTAAAATCTTATCTAGATTCAGTTTACTGAAAGTAATGTTTAATTGATAATCTGGAAATTTACTTAAATGAGTACCAACTAGATTGCCATTTAAATTATTATAATTGACGTTAATAGCTAAATTAGAAAGAGCTATTACGGCTTATTGATCATATAAATAATTAAGCAATAAAGTTGTATTGCTGCTAATTCCATCTGTTAGTAAATTAACACCACTAATTTTATATTTTAATTAATTTTACCTGCGATTTGATGCGGATAATTTAAAATATTCAGTTTTCTTTTAAAGAAAAGAATGAGAGATTGGTAATCTTTACTCATATTGCTACTAAAATTAACGCTAATAAAATGATCATCTTCCATTTTTGGAAAGATGAGAATATTACGCATATTTAATTTGGTATTATTACCTAACTGCTAAATTAATAAACTATAAGTCAGTTAGTTTTATTAAACTTAAATAACTATTTACAATCATTATTGTTTTTGTACTAATACGGTTAAGGAATTCTAGAGCAATTAGAATTTCTGGATTTTAATTTGTTTTACTTCTGGAAGTGAAGCATAAAATTGCATTACAGATTATAATCTGTTCAACAGAAAGTTGATGGGAAATTAACGGCTATAAAAGGAGATAGCGAGCCAGCATATTATCCAGCACTAATATGCTGGACTCATCGCATTAGGATCGTTGAATGAAATAGACCAAGTAATGGTACTTAAATTTGCTAATAAATTCCAACGCATTTCGCTTTAAAAAAGCTAAATGATATCCGTTTTTTGTTCAATTTTATCAATTAAATAGTGACGGAAGTCACTGGGATTAATAAGCAATACTAGCGTCGTTAACCCTGCTAAGATAGCCAGGGTCAGGATAGTTAATGTGGTTAGAAATAGTTCTATCCACAGTCTCCATCAAATATACCCTAAACAACTAATTAATAATTTCATCTTTATATAGCTTTTTCTATAAACTAGAATAATATAATTACATTTAATGTAGCCTGATTTCAGAAAAATACCGAGTTAATTAACTTAATATATTATAACTTATGAGTATTTTACTATCTTCACTAATCTTATTCTTCTCATTGTTGCGAACATTATTAATTTTTATATTTTGCGTTCTGACGACGATTATATGGGCGATCAGCTGAACCGGATAAAGTTTCAAAACTTAATGCGCCAATAACCATGCCAGGTCGTAATGCTAATGGCAATTTGCCTGAATTATAAAACTCCAGCACGATCTGACCGCACCAACCGGGATCAATACGGTGAGCAGTAACATGCACCATTAATCCCAAGCGAGCAAGAGAAGAACGACCATCAAGCCAACCAAGAATATTATCAGGTAAAGTAACTGATTCTAAAGTGACCGCCAATACTAATTCACCAGGATGTAAAAAAAACGCATCATTATGGCTTAAAATAATTTCATCGCTTATTACTCGATCCAATGCAGCATTAATTTCATTTTTTTGCCCACTAAGATTGATATAAGGTGAAGTATATCCCTGAAATACTTGGAATTTATTACCTAAACAAATATCAACTGTTGCTCCATTAATTCGTTCAATTGATGGGCGTGGTTCAATAATTAATTTCTTTTCATTAAGCCATATAACTATATCACGGTCGCAAAGTCGCATCTTCTATCTCCTTGTGAGAGTTGCTAATCTATTTATAGATGATTACTGGCAGAACAAAACTCCTCTATTTTAGCTTTTAGAATATCAATCGCCACCCGATTTTTTCCGCCACGAGGGACAATAATATCTGCATATTGTTTCGATGGCTCAATAAATTGGAGAAACATTGGACGAACTGTTTTAGTATATTGTTCAATAACAGAATCTAACGTTCGCTCTCGTTCATTAACATCTCGTTTAATTCTTCTTACTAAGCAAATATCCAGTGGCGTATCAACATAAATGGAAAAATCCATATTCTTACGTAATCGCTTATCAGTTAATAATAAAATACCTTCAATAATGATAACTTTTTTAGGCTGAAAAAAAAATGTTACGCGCTTACGCGTATGCTGAGTATAATCGTATTGTGGTAGATTAATACCTTTTCCTGTCTTCAACAATTGAAGATGATGAAAAAGCAGATCATGATCCATTGAGTTTGGATGGTCGTAGTTTACTTTCACCCGTTCTTCAATTGGAATATTATATTGATCTCGATAGTAACAATCCTCAGTAATCACACCAATATTGTGGTCACCAACTTGATTACGTAGTTCATTATAAAGCGTTTTTGCAATAAGACTTTTACCCGATGCTGAAGCACCTGATATACCTACAATAGCGCAGTTATGTGCTGGATCAGCCATTTTAAATAACCTAAATTTGAATAAAAGGAATTAATATAATTAAATATTATAAGCGAAAGAATTATAAGGGGTTATTTTAGTATCTTCCAGCATTTATAATTAAGTCTAACTAATTTTTATAATAAGACCTAACTGTTTGCTCCAGAATTATTATATATATCCTTTTTACACAGTTCTATTCATAGAAAAGAGGCTACTCTGGATATAGTTGAGGGTAAAATATTATTATGTTCCCTATTTAGGCAAACATAACATCTAAAATCAGAGTTAATCTTAATGTTAAGACAGAGAGAACTCTTACCTCTAATTTAGCTAAGCGTTATGGCATATCCTAAACTTATCTTTCCTAAAGGGAAAAAGAAGATCATGTTGATGATCGCGATCATATTCCTCATTGTTTGCCGATAATGCTGTCGTCTGCTCAGGAAGACCTAGTGTTTTCCTGCAAAAACTTTTTCTCTCTTTCCACGATATGCTAGAAATCCTATACAAATTCCTGAACGCTGTGTTGATCTCTATTTAGCTTAAAATGCTGTTTATATAGATACAGAAATGAGATTTTGCGTAAAATAAGGCAGGAAGTATACAAAGCCAGAATCTAAAAGCGTTTAAAAGTTACGAGTCTATTTATCTATACGTAGATGTGAAATATCTTCCGCGAATGTTAAATAAAACTTCACGACGTTATATTTTCGTATGCATAAGATCTCGACGCTCTCTCTATGGGTTTTTATCCGTCTTCAGAAGGTAGGACAACTATTGGGTATGAGAACAAGGGCGCAGCTACACTCCTTTTAGGACGTTCATGATCTAAATACTGTTTATACTCTGCGACATGTTAATTTTTAGGAATTAATCTAGATGAATCAGAAGAAATCTTCTAGAAAGTATAAACTAGATAAATTAGGAAATTAATATGAGACTTCATATGTTACGCCGTCTGTTTTATCCAAAGTGTTTTATGATCTCTCTTTCCTAAAATGAATGATGACAGACTAACTGATTTTCATGTACTTAAAAATAGACTATATAGCAATGCCTCTGAACTTACCCCTAAATTTTGGACATGCAGTATATTATTTACTGAGTTATTCTTATTTTTGGTGTATTGAATTTTCAAGATGGTAGCGTGTATCATGCCTGATTAATTTCATGAATGATTTTAACAAAAGAGAAATGATATACTATAAAAGTCTACCCTATAGATATTCGTAAAATCAGATATTATCTTATCCATTTGATAAACTCATTCATAGTGCTACTATGGCATCTGATAGCGCTGTTCTTGAGATTGAGATCAAAGCCATGGTTGTAACAAGATATTAAAGGCAATTTATCAACAGGCGTATGCTGTCTTTCATAATGGCTATTTACCACAGAAAACCATATAAATTGCTATTGGCGATATTGAGATTAAAGCGCCTAAGGTTAAATCGCAGCAGCAACGGAATATTCTTCAACAATTCGTTTCTGACATGGATTTTATACCTGTTAGGTTATTGTTAACCATCAGTGATTTCAAGAAGTTATAGAGCGCTTCTCGGTGAAAAAGCACATGTGGTTCCCCTTTCCTATGGGGTTATCAGCAGATTGAAACAGTAATGCCTTAAAGAGCCATTAGCAATGGCGATTGTATAATTTAAGCGATATGCGCTATATTTATTTCTTTGTCGATGATATACGCTATCTGCTGTCAAGCAAGATGATCGTCTTTACCTACTAGTAATTCGGCAATATTGCCGATTGCCGTAAAGGAGCTAGTTGCAGTCAAAAAATGCTTATCGAGAGTTATAGGCAAACTGAGTATAATTTTAAATGACCGGTAAGCGCTGGGTTTTACCGTATTTTACAGGATTGCTACGGAATCCGATGCCTTTGTTTTTTTTGAATGTAATGGCAAAGATATTCCCGGAAATGTAGCGATAACGTTGTTGGGTACACAAAATAACTGATGCGCTAGCTTCATATCCAAAAAGGAATGAAGCAAAAGTTAAAGGTGAGCTGCGAAGAAGGAGAAGGAGAAGGAGAAGGAGGTTATGGCTAGCAGAGGAGGATCCCTGATGTCACTAATAAAGCCTTTGATGCTTTCAGAAAGATTTTTAGCAAAGTGTATCCTGAATCGATGAAGGAGCTGTAGAAAGATCAAGAAAAATAGCTGCTATTCTATGCCTTCCTGTCAGCTGCACTTGGCGTCATAATAACGACGAATCCGATTTTAAATCAGCTTTTACGACAGCGAGGCTATGAATCTGACACGTAAATCGCTATAGTTCAAAAATAATCCTTTGAATGGTATTTAAGTTGTTCCCGTCTGATAAGAAAAGCTAAAACCGGCTAAAAAAGGTTTTACCTTTAACTTCTGGTGCTAAACAAGATCTAATTAAGAATAAAAAAAAGATTTATAAAACATCAGAGTGGGGGAAAGCCCTAGCCGTCCATATACCAGATTTCTTAACAGCTCTAATTCTGATTAATAGCTTAAGATAATTCTACATGATATATTGATCTGTAAAATCAGGAATTATCCTAATCACTATTAGGTAGTAAAATTCCATTGCAGTTTATGAAATATTAGTTTCAAGTTAAACAAGACAAATATCCTGATTGTTCTACTTAAGAGAGAGAAAGACAGAATAGTTGATATTAGGTTTCCTATTACCAGATAAAGATAGAATAAGTAAAAAGCGCATAAATATTATCAACCAATATAAAGTATTTGTTGAAAACAACATAAATACTAGCCATATAAACAAAACATACTGACTAATAATTAATTAGTTTAATTTGGTAGGATAGTGTTGATCGATGGAATTAAAAATAGCAATAATTTGTTATTTTTATTTTTATTTATTGTGTTGATTAACAATCTATTTTACTTTCAATACCAGGATTTGGCTCCTGTATCTGAACTTAATAGAAAATATCTTTATTACCAGGACCGATGGTTTAATATCATTCCTTTGTATACCAAAATGGATTTTTCTTGGTGCTAAATTAGCGATTAAGCGCGTTAAGCAGCCTTCAGGTACTTTCGGATCAGGATATACTGTACGAATTACCAGAAAACTTATCAATTCTTATTGAATTGGCTTTCATGACAGCGATGGTAGACGAATCCGAGGCACGAAAAGCACTGTAGTTCAAAAATAACTATTTCAATGGTATTTAAGTTGTCTCATCTGCTTAGAAATAGTTGGATTGGCTAAGAGGATTTGATTTGCTGACCATGCTAGTAAACAACGTCCAGCTACCTAAATCTAATTATAGTTTTAGTAGTTTATTGAAGTTGTAGCCTTCGATTAAATTATCTAATTTAATTAGAGCAAGTTGTAAGTTTGCTTTGTGGAAATCATTAAAACTGATTGCATCTTGGATAGATTCCAGAGTCTTGTTGCTTTAGTCATCGCAAGTATCGTTATATTTTCCTAGATGCCGCTAACATAGCGATTATATCGTTCATTTTAACTCGTTGAAATAAGGTTTTAAATGGCGTAATTTCCTTATTTAACAAAGGTTTGTTAATATCATCCCAGTTAAGTGAAATATTTAAAAAAGTTTCTGTTCGGCTCGTTAGTCCCGGCAATATAGGTTTTAAATAAGTCATTAGCACGCGAAATAAATTGATACCCATAGAACAAATATCATGTAAATCTTGCTCACGGCCTTCTTGATTAGCAACTACCCAGGGTGCTTGTTTATTGATATAACGATTAGCTAGATCGGCAAGTAACATAATTTCACAAATCGCCTTGTTGTATTCACGATGACAAAATTGTTGAGCAATTTTGTCAGCTGCGGCAATGAATTGCTGGTAAAGCTCAGGATCTGCAAGGCGTGATGATAATTTACCATGAAAGCGTTTATTGATAAATCCAATATTGCGGGCTGCAATGTTTACGACTTTATTAACGATGTCGCTATTTACCCTTCGAATAAAATCTTTTAAGTTGAGATCAATATCATTAATGCGAGAAGAAAGCTTAGCGGCATAATAGTAACGTAAACAATCAGAATCCATTTGATCTAAATAGGCGCGCGCGGTAATAAAAGTACCCCGCGATTTGGACATTTTTGCGCCATTAACGGTTATATAACCATGAACAAAGATATTGGTAGGTTTACGATAACCACTACCTTCTAATATCGCTGGCCAAAATAGACTATGGAAGTAGATAATATCTTTGCCAATAAAGTGGTAAAGATCAGCAGTAGAATCTTTGTGCCAATAACTATCAAAATCAATATTAGGCTGTTTGTTACATAAATTTTTGAATGTTCCCATATAACCAATTGGTGCATCTAACCAGACGTAAAAGTATTTGGCATGCTCGTTAGGAATTTCAAAACCAAAGTATGGAGCATCACGAGTGATATCCCATTGTTGTAAACCCACTTCAAACCACTCTTGCATTTTATTTGCTACTTGTGGTTCTAAAGCTCCTGAGTGTATCCAAGTTTGAAGCATATTACTAAATGCAGGTAAATCAAAGAAAAAATGCTCTGTTTCACGTATTTCAGGCGTTGCACCAGAAATCACCGAGTAAGGATTGATAAGTTCTGTTGGGTTATAAGTTGTGCTACAGACTTCACAATTATCACCGTATTGATCAGCGGTTTGGCATTTTGGGCAACTTCCTTTAACAAGGCGATCTGATAGAAACATACCATGTTTAAGATCATAAAGTTGCGATATTGTCTTCTTTTTGATATAGCCACTCTTTTTTAGAGTTAAATAAATTTGTTCAGATAATGTTTTATTTTCAATGCTATGAGTTGAATGATAATTATCGTAACTGGTAGCAAAGTCAGAAAGATCGTGTTGATGCTCTTGATTTACTTTACTAATAATTTCCTCAGGTGTTATACCTAATTGCTGAGCTTTTAGCATAATTGGTGTGCCATGGGCATCATCAGCACAAATAAAGTAAACCTGTTTGCCGCGCATTCGTTGATAACGAACCCAAATATCGGCCTGAATATGCTCTAACATATGGCCAAGGTGCATTGAACCGTTAGCATAAGGTAATGCACAGGTTACTAAAAGTTTTTTTGCAACTTGAGGCATAGTAATAATTTTTTTCCTATAAAAATTGAATAATAATTTATTATTAACTGATTGCAGTTTTTAGCTAGGCCTGAAAATGACTAATCTATTATTATTTATCGTAATTTTGCTTAATAAATGTTAATTTATTAATTTTAATTTTAATTTTAATTTTAATTAAATTGCTCTTTAGCATTATATAGTTATTTATTTTTAATAAATTAAAATTAAATAAAAAAATCATCGATGAATTTAGAATCCTTTAAGCAAATAAAACCTGAATAATTAACTCAACAAGTTGCTGATGTTTTAACATATTTATCATCTGATTTTACAAAATAATCTGAACACATTAAAGATATTATATTATTATGTATTTCTTGATGATGTTTTACATATTGAATTAGTGCATGTTTTTGCTAGGTATGTTAACCTCTTTAAGTTATTAACTGAGTAGCAGACATCACAATTACGAAAATAGATAGTGCATAAGCACTATACTGGAAATTACCTGATAATATCAATATATTATGTAGAGGAAATAATTTTATTAGTATTAATGCGATCAATAATATTATTGCTGTAACTCTTCAGGTGAAGAAGGGGGTGGTTAGTAATCAATTATTACATTGAATTTAGCGTTAGCATTATCAGCGGAAAAAGGAGTGAAGGTATATATTCTATATGCTGATATTTATCTTCCTTTATTCAACTACGTTGATAACTAAAATCAGCCTCCTATATAGGTCCTATATTACCTGTAAACCTATGGAAGCCATAGGTACCTTATGGGTTAACAATTAATCCAATTAGTTATTTGGTTAATGATAATCATGCCATGATATGGTGTAATGCAATGCGCTTAGTAAAGCTTTAATAGAAATGTTACAGATATCGAATGGCAAGATTTAGATTATTTAGTAGTTAACATGCCACTTAGCACTGGTGATGTTCAGTTAATGCTATGACAAAATATACTCGTGATACCGCAGTGATTGTTGTGACTACAACACAGCATATTTGCTTTTTTATTGATTCGATAAAATACATCGTATGTTTAATAAAATAAAAATACCGGTATTGGGTATTGTTGAAAATATGAGTCTACATATTTGTAGTAATTGTGAGCATTCAAAGCCTATTTTTGCTCTATGGGCACAAAGATTGCTCAAAAATACAAGTTTTAAACTATTAGATAATGGACACCCGTTACATATTTCTCTGTATGAGAATTTAGATCAAGGTCAACCGACAGTAATACGGGATCCAAATGGTAAATTCGCTACTATTTATCGAGTAAAGTAATGAATATTTTTACTCAAAATATACTGGACAGGAAAAAATCTAATTAAAATTGCTTCCTGAGTTATTAAACTAATTTTACATAGATTGCAATTGAGTTTTATTACCTAATATTGATTGACGTAATTTCTGATTATACAATCAGATGTATTGATATTAAGTGATCTCAAGCTCTTGAGGAGAATCGAATGATAGCTTTGTAACCCCCACAAAAGCTTCTATATTATTAATTAGATCGCTCGATCATTCCATTCCTTTAAGGATGGCATCGACAAGCTAAGTCGATGTTCTGCGTTAATCTCTATACGTAAATGCTCGAATTCATGTTTTCAAGTTCCTGAACATTTTTATAGACTATAAGGCGGTCTCTAAATTCTTTGCAATTATATCTAAGTACCCGATGTATAGTTATTTGACATGCTAGGTTAAGGTCATGTCAAAGTGTCAATCATTAGTTGTGTGGTTTTGGCTTTGATAGTTAGAAAATTAAATCGCTCTTTAAGAGAAAAGCGAAATTCATCTATTTTTCCTAAAAGGAAAAAGAGTCGATTTTATGGATCTGTTGTAAGTTACAATTTCATTAGAGTGTCTATTTTTTCATCAAATGCTTTAATTATAGAGATAATAACTAGGATTGTCTTAAACCTTGTTTTTTTATTTTATGTGTTATTTCTAACAGCAAAGCAGTTGCCTATTTTCCAAGCTACGCGTTGATAAAAAATAGTCTATCGCTATATAAAATGTATTTATATAAAGCTGTGCGCATAAATCCTTTTATCAAAAAGGAAACAACTCCGGTTTTTTTATAGCTTTCATCTTTAGCACCTTATATACCTTTACTAATAAAGGTTCCCGTTTATTATTTGACAATAAACCATAGTAACGTATTATTTAAATACCTGGTAAATATAGCTAAATATATAGCGCCCAATCATCTCTTCTTGCGTCTAAATTTACTTTACTGGTACTACTAAGTAATTATGTAATGATGTACAAACCTTTCCTCATTCCCATCAGTAATCTTATATTTTAACGCAGATATTAGAGGTGTTTTAGCGCTAGAGAGGGTATTTTGCGCTTACGCCTCACTATTTTGTCTTTTTAGAAAAGTACACTTTCTCTACTAATATCTGCACTGTGTCTTCAAGTAACGCCTCAACTTCTTCCTGATACGGATATACTCCGTACATGAATGATTTGGAATTTATTAGATCATCCATGTACGGAGTCGTGGGGAATGATAGTTCCTCACCAGATTTTTTCGACCTCTCTTTTTTTTGAACAATAAATACCATACAACATGTTTAATATTCAGATCGTTACTGATAACGGATGCATGAACATGCAAATGTTGATTCAGTTATCGAGCATAAGTGTACAAGACATGCAAGATAGAAATTTCGATATTCTGTTTTGCGTGCTCACTGCAATATAGCACAGTGGTGGGTTTTCCGGGGAGAATGGAGTGTTAAGTAGCAACTAAGCAGGGAGTTATTGTTGAAAGGCCAAAGAAGATGGAGCATGGTAAAATTAATGTGTTGTGAGTTTGTAGTCGGGTAAGATATGAATATGCTGCGCTAATCACTGCAGGTAGCTTTGACACTATATGAATTGAAGGCTTTTTCTTTACAGTTTTGGCAGAAAAACAGCGGTGGGGAATATTCAAGAAAAGTGCAGCAGTAACACCCAGATATACCATAATGGTACAAGGTTGCCGCAAGGAAGCTGATCGTTCACTTAACAAATAGACGTATCTACGAGATTATACTTTTACTGTGTTTGTCAAGAAAATTATTCAATCCGTTATCAATGATGAAAAGCAGTTTAGTTTTAAAGAGCACATATCTTTATATATTACCCTGAGTATTTTCTAGAAAAATGGAAATCGTCATTCTTGCTAATATTTGTTAGATCTATCGGATCAGTTAATCTTTGCATTTTTCCAGGAGAGGTGAAGAAGAAAGAGATTATCACTATTCTTTATAGATGAATTCATCGACAAGAAAATACTTTCAGTTATTATCTCTTCAATGAAGTTTTTATACAGCGGCATCGAATTTAACTTGGCGTTCTTAAAACTATGGATAATCGTAACTAGAGGCAGATAAAAGTTATACTAATTTTGATATATGATGGAGTTTTGGAAATATTGAGATATCCTACTGATTGATTTCATGAATGATTATAACAACAGAGAGATGATATGCCATGAATATGTCTACCATACAGATATCAGTGATATTAGATATGATCTGTGATCTATTACATGAACTCATATCTAATGATGCCAAGTAGCTCATAGGCACTGCTGTTGAGGATGAGCTAAAATAAGGCTATGTTGCAACAACATGCTCAACGTCACCTTATCGTCGTCTGTAACGGTTTTTACTACAATAAACTATACAGACTGTTATTAACGATGTTGAGATTAAAGTCACTAAGATTAAGGATCGATCACAGAGTGGCAACGGAATATGCTTCAAGAGCTCATTGCTGTCTTATATAAGGCGAGCAAAAATCGGCGAAGAGCACTCTCTCATAGTATTATCCAGAAAGGCATGTTTACCCATGATTTTCAGGAAGCTCTGTTGGCGCTTCTCGATAAAAATATATGAATCTCTCTGTACCAGTACTATCAGAAGACTTAAACAAAAATGATTTGAAGAGTACGAGTAAATGAATGATGTCTTACGTAATTTATGCGATACACGCTACATTTATTTCTTGACCGATGACATCTACCTGCGCCTAGTAGGTAAATAATTTCTTTATCTACTGATCAAATCGGAGTCACTGCATATGGAGAAAGGAATTAGTTATGGTCAAAGATTTTTACCGAGAGTTAAAATCAAACTGGGTTAACTTATTAATAGCTAGCGAGTAAATGGCTTAACCGCATCTTCAGGCTTGCTATGGAAGATGGTTTTTAGTTTTTTAAAATGTAACGAGAAAGATATTCCTGGATATGTAGCACCAATGCTGTTTTATACACAAAACAGCTCATATGCTACCTTTACGCCCAAAAGGTATGACCGAAAGTCAATGGCGAACTGCGGGAGGTTTGCCTACTAAGAGAGTCGCAATACCGCTAATAAAGTCTTTAATGTCTTATTGGTAAGGATTTTAGCAGATATAATCCAACGATTAAAAATCTGAAAAAGATCGAGAATAACAACTAAGATTCTATCCAGTTCCTGTTAGTACAATGGGGATCAATAAGAGTCACGAATACAATTAAATTAATTTTTTAATAATAGTGAGGCTATAAAAATCTGACGTACGAAGAATTATCGAAGCATTATAGTTAGAAAAACAACCATTTCAATGGTATTTAAGCTACTCACTTCTGCTCAGAAAAGCTAGAGCCACCTTAAGGAAATTTGACCTGCTGACCTGGTGTAACAACACCCATTTAATGATGGAGAACAAATTAATAAAGGATCAGAGCTGATATGCATCAGATTTGCTAATAATTCCAAGAAATATTTATCCAAATGTCATGTAAAGCGTCCGGTAAGGATGTTTTGAGTATACACTCACTAACTTCATTAATCACTTTATGAACATTATTGGCAACCCACATTACAGTATAATCATTTAAGGCTTCCAAATAATCTTAGATATCGTGAATATTGGTTGAGTATATTTTAATGGTGTATGAGAATAGCATTCTCATACTCTGTGTCCATTATCGTAATGCTCATTCTGTTAATTTATCTTTACGTTCTAAAATAGAGGAATTAAATTCATGTCATAATTCATGAGCGGAAAAATTTCTACCGTACAAATTTTAGTATGTCTGCTCTGTCATAAATGACATATTAATAAGTTATTCAATTAGTAGGTTTAAAACTGAAACAGGATGTTTTAGTACTATCACTTCTATCGTTACGGGTGATAGAAGTGAATTAATTTCGGTAAATTAACTAATTTACCTGTGCTCATTATTTATGCTTCTGTATTAGAAATAATGTATTAATACTTTATCTAAAGGTAATTTATTATTGGTCAATAGTTTTTTATTTTATCCTTTAAATTGATATATTATATCAATTTAAGCGTTATTTAATTAGTTATAACTATATATATGGTATTAAAAATAAAAATGTAAGAAATGATCACTAACAACTTACAGTGTAAGTTGTATATAGGCTTGAATTTACTCTGTAATATGTTAAAAACAATTTAATTGATTTCTAAAGTTTGTCTTGTTGTTTTCATGATAGATGTTGAGCTAATTGATGCGCTAATAATGCAAAATAACGCGAACCACTGAGTTAATGTTAAATGTTCATTAAGAAATATCATTCCCATAAAAGCCCCAACTACCGGCTCTAGACTCATTAATGTACCAAATGTTTTTGCTGACATACGTGTTAGGGCAAACATTTCAAGCATGTAAGGGAAAGCAGTTGATAAAATAGCAACCGCAAGTGCAATTGGTAGAATTGACAAATTAAATAGCGGTTCAATGCCAACGGTTAGAAGACCAATCGGAAAAAAAATTAATGTCGATATAAACAAACCTAAAGCTACTGTTGCTGTACCATAACCAGCGCCCGCCCTCTGACCAAAGATAATATACATTCCCCAGCAAATGCCAGCAGCTAAAGCATAAATAATACCGATTAGATCTAAGTTATTAATACTATTTCCAATAGGAAATAGTAATGCTAAACCAACAATAACCATTAATATCCAAACAAAATCAATCACGCGGCGAGATGAGAACATTGCTACGGCTAAAGGACCGGTGAATTCTAATGCAACAGCAATTCCTAATGGGATCCTTTCTAATGAAAGATAAAACAGCGAATTCATTAAGCCTAAGGAGATGCCATATATAAGTAAATGTTTTAACGAATGACTACGTAATTTTTTTCGCCAAGGCTTAAAAATTGCAAAAAGAATAATCGTTGCTAAAAATAATCTTAAAGCTGTTACGCCAAGTGCACCTATAGTTGGAAATAGACTTTTTGCTAATGAAGCACCACTTTGTATTGATATCATTGCAAAGAGTAACAACAATACTAACAATAGCATTTTATGCTTTTGATTTAATACAAATAACATCTGGAGATAACCTCAAAAAATATAGAAGTAATATAAATATTAGAAAATTAAATAATAACTCAGTAATAATAAGAGTTACTCAATGTGATATTAACTAATTATTACATAAAAGATATTTAAACAAATATTCTTTTCAATTCCTATTGAAAATATGCTGTTCACTACATTAGATATTAATCTTGAAAAGAAATAACATAAAAAATATTTATCCATTTATTAGATTTTATCAATGCCTGCTAATAGAGTTAGCACTAATAAATTTAAGTTAAGAAGTATAATCTGAAAAAAATGAATAGCGTAGCATAGTTTATTGCGAATCGAGTTTAAGAGGTTAGTAATTTTTATAAAAAGCAGGCTATTGCATTGGCATCCGAGTTAGTTAACAAAAAATAACACTAGTTTAATGTTGGCTGCGCGTTGATGTTATGAGCGTTTTTGACTAATTCGTATTTGAACAAGCTGGTCGAGTAATTGATGTAATGTCAAATTTATTAGTTTAACGTGAGATTCCCTATATTAGCCTGACTTAAATCCATATTGTTGATACTATGAATCAACGTAAGCAGAAAATGATTGATTTAGCTGATGGATTTATTGCGTTTCCAGTGGAATTTGGTACCATGGAAAGGGTTAGTGAAGTTTTTACTTGGAGTCAAATTGATTTACATATGAAATCATATGGATTAGTAAATATTAATAATTATTGGGCACCACTAGTATCTATGATAGAAAAATGACTGATGAAAAGTTTTTACAAGAAAAATATAGACATATGGCGGTTGTTATTGATAATTTAACTGTTTTACTTGATCATTTTTACGCTACACAGCACCTTTAGTAAAAAACTTAAGGTAATCATCTATAGCTGTGTTAAGTTTTTTATCATTTGATTTACATTAACAAGATAGATGATTGAAAAAGTGACATACTGGTTTCTCTCATAGTTATAGAGATTATCGCTAATTTTTAGCTCTATAACCGACTTCAGAGTTAGGTTTAGTCATTAAATTAACTGTTAAAGCACTGTTGACATAACAACAAAAATAGCACTTTTTGCTGATAATTTAGCGCTATTTTAGTAAAGATTATTCCTTTTGCTAGTAGAGCAATTTATGATGAAATCAGTATTTCAATACTTGTGGTTTTAAACAATATTTTCTAGGCCAGATAATTAGGTAAATAAAATAAAAACCATAAATATCGTAGATTTTCTCAATTGTTCTTTTAAATCGGCTGGTATAATTGTTTATGTTTTAAATCTGCAATTCCTTACAAATAATTCTCTGATTACCTACCTTTATTAGGTAAATGTGACTATTTTTACGCTCGCTAAGTAAATATTTTGTACAATTTTGCTCTATTTGAGCTAAGAATGAACTCTGATCTATGATCAGATTAAGAGAACGGATAACAAATTCTGCATATTAAACTCTTTAATAATATCATCGCTCACATAATCCTATCGATCTAATTGGATTAAGATCGCAATTTATTCTTTTATTTTATTTACTCATCTCACACATTTTTTAGTTTTCCTATGTGGAAAATAATGATTCCATTTAAAGGATCAGGAAAAATATTTTGTTGATTTCAATAATAGTACTTACTGTATTTATATTGACTGGAGTTATTAGCATATCTGCTGTATAGCGATAAAAAGATTACGTTCCACTCTGATGCTTCAGAAATCTATTCTCCATGATTACATTAGACGTTGCTTACCAGCAGAATTAAAAGATTAATTCCACCTTAACTAGTTTTAGTTTTTTAAGCAGACAGGGAGTAGCTTAAATAGCATTGAAAGGGTTATTTTTCTCAAATCAAAGTTATTCATGTACTGGCTTTATAGCCTGACACTGTCACAAAATCTAATTTAATTAAATTCATCGTTCTTATTGACGGGCCCAAGTGCGCTGACGAGAAATTATATAATTCTCAGTCACTTTTTCTCAATCTTTCTTCAGCTTACTCATCTGTTTATGGCAAGCTAAAACTTGCCAACAAATATAAAGAGCTTTATCAGCATCATTGCAGCTCTCTACTAGCCAAATCTTCCGCAGCTTACCTTAACTTTTAGTTGGATGCCTTTGTGTAGTGAAGCTAGTACATTAAATATTTCATATACCCAATAACATTGATGCTGGGTATCCAAAATATCTTTATCATTGCATTCTAAAAACCAATGTCACTATATTCCCGTAGCAAGCTCAGGAAATATACTTAAGCATACCCGGATCGCGTGGTCATCCAGAAGTTCAGCGCACTGCACCTCTTGCTCTTGTAATCATCTTCAGCCCCAATCTAGCTCCTTTATCTCCATGCGCAGTACCGCTAAATTAGCAGGATGTAAAGGTAATCATCTTGCTTGATAAGGAGATAGTATATATCATCGGCCAAGAAATAATGTAGCGCGTATAGTTTAAATAAAGCAAGGCATCATTCATTTGTTTATACTTTTGAAATCATTACTATTCAGTTTGCTGATTATACTGTAAAAGAGATCATATTTTTTTATAAAAAATTGCCCACAGAGCTTCATGAAAATTATGAGTAGAGATATGCCTTGTCGATAGGTTATGAAAGTACTCTTCCCGGCTTTTGTGCGCTTCATGTAAGGCAGCGACACAAGCTGTTGAAGGATATTCTGTTGTCACTGCGATTCCTCTTCCTTTTTAACCTTAGGTACTTTTAATCTCAAGATCGCCAATACCAGTTATATTGGTTAGCTGTGGCAAATAACTGTTATAGATGCTCTGATTTATGGATAAGTAGTAAAGAGTTGTTTAGCATGTTCCGCAACATGGTTTTAAACTTCATCTCAACAGAGATGCTTATCAGAGTTAACTGGCACAATTAGATGAGTTTATAAAAGGAATCAGAGATAATATCTGGTTTCGCAGATATCCATAAGGCAGATTTTTATTGTGTGTCATCTCTCTGTTATTGAAATCATTCATAAAATTAATCAGTAGGATACGCTAGCTTCTCTGAAGCTTAACATACTAGAAATGAGCATAACTTAGTGCTTAGATTTTATCTATAAAAATATAATGCTGTTGTTACTATAGTTTTATACATATAAAGAATAGAAAAAATTCTATTTTATTAAAAATTTTAGATTAAATTTTGTTAAAAACTTGATTCAAGCTAATTAATTTAATGAAATATCATACAATTTCTAAGCTTTTTATTATATTTTATGGTTGTCAGAAATTCCATTTAAGCGCTAAAGAGATCCGTGTAATGGTAGACAAAGAAAACTATAGAATTAGTCGATAAAGATACAGAAAATTTAGCTTGAAGTACTAAACCCTACGTTGTGGTAAATGTAGTTGATGTCCAAGAATTAGGTTATAAATATTATTTTATCTACAATCCTAGTTTTATCTCAACCGTATACTGTGAGCTGAAATTACCTATATAGGAAGTAAAGGTATTTCTTTTTACACTATAGAAAATCTATTGATCAATTAGCTACTAATTTTATTTATTTAGGAGTTTGTTATATACTTCTGTACTCTAAAAAAACCTTCATAAACGACTATTAGAACTTTAAAAATTGTTACTAAACATACAGGTGAGCCGTAATCAAATTACTTAGCTTTTGTAAGGTTTTCCCGTCGCGATTCTCATAAAATAACAAGCCTTATGTACTGTAACTGATGTATTGCTGCTTTTCTATTACGATCATTTAATGTTAATAACCTGCGTTATCGTAAAATAATAGCATTTAGCTTATTATAAAAATGTCTGCTGTTGCAGCAATGTATTACAAAAAAAATTTTGTTTGTTAACTTTTTATTTACTTGCAAAATTCTCTCGCTTATTCAGGGAATTTCTTTATATAATATTTCTATACCTTTCGTAGAAATTATATCAGGTTAATCTAATCATTGAGCAGGCTATGGATCGAATTTTATTCAGTATGTTACTTATGAACAAATCCCTTAACTTTAATAGTAAAAGCAGTTAGCTCTTCTGGTACTAATACAATTGCTTATATTGCTACTGGAATTTCCTTTCATTTGGTGGGTGAAAAGGTCACTTCAGTTCATGATGGTAGCAATAAAGCCTGTTTATGTACGATAGAAGATATTTAAATTGTAGAAAATATTTTTAAATTTATTAAACAAGAAAAATAAAGATGATCATTTCCATTTGATGGAAATTAGCTATCGGGTTTATAAAAATTATAATCCCCGTGACAGTTAATGAAATAGGATCTGCGACAAAGTACTTAAAAGAACTTAAATTAAATAATAATATATCAACAAAGTTCCTAAGAACTTAGCATATAGATAGTTATCAATAACCATTCTCATTGAGAAAAACTTTATCAAATAGAGATTTTTTTCTATCATTTCTTTAAAAGCAATAGAGACGCCAACACAATAACTATTTTTATGGTTATTTTTCTTTTATTCATATAAATTGGTTGGATTTCTCACTGTAATAAAATGCATAATGAAGAATCAAAGATCGCGCGATGCGCTCTTCAATTTTATACCGGCTATAAACAAAAATTTCATAATAATTTAATAAAATTAGTTAGTTAATTTTGATAATTAACTTATATCCTACAATTTTATTGTGCATAAATAACTATAATGTTGCGTGCAAGATGCTGAAAACCTACTATTTAATACTTTTTACATAGCTTGGTATTCATCTTTAAATGAACTAAGCAGGATTAGGTATATCGATAAAAGTTACCTCAAATTCATAATCTTTTTGCAGCCACTCACCTAACACTTTAATGCCAAATCGTTCCGTTGCATGATGACCTGCAGCATAAAAATGAATTTTCATTTCTCTGGCAATATGGATAGTTTGTTCAGAAACCTCACCGGTAACAAAAGCATCAACGTTAGCCTCTGCTGCTTGTTGAATAAAACTCTGTCCACCACCAGTACACCAGGCAATAGTACTGATTTCTTTTGGTCCATTATCACCACAATACAAAGGTTGACGGGCTAATTTATTAGTTAAACATGACATTAAATCATCAGCAGTTATCGGTTGAACAAACTTACCTTTTGGTAATAAAGGTGTAATAAGCTCTTCAATATCAACCTTCATAATATTTCCCAACTGTGCATTATTACCCATAATAGGATGAGCATCAAGAGGTAAATGATAACTATAAAGATTAATGTCATTACAAAGCAATGTCTTTAATCGCTTACGCTTCATATTAAGAATAACACTAGCTTCATTTTTCCAAAAATAACCATGATGAACAATAATTGCATCTGCAGCTAATTTTACCGCTTCATTAAGTAATGCTTGCGATGCAGTCACACCTGTTATTATTTTTTTTACCTCTGAACGCCCTTCCACTTGAAGCCCATTTGGTGAATAATCCTGATATTGATAAACATTCAAGTGGGTATTAATTAATTTTTCTAATTCAATATTATGCATTAGTTACTATCATCCTTTTTGTAAAACTGTTCTATTTTATTAAAAATTAAACTTGAAATATATTTCACAGCGGTTTAAACCAAAAACACCCTATTATAACAAGTAATAGGACGTTTTGTTTTTTTAATTAATTATTTCATTAATTACGTAGATTCAGCGATGGGCAAAAATAAATTTATAATTAATTTTTAGCCAACTATGATGTAGGTAACTATAAAAAAGGGAGATATGATCACGTGGAAAATTATAACAGGAAAAACTATTATTCCTAATAATGAAAGACCAACACGATGCAAGAAAATTTAATTTTAATGGTATTGACTATCTCAGATATAAAGATCCTCCTTATAAAGTTATTAATTAATATATTCTGTAATGGATAAATTTTTTTGCTAATAAAAGCGAGCATTACTACTCATCAGATCATTTTTATTGCAATAAATAAAATAATATTAATTAATAATTGTTTATTAACGATAAAATATCGATAACAGTAATAAATTACAAATTATTATATTGGTATTTTTTACTCTATGGTAGACTTTTTATTAGATTATTTATATCGAAAGACTTAAATTTTGTACATAAAATCACGAGGAAAGAAACTATGTTTATTTTTTAGTATCACATGGATCATTATAATTGAAATATTATTTCTCTATTTGATTTATGCGCTTATTTATGCGGAAGGTTTTTAAATGGTGAGCAGTGCTCTATTAATTACTAGTTTTTACTTCTCCTTTTTCTTGTCGCTAAATTTGTAGAAATTATATAATTTCGTTAATTAAAAGTAATTTACTGATATGATTTTTTAAAATGGAATCCAGTTTATGGAATTGCTATTGCTTTCGTAAATCCGTCGGTGAAATCCATAAAATATATTGGCGACAGCACCTTATGTGCTGGCATCCAATGTTATTGGTGGCATATTTCACTATTAATTAATCAAAAATTTACTGCTTAATCCATAAAAATTTATTAATATAAATTGGGATTTTCCATTTAAAACATGATTAATTTTATTTCCATCCTAACTAGGATGGCTGTAGTGGTTAAAATACTTTAAGTTATTTTAGTTAAAGTAACAGTTTAATTGTACAGAATTTCTTATCTGTTGCTACCGGTATTGTGATATCCTTCGTCTTGATAGACGCCTTTACAACTTAAATGGTTAAAGCTAGGTGTAACGCTTTGAACAGATATTGCTTCTATTACACTTTATCTTTTTACTACTACTGGTGATTATTTTTAACTTATTTTTGTTAGATAAAAGCTATTACAAAATTTTCACCACACCTAACAGGTAAAAACATTACAAAATCAAAACTAAATTATTCCGCAATTAGGAATAGACCCCGTCGCTTCATAGGAAGTCATCAAATTATTTGGGCACTATAATTGCTATGGATTTTTTTTCAAAATTCCGGGTATCCTTTTAAAATTCTACCGCGCTAATCATTTTTATATGATTGTCATTCTTTAAATTCACATTGCACTTTGTTTTGTATTTTGCCGCGTAGTCGGTGATAGTTGGCAAGGTATAATTATTAATTTTGATAATAGAGATTATTTTCACTATTGCAATTGCTATTTATACAAAAATATAAAATAACTCATAATTGATGCCATAAGATGTTAACAGTTATATTAATTTAGAAGGTAAAGTAAAGAAAGTTACTTTAAAATTTTAAATTTGGTATTTAACCATGTTATTATAACCACATCTTATGTGCTACAGTAAATATCATGCATAATTATTTTATTGTATTAGAGGAAGATGATTTCAATGTGAAATATGAAATTTAGTGAAGTGATATTTAATAGCATAGATTCTCGAGGATAATCTGACATACTATCATTTTTATGATAACTATTTTCTGTTGGTTTAATGATCGGCCTAACGCCTAAATATTTAGAAGAAAATTAAAATTTAGAAAACGAAGTTATCTACTATTGCTATTTTAATTACCTCCATACTTTAAGGTTATTAGGCGTTACTATTTTCCGGAAAATAATATGGTTTTTTTAATAATTCAGGTTTAACTTTAAATTAATCTTTTTCATATTTTATAATAGAACTTTATTACTCAATATTGATTAGATGATTCCTGATTACACAATTAATATAATTGATGCAGAGTGATCTCAAAATCTTAATAAGGATAGGTTCGCAGCACATCCTCCATACGTCCATTAAATTGCTCGATTATAACATTTATTTGAAAATCTATCGCATACTAAAAGTTGGTGTTAATGGTTAGAAAACTGAATCGCTATTTAAGAGAATAGCGAAAAGTACCCCTTATTCCTAATAAGGAGATAGAAGTAATTTACTTAGGTAAATTGTAAGTTAAAATTTCATTGGAGTGCATATTCTTTGACCTAATGCACTAATTTTAAATATATTAACTCTAGGTTAATGTTAATAATCCTCATTTTTCTATTTTTTCATTCTTTTGATAACAATTCCATTTTCTGCTTCCCAATCTGAACATCAATAAAATACCCTATTCTCACAGAGAATACATTTGTGTAGATATCTAGATTTGTGCGCATAAATTCCTTTCATCATAAGGGCGAAACCGCAATTTTTTGCGAGCCGTTATTTTCAATACTGTTTTACACCTTTGGAAAGGTATGCCTTATTTACGATTCAACAAGAAACTATAGTAATGAGTTATCTTAAGATACCTCGCCAGGGAATATGGCTAATATAGTATTAAATCATTTTCCCCTCTATTAGGATCTTCTACGATATCTACATAGTCAACTGGTTATAGTAATGATGTACAACCACTTCATTTAAGTAATATCATAGTTTTAATGTGAATACTAGAGTTAAGGTACTGCTAAAGCTATTTTACAGGATAGCAGAATGCCTATTTCATCTTTTTATAAAAGTGTACTTTTCAGTAATTCTTTTCCTTTCTCGCACTTGTGTCTTCAGATAATGCTGCCACTGCTTCTATAATGCGGATATGTCATCAACCAAGGAAAAGAACCCTATTGAAATTTATGAGGTCATCTCTGTGACATATCACATGGATGATAGCGCCTAGCCAGATTTTTTGCCGTTCTTTTTTTTGAAGAACAGCTCACGCTATAAAGTATAGTTTTATATCTAGACCGACATAAGTGACGGAGACATGAGTATGGGGGATGTTAATTAAGTTGTCGATCATAAGTATTCAAGGCGTAGAAGATGCTAATTTTTGACATTCTATTTGCATGCAACACTGTAGTATAGTGAAAGGTGTTTCCGGCGAGAAGCAGGGTGTTGAGTAGTGAGTAGTAATTAGTTTTTTTAAAAAAGACCAAAGAAGATGGGTATAGTGAAATTATATATTATTAATCGCAGTATGGTAAAGTATAAACTTACTATGATAACCATTGCTCGATAGCTTTAAAACTGCATGAACTGCAGGTTTTTTTAACTTATAACTTTATTATAAAAACAGCACTAGGAATATTCAGGAGAGACGAAGCAGTATAGTGTCCAGACACTAAATAGAACAAGTTCTGCAGACAAGGATTCGTTTGATAGATATACGGATTTATGAGTTGACACTTTTATCGTATTTTTCAAGAAACTTATTCCAGCCTTTCATTAATGGTGAAAGGCAGTTTAGTTTAGTTTAGTTTAGTTTAGTTTAGTTTAGTTTAGTGGTATACATTTAGCTAAATTAGCCTCTGGGTATTTTACCAGAGAAATAGAAATAGTTATCTTGTCCGCATTTCGTCATATCTATTAGCCAGTTATATTTTGTTTATTTTAGTAAAACAAAGGAGATGTGCATTATCCTTAGTCCTCTATAGGTGATGAATTCATCTGGAATTATAATATCACTCATTATCCTCAATGCAGAGTTATATTCAGCATCATCTCTTGGATTTAGCGTTCTCAAAAATCCTGGATAATCGTGACTAGAAACGAAGATAATACTTGCGTGTTGAGAAAAAAATTGGAGTCGAATCAGATGCATTTTTGTATAGCCCATTTAATGGTATCATAAAAAACTTAATCAGTCTGCCCTTATTAATTTTAGATAAAAATCATAAAGCGCTTTGGGTAAATAGGCTGTGTAACACTTGAAGTTGAGTGCTCTTTTTCTAATTTATCCGGCATCTTCTTTTTTTAGAAGATTTATTTTAAATCATCTGGATAAATTCCTAAAAAATTAATATATATCGCAGAATATAAAACAGTACTCATATCATGAAGATGCAAAAGCAATGTAGTCAGGCTGCTTACGTCATAGGATACTACGTTTTATACTAAAGTTTTCTGCACAAATAGTTAAATTTCCGTTTTTTACGATTGAACATTTTCCTAGAACAAAAATGATCTGTAAATTCTTTGCCATTTTCATAGATACCGAATAAGCTATGGAATATACTTAGTTAAGATTACGTAAAAAGCGTTGAGTATTGGCTGTAGGTTTTTAGCCTTGTAAAAACGGATAAAATTCATTGAGTGTGGCTGGATCCTATGCCTATAAAAATAACATTATTAATTTTCGTTTGCATTTACGGAATATAGTTAAGAACTACGTACAAATAATTATGTTCATAATTTTTAAATGCTTTATGCTTCGGATTTTTAGCTCTATCCAATCCATAGGATAACTTTTTATCGATGATAAACTAAAGAAAACGGCTAACACACTATACATTAAACTCTTTAAAATCTTATCGCTCATATAAGCCTGCCAATCTCGAGTGATTAAGAACACGATTCGTTCTTTTCTTTTAATCTTTCTCTCCTGCCTTTTCTAACTTTCTTATGTAAGAAATAATACTTCCTTTAAAGGATTCAGGAAAATTATTTCGTTAACTTAAAAATATTACTTAGTGTATTTTATGTTGCCTATCGCCGCTAAAACAAGAAAATAGTTACGCTATCTAAACGTTGTTTTCAAATGAATATGTATTTGTTTTCCTTACTCCCGTAAAATTACACTATTCAATGTACATTACAGATAACTAAATCATTTTTATCCTTGTGATTTTTTTTCAGAAAAACATCCAGTAAGATTGTTAAATCTTTCCTGTAATCATGGATTTTGCAACGATATCGTTGTAACCCTAAATAAATGTCACCAGCGAATAAAATTTCAGTCTGATAATATGGGTAGGATAAAATGATTTAAATTATTTTAATGGATTAATCAACATTATCTAATAGATTGTTACCGAACTAACTAATGAGATACAACTTTATGTTAGTATGGATTGAAGAAAGATTCATATAGCTGTATGAATATTTGTTTTTTATGGCAACCGCTGTAGAAAAACCTTTTATACAGTATATTAGGTTTCCTAGCAATAACCTTTATTAGCATATTCGATCATCAACATTATCTCATTTTCGATCTTTAGTAATAGTAAGTTCGGATATCCTATAACGATTAGCTAAAGTAACTGCAGGTTTTGCTGTCCCTAAGGAGGATTTAAATTTTAAGTGTTATAGTTACCTTATAATCGAGCTTCATCATCATGATACATTTTGTTCTCATTTATGTTACTCAAGTAACCCCTATTGAATGAATAGGGGTTGCGCGCAACTAGGATCTATATAATGGTCTAATACCAAATAATTAAGAACAGCACTAGCACTTCTCTTACCGAAGAGTTAAGAAGTATTATTTTAAATCTTAAAGTTCATAGGTTTAGTGAAGTTATTTATACGTTTTTCTTAACTGTAAATAATAATAACAGCACTTTTGTAGGATTAAATAGCAATATTTATTCTATAAAGTTATACTGAATATTGTAATGTTTGTTAGTCGTTTTTCCTTAATCGCTACAGTAATAGCTATTGCTGATATTATAGTAGTGAAAAAGAGTCAGAATAAAAGATTTGGCACATTACCAAGTTATTGTTTACTTTTTATTGCCTTGTAAGCCTAACTGTTTTTATTAGTAGTGCACTCACTTTTAAGTTTGCTCTAGCAAACCTGGGCTGATTGCTGAACATTTATAACTTTGGTATTTCGCGTATATAAAGGAATATAAATGAAAAAATGTTAGCCTATTGTTTAATAGTAAATTGATTAAAGAGAGTTATTAGTAAATCTGGTGTATGTTAATCATGTCTGATCTGATGCTTCATAAATTTATTTCCATCCTTAAATTAGGCGTTGTTTATCATCAGGGTCAATAAGTTAAATCCCTAAGACTGTTCCAGCTTTTTTGAGAAGCTATAAGCAGATTAAATTTCATTGAAAAGATTGCTTTTTGAACTGCAGCGCTTTATGCATCAACTTCATAGCCTCAGTTCTCGCAAAAGCCGATTGAAAATCGGCTTCGTCGTTCTTATGATGCCCAGTGCGATGACGAAAAGGCATAGAATGTCAGCAACTTTTCTGATCTTTTCTAGCTTTTTATCGCCGCAGAGGATACTTCGTTAAAAATCTTACCAATAAACTATCAAAAGCTTTATTAGCGATATCACAGCTCTATGCTAGCCAGACCTTAACACTTCTCACTCTTAACTTTTAGTTACATGCTTTTTGGGATAAAAGCGGCACATGAGCTATTTGTGTACCCAACAGTGTTGATGCTACATATCCGAGAATATCTTTGCTATTGTACTCAAAATTAATGGCACCACGTCTCTTCCATAGTAATCTTAAGAGATGCGATTAAACTATCTACTCATAGGGTATTAGTAGTTAACTACAGTTCGCTTCTGACTCTTGATAAGCATATTTAATGAGAATTCCTTTCTTACATCTATTCTCAGTGACGCCAATAATGAGCAGTAGAGAAAGGTAATCAGCGCCCTGAGAAAACGGTTATGCCATCACCTAAGAAATAAACGTAACGCATATCGTTTAAATCATGTAAGGCCTCATCATTGCCTCTGTATTCAAATCATCGCTGTTTTAATCTTCTGATGATACCATACCTCAGAAGAGAGCTATGCTTTTTACCGAGAACCGCCAATAGCTTCATAAAATCATCGGTGGGTTTATCTCGTAAGTACAAAGCCATGATAACAACTCTTCACCGTTTTTGTACGCTTTAGATAAAGTGCAGCAAGAAGTTTTAGAAACGTATTCATTTTCGCTATAATCCCCTATTTTAATCTTAGGCATTTTAATCTCAACATCACCAATACCAGTGTTTACATAATTCGCTCTAGCAAAAACCGTTACGATCAACGACATTGACACGCCCACGCCGACAAGGTAGCATTGAGGATGTTATTACAGCATTATTTCTAGTCTACGTCAGTCTCAACAGCAACACCTATCAGCTCCCTGTCAGCATTTCAAATAAGTTCATATAAGGGATTACAGATAATGTTTAGTTTCACAAATACTTGTAAAGATAAGCTTTTCATGGTATATTATTTATCTGTTATTGAGATCATCTATGAAATCAAATATGTAGGATACGCTAGCATCTTTAAAATCCCATGCACCAGAAATAAGTATAACTCTCTACCAAGAGTTATTTGATGCTATCAAATATATGCTCCGAAAATTTCGTAGTGCAATCCAGTTGTAGTTATGTTTATCATTTATATCGGTAGTAAAATAATACTATTATATTGGCTTTATGAGTTATTCACGCTATTAGTTGACAATAATTTCCTATTTACCGGCATAAATGCTGTTTGATTATAGTTTACCGTTCTATTTGCTAATTTTACGAAAATGCTGGTTGAAAGGCGCAATAAAGTGCAGAAAGCATAGCTAGCTAAAGATATTAAAATAAACCATTACTACTTGCTTAGTAATGGCAGATTATCAAGCGGAAAAAGAAAAGTTAACTTTTATCAAATAAAATAAAGAAATATCGTACTAGTTACGGTGAGTAAAGTTATTCCTTACCTATGGTAAGGAACTTGAAGGTGCAGCTTACGTTGATGAGAGTGCCATTACCGTAAATCAGGTCCAGTTATTTAGGTGTTTAGTCCAAGATTATTATTTCCTGACTGCATAGCCTTATTGATAGCAATAAGGCTACTTATGGATATAGTTGATAAAATATAATCATGATGACTCTTCATTATTAGGCAGCTACAAAACCTAAAAACAGTGCTGCTATTTAGATAGCAATAGAGCCTGCTTCTATTTTTGCTAAGTATTATAGCATCTCCGAGTTTATTATTACTAAAGAGTAATAACGAGATGATAATGGATAATAGCCATTATACCTCATTGTTTGCTGATAATGCTATTGCCCACTCAATAATCTATAGTCGTTTTCTTGCGAAATGTTTTTCCTCTCGCCGATCTGCTAGAGGTCGTATGCGAATTCTTGAACTTCGTCGCATCTCGATCTGACCTGGATTGATATTTACCCAAAGTAAACTAGGAGTAAAAATTTACATGAAATCAGAGCCAGGAAGCGCTTCGGGAAAAGATGAAGCTAAAGCGTTTAAAATCTATAAGCTTGCTTATCTGAATGGTAGATATAAAATATTTTCCGAAAATTCTAAAACAAAAGTTGACGACCTATACCTTTTTGTAGGTATAGATTGTGCAACTGAATAGGTTTTTATCCGTCTTTATAATGGCAAGTTCAACGCTTATTACGTGATCTTAACCAAGCATTTTCCCATGGTTATCTATCAGGTACTTGCAGACAATAACAAAGAATTCATAGACCGCCGTTTGCTTTTCAAAACGTTTAGCTATCCAAAAACAGGAATTCAACCGCTTATCCATAGAACTTAGTATAGAACGGCGACTTAGTTAGTTTATGTATTTTCAAATAAATGGTATGCTCAAGCAATTTAATATGCGAAAGGATATTAGCTGTAAATCCATCATTTTAATTCTGCTCAAGAGCTTGAGATTAAGCTGCATCGATATATTTAGTTGTATAATCAAGAATTACTAAAATCAGAATTAGTATTAAAAGGTAATAAAACTTTATTGCAGTCTACAAAAAATTGATTAAAAGTTAAATCTGAATTATTCAAAAAAACTACATTATCTTTCTGAATGCGTGATACTTTCTATAAGAATAAGAAATCGAAATGGAGTCATCTAATGGATTGTTTTAAACATTTAAAATGAAAAAGAGATAAGATAATTTATAAAACTACCATTATAAGGTGAAAATTTTTGCGTATATGAAGCAGAAATTCTATTTATCAGAGAGAGATTATCGAATTAGTAAGTACCAAACTAAATCTATTGATTCTCGATCTTTGTTTACCTTGATAGTAACGTATTAATTTGATCTGTGATTTACGTCAATGGAGTCATATTCAGATATTAGTATTGTCGGTAAGGGTAGATAAAACAGATAAAATCATGGCACTTGATTCGGGTGTTGATGATTATTTAACTAAATCATTTAACATTAGTGAAATACTGGGCACAGAAAGAATGCTATATTTCAGTAGGTATATAAAAACCAACTAAATCCGATATTTCAGTTTGCTGACACTAGCATTAATTTAATTAATCGCTGAGTAACTAAAAAACAGCAACAGCTCCATCTTATTTTAATTAAGTTTTGTTACTCACTGAATTTATTTTAATAGCTGAAAAGTGTTAACTCAACGTCATGTACTACAATAAATATAGGGTTTTAACTATATTAAATATAATTATTATTTACATATTTATATAGGATATTTAAGAAAAAATTAGAAGACGGTTCAACTTAGTCATTAGCTCTACTGACTAAGATAGTAATTAGCTATCATTTTATGAATTAATGATGACTAATTTTAGTCTTATTAAGATAATACATCCAATTCTTGGATTATCATTATTCTTATTAGTATTTAATCTAATAAATTTATTAGGTGACCTTTATATAATAAAAAACATTGAATTTGTAATAACTTGATTAACTAGCTGGATAGCTTCTTTCTCAATCAAATTAAGATGCTCCTTACCACAAAAACTTTCACAGTAAATTTTATAAGCTTCTTCAGTGCCTGAAGGTCGTACAGTGAACCAACCATAATTCGTTATTACTTTTAAGCCACCAAAAGCTGCGTCATTACCTGGCGCTTTAGTTAAGCAAGCAATAATCGGATCACCGGCCAGCATCTCTGTGGATATCATTTTATCGGACAATTTAGCTAAACGTTGTTTTTCTATATGGCTGGCTTTAGCTTGGATACGGCTATAGCAAGGTTCACCAAAACGTTGAGCAAGATCCTGATAGTGTTGCTGTGGGTTTTTACCTGTTACAGCTGTTATTTCAGCAGCTAATAAACATAGAATGATACCATCTTTATCGGTCGTCCATGGTGTTCCATCGAATCGTAAGAAAGTAGCACCAGCGCTCTCTTCACCAGCAAAACCATATTTACCCTGATATAAACCATTAACAAACCATTTGAAACCAACGGGTACTTCAATTAATTCGCGCCCTAAATCAGCAACTACATGATCGATCATAGCACTAGAAACTAATGTTTTGCCAATTGCAAGCTCTTTTTTCCATTGTGGCCGATGGCGAAATAGATAATTGATAGCAACAGCAAGATAATGATTTGGGTTCATCAATCCCGATGACGTTATAATTCCGTGACGATCATAATCAGGGTCATTAGCAAATGCTAAATCAAATTTATTGCGCATATCCAATAAGTCTTTCATTGCCCAACGCGAAGAACAATCCATCCGGATCACACCATCGTGATCTAAAGGCATAAAGCTAAATGTTGGGTCTATTTGTTCATTTAATAATTCTAAATCAAGTTGATAATATTCAGAAATACGTTTCCAATAATTTATTCCGGCTCCCCCTAATGGATGAACACCTATTTTTAATTCAGCTTTTTTAATCGCAGCCATATCGATAACATCAGTTAAAGTAACCACATAAGGCTCAATCAGATCTTGTTGTTGATAAAGAGGATTTTTAATAGCGATTTGATAATTGATTTGTCGGATAGCTGATAATCGATCAGCGATAAATTGATTTGCCAGCTGTTCAATTTTAACTGTAAGTGCTTCATCAGCCGGTCCCCCATGTGGGGGATTATATTTGATGCCACCATATTCGGGAGGATTATGTGAAGGTGTGATCACAATACCATCTGTTTTTTCTTCATGCTGACGATTATAATCTAATATAGCATGAGATATAGCAGGTGTTGGTGTAAAACCATCGTCTTGTTGCACGATAACTTCAATTCCATTAGCGATCAACACTTCAATAACTGTCATAAAAGCAGGCGAGGATAAAGCATGAGTATCTTTTCCTACCAAGCAAGGGCCGGTAATGCCGTCTAATCGACGGATTTCTATGATAGCTTGTGTAATCGCTAAAATATGTTGTTCATTAAAACTATTACGACAAGCACTACCACGATGACCTGATGTGCCAAATTTAACGCTATGATCAGAATTTTTTACTTGCGGCTGTAGTGAATAATATTGTGCAATTAACTGTTTAACATTTATTAAATCACTTTGTTGAGCAGATTGCCCTGCACGTTTATGCAATACCACTTATTTCTCTCCACAGGAACATCAGTATACTTATTAATAATAAGTAAGTGACCAATAATGTTTATTTAAATCGTAACATATATTTTCTTAACTACTTCAGCTGGAAACTTTATATCTAATATAATTAGATCAAACATATTACGTTTACGATTGGTATTAGTATTGGTGTTGATAATTATCTAATAAGATGTATTTGGCATCAGACGAGGTTTTATCTATTTAGCATTAAGCCAATAAGATCTATTTATCATTAGCAAAATAAATACGCTTTCCTCATATTGGTTACTTCTGTTGCTGCAACAAAACTTGTTTATTTAAATTGCATAGAGTAGATAAAATAAGTATAAAGCAATTAATCGCTTTACTTTTATCTGTATAATTATTGAAAAGTAATAAAACATACATAACACTATGCTGTAGCATAGTAAGAAACTGGTTTATTTTTTCCATCTATGCCATTATTATTACTTACGGTGACCGATAGATGTCGTGATATAATCATTGCATTTTTAATTATGTACTGATAGCATGATTAGCACATATAGTGGTAAGTTCTTCATCAATTTTAATCGTTTTCATGTTATTTCAATATTTTTTAATTGAAATTATCTGTTAATTATAAGATATAAAGAGTAATTAATAATTCTGGTGTATGGTGGTAATATTAAGTTCTACTCTGATGCTTTGTTAATCTATTAAAAATATTTAATTAAACGCTCTTTACCGCTTTAGTGGTTTCCTTCAGGCAGGTTTAAACTCCCCAGATCCGATCCCAGCCATTCTTAGTAAAATGGAGCAGCTAAATAGCATTGAAAAGGGTTGTTTTATCAAACTATACTTCTTCATGCATAAGATTCATAGTCTCATTATCGCAAAACCCGACTCAATCGGATTCGTCATTCTTATTGATACCTAGTCTGCTGATAAGAGGTCATAGAATACCGGTAGTTTTCTCTATCTTCTTCAGCTTTTTCATAGTTGCAAGGTATACTTTCGCTATAAATCTTCCCAATAAAACATTAAAAGTTTTATCAGTAGTAATCGTGTATCTCTTAGGTAGCCAGATTTCCTGTAGCTCAGTTTTAACTTTTAGTTGCATACCTTTGGAAGTGAAAGGATAGCATATTAGCTATTTTGTATACCTAAAAGATTGGCGCTGTATCTCATGCAGAAATATCTTTGCTTATTGTATTCCAAAATCAAGAAGCACTCCGCCCCGGTCCAAAGCCCTGGGAGATACGGTTAAGTTCCACGCGATCGCGGTCATTCAGAAGTTCGCTCCCATGATTTTAGCTATGGATAAGCATCCTTGACTAAAATAAGCTCCTTACATTTATGCTCAGTACCGTCGATAATGAGCAGCAGACAAAAGCAATCATTTTCCTTGATAGCATAATGTATATGCTATCAACTAAGAAATAAACGTAGCGATATTGATTAAATTATGCAGGCATCGCTATTGCTTATGCCCTTCAATGCATTGTTATTTTAGTCTCCTGATAGAGTACATCTCAGAAGAGACTATGTACTTTCACCGAGAAGCGCCTATCATAACTTTATGAAAATCACTAGTAGATATTCTTTGCAGGTATAGTAAGAATAGCAACTATTCGATATTTTTGCACGTTTCAGATAAAGTGGTACAAGAAGTTTTAAAAGTATATTCCGTTACTTCTGCGACCCCCCATTTTAATTTTAAGCAGTTTAATCTCAATATCGCCAATAGCAATCTATATGATTTTCTGTAGCAAATAGCCATTACGGACGACTGTATTTGATACTCATTGATAAAGGCGACGCCAAAGCATATTGTCGTAGCATGCTTCGATCTAAGTCTCAACAGCGGTGCTATCAGCTTCCTACCACTATTACGGATAAGTTCATACAAGGGAATGATATGTAACATCTGATTTCATAGATACATGTAGGGTAGACTTTTCATGGTATATCATCTCTCTGTTATGACATTATTCACGAAACCAATGAGTAGGATACGCTACCCATCTCCGAAATCAAATACATAAGAAATGATTATAACTCACGATATCTCAAATGAATAATATGATTGAGTGATTTAATTGGCGAATAGAAGATGCGCTGCAAAGTCATTATTTCAATTCTGCTCAAGAGTTTGAGATCACACTGCATGATATTTTTAGCTGTATAATCAGGAATTATCCAATCAGTATTAATAGTAAAACTCCTTTCTAGTTTATGAAAGATTGGTTTAAATTTAAATTATTTAAAAACTATACTATCTTCTTGGTATATAAGAACTAAACTTTGATTATCAAATAAACATCTGAGGTAAATATTTTATCTTTGCAAGAAAAATTTAAAAAGAGCAGATCAATACATTTTAATCGAAAACTCATGAATGAAACGATAAAACAGTCAGAGACAGATCCGGCTATCAATGCTAGAACAAGAATATATAAAATTTAATGAATGAGAATAGTTAGAAACTATACGCTCACTAGTTACTTACATCGTTTAACGGTTAACCGTTAATACTTTTAGAAGCAGTATAACAACTGATGCAAAATTCAATAGTCATTCTGACTGATAAGGATAGATAAACTCTCGAAGTTAAGATTTTAAATAAGGATATTGGGTTTATTCACCATGAGCAAACGTCCCCGTTAAAATCGATATATTCTCTTATATACATTATAGTGCTACTAAAAGCAAAATATTTATTAATCTCTCATGATTCTGATAATAATGAGCAATTAGGACTTATCTTTCTTACATAGATTAGTATAAGATAAAATAATCTATCAATTGATGATCAATTGATAGATATCATCACAAGCATGTCTATTGTAGTGGAAATTAAAATTGATAAAGGACGTGCAATAGATTATTTTAAGTTAAATGAGCGAGCACCTCTCTCCCTCTGAATTAATGTAGGAAGAAAGGTAAGCGATGAAAATTTTTACTGTAGCAATAGCTAGCACACCACTAATTAAGCCTTATATGCAATAATTTAGAGAAGTAAACAACTCAGTAAGTCCATCACAACAGAACAATTAACTAATCCATTAGGATTAAAACTTAAATATCTCACAGACTTGCAATTACGAAAGTGTGCGAATTATATACAATTATAAAGAGAAATAACTTTTCTTACAACTACTGAACTGGAACATATTCCATTGCCGCATTAATTGAAATAGAAGAAATATTATAGATATATAGGAATATAACGTAATAAATTATTAAAGGAATAAATTTGTGTTCAGAGAACATATTAATTTTTTTCATTTTAATAACCTGAGTAGCTCAATTAAAATTAAGTTTGGATTAAATTTGTCTTTCCTTTGCGATTCTTCATCAAAATAAACAACTAGAGATATTTTATATTCGCACACGTGGTGCGAATATTGCCCTTATTTACCCAATTCTTTTTATCATATCATTGATAAAATCTTGTAAGAGAGGATATGTAATTAAATAACTTACATATTTTAACATTTGTCATTGCCTTATCAGATATCCTTATTTTTAATGTATGAAGTTTTAAGATGATTAAGTATCCTGCTTATTGATTTTTTGAATGATATCAACATCATAAAGATGATACACCATGAAATTTACTCTACAAATATTCGAAAAACTAGATATTACCTTTATTCTTCGCATGAACTCATCCGTAATAATTGCAAGTAGCTGATAGGCACTCGTCGTTGGTTGAACTAGAAGCCATCCTTGTTAACTTGTTTAATGCTTGCCTTGTCTACGGATTTCATCCGTCATCCGTAACGGTTATTTGCTACATCGAATAATATAGATTGTTATTGGCGACATTGAGGTTAAACTGCTTAAGGTTAAATGGGATCGTATTGGCAACGGAATATACTTTTAAACTCCTTGTATCACCTTATCTGAAACGTGCAAAAATGTCGAAGCGCTTCTCTTATGGCTGTACTTTTGCGAGGTATGTCCACTGGTTATTTATGAAGCTTTGGTAGGCGTTTCCGGTGAAAAGTACATGATATCCTTGCATTGCGATATCAACAAACTGAAATAGCAATGTCTTTAAAAAGCATAGGTAATGGTGGTTGCGTGATTTAAGCGATCTACGCTACCTTTATTTCTGGGACGATGGCATATATACTGTTATATCAAACAAGATGATCATATTTCCCTAGTGTTCATTATTAACATTACTACATGAACATAATAGAGCTCTTTGCTCTCGAACGATACTTATCGAGAGTCAGAAGTAAACTGTGGTTAGTTTTTCAATGCTCTGCGAGCACCTAACTTAACTATTACCTGCCAAGGTAACTACGGAAGACTCTGACCTTCATTTTTAGAATGCAATGTCAAAGATATTGCTGAAGATGTAGCACCAATGGCATTAACTACACAAAATATCTGATGTGTTAACTTCACTCCCCAAAGGCATGCAATTGAAAATTAAGGTGAGCTAAAAGAGTTATAACTAACATAGAATCGCAATACGCTAATAAAGCTTAATGGTTTGCTGGTAAAATTTAGTGAAATACTATTCATCAGTGATGATGAAGTTAAATAAAGATTGAAAAGAATGGCCGGCATTCTATGCCTTCCAGTCAGTGCGATTGGCATCAATAAAAATGCCGAATCCAATTTAAATATCGGCTTTTGCGACAGAAAGCCTGCTATTAAGTAAACGTGTGAAGCATTGTGGTTCAAGAAAACAACTATTTCAATAGTATTGAAGATGCTTTCTTTTCGTCAGAAAGCTAGAATCAGATTAGGGAGTTTTGGTCTGCTTGACCCTGTTCTGATAAACAATGTCCTATGTAAGGATAAAGAATAGGTTCACGAAGCATTAAGAGTGGAACATAGTCATATCATTATGCAGCAAGCTTTACTAATAACTCTGAAATATTAAAATCTTCCTGTGTTGTACGTACATGCATATCAATTACATTGGAATTTTAGCATGAAAACTAATTATAATGCTAAATTAACATAAAAATTTAAAATATATTAATTAAATTAGAAGATAATATCTATAGCACTATGATTTTGTTTTGCCAAGTAGTAAACAAATTAGATAGAGTTTTAGTATAATCGATAAAAATTAGCAGAATAACTACATGATAAATTTAAATCTAATACTTAGAAAGTTTAACTTCTAGATGAAGATCTAGAGTCTTTCTTTGAAAAGAGAGTTTATGCTAACTAAAGAAAAGTAATATAAGTGAACAATAATAAATATAAAGAAAAAATTAAATTTTAACGTTAGTATTTTTCAAATTAAAAATCATTAAGATCGTGAATAATAAACACCAGAATATTGGTTTAAGGATAAAAATAGAAGAGGTAAAGCGCTTTCTTATCGCAATCATGAAGATAAGCGTAATTAGTTTTTATTCTCATCTTACTAAGATGAGAATAAAACAAATGAGAATAATGAAAATTTACCATATATAAAAGCTACACTAAACGATTAAGAATTAAGTGATTCATAAAAGAGCAAGCGCATCTATTAATTGATAAGGTAATTAATTATCTCAAGCCAGTAATAATATTTGCTCTTGTTACAGGTTTAAAAAAAATCTTATCTTCTATAATTAAGAATGCTAATAGATTTATTTGATTTGTAAAGTTTCTTGGATTAATACTGACCAGTATAAAAATTTTATAGTGATTGGTAGTTTCGCTCAATAACACAGACTGTCATATTATCCATGAATTAGATAGATATAAGGAATAGAAACGGTATGTTTTATAATTATCAAAGAACAAAATTAAGCTCCATGATTGATATCATGTCAATGATATCGAAGGCTAACAACCCATTTAAGCCTGATATATAAAGTAGGAATTAAAGAGTTTCGATTTTTAGTATCTGAGGCATTCTTTTTAGAATGTTAGTTAATTCAGTCCAGTGTATCTCTATTTGCAACGCAAATAGATATTGGTTAGAAAAGTATTAATAAATAAAGGTATGCTCATTTATTCTCTTTATACATGTAAAAGCATGCTAAAATATTGCTAGGATACTCAGTTTTTATATAACTGATATTGTGGCCCCATCTAAGAAAATTAGATAATCGCTATGAACGGTAGCATCCTTGTTTAATTAGTGGGTCGTACAGGATTCGAACCTGTGACCAATTGATTAAAAGTCAACTGCTCTACCAACTGAGCTAACGACCCATTTGAAGTTATCTAAGGTGTGATGGCCAAGTATATCCCTTATTTTTGCTATAAGCGCAATTTTATTAAAAAATTTTAATGCTTATTAAGTACACAATTATCCCCGAAATAGATAACAATATATACTTTAGGGTTGTTCATTAGAGTGATGCTAATTTCTTCTCTGCTAATTATACACTTTTGTGGCTGGCTACCGGATATGCTTTAATTACTTGTTTAATAAACAAAACGGACTTTATAATTTTACCCTTTTACTTATATTAGTAGCCTTATTTTTATAAAGGGATTTCGCTTAATTTTAGTAAATTATTGTATTGTTTTAACAATGGTAAAAAAATCTGCATCATTTTTGTTTTTCTAATGATAATTTGTTATCAAAGCTAATAATTCATATTAGGTTAATAATTAGATATATAGTAAGTTTTAATAAAATGCTAAAAATAAATAATTGCTTGCGCACACATACTGTTTATGTTAGCTGCTTTATAGCAGCTGTAAATGCCGTATCATAGTTAGCCGTTTTATTTTCTAGTTTAGATATGTAAAAGTATAATTACTATTATTATCAATATTTTTCTTCACTTTATTTGAAATGGTCGTCAAATGAGTATAACTGTCTATATAGATCTTTTTGCCGCTCAATAACTTGACTTAATTGATATTGAGTTTCCTGAAGTTGACCACGCAATGTATCAATTTCCCTCTGAGCATCCGATAACTGCTGCTGAATTTGATATAATAATTGACCTTGAGAATTGACTGCTGTCTCAATTTGCATTAGCCGATTACTTGTAGAGCTTGAGCTGATATTAATGATTGGCGCCTGGACAGTAGCGACTACTGGAGTCGCTATGCCAATCAATAACGATAGACTCAAATAAAGATATCTAAAGTTACTGTTCATATAGTACTCTTGTATACTATTAATACACAAGTATCGCACGACGATTTTTAGCATATGCTGCTTCGTCATTGCCTTGTATAGCCGGTTTTTCTTTACCATAAGATATGATAGCAATTTGCTTATCGTTTACGCCTTTACTTTGTAAGTAAAATTTTACAGTATTAGCGCGACGTTCACCAAGTGCAATATTATACTCTGGCGTGCCCTTTTCATCAGTATGCCCTTCTACAGTAATTTTAATTGAAGGATTACTGCGTAGAAAAGTTGCATGTTGATCTAATAGCTGTGTATATTCTAGTTTAACATCATATTTATCAAAACTAAAATAAACAATGTTGTTACTTTGCAATTCTTGTGTTTGTTGACGATTCAATTGCTTAGCTATCAAGCTAGTATTGCTATCTGTTACATTGTTTTTAGTATCAATATTGCTATTATTTTTTTTTTGAGCTGCATGCTGCAAAAGCTAGTATAGATAACATTAACATTAACCCATTAAGAATTTTATTCAATTGCATATTATTCAATCCTTTAATTGTTATTAACATACGTATTTAGTATATATTATAAATACGGCGACCAGGCAGGAAATTTAACTTTTCCATCAGTTGCCGGCAGACGCGCTTTGAAACGTCCATCCGTTGATACCAGCTGTAATGCAGTATCTCCTCCTTGTGAGGTCGTATAAATTACCATAGTACCATTAGGTGCGATACTTGGCGTTTCATCCAGGAACGTATCCGTCAAATATTCAACATTACCCGTTGCTAAATCCTGTTTAACAATCTGCTGTTTACCATTACTTGAGTTGACCATTACCATAAATTTACCATCAGAGCTAACGCTTGGATTCTGGTTTTGATTTCTTTCCCAAGTAATACGCTCTGGTACGCTACCAGCATTAATATTTAGTTTATATATTTGTGGATTCCCAGCTTGATCAGAAGTGTAAATAAGCGTCTGACTGTCTGGCATCCAACTAGGTTCAGTATTGTTACTGCGATCATTTGTTATTTGTTGAGTTTGACCACTGACTAAGTCCATTACATAAAGATTTAAACTTCCACTCTTCGAGAGTGCAAAAGCAAGCTTTCTACCATTTGGGGAGAAAGTGGGAGCACCATTATGACGAGGGAAAGCGGTAATCTGCCGAACTTCGCCTGTCGCTAACGTTTGCATAACTAAGGCTGAACTATTACTTTCAAAGGTTACATAGGCTATTTTTTCGCCATCAGCCGACCAGGCTGGAGACATCAGTGGTTCAGTTGATCGGTGAACAGTAAATTGATTATAGCCATCATAATCTGAAACCCTTAATTCATAAGGAATTTTTTCATCATTAGTTTTAACCACATAAGCGATACGGGTACGAAATGCACCTCGAATACCAGTTAATTTAGCAAAGACTTCATCGCTAATAGTATGCGCTGCATAACGCAACCATTTTGATGCTACTTTTAATTGGTTTTGCGTCAATACTACGCCAGGGGAATTCACCACATCAACCAATTGATAATTAATAATATACTGACCATCAGCAGCTGGCTGTATCTGACCAACAACAACTGCATTAATACCTGACGCCGTCCAAAAATTAGCTGTGACTTCTGATGCGGTGCTTGGTTGTTGAAGCATATGACTGGGATCGATAGGATTAAATTTACCGCTATTGTGTAAATCAGCAGCAACTATTCGTCCTAGATCCTCAGCTAAAGTAGCTGTTCCAATCCATTTAAAAGGCACAATAGCGATAGGTGGTGCAGTGTTAACACCTTGGGTAATTTTAATTCGAATTTCTGCCTGAGCAGATGATAACGCCAATAATATTAAAAAAGCTAATAATAATTTAAAAGCTTGCTTCATTTTTTCTCCTTTAATTACGTATTCAGTCCGTAATAATTAATTTAAATTTTAACAAAGGTGTATGCACAAAACTAAACAACTGAAAACTTTTATTAATTTTCTTGACATTACGTTGTTTGTAACCTTACACAAACTAAGGTTTGAATACTAAAGTGCTTCCCTGTTCATTAAATGCATCATAAATACTACGACTGGATGGTTTAGGCATTGTTGCTGTTTTAATTGCACGTATCGCTGCGTCGCAGAGTGATTGATCATTTGCTGTATTACTTTTAGGCGAAACGCTAATTAGCATGCCGTCAGGAGCGAGTTTTATCTTTAATTCACATGTTTTGCCCAGATAAATATCAGAATTATAAAATTTTCTCTCAATTGCAGCTTTTATCTTATCAGCATAATTAGCTACATCTAAACTGGATGCTCCGCTTTTTCTATTTCCTACTTCAACTGCTACTAAAGTTCCAATTTGCTGAAATGGTTGTTTAGCAGTTAATCCACCAAGCAGAGAGTAAACCGCAGTATCCTGTTTTACTACATCTGTCTTTTTCTTATTTGGCATCAGCGCCTTATCCGCACTTCCAGCTTTTTCTTTTGACTCTATTTGTGCTTCAGATTTGACTATTTCAGATTCTTTTTTGACTTTTTCTTTTACTCTCGCCGTTGCTTTTGCTTGCTCTTTTATTAGCCGTTCTTGTTTTTCTTTAGCTTTATCCGATAGCTCTTTAGCTCTTTTTTTTTGTTCTTCGGCTTGCTTCGCGGTTTCTTCTGTTTGTCTGTGTTGTTGTTTGTCTTCTCGTTCTATTTTAATACGTTCTTCATTAATCGTTTTAAAGAGTTTTTGTTCTTCTTCCTGCTGTTTTCGGAATTCTTCTTTTTGCTGTTGAAGACGTTTTTTTTCCTCAGCATCGGCTTGTTTAGGACTATTATGCTGCTGCTTCAGTTGGGTATACTGTTCTATTGCAGCGCCTGGATCAATCATAATCGCATCAACATCAATTACTTCACTACCACCAAGTTTGATAACTTGCTCTAATGAGCTCCAAATAATAAAACTAAATAGTAAAACGTGAAGTATAATGGAGAGTACGAGAAAACGATTCAGTTTATTTATTTGCTCTTTTTTCTTTCTCACAACACAGTTCCAAACTAGTAATTATGCAATTAAATCAAATAGATTGAATCATAAAGCCAACTGATTTAATGCCAACTTGATGAAGTATATTTAACGCTTTAATAACTTCTTCATAAGGTACGTCTTTAGCGCCGCCAATTAAAAAAATGCTCTGCGGGTTTTTTACTAATTCGCCTTTTGTTATTTCTGCAATCTGTTCTGACGATAAAAACTCTTCTCGATGACCATCAACAATAATACTGTATTTCCCTACTCCAGAGACTTCAAGAATAATAGGTAAATTATTATTACCTGACACAGTTTCTGACTGTGCAGCATCAGGTAACTTCACTTTTACACTTTGCGAAATAATCGACGCTGTTGCCATAAAAATTAATAACAGTACTAACAGTACGTCTAATAAAGGAACGATGTTAATTTCAGATTTCAGTTCACGTCTATGTCGAGTATATGCCATCTTTCTGTTCTCCGCATTTATTGCTTTTCAGAAACAAAAACTTGACGATGTATAATAACTAAGAATTCTTCGATAAAATTATCATAACTTTGATTTAATTTATTGACTTGTTGATTTAGTCGGTTATAAGCCATCACAGCTGGAATGGCAGAAAACAAGCCAATTGCTGTTGCAATTAATGATTCAGCAATACCTGGAGCAATCATTTGTAATGTTGCCTGTTTAACTGAACCTAAAGAAATGAAAGCATGCATAATTCCCCAAACGGTACCGAATAGTCCAATATAAGGACTTATTGATCCTACAGTACTTAAAAAAGAAATATGCGACTCTAATAATTCTAATTCACGATTCATTGATATTCGCATAGCTCTAGATGCGCCGTTCATCACTGCTTCTGGTGCATGAAGATTAGTCTGGCGTAAACGAGTGAATTCTTTAAATCCAGCATAAAAAATATGTTCTGATCCAGTTAATGTATCATGCCGAATCTGAGACTCTTTATAGAGACAAGATAGCTTAATACCGGACCAAAAACGATCCTCAAAAGCTTCCGTTTCTCGAGTTGCGATATTTAAAATTTTACTTCTTTGAAGAATAATAGTCCAAGAAGCAACGGAAAACCCTATTAAAATCAATATGACGAGTTGAACAAAAAAACTCGCTTTTAGGAATAAATCTATGATATTCATGTTAGTTACTGCTTAAACTCCTTGATAATAGGATCAGGAAAGCCCGGTTTGCTTTATTTTACAAGCATCATTACCAACAGAGAAATTATTTCTTCTGCAGAAAGTTCTTTTCCCTATTGATTATTTAACGTTAAAAAAAAGTCAATGATATGCGTTAAATTTTAGAGATTTTAGTTTCAATAATTAATAAATCATTCAATTTAGCGGATATAAATATATAGTTATTAATTGTCATTTTACGTACGATAAAATCTAAATTTCTTTTCGTAATTTCTGCTATTTAAATCCTTTCTTTTTGCAATATTTCTGTTTTTCATTCGCGCAAAAATGGACATAACCTACATGATAAACTATACTTCTCGTATTAGTATCCTTATAATAAATACCAATAAGCCAGAGCAAGCAAAACAGCATATTTTTACTTCTGTTATTAACAATAAATTACTCGTCACTATACTTAACTGAATCATTTATTGGAATGATTTATAAATAAAGTTACAAAAATAATAAAATATAAACTTATCTTAAGTCATGAAACTAATAGAAATAAATAAAATACTCTAAAATATAGGATCAAACTAGCAGGTAATTGATAAATAAAGATAGCATTAAAACACTTCTTTTAAGGTTTTGGTTCCTGATCATTATATTTAACTCCATGCCGCGCAACCTTATTCATAGCATCATGAATAAGATGGATATAGTTGAGGCAAAATATCATAATAATGGTAATGAGTTTCTATCATAAGGTAACTAGAACACATAAAATTAGACCTGTTCTTCAGGCCAGTAAATAATCTATGTTTACTTTTGTTAAACGTTATAGCATAATTGAACTTAACGTTGCTAAAAACTAAAAACGAAATGATGTTGATGATTAGCTATCTTAGTAAAGCTTATTAGTAAAAACCCTTATATTTTAAAAAGAGTTTTTGCTATAGAGGTTGCTATGAAAAAGTAAACAATCATAAAGATCAAAGGGATACTTTCCTTACTCTTTACCAACATAAAACTGCATTTCATTAGTTGACTCGGTAATAATCTATTGAATGATATTAATTTATACATTGAAGCGACTACTTTACTTTATCTTGCAAAGATAATCACAGTAAGTATCTTATCCTCTATTGGATAGAGACTTTCTCATTAGGATTATAGAGATATCATCGTAAAATTCCAGATTCCACGAAAAGATTTAACAATATTATTGAAAGGCTATCTAACAAAATTATACTACAAAGATAGATAATTTAGTTATCTGCTATATATGCTTAATAGGTTTAGACTTTATGAGAATCAGAGAAGCAAATATGCATTGATTTGAAACAGGTTTAGATAGCGTTACTGCTTCTTTTTTTTAAGAAGTGATAGCCAACTTAAATACACTAAGTGTGATTGTTTGAAGTTGATGAAATATTTTTTTATAAATCCTTTAAAGGAAGGCGTTATATTTCAAATAAGAAAATTAGAAAACTTGGAAGAGAAAAAAAGAAAAAACAAATTACGCTCTTAATCACCCAAGATTAAGAGGGTCATGTGAGCGATGAGATTCTTGAAAAGTTTAATGCAGAGTAGAGTGATTAGCTGTTTTCTTAAGTTGATCATCGATCAACGTTTATCTTTAATTCGGATGGAGCTAAATAATATGAAAACTTTGCTAACGAGCATGAAATTAGTTTATTATATCCTAATTAAGGCTAGGTAAGTAGAGAGTTATGAATAAAAAATTCCACATTCAAAATGTGAGCAATTATATCAACCGATTATAAAGATGGTTTAGTAACTCCATGTCAGAAGTTGTTTTATTTATTGAATTATTTCTCTTTGAGAAAATTGGTTAAAACCGCAACAATTAAAGTGCAGACATAGCTAGAATTTTCTTTGTGAAAAAAGGAATAATCTTTGTCAGCATAGTCCGCCATTAAATAATAGTATTTGTAAATACTGCTGCGCAATATAGTGAACCTACCTTGATTATTGGTAACTGTTTAATTCCGGATCATTATATAGACCCTTTCGTCGCACAGAAATGTTCCATACAGTTTACCGACAACACTGCAGTCCGTTCAAAAATCCGTAGTTGTTTTCATGAAAAACCTTCTATTTTCAATGATTTCTGACATTGTATACGAATTCCTGAATCCTGCTGTATTTCGTCTACCTTGGCTCGCTGTTTATGCAGATATGGGAAAGAGATTTGTATGAAATTAGGTAGAAGAGAAGCTACGAAGCTGAACTATAAAGTGTTTAAAAGCTACTAGCTTGATTATTTACACGTAGATACGAAATATCTTTCGTATTGTGAAACGAAACTTTACTAGGTTATCTTTTTATATGTATAAATCGCGCCATTCGATAGATTTTTATTTGTCTTTACAAGTCTAAGACTGTGGAAAATTGTTTGACGTTTCTTACGTGATCTTAACTAAACATGTCCCATGGATATCCATTGATTATTACAGAATGGTAAGAATTTATAAATTGCCTTTTGTTCTGCAAAGCGTTCAGGAACCGGAAAATAGGAATTCAACTATTTGTGTGTAGAGCTTAATATAGAACACTGACTTAGCCAGCCAAGCTATCCAAAAGAAATGATATGGTCGAGCAATTTAATGGACGTATAAAGATGAGCTGAAAGCCTTCCTTCACTTAAACTCTTATAAAGAGTTTGAGATCACTCTGTATTAATATGTTTAGCTGTGCCATCAGACATTATCCAAATCAGTATTTGGTAGTAAAACTTCATTGCAGTCTATGAAAGATTGATTTAAAGTTAAACTTAAATTATTCAGAAAAACATACTATTATCCTGGATCTAACAAGTAATCATAAAATAGAAATTGAAAACCAGGGCACTATTTTCTGCATAAGCTTGGAATAATGGAATTCCTTTCCTTGATTTAACTGGGTGCACATAAAGATTAAATAACAGGATTATTCTTAACTCCTATCTAAGCGCAGTAATGTGCTAGTAACTTTATGATATGTGAGTAGGCTTATTATAATGTGCAAAAATTTTTTTCAGGTAACAGCGATATAATAGCTCTGTTTGCTGCTATGGCATTTGAACTGGAAGAATTACTTAAAAGTGAACTTGAATAATAGGCACAAAGCATTGTGTTGTTGCTTAAAGTGCTGTGTATTTTCAAATTTACGAACGTGACATGTATAAGAGTCTGTTATAGAGTCATTTAGAATCAAGGATTTTATTAGCATAAACTAACTTTAATGGTTTTTAATGATAAAGACCTTTACCTTACAGTAAAGGTAAAGTAATTAGGAGGATTTGTTTATCGTTAATAAACTTTTGCTGTTTATTTTAATGGAAAAAACCAAGTTATCTATAATAGCAAGTATGGAGCTTTACGAGTTAAAGACGCTATAGCAGACAGTTTTCAGCATAAAATGAATACACGAAATAATGTTAATAAACATTAACTCGATATGCGTATTAATGTTCGTTTACATAAAGATAATACTATAATATTATTTGATTTAATTGGTGATCCGGGCTCTATATTTGTGGCTATCGCAGTTTTTATCAAGGTAAAGAGCCTCTCAAAGAGAGGCTAGCGGCGGTAATTGTTTTACGCTCAGGTTTAGCAACCTGCTTTTTAATGATTAATCCTATGTGTGGTTTCGACACATTATTAATTGAAGCAGCAATGATAGCTTGCTATCCTGGCTCGATTTATCTCATCAATTTTAGGAGTTTCAATGTTGATTAGGTTACAATTCAACGCTTTGGATTACAGTAATTACTATAGCAGAAAAACGTTTTCAAAATCCTATCCAGCATGCTGCTGCGCTTTTTATGGCTTTGATATTGATCATTCTGTTTTAGAACTAGCCAAAATAATACTAAACAATCCGGTGTTCAATTATTAATAAATTTTTAATTTAGTGATGCAGTTAAGTTAGTAATCCATTTACTTCAAATCAACAGGGATTTATCACTAGCAATACCGCTCTACGGTAAACGCTTAAAAAGTAAATATGCATCAATTAAGCTCTATATAGCCTGATAGGCAAGGTACTAAAAAGTCAGTTTTTCGGTTGGTGTTTGTTACTATTTAGTGGCTTACTAGAGCTATTATCTTGTTTAGAATTGCAAGCTGAACGTAAGTTCAAAGCTAAAATGGACCGTTAAATTGCGTTCAAAAAAATTATTTTTTATCTGCTAAAATGGTTAGCAGATATAGCATGGATAGTAAAATGTTGTTAACAGGATGAAAAAAATAATAAAAAACTTTTAATGGCAAAAAACAAGAGATTAATTATTATCGCGTATATGATGATATATTATCTAAATATACTATTACAATTTATAGTTATGGCGAACATATCGATATTCAAGCGTATATTTTGCTTAAATATATTGATGGCCATAAAGCTAAATAACGTCTGTTTGATGTAATCAATGAAACCATCTAAGTATTGGCGTTAACTTCTACTCAATTGGAATTATAAATATATCAACATTAATCCGATAAACAGAAATATAAGAAATTATTTCAGAAGGATAATTTCTTATTAGTACATGAGTGGATAATATAAAATTATGGATAAAATTGATCGATTATTTAGATGGAGGATTATTTCTATATCATCGATTGATACGTAAAATATCAGTACATATAAGCAAAAAAAAAATTTTTGAATCTATGTGCTTACAACACCAGATCTTCTTTGTAGTGCTTGTTTAATCACCAGTATTAAATTCCCATACATACTTAGAATGGGAAGAAATTACAGATCGATAAATTAATCGGTAAGCAACATCAGTTTATTCAGGCTGAATGTTTAGATTTGCTTAGCACAAACGACAGAAAGTTTTTATTTGATTTTCATTGATCCAAACACTTTTCAATTTGAAAAGCATCAATACTGTTTTATATGCAACATAATCATAACAACTTGATGATGCAGATTAAGCGTTTATTGCATTCCGGGCGACCACCACCGGTGCCAAATATTATATTTCTAATAATAAGCATACTTTTAAAGTGGATATTTTAGGGATTAATCAATTATGATTAACGGTCAAGGGAGATCACTCAGCAGACTATTTTACTTGATTTTATACGTAATTGCTAAATCTATAACTCCTGAGTGATTGGAGTTATAGATAAGGAAAAGTAATTAATATCATTAATTAATATGTCAGCTACTTATCTGGCTTTTAGTAATACGCTTTTACTAAATAGCGTAGAGTTGCATATAAGATAATAAAGGTATATTTAGTTGTCGTGATGCTGACAACAATTAACCTTAATTAACATTTTGTTAAAACCAACCGCTTTATGATTGATAGGTTATTTATCAGTAATAACTGCAAGTTGCTTGTTTATAATAAATATCCGCCTGGCGATATCAGTGGTATTGATTTAACTTTATCGCTGAAGGTGATAAAAACAGATAAATTATATTAAATATTTTAATAAAATAGTAAAAATGATCAAGCAAGATCCAAATGAAAAGAATCTAATAAATTAGATTAATTAAAATAGGTATTAGATTGCAATAAGTTATAATTAACTCAATACACATATTAATGTGCTGATTAAACAATTATATATCTGCCATCTAATAGATCGTTATCTCTATTATCTGATCTGTTTATTACGCAAGGTTAAACTGTTGCGAGCTTTTAGTTTATTGCGAGGATCGCTAGTTCTTTTTCTCGATGAACCAATTAATTATCTGGATGTTAACTAACATTTTTCTGGTTAGAAGATTTTTTAAAAGATTTTCAGAGTAGTATCGTATTTGATCTCCCATGATGTTTTTATTCACCATATACAACTCGAGTCGTTAATCTTTGATCTAACTAAATTAGCTTCCTGTTTGGTTGCTTATGAGGATTATCTAATTAACAATGAAGAATTATTGCTGGGTAGCATATTTTGATTGATACGAAAACAATGGGTATGGCAAATGCAGGTTTTCGATGAAAGCTGCTTTAGCAAGCTAGAGCTTAATGTTAGTAATATTAATTACCGTATTAGCAATAAAGTGTTAATTGATAATTTAGTGTTAAGTACAACATGGCGATTAAATAGACTTAATCGAGGTCTTAATGGCTTTTGAAAGATAACATTGTTTAAGTTAATACTATATGTCTCACATCCCGAAAGATAATATGGAGATTTTTGAATAATTCAAGTTTAGTTTGAAACTAATCTTTCGTAGATTGCAATGAAGCTTTACTACCTAATATTAATTAGGGTAATTCCTGGTTGTACAGCCAGGTATATTAATACAGAGTAATCTCAAACCCTTTATAAGAATTATAAAGGATGATCTAAATCCATCCTTCTATACGTTGATTAGATCGATCAATCATACCATCGTTTGAGAATGGTATCGGCGGTCTTTAAGTTATTCTTCTATACTAAGCCCTGTATAGAAACGGTCGAATTTCTGTTTTCAGGGACTAAATGTTTTTTTCAGATCAAAAAGGTGGTCTATAAATTCTTTACTATTATTGTCTGTAAATATCCGATTGGATATCCATGGGATGCTTGGATAAGATCAAGTAAGGAGTGTATAGCATCGGAGGTAGTCTTAGCCTTATAAAGACAGATAAGGCCTATCGAAGGAGGCAATCTTTACTATACCTACAAAAAATAACGTTGTGGAAGCTCCGTTTAGTGTTTGTGGAAGATATTTATATCTACGTACAGATTTATAACCCAGGGTTCATAGCTTTTAAATGCTTTATGCTTCGGCTTCGGTACAACCTATTCTGCTTGATTTCACAAAAATTTCGCCTCAAGACCTGCATAAAAAAGGATTAATCCTAAATAGAAAATCAACACAGGGTTCAGTAATTCGCGTACGACTGTTAGGAAATTCATCAAGAGGAAGAAAACTCTTTTTTGCAGAAAAACGACTACGAAATTTTTGAACTGGCGACAGTGTTATCGACAAACGATGGGGAATATGGCTCTCATCATTAGGATGTATGTAAAGATTGTTAGTAAAATCATTATACTGTATAAAGGATTTTTTGCTGCATAGGTTTCCATAAAAAAGCATGCAGTAATACTGATTAAATGGACTATTTCCTTACTCCCTACCAACATAAAGTCGCATTCTATTAAATGGCTCGATAATAATCTATTAGATGATGTGATCTATATATTGAAGCAATTCACTCCACTTTAATCTGCTACATATTGTTACAGTGAATATGTAACCGCTGGAGAGGTTAATTAAGTGGTTACAGCAATATTATTACAAAACTCCCGAATTTTAGAAAAATATTTAATAATTTTACCGTAAGTCTCCTCTGCTGAAGCTACATTACAAGGATGAATGCTAAGTTATGCTCATTTTTGGTGTATGGAATTTCAGAGATGCTTGCGGATCTTGCTGATTAATCTCGTGAATGATGTCAACAACAAAGAGATGATATGCCATGAAAGGTTTATACTGCAGGTATCCGAAAAAAAACAAATATTACCTGTGGATTCCCGTGCATAAAATCATTCGTAACGGTTATTTGCCTCAATGAACTATATAAAGATGGGTATTGTGATGTTGAGATTAATGTACCTAATATCCACCAAGGGGGTGGCGCCCCTATACCAACCCGCATCGAAAACAGACTATATTCAACAGGTGAATATTACCGCCTTATTTAAGGTCTGTAAAATGTTGAAGAGTTACTACCGTAGCCTGTATATGCGAAGCATTATTCACCAGTGATTTTCACGAAGCCTTGATCATCTTTTGATGAAAGCACATAGTCTATCTGCCAAGTACCATCAGCAGACTGAAACAGTAATGACTTAAAGAGCGCAAGTAAAGTTGGTATCGCTCTCTTGCATGATTTAAGCGATATGCGCTACGTTTATTTTTTATTGATGGGATATATGACTATCCTGTCAGGCAAGCTAATCACCTTTCTCTCTGCTACTTATTATCGATGTCACTGCGTATGGATATAAGGAGTTGGTTAAGATTGAAGATGCTAGTCAAGAGTTAGAAATGAGCTTGGCTAAACTTTTTAATACTCTCTGCGAGTGCATAGCTTAATCATATCTCCCAGATTTGCTATAAGAGAGACGAGGCTTAGTTTTTTGGAATGCAATGGCAAAAATATTCTTGGATATCTAGCAGTAACGCTATTAGCTACACAAAATAGCTAATATGCTGCCTTCACTCATAAAAATGCATATAATTGAAAATTAAGCTTGAGCTACGGGAATTATATTACCAAAGAACGCAATGCTACTAATAAAGCTCTTGATATTTTTTAACAAGATTTTCAGCGAAGAGTGCTATCCTGAAGCGATGAAGAAGTTGAAGAAAGATCGAGAAAAATAGCTGATATTCTATACTTTCCCGTCAGCGCACTATGACGTCAATAAGAATGAGAAATCCGATTGAGTCGGATTTTGTGACAGTGAGGTGATAGCACGAAACTGATCTGCGAACTACTGTAATTAAAATAACCCTTTAATGCTATTTAAAGGATGCTATAGTTTAATTAGAAAATCTGAACCGGCTAATAGGATCACTCCTGCTGACCTAGTAGTAAATAAATTCCAATTTAAAAATAGAAAAAAATTTATAAAGCATTAGAGTAAAACTTAGCCTGATTGTTATACACCAAGATTTGCTAATAATTCGTAATCATCTTCAGGCAGATAATTCAGTAAATAAAAGGCTCTCCACTATGGAGTTTTGTTTATCCAGCTTTTTAATTGACTGATATAATTGTTCAAATTTTAAATCTGAAATTTCTTATCAATAAATTTCAGATTATCTAGTCTTATTAGACGATGCTGACTAATTTTACTCAGTAGCAAAAGTTTTGTACTATTTATCTCCATTCGAGCAAAGAATGGATTTTTATCAATGATCGGATCAAGAAAACGGATAACACATACTCTATATTAAACTCTTCAAAAATCTCATTGCTTGTATAACACTATGGATTTTATAGATTAAGACCGCGATTTGTTCTTTCCTATTACTCCTAATCTCCCGTATTTCTACTTTTCTATGTGGTATATTGGAATTTAATATTTCCATTTAAAGAATTTAAAGAAACGTTTTGTCTATTTCAATAATGCCACTTACTATATTTATATCGCTGCTGTTGCCGCTATCGCCGATGAAGCAAGAAAGTAATGAAGCCCGTATAAATACTGTTTTTAAATCAATATCTCTTTATTTTACTGTGGACTCCAGTAAAGTTAAGTTATGTAACATACGTCATAGATAAGCAAATTATTTATCCTTGTAATGTAGTTTCGCCAGAGTCGCCTTCCAATAAGATTGTTACATGTTTTCCTGTAATGGGGGGGTTTTGCAACGATATCTCTGTAACATTATGAATGTCTTCACTGGATACCATATTCAGTGTGATAATAATATGGGTAGAATAAACTAGAATGACTTCCTTCAATGCATAAATCGATATCATCTGATAGATTGTCGACGAGTTAATTAATGAGATGTAGTTTTATCTTGATAAGTGAAGCAAGGAAAAATCTCTTTGATCTACATAACTGTTTGCTTTTCATGACAACCTCTATAGCGAAAATTTCTCATATAGTTAAGGGCTTTCTATTAATAATCTTTGCCAAGATAGTCTATCAAAATCAATATTTATGATAGCAGAAATAGCGCTAAAAGCTTCTAAAACGAAAAAGTAATAAATAGCTCAATTTATTGAGAGAACTAGAATAATTACCGGACGGCTAGAGAGATAAGAAGCTGAAATTTCTATATTGTAATTTTAAGTTGGTGCAATTAAGTTTTTTAATTAGCCCCCTATTCTTACTAAATCAACATTAAAAGCGTTAGATAAGAAAAATAGAAATGGAAATTATTTTTAATCATTAGAAAGAATTAGAATTACTTAAAGATAGCCAATAATTTTAAATTATGCCTGTATAGAGGAAAAAAAGTTGCACTCTCATAATCATTTTAATAAAAGTTATAAAAATAAGATACTTTGCCCGAAATGTGATTTATTAGTAGCATTACCGGTTTTAGAGCAAGGTACTAAAGCAAGTTGTCCACGTTGTCATACTGTTTTATCTGCCAAGTGGAAGTATTTAGCTAATCAGCCAACTGCAACTGCAATTGCGATTAGCGCATTAGTTATGTTATTTATTGCTAGTTTATTTCCTTACGTAAAAATACGTGTCATGGGTATTGAAAATCAGATTTCAATATTTGATATTGCTCATGCCATGTTTGAGATAAAATATACTATTCTCGGCTTGTTTTTTATTTTTTTTGTCGTTGCGATACCTGCTTTTTGCATGGTTGCCATTATTTTATTATGTCAACGAGTTAATCTTCCGCTTTGGTTAAAAATAAATCTTGCTAGGACGTTATTTCAAATGAAAACCTGGTGTATGGTAGAAATTTTTTTAGCTAGTGTGTTAGTTAGTTTTATTAAACTAATGGCCTATTGTGAAATTACTTTTAGTATTAGCTTTATTCCTTATTGTTTTTTTTGTTTGTTACAGGTTAGAGCATTTCAATGTTTAGATCGTTATTTTCTATGGCAGCAAATAAGTGAAGTGCCACAGCTTGAAATCCAACTGCAAGAAGGTAAAAGCGGTATTAGTCAAGACGTTAGATCCTGTCATATCTGTATGGCTATTTTAGCAACCAAAATAAAATACTGTCCTCGTTGCCATGCTAAAGGTTATATTAGACGGCCTAATAGTTTACAGAATACAATGGCACTGTTACTTTCCTCATTAATCCTTTATATTCCAGCAAATATTTTACCTGTTATGATCACGAATACATTAAGTAATAGACTAGACTCTACTATTATGTCTGGTATTATTTTATTATGGGGTGATAACTCGTATCCGATCGCCATCATAATTTTCATTACTAGCATTATGGTACCCAGCTTAAAAATAGTAGCACTAAGCTGGTTATGTTTTAATGCTAAAGGTTATGGTAATCAGGATTCGGTGCAGATGCACTTTATTTATGAATTTGTTGAATGGATTGGACGTTGGTCAATGATTGATGTTTTTGTAATTTCTATACTATCATCAATGATGCAAATGGGGCGATTAATGAACGTTTCACCAGCGATTGGAGTGATTTTATTTGCTTCTGTTGTGATTTTAACTATGTTTGCAGCAATGACCTTTGATCCGCGTTTAACTTGGGATCGTTGTAATGTTGTTTTGCCGGGTAGAATTTAGTTAAGAAAAGGGTTGCAAGGTGGCTCATAAAGATAACACTGACGCGAAAGCAAAGATCAGCAAACTAAAAAGCTGGTCGCTGATTTGGATCATTCCGATTGTCACCATATTTATTGGTGCTTGGATTTTAATTTATCATTTCAGTTATTTAGGCCATGAAGTGACATTGATTACTTATAATGCTGAAGGGGTTGAAGCAATAAAAACCAAACTTAAAAGTCGTAGTGTTGATATCGGATTGGTAGAAAAAGTTTCCCTTGATAAAAACTTTAAGCATGTAATTATTAAAGCACGTCTAAATGACGGCATGAAGGGTTTGCTAAAGAAAGATACTACATTCTGGATTGTTAAACCGGCTATTGGCAAAGAGGGAGTAACTGGATTAAGTACGCTATTTTCTGGAGTATTTATTGAAGTTCAACCTGGTAATAGCGAACAACATGCTGAAAAATTTGACTTATTAGATTCGCCGCCATTAGCATTACCTGATGCTAAAGGTATTCGAGTGATTTTAACTAGTGCTCAGGCTGGTAGGTTAAATATCGGTTCTCCAGTGCTATTTCATGGCTATCAAGTCGGTTCGGTAGAAGCGAGTTCGTTTAATATTAAAAGCCGAAATATGCATTATCAGCTTTTTATCAATGCTCCTTATGATGGTTTGGTAACAGAAAATGTTCGTTTTTGGAGAGATAGCGGTATTGCTTTTAATTTATCGGCGCAAGGTGTTCACTTAGAGATTGGCTCTTTAACTACATTATATAGTGGTGGGGTTAGCTTCGATGTTATGGAAGGCTGGCAACCAGGCAAACGGGTCGAAGATAAAAATCTATTCAGGCTTTATGAAGATCAAAAAAGTGTTCAAAACTCTTTATACACTGTATATAAAGATTTTATTTTGTTCTTTTCGGATTCAGTTAGTGGATTACAACCTGGAGCACCGGTTGAATTTAGAGGAATTCGCTTAGGAACAGTGATAGAAGTCCCCTTTAATTCTGAAAAATTATGGCAAAAATTGGATAATGAATTTCGTATTCCGGTTTTAATCCATATTGAGCCTGGTCGTGTTAGTGCTGATATTGATTTAGAAAAAGAGTTTGCGGCTGCATTAAAACAAGGATTAAGAGCAGCTTTAAAGTCAGCTAGCTTAATTACCGGAGCGTTATATATTGATTTAGATTTCTATCATGAAAAAGTCCAATGGAAAGGGTTATTAAAAGTTTCTGATTACGATATTATTCCAACGGTTAGTGTTGGATTATCACAGATTCAACAAAAAGTAATTGAGGCATTAGATAAAATCAATCATATTCCGATTGAACCTATGATAACTCAAGCCATAAATACGCTAGTAGAAAGTCAGAAAACTATTCGTGAAGCGAAACATACCTTTTTTGAATTAAATAAACTGATGACAAACAAAGACTTTCAAAATATTCTTATTGATTTGCAACAAACGTTGCTTAAATTGAATCAAGTCATGCAAGGTTTGCAACCAGGATCTCCTGCCTATAATAGAATGATCGATAACATACAGCATCTTGATCAGGTGTTAAGAGATATTCAGCCAGTAATCAAGACATTAAATAATAAGAGTAATGCATTTCTTTTTGAAGCAAAATTGATGAAGGATCCTGAACCGAAGAAGATGAGAAAATAATGAAATATTTGGCATTGATTTTTTATTTTTTACTTATCAGTTGTACTAGTGGAATTGAAAAATCTTATTATCAATTACCAACGGCGCTAAGCTTAGTGACTAAAAAAAGTGATTTAGTAACAAAAAAACAGCTTTGGGTACAAACAGTGCAGTTGTCTGGAATATTGGCGGCTAATGGTATTACTTATCAAACTAGCGATGTTAATTACATTAATGCTAGGAATCATCTATGGGCAAGCCCGTTAGAACAACAGTTGATACAAAATTTAGTCAATCAGTTATCTATTAGCTTGCCCAATAGATTAGTATCAGCTCAACCGTTGGAAAACAGACCTGATAGTCTTAATGTTATTTTAATCGCTTTTCATGGCCGCTATGATGGTAAAGTGATTATCCAGGGAAACTGGATTTATAAAAGTGATAAAGGCATTATCAAGCAAGATTTTAGTCTGCTACTTGATCAAAATGAAAATGGCTATTCGGCATTAGTTAGGAGATTAGCGATAGGCTGGACTCAGATTGGACAATCTATAGCGAGCCAATTATCATAAATGTATTATATATTTACTTCATTTTTTAGCAGTTAAGATAACAGAGGAGTTTTTGATAAAAAAGATCTGGACTTAAAAGTTACTAGTATCTTGAAATAAACCAACTTTCAAATCGTTTGCTGTGTAAATACATCTATCATTAATCAAAACTTCACCATCAGCGACACCCATAATTAATTTTCTGTTAATAACACGTTTTAAATGAACACGGTAGGTTACTTTTTTTACGGTTGGCAAAATTTGTCCAGTAAATTTTACCTCATCTACGCCCAGAGCCCGGCCTTTACCTTTACCACCGAGCCATCCCAAGTAGAACCCAACAAGTTGCCACATTGCATCTAAACCTAAACAACCAGGCATAACTGGATCATTAGTGAAGTGACAGTTAAAAAACCATAAATCAGGTTTGATATCAAATTCGGCTTCAATAAAGCCTTTATCATATTTTCCGCCGGTTTCAGTTATTTTTATTATACGATCCATCATCAGCATATTACCGGAAGGTAATGGTGGTCCATTTTTGCCAAAAAGTTCACCTCTTCCGGAAGCATTCAAATCTTCTTTATTATAAGAGCTACTTTTATCAACCATTTTTACTAAATAACCTTATTATTTTAATAAGGTTAAAGAATAGCTTAGAGATCGAAGATGAACAACTCTGATCGGCTATTTTTTTAATTTAACCACTTTAGAAGCCCCGTAAATTTAGGCTTTTTTTGGTTATTGGCCTGAGAAATTCGTTCATGTATTAAAGCTAATAGATGAAAGTTGTTTGTAGCATGTTGTTGCTTATAATAAGCACGTTTTGTCAAGATTGAAATTGCTTCAGAAACATGTTCAACAGGGCAAATATGAAATACGCCAGATTTGATTGCTGCAATAAGATCAGATTTTAAACATAAATGACGAATATTAGCTGCAGGAATTATAACGCCTTGCTGACCAGTTAATTTACGTTGGAAACAGACATCAAAAAAGCTTTCAATTTTTTGGTTAATGCTACCTATGGGTAGTACATAACCGAATTGATCTACTGCACCTGTTACTGCAATTTGCTGATCAATAGGTTGAAGAGAAAGTGCACTAATTAATGCACAAAGCTCAGCTAATGATGCGCTATCACCATCAACTTCATTATAAGACTGTTCAAATACAATTGAAGCAGAAAAGGGTTGTGGCTGTTCAAGTTTCAATTCATAATTGAGATAGGCTTGCATAATCATCATGCCTTTAGCGTGAATATTGCCCCCAAGCTCAACTTTACGTTCTACATCAGTAAATTCACCATTACCAAAGTGAGCAACACAAGTAATACGTGATGGTTCACCGATAAGTTCTGGATGCCCTAAATATTTCATAACAGACAATCCATTGATTTGGCCAATGATTTTACCTTCAGTTTTAACAAAAACTTGTTTTTGCAAAATATCATCTAATTTGCGTTTAGCAAGGTAACTATGTTGCCATTGACGCTGCTGAAGTGCTGTTTGAAATGATTTTGCAGTCAGCTTATTATCTTGTTGAAATTGATTTGCTTCAGTTAAACAACGAATTAGCCAGATTCTATCTAACGGTAGAATAGATTTATCTTCAGTATATCGGATTGCTTGAGTAATGAAAGGTGGCCACGCATCAATTGTTAAATCAGGGAATTGGCAATCGGTAATAATTTGTTTAACAAATTTTATCCATAGTGATAATTGACTACTATGTTCAAAATCTAGCTCGAATTCATATTCGCCGTACGTAGCTTGAGAAAAAAGCTCTGGCTCTTTTGTTTCAAATTCATCAAGACTAAAATGATCGCCGACTAAAATAAGTTTAATATCAAGGGGCATTGAATCAATTGGATTTGGTAAAAATTGATTTTCATTTACTGGAAGCCATTCAAACTGTTTTTGTATTATCATCTGTTTTAAACGTTGCCACATTAATGGCTGCGCTAATAATGTACCAACAGAAAGTAATAATACTCCGCCATTGATTTTGTGTAATAGTCCTGGTTCTAAGTGAATCCTATTTTGATATTGATGAACACTACCAAATAATTGCGACATTTCTATCCAATTACAGAAATAGACTGAATAAGAAGGAGTGAATGATCCTTTACTACCTGCTTCCCAATAAAATCTTCCATTTGATTGTTGATAATCTCCAGTAATATCAACTGATGATGGATTAACATTTTTAATATATTTTGCTAATTCAGATAAGTAGCTTTGACATTCTTTTGCTCTAATAATAGCAAAAGGAGAATAAGTTGATGTTAATAAAAACCTTTTTAGACTATTAGATAATTTCGGTTGAATAATGGATAAAGTAGCATTTTCTAGCTTGTCAGCAGAAGCAAAAAGATTAAGATAAGGTTCATAATCAGGTGTTAAATTTTGCCATATTAATTCATTACTAATCACGCTATTTTTCAACTTATAGTTTAAATATAAAGTTTAGAACTATTCTCCCAATACCTTGATTATATAAAGTCAAGATAAAAGACATTTTAGCAAAAATGCTATGTTTTGGAAAAAAATAGGTTTTTTAATATGAAAACAAGATGTTTTCGTTTCCAGCATTAAAAAATTTTTTATGAAAAAATTATTATAGCATTTCTTTAAATTTATACTACTATATATTTTATATATTTATATATAATTAAATTCATAGACTGTAGCAACAAGTACAATAAGAAATAATAAAAATGCTAGTCATATGAAAATATTTTCTATTTAAGTTAGTAACTAATAGTTTTTTGTTTGGTCACGGATCATTATATAGATACTTGTAATATAGCCATATTAATGGCAATATGGATACTGATGGATATAAGTTAAGGACAAAATCTCATAATAAGACCCTAATGTCAGGTAACTCAAACACCTAAAATCAATGCTACTCTTCAGGCTAGTAAAGAGACTGCGTCTACTTTAGCTAGATGTTATAATATCTTCGAACTTACCGTTACTAAACGGTAAAAAAAAGATGGCGCTGATGATCACAGTTATATTCTCAATTATTTAGAGATGATGCTATCGCTAGATCAGCGATATACCCTGGTGGTTTTCAGAGAAAAATGCTTTTCTCTTTCTTAAAATTTATATCTGTTGACAGGTTTATTATACTTGAATTTCTTAATCCCGTTATATCTCAATCTGCACTAAATCTTTGTTTATGAAGATCTGAGGGGCAAGGCGCGAACTTAGGAATTTGTATGAAATGAAATAGGAACATCAAAGTTAAAGGATAAAGTGTTTAAAAGTTATAAGCCTAATTATCTGTACATAGATATGAAATTTCTTCCACAAATGCTAAACTAAACTTCACGAAGTTATCTTTCTTAGCTATAAAAGTGCACTGCTCGATGGGTTTTATCCGTTTTTATAAGGTTAAAGACGCGACAAATACTTAACTCTTCTTACGTGCTCTTAACCATCTATTTCTGTAAATATTCATCAAATACTTACAGACAACGGCAAAGAATTTGCAGCGATTTTTCTGATCTGCAAAAACGTTTTCTACCAGAAAATATGAATTTTCCAATTTTGTTATATAAAGCTTCGTATAAAAGCTTAACTTCCAAGCTTCGTCAACGCATCTATAAAAAATGCTATGATAAAGCAAGATTAAATGGCGTATGTGGAAGATGGGATACAAAGCCGCAACTTTAATTCTAGTGAAGATCTTGAGATTATTTTGCACGATACATTTATCTATACAATCAAGAATTACCTCAATCAGTATTGAGTATTAAAACTCCATTTCAATCTATGAAAGATTGATTGAAAGTTAAACCTGAATTACTTAAAAATCCAATACTATTTCCCGAGATGGAAAGTATGTTAATTTTAATGTATGTAGTTTTAAAGATAGTGACGTACATACTAATTAATTTAGTAGATAATTTTAACAACAGAAAAATGATATGCCATAAAATTTTTACCATATAGGTAACCAGAAAAATCAGATATTACCTGTGAAATCCCAATTTTTCATAAACTCATCCGTAATGGCGTGCTAAGTAGCTGATAGGAACTGTCGTTGAGGTAGAGCTCAAAAATATTCTGCAACAACATGTGAACACTAACTTGTCGACTGGCGTTATTGTCTATCGATTATAACGGTTATTTGCCGCAGTGAATCATATAAACTAGCATTGGTAATGTGAGATTAAAATGTCTAAGGTTTAATGTGGATCGCAGTGGCAGGAGAGTATCCCTCAACAGCTCGTTGAGGCACCTTATCTTATGTGTACAAAAGCGGCGAAGAGTTTCTAACTATGGCTATTCCTCCTGCTAGGCACAGTCCACGGGTGATTTAACAAAATCTTTGGGCTTTTCTTAATGAAAAGTAGATGATTTCTCTGGAGATTGCTTCATCAGCAAACTGAAACAGCAATAGTTTAAAGAGTATGCAGGTAAAATAGTATCTTATGTAATTTAAGCAATACGCGCTCTATATTTATTTCTTAGCCTATCATATGACTGGTTTGTCAAGCAAGCTGATCGCTTTTGCTTACTTCTCATTATTGAGATCACTGTATGAACGTAATGTGGAGCTTGTTGCGTTCGAAGCTCTCTATTAAGAGTTAGAAGAAGCGCACTTGGCCTAACTTTTCAATGACTAGTAAGCGCGTTGCTTAACCGTATCTACTAAGATTGCTACGAGAGACCGGTGCCATTAAGCTTTGCCATCATACCAAAGATATATCTAGACATTCGCGCTAACGCTGCTAGATATGCAAAACAGTTAATTAGTTCTCTTCACTCCACAAAGGCATACAACAGAAAGTTAAGGCTATGAGTTTGCTAGAAGATCTTGCTACCAGAGAGACTGTAATGCCACTAATAACTCCTTGATATTTTGTTGGCAATGTTTTTAGTGCACGCTATTCAGCGATGAAGAAGAAACTGCAGAAAGATCAAGAAGAACGGCTGGGATTCTACGATTTTTCTTAAGTGTGCTGAGTATCAATAAGAATGACGAATCCGATTGAATCGGTTTTTTTGTGACAGTGAGGCTATGAATCTGATGCGCGAAGAAGTGTAGTTCAAAAATAATCCTTTTCAGTGGTATTTTAGCTGCTTCCCGTTCTCTTAAAAAAGTTGAACCCGGCTAATAGATTAGCCTTGTTAACCATGGTGATAACAACACATTATTTAATAATGAAAATAGATTCACGAAGCATTCGATCAGAATATCTGACAAATATACACCAGATTTACTAATAATTTTATGAACATTTTTATCTTTAATAAACCCTTTACACTAAAGGGTAGCGCTTTGCTTGTTTTTAGTATTGAGATAAATTTTAATTATTTTTTAGCCTGATGCAACCGACTAACGCCTTCGAAATCTGCAAGATCAATTGCAATTCTCACTGCTTCATCAAGATAGGGATCTGGTAATTCATAATTTTTAGGTAAATCATCTATTGTTTTTAACAGTGGTTTACCTTGTTGAGCAAAGCGTTCATTAATACGACGTAATTGAATCGTGTTAGCTTCTTTATTTTCTTTTTCACGTTTAAGATAATTAAGCGAAATAATATTTTTATTCTCCTTCATAGCACGATAACGAGCAATATCCTCCTTAATATATTTAAATTCAGGATTTTTCGTTATGCGTTCATTATAGTTAGCAATAATATTAGCAATATATTGGCTAATATTTTTGCTAACTACACTATAGTCAGCTGGGATAATACTATCCCAAGGTAAAGCATTATCTTCAAAATTCTCGCCCAGTTCAGCCGGATCTATACTCGTTGGCATAATAATATCCGGCGTTACTCCTTTGCGTTGGGTACTGCCACCATTGATACGATAAAACTTCTGAATAGTATATTGGACAGAACCTAAAGCAGGCCAATCCGGACGTAATATATCATCGTAAACACGACTTAAAGGATGGTATTGCTGAACAGTACCTTTGCCGAAAGATGATTCTCCAACAATTAATGCACGACCATAATCCTGCATTGCAGCAGCAAAAATTTCTGATGCTGAAGCACTAAAGCGATCGATTAATATCGTAAGTGGGCCTTTGTAATATACTATATCATCATCATCTATACCCTGACGAATTTTATTGTTGTTATTACGTACCTGAACAATTGGACCGCTTGAAATAAATAAACCCGATAATGATATTGCTTCAGTTAAAGCACCACCACCATTGCCACGTAAATCAATAACAAGTGCCGTGACATGACTTTTAGCTATTTTTTCTAACTGTTTTTTAACATCATCAGTCAATCCAACATAAAAACCTGGAATATCAAGTACGCCAACATTTTTAATCGTAAGTTTCACGGCCCTATCTTCCAGTCTAATATGCTCACGAATCAGTGTTATCCTATGGGGCTTAGCTAGTTTTGAATTTGAAATAACTTCAAGACATACTTTACTGCCTTTTGGTCCTTTGATAAGGGCAACGACATCATCTAGTCGCCAGCCAATAACATCTATTATTGATTTGTCCGTTTGACCTACGCCAATAACTTTATCGCCGACATTTAATAATTTACTTTTTGCGGCCGGGCTACCCGGCACCATTGAGTTGATAATAATATAATCTTCATCTTGACGAAGTACTGCACCTATACCTTCTAATGATAAGCTCATTTCTGAGTTAAATTGTTCCGTGTTACGAGGAGAAAGATAGTTAGTGTGCGGATCTATTTCTCTTGCAAAAGCATTCATGATTAATTTAAAAACATCTTCACTTTGCGCTTGCGCAAGACGTTTTAATGCAAAATTATAACGTCTTATTAATATTGGCTTAATTTCTATATCATTTTTACCTGACAACTTCAAATTCAACCAATCAAACTTAACTTTAGCATCCCACAGTTTATTTATCTCATTAATAGTTTTAGGCCAAGGCGCTTTACTTCTATCAAGCTCAATGACATCGTTTTTAGAAAAATCTAGCGGCATATTAAGCTGCAATAAAGCATATTGAAAACGTTGATAGCGCCGCTGTTGTACTAAATTAAATATCGCATATAGTTCATTTAGATGACCAATTTTAATCTGTTGTCCTACTTTAGTTTTCTCAGTAGCAAATTTATCAATATCTGATTGTAAAAAAACATTATGGCTATAATCTAACAGATTTAAATAGCGAGTAAAAATCTTGCTAGAAAAGTTTTCATCCAAATTAAATTGACGATAGTGAGAACGTATAAAGCGTGAAACAACTCTATCGCTAATAATAGCATCGAGGCGTCCCTGTTGAAGTTGAGGAAGTTTCTGAGTTGTTAATAGTGTTGGATTCACTACGGTATTTGCAAATGAAGTAGTTATTGCAGTTATACTAAATACAAAAGCCAGTTTAATAAAATTATTCATGCTTTAATTGGCCTCCGTATCAGAACTTTAAGTGCTCAGCGCGTACAATCATTCCTAATCCTGTCGATAATTGCACTCGAACATCATCCTTAGCTATCTCAAGTACTGATGCATTTACAATACTTTGACCAAGTATAACCTTTAATATTTGACCAACTTTTAAGGTAGAAATATCCGTTACAGATTGTAATTTATTCAGGTTAGCCATTTTACTATTATGGGCTTTTTTAGCTTGATTTTTAGAGTAACCATGATGTTTATTTTTTTTATTTATTTCCTTAGTTGTTAAGTGAGAAGTCTCACTTTTTTTACCAGAAGTTACTGATAAGATCTTTTCGTTATCTATCTTCTGAGCATTATATTGAAGTTCTCGTTTTCTTAATTTTTTCTCTGTTTGTTTCGCTTGAATACGAGCCTTTGCATCCATTAGCTGTTGACGTGCATATTTTACATGCTCTAACGCTAGAGCATTACAATAATTGCCATCTAAATCGACACGTTTAGCACCTTCTTTAACACCATATAAATAACGCCAACTAGAAGTATACATTCGTAAAGCAAATCGCAATTGAGTTTTACTAATTCCATCCTTTTCAGTCAATCTCGCTACAATATCTTGAAAGATTCCAATCTTCAGTGGACGAGCATTACCTTCAGTAATAAAACAATAAGGAAAACGATTAGCCAAAAAAACGATTATTTCTTTACTATTATTCAACTTAAGTTGATTTTCCATGAAATTTCCTGATTATAACGGTTTTGCCAATCAACGTAGGCATGAACAGGCAATATTATAATAGCGTTGCAAACAATTACTACGCAAACTAACTGTTAAATTACATTAATTTATAGATATAGTTGTATATATACTCTTTCAAATGATTAAAAAGTATTGCAACTAAGACTTTATTCCATTTAACCTTTTCTTTATCGAATCTATCAAAGATAGGACTATCAATTCTAATACGCTAATTAACTATCTATTAACTACTATCGGTCAAAACTATCTCTGAATGATTCCAGAGTATCACAAGAAATGTGTTCGGTAAAAGAATGGACATGTGCTCCATAATGCATTATATTTTATTTGCATAAATGCGGTCTATTCTACAAGTACTTTACTTTTGGTAAAATGTACACAGATAGGTTTTGCCTTGAAAAGGCTTCACCACTAAGCGTATCATAATTTTTATATAAAACTCTAGGTAATTAATATTACCTAATATTTTAAAAGTAGTGCACTCGTATTTGCAAGCGAGTGCAATAAATGACTCTCATAAGCAATCAAGCTAGCTACATTACATTAATGATCATAAAAAATATTTTTTTCATAACATTCCATTTGTAAAATTTTACATATGTTTAAATAAATCACTAATATGGTGATTTTATCTATCAAGATAAATAATCTTCTATATTAATCATTAAAATTTTAATGTATTGTAATTTAACTAACCGATTAAATCGTACAATTAATAAAAATTAATTCAAATATTAGCTAATTAAATTAAATATGAAAAAAATTTTAATAAAATTAAAAGTTATGCTAATTTTTGGTGTAATAGGGTTTCGAATATCCTTATGTATCCTGCTGATTGATTTAATAAATGATTTCAACAACAGAGATATGATATACCATAAAAAGTCTACCCTACAGAGATCTGTAAAATGAGATACTATTTTAATCCATTACATGAATTTATCCGTGATTGTGAAAGGTAGCTGATTAGAGGTACCGC
>JBQMRO010000043.1:0-478 GCA_052174475.1 Arsenophonus sp. NC-CH8-MAG3
GCCATTCATTAATATTTACAATATTCGTAAAAATTCAAAATTACTTTTATTAGAATACAACTTTTACTCGGTTTTAATGAAACATAGTCAGTGTCTGAAACGTGTCATTAAAAAAAAAAAAACAATTCATGTTAAAAGGTTGCAGTGCAGTGCTTTTTATTTTAAACAAGTAATATTAATATTGGTCTTCGTTTATAAGCTGTAAGATCACATATTCTTGTACAAACTATAGACAAATCAAAAAGTTGTGTCACTTTCTCACACAATGTTGGTCTACACTGTACGTTAATCAAAATATAAATTAATAACACGTTTACATCTTTCGTTTCATAAGTATCGATGGGGCCATGTAAGTTTACATCGTTTCAAACAATCCAGAACAGGAAGAGTCAGAAGAAATTATTGATGTTAATTATCAAAGTCAAATGATAGAAATTAGTTTTAACGTTAATTATATCCTCGATATATTAAATACACT